>NZ_POIZ01000001.1 GCF_002960425.1 Streptococcus suis
AGAACTAGCCAGTCGTATCCGCTCTGCTATTGGGAGCGTAGCGACCGTGGAGGAGTTGGTGGATGCTGTTGCGACCAAGCGCTACACCAAGGCGCGGGTGCGGCGGGTGCTGACCTACATCCTGGTCAATGCGGTGGAAACTCCCTTGCCAGAAGCGGTCCATATCCTAGGCTTTTCGGCTCGAGGCCAGGCCTATCTCAAGACCGTCAAGGAGCAGGTGGACCTGGTGACGCGGATCGGAAAAGAGCCCTGGGACAGCCTGACCCAGCAAGCCGATGCAGTCTATCAACTGGGCGCTAACGCAATAGCAGAGCAGACCTACGGGCGCGTGCCGGTGAGGGTGGAGTAAGATGTAAAAGTTTTTTGATAAAATTCTTGACTCTCACCTTACGTTATCCCTTATACTGGGCATAGAGAGGAGATTTCTATGAACGAAAATTGGACGGTTAAGCAGGTCAGTCGGTTGACAGGATTGACGGTGAGGACCTTGCACCACTATGACCAGATTGGTTTGCTCAAACCAGCATTTGTGGCAGAAAATGGTTATCGCTACTATAATCAGGAGAATTTGGCTCGTCTGCAGGAAATTCTCTTATTTCGTGAATTGGATTTTCCTCTCAAAGAAATTCAGCAGCTTCTGGACGTGACGGAAGTCAATCGTCAACAGGTCTTGCGGGACCATATCAGCCTTTTAGAGCTCAAAAGGGAACGGCTGGACCGCATCATCAATCACGCCAGATTGCTCACAGAAAAAGGAGGAGAAGTCATGGATTTTCACGCATTTGACAGCAGTCAACTAGAAGCCTACAAGGCGGAGGCCAAGGAGCGTTGGGGGAATACCTCAGCCTTTGCGGAATTTGAAGAGAAATACGATGCCAGTAAGGACCGGGTGTTTGCCCAAGAGATGCAGGCTATTTTTGAGGTTTTTGGAAAAATGCAGAGCTTAGAAGTCAGTCATCCAGATGTGCAGGCTCAGGTAGCCAACTTGCAGGCCTATATCACGGAAAATTTCTACACCTGCACCAAGGAAATCTTGCAAAATCTAGGTCTTATGTATGTTGAGGACGAGCGATTTTCAGCCAACATTGACCGAGCAGGTGGACCAGGCACAGCAGCCTTTGTCAGTCAAGCTATTGCGATTTATTGCAAAGAATAAACGAAAGAAGTCTAGTGAGAACTAGGCTTTTTTTGGTATACTAGATGAAGCTAGAAAATAAGGAGACATCCAATGATTCAACCTATTATGAGGGACATTTTCTTCCTGCGTTTGGAAACGCCCGGTGTTAAGCTATGAAATCTGCATTGTTAGTCATTGACATTCAGAGTATGCCTGTGGAGGAGCAACCCTATGCAATTGAAGAACGACTGGCTCTTTGGCAAGATAGTCTTGCTCAAGCCCGTCAAGCGGGGCTAGAAGTCATCCATGTCCGACATCATGATCAGGAATTGGTCAAGGGGACTGCTGACTGGGAGATTCACTCAATTGTTGCACCCTTAGCTAGTGAGAAGATTTTCGATAAGACCTTTAATAGTGCCTTCAAGGAAACAGGGCTTCATGCTTATTTGCAGGAAAAGGGAATTGAGCAGCTCATCATCATGGGGATGGCGACCAATTTTTGCATTGACACGACGATTAAAGTAGCCTTTGAACTAGGTTACAAGGTAGCTGTGATTCAGGATGGAACGACGACAGGTTATTCAGGCAAATTGGATGCCAAAGACTTGATTGACCACTACCAAAACATCTGGTCATGGAATTTTGCCCAGGTGGATACATTAGAAAATATAATTAGAGGATAAGATGAAAGAACTAGATTTAGTAAAAGTTGTGGCCCAGGCTGCCGATGACAAGCGAGCTGAGGACCTTGTTGTAATTGATGTTCAAGGCGTGACTAGCCTGACAGACTACTTTGTGATTGCCAGTTCCATGAACAGTCGCCAGTTGGAGGCTATTGCGGAAAACATTCGTGAAAAGGTAGCGGAAGTTGGGATCAAGGGTAGCCGTGTAGAAGGCGATAGTAACGGTGGCTGGGTCCTATTGGACCTTGGAGGCGTAGTCGTTCATATCTTCTCAGAAGAAATGCGTGACCTCTACAACCTTGAAAAATTATGGCACGAAGGTAGCTTCCTGGAAGTCGCAGAACTTTTAGAAGAGAAGTAGTGAAACAGTTCGGGGAACTGTTTCAGCTGGTCACCTAAAAACTCGAAAGCGACCAAGATGAGCTTACTATTATGTTATGTGATTAGAAGTGATGAACTTCTTGAAAAAATATGAAGATAGATTTTGATTTGGGTGCACTATTTGAAACTTAAGTCAACATCTCAGCGCAGTTGTTGATTGGCTTAAACAGTCCGGGGGACTGTTTAAGGTTGGAGATAGGATTTGCAAAGCAAATCACAGCAGTTCGTGCTTCCCACTCCAAATCTGACCTATACGGCTGATGCGAACGAGTTCGCTTCATTTCCAACCTCCAACAGTCACTACTCTGACTGTTTTGTAGCGAACTCTGTTCGCTCTATCTCCGACCTCCAAAGGTTCCCCAAACCTTTGGAGCTATGCGGGGTGGGAGTGAAACAGTTTGGGGAACTGTTTCAGCTGGTCACCATAAAATTCGAAAGTGTCCAAAGAGAGTTCACTATTATGTAATTAGAAATGATAGACTTTTTGAAAAAATATGAAAACAGATTTTGATTTGGGTGCACTATTCGAAACTTGAGTCAACATCTTAGCGCAGTTGTTGATTGGCTTAAACAGTCCGGGGGACTGTTTAAGGTTGGAGATAGGATTTGCAAAGCAAATCACAGCAGTTCGTGCTTCCCACTCCAAATCTGACCTAATCAACTGTGCGGGGGCAGGAATACGAACTCTTTTGATTTGAGGAGTTCTTTCCTGCTCCCTTTTTATGAAAGGGAAAATGGGAAACTATGGCAACTTATGAAACCTTTGCGGCGGTCTATGATGAAATTATGGATGACAGCTTGTATGATAAATGGACAGATTTTAGCTTGCGGAACTTGCCACAAGACACCAAGACAATTTTAGAATTGGCCTGTGGAACAGGGATACAGGCTGTGCGTTTTGCTCAAAAGGGCTTTGAAGTGACAGGGCTTGACCTGTCCTATGAAATGTTGGAATTGGCCCAGAAAAAAGCAGAAGCTGCTGGTGTCATGATGGAACTGGCCCAAGCAGATATGATGGCTCTGGAAGGCGTTGGAGAGTTCGATGCGGTGACCTGTTACTCGGATAGTCTGTGCTATATGTCGGACCAAGAAGCCGTTTTGCGAGTCTTTGAAGGAGTTCACTCTGTTCTCAATTCAGGTGGTACTTTCCTTTTTGACGTTCACTCCATTTATCAAATGGAGGAGGTCTTTGCAGGTTATAGCTACCATGAAAACTACGAGGATTTTGCCTTTGTCTGGGACACCTATGAAGGGGAGTATGAGTATTCCATTGTTCATGAATTGACCTTCTTTGTCAAAGATGAGGACAGTCAAGAGGAGCGATTTATCCGTCGGGATGAAGTTCATGAAGAGCGGACCTATCCAATTGAAGCCTATGTGGAATTGTTGAAACAAGCTGGTTTTGCCTCTGTGGAAGTCTTTGCGGATTTTGAAGATGAGGCTCCGACAGAAACCAGTCAGCGGTGGTTTTTCAAGGCGGTCAAGGCATGATTTCAGGGATTATTGCAGAATACAACCCTTTTCATACAGGACATAAATACCTGCTGGACCAGGCAGAAGGTTTGAAAATCGTGGTTATGTCTGGCAATTTTATGCAACGGGGTGAGCCAGCCATTGTGGATAAGTGGACACGGGCTCAGATGGCATTGGAACATGGGGCAGATCTTGTTGTTGAGATGCCCTTTTTGGTGTCGGTCCAGTCGGCTGACCATTTTGCAAAGGGAGCAATCAGCATTTTACACAGGCTAGGTGTGGAAAAACTAGTTTTCGGTACGGAAGAAATGCTGGATTACCAGAAAATTGCGGATATTTATGTGGATAAGACGGAAGAGATGGAAAA
>NZ_POIZ01000010.1 GCF_002960425.1 Streptococcus suis
AAGAATGGATTTGAGAGAGATATTAAGATTTACGAAGCTGATCCTGTACAAGCTAGTGAAGAGTTAGACCAGTTAGCACGGACAGAGAAAGGAAACCTCAAACAAATTCAGTATAATCCTACGTGGAACTATTTCAAGAACTTAGTCAAAGAGGAATTGACAAGTAAAGAGGGAGCCCGCATTTATGCCAAACGCAAGGTGGATGTCGAACCTGTATTTGGTAGGATGAAGGGTGTTTTTGGCGTGCGCAGAGTCCATGTCAGAGGTCAAAAGGTGGTTGAAACTGAGATAGGATTCCTCCTAATGAGCATGAATCTAACGAAATTGGCTAAGAAATTAGTCCAAGAGAGTAGAAACAGAAAGAAAAACACAGACAGTTCGGCTGGATTTCATCAAAATCAGCTCGAATCTATCTGTGTTTTTTATTTACCGGCTAGTTTTTGCCCAGCCTCTTTTTAAGTCCTTGTAAGCGCGAGCTACTATTATGCCTTGCTAAAGAAGAAAGGTGGTGCATATTGCTTCAAATATTCGAAACAAGAGAGGGCACTTTCATTATCCTCGCAGATAATCAAGCAGACATCATCACCGCAAACTGTCGCAATGATTTCAGGGATTTCCATGGCATCCAAAATAGAGCCGAAGGAATTGGCCAAACCAGGTAAGGCTTTCAAAATGACCTGGTGCTGAACAGGTTTGAGCATGACCAAGGCATCTTCCATATAGAGCCGCAGCCGTTTTTCCCAGCGACTTGGAGCGATGGGGTTGATGACATAATGAGAAGAATCATCCTCATTGACCTTAACCAAATTGAGCATCTTAATGTCGCGGGAGAGGGTGGACTGGGTAACGGATACGCCGTTTAGATTTAGGAGTTCTTGCAATTCTTGTTGGGTATGGATTTTTTTCTCCATCACCAAGGACAAAATCAATTGGTGCCGACTTTCAATCTTGTTCATAGGAACCTCCTACAAGATGGCAGTGCACGGAAAATCGCCTAGAAAGCCTAGACTTGATTTTCGATGACAAGGAAAGTGTCGCTATTGAATAAACATAGCATCTCCAAAACTGAAGAAGCGGTAGCCTTCTTCAACAGCGTGTTTATACGCATCTAAGACGAATTCTCGACCTGCAAAGGCAGATACCAACATAACCAAGGTTGATTTTGGTAGATGGAAGTTGGTTGAAAAGGCATCGATGATGCGGAATTGGTAACCAGGTTTGATAAAAATATTGGTCCAGCCAGAATCAGCTTCTAGGCGACCATCGAATTTATTTCCGATGGTTTCCAGGGTGCGAATGGATGTGGTACCAACTGCAACAATCCGACCGCCCTGGTCCTTGACCTGATTGAGCGTTTGAGCTGCATCGGCGGATAGGTTATAGAATTCGGAGTGCATTTCATGTTCGTCAAGATTGTCAACGGAAACTGGTCGGAAGGTACCTAGACCAACATGAAGGGTCAAATAGACTAGCTTGACACCCTTGGCTTCAATTTTTTCTAGTAGTTCTTGGGTGAAATGTAGGCCAGCGGTCGGCGCGGCGGCAGAACCGTTTTCCTTGGCATAGACCGTTTGATAACGTTCACGGTCTTCTAATTTTTCATGGATGTAAGGCGGAAGTGGCATTTCGCCCAGACTTTCTAAGACTTCTAGGAAGATACCTTCATAGGTAAATTCCACAATTCTTCCACCGTGTTCTAATTCTTCTACAATAGTGGCGGTTAGTCTGCCGTCACCAAAGGCAACTGTGGTGCCGACTTTCAGGCGTTTTGCTGGTTTGGCAAGCACTTCCCACTGGTCACCTTGGGTATTTTTCAAAAGTAAAAGCTCCACATGACCCTTGGTTTCGGGCTTGTAGCCATAGAGGCGGGCAGGGAGCACACGCGTGTTGTTCATGACCAGAGCATCCCCAGGATTTAGCTGGTCAATGATGTGGTCGAAGTGGCTATCGACCATGGTTTTCTGCTGGCGGTCGAGAATGAGTAGTTTTGAGCTGTCGCGTTTTTCAAGTGGTACTTGGGCAATCAGCTCCTCTGGTAATTCAAAATCAAAATCTGCGGTATTCATGTGTTCTCCTTATGAAAGAATGGTAATAAAATAGAAGAGCAGGCCAAATGGAAGCAAGACCAAGGGAAGTCCAATCGTGTAAAATACGATTTTCAATGTTCTTGAATTGGTGATAAGATAGCCTGCTAGGCAGTTGAGAATACCGAGAAAAAATAGGTATATAAGTACAGTTGTCATACCTTTATTATACCATAGTTGCATCCCTAAGTCTTGACGAACGAAAAGGAATGAGAAATAATTTTCTAATTTATTATACTAACATTTGTTTAAAAATATAATGTGAGAAGCTTGACAAAAATTGGTCTATACCATACAATAGATTTATAAAATCGGTCTATACCAAAAAGGAGAAATAAGAATGAAAGTTCATATCGTTAAGAATCAGGTGGAAGGGGCAGCTATTGCCTTTGATATTCTCAAGCAGAAATTAGCAGATGGCGCGCAGGTTCTGGGTTTGGCTACAGGTTCCAGCCCAATCGAATTTTATAGGCAGATTCGTGAAAGTGATCTGGATTTTTCTGAGGTGACATCTGTGAACCTGGATGAGTATGTTGGTTTGGGTGAAGACAGTGACCAGTCCTATGTCTATTTTATGAAAGAGCATCTTTTTAACGCTAAACCATTCAAGGAAAACCATTTGCCAAACGGTTTGGCTAGTGATTTGGATGCGGAGTTGGTGCGCTACAATGCCATCTTGGAAGACCATCCTGTTGATTTCCAAATTCTAGGTATCGGCCGCAATGGTCATATTGGCTTTAATGAGCCAGGGGCTTCCTTTGACGGAGTTGCTCGCGTTGTGGATTTGGCACCATCAACCATCGAAGCCAACGCTCGCTTCTTTGACAATCCAGATGATGTACCAAAACAAGCCATCTCCATGGGCATCGCCAATATTATGGCAGCCAAGACCATTGTTCTTATGGCCTATGGTCAGGAAAAAGCTGACGCCATTAAGGCGACGGTGGAAGGTCCTGTGACCGAGGAAGTTCCAGCAAGTGTCCTTCAAAACCATGATGATGTTATCCTCATCATTGACGAAGCTGCAGCTAGTAAATTAGCCTGAATAATAGTAAAAACCACAACAGTTTCAACTCAGTAATAGAGATTGCCGTTGTGGTTTATTTTTTACACCTCTTCCCCCATCAAACTCTGATGAGCTTTTCGGAAACGAATGACATGATAGGCGACCATGGCGTGCGAGAGCAGGTTGAGGATAATAAAGATGAGTAGGTTTGCATGTCCAGCTAGCAGTAAGGCAACATTTCCAATCACTAAAATCAGACCGTAGATGAACAGTCCTTTTCTACCAACTTGGTGAATTTGTTGATTATAGAAGGAAGTTGATAGGATGCCTCCGTAGAAAAGCAAGTTTCCTACAACCAGCATGGGCAAGGCCAGTTCATTGTGATGGCTAGGGAACAATTCCATTGCTACTGTGAAGAAATTCAAACCAAGGACTATCACCAAGTGAGCATAGAGCAGAACGCTCACATCTGCCTTGCGGTGATGGTCGATGGACAGATAGGTTTGGGAAATATAGAAGATGAAGAGGGTTGCCATCGCGAAGAAAAGTAAAATTCCTTCCAGAGCCAAGTCTAGTAGCGGATAATTTTTGATGATGGCGATGACCGTTTCACCGAAGGTGATAATGGTAATCAGCTGACAACGTTCCACCATGTGTGGAAAGTTAATGGGGTCATGGCTCATTCTCTTTTGGAAGAAGAAGGGAATCAAGAAGGGAATGATATAGACAATCAGCATTCTCTCATCATTGGTCCAGAGCTTGAAAATGACTAAAATGGTTGCAGCGGCAAAGATAGCAATATAATAGGCTAACATCTGTAAGGTTGCCTTGATGTCCTCATTAAAGCCAATCCGTCTTCCTCTTAGATAATATTGCATGAAAATCAAAACGTATGACAGGGTCAGAAAGGCATTGAAGTGCAGAGCTGTTTTTTCAAAATCATTGCTGAAGTTGAGTGACATGTTACCAATCAGATACATGGATGGAATAATCGTAAAAATATCCAGAAAATCTCGTTCGCCATATTTATTGAGATAGATAGTTTCATTCATCCACAAGGTCATAATAATCAAATTGGCGATGATAAAGGTGACAATCTCCTTAAAACCGATGTGGTCCCCATGTAATAAGCCTGTCAGAGAAGAAGTGGCTAGGACAAAGACCAAATCATAAAACAATTCATAGTTGGATACGCGTTTTGCCTTAATGTCAGACATGGTAATCTCCTTTTTCTGAAAATCTGAATTATTATACCATACGAAAAGGTGAGAGGGCAAACCAGTTATTTGTGGAACTGATGTTCTAAAAATCGTGGAAAATGTCTGTGTTCATTTTCGATTCTTCATTCTTTAGTGGATAACAACTTTTTTATAATAGCAAAGATTGTCGTTTTATGGTATACTATCTAAGTCGCAATCACTAAACAGCGCAAGTTGGGAGGTGAGAACTTATGCTAGATAGTTTCCTGAAACTTGTTTTGTTACCGTTGTTAGTCAGCGTAGTTGCAGAACTTATTGCGGAGTGGCTAATCCGTAAGTGGCAAAACAAACGCGACAATTAACTTAGCCTGCGTGCCTTGAGCAAGCACAAAAAAACACCCATGGTTGCCGCCATGGGTGTTTTCCTTATGCTTAGTTTCCTGAACTTTTAAGCACAATGATTATAACATATGTGTCTTTAGTTTTCAAGTGTCCAGTCCAAGTCAGGGCCGACTGGGACAATACCTGTAGGGTTAATGGTCTTGTGGCTACCATAGTAGTGCTGCTTGATATGGTCGAAGTCCACCGTTTCTGCAATACCCGCATGATTGTAAAGGCGCTTGGTGTAATTCCATAGATTCGGATAGTCAACCAAGGCCTTGATATTGCATTTAAAATGCCCAAAGTAAACTGGATCAAACCGCACTAAGGTAGTAAAGAGGCGAATATCAGCCTCTGTCAACTGATTGCCCACCAGATAGTCCTTATCCGCCAAATGCTCTTCCAATTTATCCAAGGCAGCAAAGAGATTTTTGACTTCTTTCTCATAAACTTTCTGGTTGGTTGAAAAACCTGCCTTGTAGACACCGTTGTTGATGTTTGGATAGACAAAGTCATTCATGGCATCAATCTCGGCTTGTAGGTGTTCTGGATAGTAGTCATCGTAGTTGCCTGTAATGTCGTTGAAGGCAGTATTGAACATACGCATGATTTCAGCAGATTCGTTACTGACGATGGTATTGGTTTCTTTGTCCCAAAGGACAGGCACAGTTACCCGACCAGTATAGTGTGGATCAGCTTTCAAATATACCTGATACAGATAGTCGCTGTTAAAGAGGGAATCCTTGATGACACCAGGACCGTCTGCGAAGGTCCAACCATTTTCTAGCATCAAAGGATGAACGATAGAAAGCGAAATGTGTTCTTCCAACCCTTTCAGTTTTCGCGTAATCAAGGTCCGACTGGCCCAAGGACAAGCTAAGGAAATGTAGAGGTGGTAACGACCAGATTCTGCCTTGAAACCGCCGTTTCCTGTTGGACCAGCCTGTCCATCAGGGGTAATCCAGTTACGAAATTGTGTGACAGTACGGACAAACTTACCGCCTGTTGACTTGGTGTCATACCATTGGTCTACCCATTTGCCATCTTGTAAAAGTCCCATGAAGTTCTCCATTTCATTATTAGGCAATCACCCGAGTATCAGGTGAGCTCTATCCATATATCACTAATTAGCATTATAAAAAATTTTAAAACAAAGTCAAGTCAGATGTTTTGTGCTAGAATAGTGCTATGAGATTGGATAAGTGTTTAGAGAAGGCAAAAATTGGCTCCCGCAAGCAAGTAAAAAAATTATTTAAAGCCCAACAAATCAAGATTAACGGGCAAGTTGCTCAAAGCCTCAGTCAGATTGTTGACCCAGGCCTGCAAGAAATCATGGTAGCTGGTAATAGGGTTGAGTTGGAAGCTAGTCGTTATTATCTGCTCCATAAGCCTGCTGGTGTCGTTTCTGCCGTTTCTGATAAGGACCACCAGACAGTCATCGACCTGATTTCACCAGAGGATAGGGCAGACGGGCTTTACCCTGTCGGTCGCCTGGACAGGGATACCGAGGGCCTAGTCCTCATTACCAACAATGGTCCACTCGGCTACCGCATGCTCCATCCTAGTCACCATGTAGATAAGGTCTACTATGTGGAGGTCAACGGCCCCTTGGGTCAGGATGCCCCGACATTCTTTGCATCAGGTGTTACCTTTTTGGACGGCACCCGTTGCCAGCCCGCAGATTTGACTGTTTTGGAGGCTTCTTTGGATCATAACAGAGCGACCATCAAGTTGGCAGAAGGCAAGTTTCATCAGGTCAAGAAGATGTTTTTAGCCTATGGTGTCAAGGTCACCTATCTCAAGCGGATTTCCTTTGGAGGTTTTGAGCTGGGGGATTTGGAACGAGGTGCATACAGACAACTTAGTCCCAATGAATTGGACCATTTATTCACTTATTTTGACTAGAGGAGGGGAAATGATGAGCATTTATGATTTTACAGTACAAAAACAAGATGGGACAGACCAGCCCATGCGGGATTTTCAGGGTCAGGTTCTATTGATTGTCAATACGGCAACAGGCTGTGGATTGGCTCCTCAATACAAGGAATTACAGGAGCTATATGATAGCTATAAAGACAAAGGTTTTGTGGTACTGGATTTTCCTTGCAATCAATTTTTAAATCAGGCACCTGGTTCTGCTGAAGAAATCAATCAGACCTGCAGTTTGAACTATGGAACAAGTTTCCCACGATTTGCAAAAGTGGCTGTAAACGGTGTAGAAGCTAGTCTGCTTTATCGCTATCTCAAGAAAGAAAAATCAACCGTATTAGGAGGTCGAATTGAGTGGAATTTTACCAAGTTTTTGGTCGACAGACAGGGGCGCGTGGTCAAACGCTATTTACCAACGACTAGTCCATTAAAACTGAAAGAGGACATTGAACTTTACCTAGAAAAATAATAAGAAGGCTGGAGAAATCTAGCCTTCTTGTTTTAATAAGAATAGAAGATAGGGCGCACCAATTATGGTAAGCACCAAACCAGTTGGAATACCTGTACCGACCAAGAAGGAACGGGCGACCATGTCAGCCAGGACCATCAGGATACTTCCAATCAGAAAGGCAGTGGGTAGGCTGTCTTGATGTTGTTTACCGACCACTTGTTTGGCCAAATGACCAGCCAGTAGGCCGACAAAGGCAGTATTGCCAACCAGTAGGGAACTAAGACTGGCTAGGCTTGTTGCTAAGAAAATGACAATCAGGCTTTCTTTCTGCCGATCTAGACCTAACCCAGTTCCCAGGCTGGGTTCTAATTGCAGAATATTTAGTCTTGAGAAACGGATGAAGCTCAGCAAGCAGAGGACAAGCAGGGCAGGACCTACTAGGCTGATGGTTTGCCAGTCATCTCCGACATATCTCCCCGTTAACCAACCGATAATGTTTTCCAACTTGTAGCGGTCAAACCGGACCATGAGGCTAATCATACTGCTGGAAAACAGGCTAGCCAGACCAACACCAGTCAGGACCAGTCGCGTCGGTTCTATCCCTCGTCCCTTTTTATAAGCCAGTAAATAGACCAAGCCAGTTGCAAGAAATCCACCTGTAAGAGCCAAAACTGGCTGTGAAAGTGGAAAAGTTACGTTCCATGTCAGTGCAAGCGTCAGCAAGAGCCCTGCCCCCGCATTGACACCCAGAATGCCAGAATCTGCCAAGGCATTTCTTGTCAATGTCTGAAATAAATGTCCACTAACTGCCAGAGCTCCACCAGCTAGAATGGACACCAAAAGACGTGGCAGGCGGATTTTCCAGAAAATCAACTGGGTCGCTGTGTTTGCCTGTCCGCTTAAGGTTGCGAATAAATCTGTCAGCCCAAGTTTACTGTAGCCTATTATTAGGGAGAGCAAGGAAAGGGCGGTCAGAAGGAGTAAAAGTAAGAGCAGAATATCCTTTTTCTTCATGCTAGATATTCCCCCTTTCGAATGAGCCAGAGAAAGATTGGAAGTCCGACAAAGCTAATCAAACTGCTCAAGGGAGTTTCATAGGGAGGATGGAGGGTTCGACTAATCAAATCCAGCCAGACTAGAAAACCAGCTCCAGCCAAGGATGAAAAGGGTAAGATATAACGATAATCTTTTGGAAGCATGGAAGTCAAGAGGTTGGGGATAATAAGTCCGATAAAGGATAGGGAACCAACTAAGGCGACAGAAGAAGCTGACAAGAGTACAACGATGGCCAGGAAGAAGATGGTCATCTTATGAGTGTCTTGCCCCAAGGCAGTAGCCACTGTATCATCCAAACTCAGAATGGTCAAAGAATGGGCAAATACTTGCGCCAACAGCAGTCCCAGTAAAATAAGAGGGGCTAACCAGTACAAACTATTCCAGCTAATGTTGGTCAGGCTACCTGCTTCAAGACCAACAATGTGGTTGGACAAATCATATAATAGAGCTATTCCCTGTCCCAAGGCTTGCGTGAGAGCAGTGACCATGACACCTGCTAAAATCAGTCTGAGTGGACCTTTAGAATGCTTTTTTTCTTGGCTGAGAAAGATGACTAAGCTAGCTGAGCAAGCAGCTCCCACTAAACAGGCAAGAATACTAAGGAGCTCAGAAGAATGGGGCCAGAAGACCATTTTCAAAATCAGAAAGAGCCCAGCTCCAGCAGGAATTCCCAGTAGCCCAGGGTCTGCCAAGCGATTACGCGTCACGGCCTTCATGATAGTTCCAGAGGTCGCAAGACTTGCCCCAACCAGCCCTGCCGCCAAAATCCGAGGTAAGCGCAATTCAATTAGAACATCTTGAAGTTTTGACTGACGCAAGGGATTTTTTAAGACGGAGAGGATTTGGTCATGAGAGTAAGAAATAGCTCCCAAACGAAATCCCCAGTAAGAACCCAGCAAGAGAAGAAAGAGCAGGAGGAAAAAAAGAGGGGAAG
The DNA here is from genome assembly GCF_002960425.1 of Streptococcus suis. Classification (GTDB taxonomy): domain Bacteria; phylum Bacillota; class Bacilli; order Lactobacillales; family Streptococcaceae; genus Streptococcus; species Streptococcus suis_S. The sequence goes on from NZ_POIZ01000010.1 coordinate 9,041, forward strand.
GCGATAGGCTAACCTTGAAGTTAGCTGCAACCTCTTCCCCATTTTTTCTCTCCAAGTGTTTCAAAAACATAGAGAATCAATCCTTATTTTGTGATAGCTTCCTTGAGAATGTTCAGTTGATACTCAAGTGAAATCGGGTCGTTGAAGTAGAAGGCCTTGCTATCTACCTTGATGACACGATTGTTTTGAACAGCTGGAAGGTTTTTCCACAAATCGCTGTTCAATAGACCTGCGGCAACACTTTCGTCTTCAACAGCCAAGATAATGTAGTCCCCTGCGTAGTCTGGCAAAACTTCCTGTGACACAGCAAGGAAACCTGGACCGAAGACTTCATCCTTGACTTTTTGAGGAGCGGTATAAGCTAGTTCTTGGTAAATAATCTCTCCACCACGTCCCCAGTTATTACCGAAGAGGTAGAGGTCTTGACCAAGATAGCCCATGATGGTAAATGTTGCGTTGTCGCCTGTCTTAGCTTTTATTTCCTTGGCAGCATTTGCAACATTCTCCTTCCAAGCGGTTTGCCATTCTTCAACAGCGGCTTCTTGTCCAAAAATTTGACCAAAGACTGTCAGGGTTTCAGCATAGCTATGCTTGCCGTATTCAAGGGAAATGGTAGGAGCAATCTCAGCAAGCTGCTCGATTTTTTCATCTGTCGAGCCAGTCACGATAAGGTCTGGTTCCAGCGCAGCTATGGCTTCCAAATCTTCACTGGTAACAGCAGTAGCACCGCTTAATTTATCAGCAAAGGCTGGATTTTCCAAGTCGTAGGAAGTCGCACCGACCACATCAAAGCCCAACTGCAACAAATAGCCAGTGTTGGCAAAGTTGAGGCTGACCACCTTTTTAGGCTGAGCAGGAATGTCGCCATAGTAGGCAACTCCCTCGATAGTAGGCATGCTTGAAAGGGCTGTTTGGCTATCCTTTTGGGAAATAGCAGAGCAGGCAGTCAAGACAAGGACTGACAAAACAAGACTGAGAGAAAGTAGAAACTTTTTCATAAAAACTCCTTTATGTTTATCTATCATGGTGTGTGAGTGTAGGTGGCTAGAATGGGATAACCATAGTGACTGGCAGGCAGAATTTCTGCTTCAATACCAAAGATTTGTCGCAGATGTTCAACAGTGATAACCTCATCTATGCTTCCTTTATGAAGGACCTGTCCATCTTTCATGGCAATGAGGCAATCAGAGAAGCGGGCAGCGTGGTTGATATCATGCAGGACCATGACAATAGTTTTGCCATTTTCTTGATTGAGTTTCCTCAGTAACTGCAAGACTTCTAGTTGATGCTGCATATCCAGATAGGTGGTCGGCTCATCTAAAAAGATGGTATCCGTATCTTGTGCCAAGGCCATGGCTATCCAAACCCGTTGCCGCTGCCCACCTGATAGGGATTGGACAGATACTTGAGCGAATTCCATGGTTTGCGTCACTTTCAAAGCCCAGTCAATTTTTTCTCTATCGAGGTCCGTCAGTCTGCCAAAGGCATGCTGGTGAGGAAAGCGGCCATAAGAAACCAAATCATAGACTCGAATCCCGTCCAAACTTTCCTGTACCTGTGGGAGTAGGGCCAACTGTTTAGCAATCTCCTTTGTCGGAATTTGTTGCATGTCTTTTCCATCCAAAAAGACCGCTCCCTTTTCAGCTGGTAAAATACGGCTGAGAGCCTTTAGTAGCGTGGATTTTCCACAGCCATTGGCACCGATAATACTGGTGATTTTTCCAGTAGGAAAGTCTATCGATAGGTCTGCTAGGATTGATTTTTTCCCATAAGAAACGACCAAATCCTTGGCTGATATGGTAGCCATACACCCTCCTTTACTCACATTGAAATCCATTATATCATAGTTTTTAGGATAAACAAAGATTTTTCTGACAATTTTAATCTAATAAGAATGATTATAAAAATGCTAACTAAGCACAGGGGAATGCTGGGCGGAAGCAGAATTATATTTGTTTAGTATTTTCTATAATGTTATAATATCTATAGAAATAAGATATAGGAGGAATGTTCTATGAATAGCCTATGGCGAGAAGATAGAAGTCTATTGGATAGCTATCTATTGAGTGCCCTTTGTATATCTAGTATGCTGTTGGTGCTGACAAGCCTGATCCAGTTTGTCCATGACAAAGACTATAGCCTCTTTTTCCTCCAGTTGTTTCTCCTTCCCATTGTGTACCTGCCCTTCTTTCACAAACCAAGTAGGAAGAGATTTTTGCTAGTCACTTTTTTAGGGGGACTGACTAGCAGCCTTCTGCGTGACAGTGGAATAGTTGGTTTTGCAGTGCCCAATAAGATGGTCTTCTTCTATTTGTTGGTCTTGCTTACTCTTTACCTTGTTCGCCATTATTTGCTAGTTAATAAGAAATTGTCAGAATGACTGAAACAAGAGGCTGGGCAAAAACTAGCCGCTCACATATAAAAAAACGAGCAATTCCAATTAGGATTTGCTCGTTTTCCATTTCATGCTTTATAATTATAATAACCACAAAACAACTAGAAAGGCATGAAAATGTATAAACAGTATAACACAAATCAGTTAAGTTTGGAATTAAATCTTGCTTGGGATTTACCTGCAACGCATGAGGCTCGTCTGATTAGTCAGTTTGTGGATACCATTCCTTTATCCGTTCTATTAGAAGAAACTTCCCATACTGGTCGTCCAGCCTTTCATCCAGCCATGTTGCTCAAAATGACCCTGTTCGCCTATGCTCGCCAGGTATTCTCTGG
>NZ_POIZ01000100.1 GCF_002960425.1 Streptococcus suis
TCGGAAGACCTCTTCTAATTGACTCTCGGTGAAAAATTCCTCGTCCGATACGGAGTACCAACCAGAATACTCTCCCAAGTAAATGTCGTCCTGCGCCAGCAATTTTTCAAAAACATCTGCCACCACTTTTTCATGGTAATCGTCTGTTGTGCGAATAAACTTATCATATGAAATATCAAGAAGTTTCCAAAGTTCTTTCACGCCAACCGCCATGCCGTCAACGTAGGCTTGCGGTGTCAAACCAGCCTCTTTTGCCTTCTCCTCAATCTTCTGCCCGTGCTCATCAAGCCCTGTCAGATAGAAAACCTCGTGGCCCATAAGACGCTTGTAGCGAGCCAAGACATCACAGGCAATGGTCGTGTAGGCCGAACCAATGTGGAGTTTTCCAGACGGATAATAAATCGGTGTGGTGATATAAAACGGTGTTTTTGTCATGTTTTTTTCCTTTCCGCGCTAATGGAACGCGTTTTTGATACCAACCAATTATACCACAATTTGATGTCAGAAAAAAGACCAAGCAACTGGTCTTTAAAAGTTTTAGTTCCTATGTATCAATCTACTTTTTACTCCAATTTCTTGAGTGGATAGTGTTCTGATATATTTGTTAAGGTAAATTTATATCTAGGACATTTACCTTAGAATTTATTCCTTTCATGTATAAATCATGTCCAATTCGATTAAGACTGTGAGAGAATTACAAAGTATCGGAGTAAATTAAAATATACAGTGTAAAATTTTACGACTGCTCCTCCATATCATACTAACTACCTAATCTTAAGAAAATGCTGCTTAAATGATTTCAATTGCTATAACTTTCTGTTTTTTCAAAGAAACACGAAAACAGCAACGTTTAATCTAGCATCAGAGGACCTTCATGGAGAATACACTCTTTTCTTTAATAGCCTATCTCAACCAACTCAATAGCCTGTAACCTATCCACTTGGTAGCTAACCTTACAAATAAGATAAAACTCTGGAAATTCTATCGCCTGAGTATCATATAGAAATAAATCAGCCTCAAAATCGCTGGCCGTGACGTTTAAAATTGATATTTCCGTCTCCTCAAAGGGAATGGTATGGAAGGCAGTCAGTTCTTGGTCATTAAGGAAATTTTGAATCTCTTGGTGAAACTCTTTCCAACTTTTCTGAGAGGTGTCAAATCTCTTAAAAGCATCGGCATATTTCCCTTTTTGAAAATCTACGTAAATCGTCCTGAGACGCTTTTTTAACTCCTTATCGAGTTCTGGAGATAGACGTTGCAAATCATCAGAAGTCTCTTTTTTCTTTTTTGGGAATAAGGTAGCAAATAGTTTTATAAGTACTATCAGGATGACTCCCTCAATCATGCTCAATAATAATGGAATCAGCCCCATCAGTAATAGTTTTACTGATGTAGTCCAGCTATCAAAGTATCCCAAGGCTAGTAGCCCAACAACAGCGATGATAAATGGCCAATTTTTTTCATGCTTGACTTTCTTGGTGTAAATCGTTGACTGTTTCTTAGCTAGTTCTCTATAATAGGCATTTTCAAAATTTGTTGTTGCCCAAGTTTTGAAAAACAAATTGTAATATACAAATCCAAAAAGTGGGGAAATCGTAAAGAACATAGCAATATTTACAAGCCACTCAGGCCATCCCTCTCCCTTTGTAATGAAAAAAAGAACCAAGGAAATAAGACCGATGAATAGAGAAAGAGCAATCGAGGGGCTTTGTATGGCCTCCCAAAAGGCCCAAAACCTCAATTTTCTGGTATATTTACTTTGTACTTCGCTACTAATACGCGCGCCCATAGCCAGATAGTAATCCTCAAAGGATGGATAGGAGGTCTTGCTCCCGTGCGTAACGCCATGAACATTTCCCTCCCGATCAAAATAAGACAGGGAGCCAGAAATATCTGCTAAGTGCTCATCGATAATTGTTGTGATAAAAGACATGATAAACTCTTTTCTAATAAGATGTCGAATAGCAACTACAATTCCAGTTTTCTTGCTAATGTTCCCATTTTATCATATTTTTGTGCAAAAACAAAGCGACTTCCCGTCCACAATCCTTCTAAGATATGTTATACTAGAAGAAGTTATGAAAAAGAATGGGGTTGTCTATGTTTTCACCTAAAAATCTCTTAATCCATCTATTTTTTGTTATCATCATCGTCGGAATGCTCTTAAATGACGTTCAAAACACCGGCCTGATGTGGAATATGCTCTGGGCCTTGTTGGCCTTGGACTTTGCTATTTTGGTCCGACAAAATAATCACACCGCCAGCAAGCTCTTGATCACACCATTTTGGCTCTTCTTCTATCCTAATACCTTCTACATTTTGACCGAACTGGTCAATCTCCAATTTACCAGCACAGCCCTCTGGGAAAGCAACAGCTTGCTCCTCTTTATGCTCTATGTCCCAGCTATTCTCTTTGGAATTATGGCTGGCGTGGAAAGTTTAGAAGCTATTTTCAAAAGCTACAATGTCAAATTCTATGGCTTGCGTTTGCTGATTATTGGTAGTCTATCCCTCTTTGCTAGCTATGCTATTTATATCGGTCGCTATGCCAATATTCGCTCTTGGGATATTTTCACGCGCCCCCTTGCTGTTCTTAATAATATGGTCGCAGCAATGTCCTGGGACACCTTCCCTTTTATCTTTGGCTTCACCCTCATACAAATCATGGTCTTGGTCTTTGCCGTTGATGAATAAATGAGTTGAAAGAAACAGGTCAGCTGTTTCTTTTTTGTTTTCTAATACTTAATCCAAGCTTAAACAAGTCCTAACAATTTGATGACAAGTCCCCTTTTTCTACCTGAATGTGATATACTAGCTTTTATATTCTACAGAAAGAGGTTTATTATGTTTACAAAGAAAAATGTTTTTATCCATATTTTTTTCCTTATCATCGCTGCCGGTCTAAAGCGTTACGGTGTCACAGCACCTGACTTGACTTGGAATATGTTTTTGGCTTTGGTAGCACTTGATTTTGCTATCCTCACCAACCACAATAAGTCCAAGGTCATAAAAATCATTGCTGGCCTCCTCTGGCTCTTTTTCTACCCCAACACCTTTTACATGGTGACGGACATCGTCCACATGCACTTTGCCAACACAGTCCTCTGGCAACGGGAAAGCATGATTCTTTTCATGCTCTATGTCCCAAGTATTTTCTATGGGGTCATGACTGGCGTGGAAAGCCTGCGGCTGATTTTCTCTGCCTTCTCTATCAAGTCCTACTGGTTCAGGCTGTTTCTGATTGGTGGTCTTTCCTTTCTATCCAGCTTTGCCATTCACATCGGACGCTATGCACGGCTCAATTCATGGGACATCTTTACCAGACCAAGCCTAGTCGTCAGCGAAATGATTGAAGTCGTATCCTGGGCTGCCTTGCCCTTCATCCTGGGCTTTACCTTTATACAAATCATGGTCCTGGTCTTTTCCATAGACGAATAACAAAACCGGCAACAGCCTTGTACTGTTACCGGTTTTTCTTATCCAAAATGGAGTTGTTGGAATATATCTTCTAAGTCTGCAATGATCTCCTGATGAAAATCCAAATAATAGGTTTTCTGGTCAGAATCTGGCAGTTTTTCAATATCTGCTAAAATGTCCTGATAGCGTCGTAGAAGGTTCTTACCAGCCACTTTATCTATCTCATCCATTTCACCGATACCTGCTGCTATGTCATCTAAGCTGTCATATTTTGTCAGCATAGCCTCAGTCCACTCCCGCTTGTCCTTGTTGAGAGTGATAATCTTTTCTGTCAACCAGTTTTCAAACCTTTCCTCTTCTGTCAAAGATTGGCTATTAGCGGCGGTCTTAGTCACTCGGTCGGATTTACTAGAACGAAGGTAATTCCGATAAAACCAGAAGGCAAAAAGAATGACTAGAATGATATTGACTGGAAAAACAAAGCTAAGGGTGAACAGTACAGTCAGCCACAAGATCAACTCGACATTTCTTGCCGCTTTCTCTGCATGTCTGTTCTTCTCCTCCCACTCGTCCAATATAGCCTGGGCTTGAGCAGTATAGGTTTCAACCAATTTTGCCAGTCGTACCTTTTTCTCTGGGTCGTCTTCCAGTTCCATTGCCAAATAGGCTTGGTTAACCCTAGCCTTGGCTGCTTCATAGGTCTGAACTGTCCCCAAATAGGTCGCATTGCTATTCATCTGATTCAGCAAGCGGTCCGTCTGCCCTTTGATAAAAGACCGATCTCTTGATGTTAATTTACGGTAAGGCATAGCAACCCCTTCCTGTATATCTGAAATATACTACCATTTTACGATAGGTTACATTCTTTTGCAATGCTTCAATATCATTATTTCCTTCTGCCAAACAATAGGCATAAAATGACCCAACCACCTGCCAATGCGACAATGATTACAGGTGAGGACCAGAGTAAGATAAACAACCAAATAAAGAGTTTCATAAAGAGTTCTTCCATTTGTCTTTCCTCCTACTTCCTACGTCTGAGACCAATCGCTATGGCGATACAGCCCACCAGATAACAAATCGCAAATGTAAAAAATAGAAATGCTCCCATCATAAATATTCTCCTTTAATTTAGCTGATAAGATATCATAAATTTAGTTGTTTAAAAAGCTCATTTATTTTTTGTTCAATCTGTTCTAATTCTACCACAAACCATTCAATAACGGAAACTATTTTACCAGTTGGAGAAATAGTCTCCAGTTGGACGCGCTTGTCGCTAAAAGCGTCGTGTAAATATTTTTCTACCTTATTAGCAGAAACATTCTGGATCTCATAACTGGCTACTAAATGAATAGGAGCATACAGGTAAGTCGCTTCATTTTGGCAATTTGAAAGCCGTTTTTTGATGTCTGTCGCTACTCCAATCTTGTAGAGATTCTCCAATTCTAAAAATCGATTATCTGTTCCAGCATATTTGACAACATAAATGTAGCCTGTTGTGTGATATTGGGCGGTTTCTTCTCCTAGCATAGAAATAGTATCTAAGGGTTCAGTTACCAATCTGCCCGAACGCTTTTTATCGTACAATGAAGAAATCAAACTCAAGAGCCAAACATTTATAATTACATTCTACTATATCGTCTTTAATCTTTAATTCCTTCGACATAGGAATAAAAAATTATTGTAAAACTGGAACAAATATGTTTTTCATAAATCTATATCACTCATCTGACTGATAATCTTTATAGTACAAATCATACCACTCAATTATAGAACGAGCAGTTTGAAATGAAATATTTTCAATTTCAGCACGACCATCTTTCAATGCAATCAAACTCATTTCTCTTGCTTTACCCTTAGTATCTCGAGCAATTCTATAACCTGTAACTTTTTGTTTTTTTAACAGATTAACAATTTTTTCAACTTTTGAAAACATAATTTTTGAGGTATGCTCATCAAGATTTGGATTACGATTCTCAAGAGCGACAGTTCTTTGATTTTCGTGAAAATCTATTTCTACCTCTACTTCTCTATCTCTTATTAATCGTAATATATCCCCTTCTACCACTATCAAGCCTTCAGCAATTAATTTGTTCAATGCTCTACGATATACCTTTTCATACCCCTCACTAAGGCGTTTTTTACCAAAAACAATGATATTGATCACTCTGAACCACTCTTTTACCGGTTTATCAATATGTAATCTGGCTAATTTCATAAGTAAATCTGCGATGACTGTAATTTTTGAAGGAGTCTTAAAATGATAGACATCTATTTCTTGATAATTAGGTAATTTGTAATATTTAGCAATTTTTTCAAAATAAGATTCTTCAGATGAAATGGTAGAGCTAAGCGTAGCAAGTTGATGTAAGTCAGAGAGTGTAGGATAGTAGTCATACACTTCAACTGCACTTAAATAGCCATCTCTTATGGCAATACGCCCTGTATTTTCCAAATGAAGTAAGGCTTTTTTGTAAATATTCTCATTAAAAGTAGTTAATCTTTTTCTACCAAAATGTTGCTCATTCACATATCGAAGCCAATCACCAACAAGTTGTCCTCTAAATCTTTTTGCATGCTGTAGTAGAACTGAGCAAATGCCTTCTAAATCATGTTCATGAGAAGAAAAAAACTCTAAATCTTGAACAACATGATTTTCTTTAAGAATTTCCAAATCTAGGTTATTTCTTTCACTATTATCCTCAATATGAGAGTTATTATCTTTCTCATCTTCCTCATTAGCATGTAAATCATTTAAGACAACTGCATATTTTGACAATTCAAGCTGATTCGATTCTACAGATTCATATTCTAAAATAGTCTGTACACGTTCTTCATCATATGTAACTATATCTGATAACTTATTAGACTTTTCAGATTCCGAAATCGCTTCCTGAATTGCATCACGAATTGAATTTTTTTCATTGTTATTATCATAAAGCCAATTTGACGACCAAATTCTATAAAATTTCCAGCCTTTTCCCTCTAAGATTTCTTGTCGGAGCCTATCCCTATCCCGAGCAGTTTTTGATGAATGATAGGCCCTACCATCACATTCAATTGCCAATAGATACCTGCCAGAAGAATTAGGATGGACAATAGCCAAATCAATTTTATAACCTGAATCTCCTACCTGAGTATGAACAGTATAACCTTCTCTAACTAAAAAGTCATATACATTTTCTTCAAAATCTGAATCAAAATGAAGTTCACGGTCAACTATATTTGTGTCATAACCAACCAGCACTTCTCTACCAAGTTCAGCGTAGTCCAAAAAATCTCTTAGTATATGTCGATTCTCATTAGAGGTATCATCAACTCGAATATCACTTCCTTTTATTGAGGAAACAATATGCATCTTTTCCCTTGCCCGCGACGCTGCTACATTCAGACGTCTCTCACCTCCTGATTTGGTTAAGGGACCAAAATTCATAATTAGTTTACCATCCGGTCTACGTCCATAACCAACACTGATTATTATGATATCTCGTTCATCACCCTGAACATTCTCTAAATTTTTGATAAAGAATGGCTCAGATTTATTTTCATCAAAGTAACTATGGTATTTGGGGTTCTGTTCTAAAAATTTCTCCAAACGTTCCTCTATTTGAGTCGATTGACTTTTACCAAATGCTACGACACCTAAGCTCTTGTTTGGAAAATGATCTGCATACCAAATAATACTTTCTAAAACCTTATCTGCTTCAGGCTTATTACCATTTCTGGATTCCCATACTCCATCTGGAACATGAGTAAATTGAATACTATCTTCTTTATCAATATTTTCAGAAGGAAACGTTAAGAGACGATTGTTATAGAACTTTATGTTTGAAAAAGTAATAAGTGACTCATCCTTACTGCGATAATGCCAATCCAAATGCGTTTCTGGCAATACAACTGCTAACTCATCTAAAACAGATTCAAGCTCTACTAAATCCTCTTGTGAATCATCTAATTGCTCTTCGTCTACATTAGTAGCACTAAAGAATGAAGTTGGAGGCATTTGTTTTGAATCTCCTGCCACAATCAACTGCTTTCCTCTTGCAATAGAACCAATCGCATATTCTGGTTTTACCTGAGAAGCTTCGTCAAAAATAACCAAATCAAATTCCCACTCTGTATTAGTTCCAAAATAAGTTGAAACTGTTAAGGGAGACATCATGATACATGGCTTAAATTTGGGCAAAAGTGTAGGTAGTTTCTCAATAAGTTTTCTGGTTGGTAAAAAACGAGCTTTCTTATTAAATTCTTTCTTGAGTATTCTTACTTCATCAATGTACTCAATACTATCTAAATTTGGTAAATTATATACCAGCTGATTATACACACGTTTCCTTGCCAACTCCATCGATTGTCTATCTAATTCTTTAAAGCGGTTGACAGTATTGATATGACTATGTTTTGAAAAAGTACTATATTCCAAGGGTCTATTTTTGTCTAGTAATACACTGTATAGTCTTTTCTGGAAAATTGAGAGAATCTCTGCCTTACTGATTGCATTGTTATCTAAAAAATTAACAAAGGATTCTAGCTCAAATCTATTGACTAAAATATCTCTGAACTTTTTATTATCAATAAATTTTTGATAATCATCCAAATTTAACTGATGGATAAATTCAAGCAGTGTATCACTTTCATAATGAATACCAGGGAACATCTCCACAAGTTTATTAGAAAGATTTTCTAATTGACTATCACTCCTTTTCCAATACTCAAACATTGTTTTCACATCCATCAGTTGAATATTTTTTTCTTTAAATACCTTGAGTAAGAATGCATCAGACAGTTGTGGATACTGCTTCTTCAAACATTGAAAATCTTCAATCCAATCAAAAGATATCTGTAAATCATCATAGTCAATCATTTCAGTTTCAGACAAATTCAACTTCTGAACAATTTCTTCTTTTTTTGAAGAATAATTTTTTTCAGTTACTCGATGCTCCTGATCTAATTCTTTTAAATTAACTTCCGCCACTCTCAAATCTTTTAACTGTTCTAAAGCACTGACTAGTGTTGAATAATCTAACTGTAAATCCTTAGTATGTTCTTTGTATTTTGTGAGAAGGTTCCTGTACTCTGGATACATAATCCTATAAAATACATTGTACTTGAACTTCATCTTTTTCAATACACTTTCAACATCTTGGATTTCCAGAAATGAATTTTCAAATTTCTGAGATAAAATTTCTTTTTGTTCGGATACATACTGCTTGGAGAGCTCCAAATCTGCATGTTGAAAGTGAATTGTGGATTCTAGTTCCTGCAATATTTGCAATTCCGAGTTCATTTGATTGACATCTAATATTATCCAATCCCAGTTAACAGAACCTTGCCCTGCTTGCAATTCCATCAAATGATGAAACAGTTCTGGACTGTATTCCTTCAAATTGCCATCATGCAGAGAATCTACTAACTTTTCTTGACATAACATTTTTTCTTCATATATGTGAGGTATATCTTTTAACAACTGAACCAATTTATCCTTCTTCTCCAACCCCAACTCCCCTTGAAGCAATCGCCAAGGGCTATCACAAAATTCATTGGAATCAGCCGTAAAAGATTCTGCAAATCCCTGCACTCTATCAAGCAATTCTTCTATCTGGGTTCTTTCCAAATGCAATATTGCTTCAGGGATTTCAAAAAAGTAACTCTGCTTATCCATGACTTTGGAAAGCTTACCATGTAACTCAAATCTAGTAAATCCATTTGGTAGTACATTGTTTAATGAGTTTGCATAATCATTCAAAACTGAAGTTTCTGCTTCCAATTTTTCATATAAATGCATATCGACAAACAGTTCATCCTTATGATTTGTAGCTACTTCTTGAATTTGATTTTTTATCAATTCTTTGCTTTGCTTGATATCATGTAGTGATAGTATAAAATCAGACAAGCCTGCTTTTTTTAATTTATCATAAACAACTTGTAATGCAGCTTGCTTCTCTGATACAAATAAGATTTTCTTCCCTAATCCCAGTGCTTCAGCGATAATATTAGTAATCGTTTGACTTTTTCCAGTGCCTGGGGGACCTTGCAAAACAAAACTATCTCCCCTCCTTGCCTTAATAATGGCCTCTTGCTGACTTGAGTCTGCATCCAATATCTGCAAATTATCTATTGTTGGAACTTGAGAGACCTCAACGGCTGTTTCGAATCCTTTTATAGTTTCTAAATTTTTTTCTGATGTCGAGCCTGTAAGCAAAGCTATAAGTGGATTTTGAAAAAATTGTTCTCTGTTATTTTCAAGATCTTTGTAAATTGCAAAATTTTGAAAATTAAAGTTATCCAGCATAATTCGGTATTCAACTGCCCAGTCTGGATCATCAAAATGTACTTCCAATTTCTCTAAAATTTCTTGAATCGAAATATCTTTTATGTTGTCCTGGCTAAATTCAATTTCTGCAAACTCATTTAAATTAATCCCAAAGTCATCCCATAGTTTTTTTATAATAACTGGATTTAATTTAATTGCTTCATCATTCCTTAGTAGTATTTCGAAAGCAATTTCGTTATCTCCCTTTTCAATTTCAACTGGAACCATTAACAAAGGAGAAGAAAAAGCATCAGCAGACTCAATTTCTTTCCATCTTAAAAAACCAAAAATTAAATAACTTGAATGAAATCCAAACTCATTATAGTGCGAACGGGCATTCTGGCGGATTAATTTTAACGACTTGAGTCGACTTTTATGTTCATTTAATGCAACTTCTTTTTCTTCCTCTGCTATCTCAAGCGATGCTGATTTAGGAAAATGTGAAATAGCATACTTCATGTCAAGAATTTCCCTAAACATCCTATCAAATTCGTCATCAAACTGAAGAGCCCCTACCTTTTTCTTTTTATAATGTAAAAGACTGTTTCTTTTCGTTAAATCCAGTAGTTTTTCAGACCAATAACTAAATTTCCTTTTCAACTGTTCCATTACTAAATACCTTCCTTTTCCTTTACCATCAACCCCTATTTTGGAATATCATAAAAAGACAAGAATTCATAGATAAAAGAAGCTTGGTCAAAGCCGTCTTCCAATAACTGCTGAATCTTGTCTTCGATTGTAATAATATCAAACTTTGCCATAAGATCTCCTAGCTTTTCCTAACACATTTGTATTAGTACAAAAGGAGCGTTTGATGAAAAAATAACCCTCGTTATTATACTAAACACACCATTCAGTTTCCTAATCTGATTTTGTGATAGGACTGTTGTTGTTAGGGTTTGACTGAAAGTCAAACCCATGGTATACGTAGTATATCATGGGCATTTTTATATTAGTTTTTAAAAATCCATCCTCCTCACCATCTCCTCCATATCATAATCAAAAAGCAGGTCATGGCAGTCCGTAAAAAGCTGACGACGCTTGTCATCATCCACCACCGCGATATCCACTCCCCTATCGTCATAGCAATGGTACAGAACCTTGTCCCGACTAGATAGGAAGATAAGAGAAGCAGAAAGGTAGTTAAAGCCACCATGGTCAGCCTTGATAATCTCCCACAAGAGAGCTTTCAAATCTTGGTCAGCGACTGGGAGAAGATAGCGTTCATAGACCAGCACTTCTCCCGTCCAGTCCTCCACTTCTATCAGTTCCGGCTCAGGACACTTGTCAAAGTTAAATTTCGATGTAAAATGCCAAAGGTAAGTGTCGATGTCCCTATCTTCCTGACGAAGCAGTGAAAGAACCACATAGTCGTATGCTGAACTAGCCCGCTCCAAAAGCTCTACCGCACGCGCATAAGCCCTATCCAGATACACTTTTCTAGGTAGCTGTTCAGCCTCAACTGCAGGACCAATCTCAAATCGGATCGCCAGAGGGGTCGCATAAAAAAATGGACCTACCAATTGGTGTTCTCCAAATTGAAAATCTGATAGCCAATCCTGTAAATGCATGATGTATCTCCTTCTATACTTTTGTATCATTATATCACGCTTATCAAAATTCTGTCTAGTTTTCCATAGGAAAATATGATAGACTAGTACTAAACACAAACTAGGAGAAAAATATGAAAACAGCATTCATTTCAGAAAAAGCCAAATCACGCTTTAACCTCAATTTTATCCTATCGCCTATCGTGGGCATTATCTTGATGATTCTAGCGGAAATTATCGGCTATATAGTCATAATGACCTTATTTTTCAACTACATCTACGATCCATTTATATCACTAAGTTTGGAATTATTTTCCTTTGCCTTTATCAGCCTCGCTGTTATCCTCTGGGCTAGATTTCTTGAAAAGAGCTCCTGGTCTGGACTGGGCATGATAAAAAAAGGAGCCCTAAAAGACTTCCTACACGGTTGGGGATTGGGTGCAGCCATGTTAACAGCCTGCGTTTTGCTCATGTGGGCCTTTGGTGTCGTGCAGTTTACTAGCTTCCATGTTTCGCCCGCCTTTCTGGGGGAATTTCTCATTCTGGTCTTGGCCTGGTCCGTTCAGGGAACGACCGAAGAACTACTCACACGGGGCTGGATGTTTTCATCCCTAGCTGCCAAGCACAATATCCCTGTCGGTATCCTTATTTCTTCCCTCTTCTTCACCTTTCTCCACTTGGGAAATAATGCTATCTCCCTCATTCCTATCCTAGACCTGACCCTCTTTGCCATTCTGGCCTGTCTGGTCATGTTGAAAACAGGCAATCTCTGGGTGATTGGTGGTATCCATGCCGCATGGAATTGTTTCCAAGGAAATGTCTTCGCCTTTCCAGTGAGCGGTAACCAGGCTGGTCAAGCCTTTATTGCAGTAGAAACCTCTGGCCCAGACTGGTTGTCAGGCGGTGCTTTCGGTGTGGAAGGATCCGTTATCAGCCTCATCGTCCAAGGTCTTGTCATCGCTTGGTTGGTTTACGACCTCTACTTTAAAAATAAAAATACAGCTCAATAATGAAGAAAGACTGTCGGCTATTCACTAGCTGACAGTCTTTCTTTTAAATCCTGATAAAAAATAGCTCTGCTGATTTGATAGTAAGGTCTGACATAGAATGATAGAACATTGAGGGTCAGGCATTCACTGATAAACCAGACAAAAAATGCCAAGTCCAAACAGAAAGCTTTCCAATAAGCTCCCTTCATCAATAGCTGACTTTCTTGAAAAACAGCCCTAGACTGATGGTAGCGGTCCTCTGTTAGTTGGTCATATAAAACAAATACGGTCTGGGAGAAGCGATAATGGATAAAGAAATAGATTAGACTTCCAAGGACCAGAAGAATGAACCCTGTCTGTAAGAGTTGACTTGGATGAT
This sequence comes from Streptococcus suis, assembly GCF_002960425.1. Lineage (GTDB taxonomy): Bacteria > Bacillota > Bacilli > Lactobacillales > Streptococcaceae > Streptococcus > Streptococcus suis_S. Next base: position 12,649 of record NZ_POIZ01000100.1, read on the forward strand.
AAAGTGCCAGCTCTGCCATTGCCCCAGGCGATAAAATCATCAAACTATGTAAAACCAAGCCGGCGATGAGATGGCCAATGCCTAGGACCAGCGGTAGCCCCGCTAGAAAATCAATCAAGTAATGGAAAATCAGGGTGATTAAGACTGGTTTTGTCCACTCCTTTCTAGAAAGGGACAGGCTACCCTTTAAACTGAGCTTATCTACTTGCCCTTTGAGAAAGTCCATTAGCTGAAAGCTTGCTAGACCAAAGAGAATGTGTATGATAGCATTCAATATCGAGCTAGTGACCAGGGCCAGAGAGAGATGGGCTACCAAACGTTCTACAACCAGACTGCTATCCTGCCTAAGCAGAAGAAAGCCTCTTAGAGCAGCAAGTAAGCCCCCGACAAGATGACAAATAGACAATACCACTACAGGCGAAAAGGCGGCCGTCATGCCCTGGGTTTCCTCACGGATCAGGGTAGCTTCTGCCATCTTCTCCTTCATCCACATAATCATCCCTCCTTTCAACTCTCTACATATCAACTCAACCATTCGCTCTACTAAAGTAAAAGCTAAGCCACCGACGATGATATAAACCGATTACTTTCTGAGAAAAGACTTTTAAAGACAAGAGGATTTTTTGCCTTCAAGGCCTCATAAAACAAGACCCTACAGGTCCAATAATATGGATAAACATGGAAAGCAAGCAATCCCAAAGTCATGAAAATACCGATAAACCAGCCCAGGAAAGATAGGTCTAGCAGAAACAAACGCCATCTATTTCCTTTCATCAATTGCCAACTCTGTCTGAATAAGACCAAAGGTGAGGAGTAGGTTCCAATTTCCAGATGGTCATAGAGTAGAAATTCGACCAGACTAAAACTATAGCCAATAAAACTGGTCACTAAGCCACCTATGATGAGCAAGGCTAGCCCTAATTGCATACTACTAGAATGAAACAAAGCACCGATGTCTGGTAGTAGTCCAAAATAGATAGCTCCTAAAGCTCCCTCATCTAACAGCGCCCAAGTAATCAAGCTGGTTCCAATCAAAATCGGTAGACTGCACACAAAGAGCAAGGCTCTTCGAATGACAACCGTTAAAACCAGCGGGAAGATATTCTTCTCATCCAGTCGGTTAAAACAATCCATGAAAGTCAGACGGCAACCTTCTTTTCGAACAACTCGTATGAGCTGAAAACAAGCGGTGACAATCAGGCATTCTATAGCCAGATTAAATAGGAGGCTTGGACTTAGGTGGATTTGAAAGGTACGAACACTACCAAATTCCTCAACAGTTTTGTTAAAAATAGGAATACCAGCCCAGCCATAAGCAAGCTTCAAGTAAGATGTAACCAGAGTAGAGAGAAAAGAAATCAAAATGGGGGGCATAAACAAGAAAATCATCCCATCTGTTGTGCTTCTAATCTCTCTTGCTTTCGCACGAATATCACTATTTAACATAGACTGCCCCTTTCTTTCAGCCTTCTGGTCTAAGACCATCAAGGAAAAATCTCCTTGAGTTGATACCTACTATTGATAAACTAGCCTTTAATTATATATATTATACTATTTTGTACAAGAAATTTCTATAAATTCTATAAAAAAATTGCAAAAAGAGGCTGGGCAAAAACTAGCCGGTAAATAAAAAACACAGATAGATTCGAGCTGATTTTGATGAAATCCAGCCGAACTATCTGTGTTTTTCTTTCTGTTTCTACTCTCTTGGACTAATTTCTTAGCCAATTTCGTTAGATTCATGCTCATTAGGAGGAATCCTATCTCAGTTTCAACCACTTTTTGACCTCTGACATGGACTCTGCGCACGCCAAAAACACCCTTCATCCTACCAAATACAGGTTCGACATCCACCTTGCGTTTGGCATAAATGCGGGCTCCCTCTTTACTTGTCAATTCCTCTTTGACTAAGTTCTTGAAATAGTTCCACGTAGGATTATACTGAATTTGTTTGAGGTTTCCTTTTTCCGTCCGTGCTAATTGGTCTAACTCTTCACTAGCTTGTACAGGATCAGCTTCGTAAATCTTAATATCTTTCTCAAATCCATACTTGTCCGTTCTTCGTGAATAATTCTTAAACGAGTAGACAACCCCATCTGGCTTTATCCACTGGTCAGAATCTTCCAAGTAAGTCCAGTTTTCAGGATTGGCATCGCTCTTCCTATAGCTTTTCTTCTGCTCTTTCTGATATGTTCCGTAGGGAATCAGAGGCGTTTTCTCCAGATCATCAAGGATAAAGCTGTAATTTTCTTCACTACCATAACCTGCATCCGCGACAATGTGTTGAAAGAGTTCTAAGGTTTGGATGGATTGAAGAAAGGGCTTGAGCGTCCGAGTGTCAGTTGGATTCGGATA
>NZ_POIZ01000101.1 GCF_002960425.1 Streptococcus suis
AGTGCGTCCGTATCGGCTTCCGCTTCCGAGTCGTTAAGTGCGTCCGTATCGGCTTCCGCTTCCGAGTCGTTAAGTGCGTCCGTATCGGCTTCCGTCTCCGAATCGGTCAGTGCCTCAGTTTCAACGTCCGTTTCCGAATCGATTAGTGAGTCAGTCTCTATCTCAGTCTCCGAATCGATTAGTGAGTCAGTCTCTATCTCAGTATCCGAATCGATTAGTGAGTCAGTCTCTATCTCAGTATCCGA
>NZ_POIZ01000102.1 GCF_002960425.1 Streptococcus suis
GTTGAAACGCTGACCTACAAACGTACTGCGACCGTTAACCTAGTGACTAAAGAAGTGACTTATGGTGACTGGACCTCAACTGATGATGACTTCGACAAAGTAGACACACCAGCTATTGCAGGCTACACACCAGATAAGGCAAGTGTAGCAGCTGAAGTGGATGTAGCAGCTACAGCTCCAGACACTGAAGTTATCGTTAGATATGTGAAAGATGCCCAAAAAGCTACCATCACATACCAAGATGACACCGGTAAACAGCTAGGTGCTGTGGATGAAGTGACCGGTAAGTCAGGTGAGCCAATCAACTACAGCACAACAGCTCGTATTACAGAGTTAACAAACCAAGGTTATGAAGTGGTTCGTGATGACTTCACCAAAGACGGTGGACAAGTCTTCGATACTGACAAGGCTATCGACCAAGCCTTCACTGTTGTTGTGAAAGCTAAAACTGTTACAGTCAC
>NZ_POIZ01000103.1 GCF_002960425.1 Streptococcus suis
AGTGAAGAAAATTATAGCTTTATCGTTGATGACCTGGAGAAAACACCTCTGATTCCCTACGGAACATATCAGAAAGAGCAGAAGAAAAGCTATAAGAAGAGTGATGCCAATCCTGAAAACTGGACTTACTTAGAAGATTCTGACCAGTGGATAAAACCAGATGGGGTTGTCTACTCGTTTAAGAATTATTCACGAAGAACACC
>NZ_POIZ01000104.1 GCF_002960425.1 Streptococcus suis
TTCAAGAACTTAGTCAAAGAGGAATTGACAAGTAAAGAGGGAGCCCGCATTTATGCCAAACGCAAGGTGGATGTCGAACCTGTATTTGGTAGGATGAAGGGTGTTTTTGGCGTGCGCAGAGTCCATGTCAGAGGTCAAAAAGTGGTTGAAACCGAGATAGGCTTCCTCCTAATGAGCATGAATCTAACGAAATTGGCTAAGAAATTAGTCCAAGATAATAGAAACAGAAAGAAAAACACAGACAGTACGGCTGGATTTCATCAGAAGCAGCTCAATCTGTCTGTGTTTTTTATTTACTGGCTAGTTTTTGCCCAGCCTCTTTTGTGATTATTTCACCAAAATCGCCAGTGCCTGATAAGGCTTGAGGGTGATTTTCTTACCTAACTTGTTGTCAGAGTAGTTGCTGATGAGGACTTGGCCGTGGGCGAAGTCGTCTGCAAGGTCTAGCTCAACCTCTTCTGCGAAGAAATTGTTGAGGACCAGTAGTTTCTCGCCGTTTAGCAAGCGTTCAAAGGCGTAGACTTTCTGGCTGTCCTTGTAGGCGGCCTTGTAGTCCCCTTCTGATATGAGAGGAAGCTCTTTCCGCAGGCGGATGAGTTCTTGGTAGAAGGTAAAGATTGGGCCTGTTTTTTCCTGCTCAACGTTAATCGTTTGGTAGGATTTGCCAGCCTTCAGCCAAGGGGTTCCTGTTGAGAAGCCTGCATTGTCAGAAGCATCCCATTGCATCGGGGTGCGGGAATTGTCACGGGACTTGGCCTGGATAATCTGGAAGGCTTGCTCAGGTGTCTGCCCCTGGTCCAAGAGCATCTGGTAGGCATTGATAGACTCCACGTCCACGTAGTCATCCATGCTGTCGTAGTCAGGGTCAATCATACCGATTTCCTCGCCCATGTAAATGTAAGGCGTGCCGCGTGACAGGTGGATAGAGGCAGCCAGCATGGTTGCTCCTTCATTGCGGAAATTCTCCACATCAACAAAGCGGTTGAGGGCACGAGGTTGGTCATGGTTGTTGTAGAACAAGGCATTCCAGCCATTTCCAGCTGACATCTCCTCGCCCCAAGTGTGGAAGAGGCGTTTGAGTTCCTCAAAGTCAAAGTCCATGATAGTCCATTTTTGACCGTCCTTGTAGTCCACTTTCAAGTGGTGGAAGTTGAAGGCCATAGACAATTCTTCCCGTTCAGGAGCAGTGTAGAGAATGCAGTTTTCAATGGTAGTGGCAGACATTTCCCCAACGGTCATGAAGCCTTTTTCTGCTCCAAAAGTGGCCTTGTTCATCATCTTGAGGTAGTCATGGGTGATTGGGCGGTCGGTGTAGGCAGGCTTGCCGTCGTTGATTGGGTAGTCTTCGAGGATCTCATCCTTACCAATCAAGTTGATAACGTCGAAGCGGAAGCCTTTGACGCCCTTGTCTTTCCAGAAGTTGACCACCTTGAAGAGTTCGTCACGAACATGAGGATTTCGCCAGTTGAGGTCGGCTTGGGTCACATCAAAGAGGTGGAGGTAATATTTCCCGGTATCGCCAAAGGGTGCCCAGGCATTGCCGCCAAACTTGGAAACCCAGTCAGTTGGCTGGTCACGCAGGATAAAGAAATCCTGGTAATATTTGTCGCCAGCTAGGGCCTTTTGGAACCACTCGTGGTCTGTCGAGCAGTGGTTGAGGACCATGTCCAGCATGAATTCGATACCCAATTCTTTTCCGACAGCCACCATTTCTTCAAAGTCAGCCATGGTGCCAAAATCAGGATTGACGGCTGTATAGTCTGAAATGTCATAGCCGTTGTCTCGCTGAGGACTTGGGTAGAAAGGATTGAGCCAGATCATGTCAATGCCTAATTCTTTTAGATAAGGGAGTTTTTCAATAATTCCACGCAGGTCACCGACACCGTTGCCGGTCGTGTCCTTGTAAGATTTGGGGTAGATTTGATAGACGACTTTGCGTTTGTCTATGGTCATAATATGTTTACCAATTCCTTTCTTAAAAATGATGTTATCAACGGCAAAGAGTTGGGGTCACCAACTCTCTACACTTATTTTGTTTTATGCTTTTGTTGCTTTCAAGATAGCTTGGCCACGTTCTACTGAACGAGGAAGCTCTCCAAGAACCTCTGTGTTGAAATCAGTTTGGTTGGTCACGATGACTGGTGTTTCCGCAATAAGACCAGCAGCCTTGATGACATCGATGTCAAAGCTGATCAATTTATCACCAGCTTTGATGGTGTCGCCTTGTTTGACATGGGCTGTGAAGCCTTTGCCTTCCAATCCAACAGTATCCATACCGATGTGCATAAGGAGCTCAACTCCGTTCGCAGCAGTAATACCGACAGCATGGCTAGTTGGGAAGAGGACGGACACCTCACCGTCAACTGGAGCAACCAAGAGACCTTCGCTTGGATCAATAAGGACACCCTGTCCCATGACACCTGAAGCAAAGACAGGGTCAGTAGCTTGTGACAATTCTTTGGCTTGACCAGTAAGTGGGCTAATCAATTCGATAGTAGAACCAGTTTCAACGATAGTTTCAGCTGGAGTTACAACTTCTTCAATAGTTTCTTCTTTTTTTGAAAATGCACCTGTACGTTTGAAAACAGCTGTCAAAATCATTGGGACAACAATCGCAACAATCATTGTCATAAAGAATGCACCCCAGTATTCAGCCTTGATAGACAAGATACCTGGAAGACCACCGATACCGATAGAAGCAGCTTGGATGTTGAAGGTTACAGAAAGTAAGCCGGCGATACTTGAACCAATCATAGCAGCTACAAATGGGTAAACGTATTTCACGTTGACACCAAAGAGGGCTGGTTCAGTAACACCAAGATAAGCAGAAATCGTTGCAGGAAGCGAAATTTGTGCCTCTTTTTCATTCTTACGGTTCATGAGGAAGTAAGCAAATACTGCAGAACCTTGAGCGATGTTAGAAAGAGCAATCATTGGCCAGAGACCAGTTCCACCAGCATCCGCAATCAATTGTGTATCGATGGCGTTTGTCATGTGGTGGAGACCAGTGATAACGAACGGTGCATAGAGAGCACCAAATACAGCACCGAAGAGCCATTTTAATGGGCCAGTCAAACCAGCCAATACGATAGTTGACAACCATTGACCGATTGTCCAACCAATAGGACCAAGGACAGTGTGAGCCAGGATAATCGCTGGAAGAAGTGATAGGAATGGTACGAAAATCATAGATACCACTTCTGGAATCACTTTACGCCAGAAGATTTCTAGATAAGAAAGGGCCAAACCTGCCAAGAGGGCTGGGATAACTTGTGCTTGGTAACCGATACGGGCAATGCTAAATGCACCGAAGTTCCAAGACCATTCGCTAGCGATTGTCGCTGCGTCTGTACTTGGTACAGCATATGCGTTAAGCAACTGTGGAGACACCAAACAGATACCGAGAACGATACCAAGGATTTGTGACGTTCCCATTTTACGAGATACAGACCAAGTGATACCTACTGGCAAGAAGTGGAAGATGGCTTCACCTGGCAACCAGAGGAAATGGTTGACGCCATTCCAGAATGGTGAAACCTGAACGATGGTGTTCCATACAGGATTACCGTCAGCGTCAAAGACCAACTGCCCGTCTTTCATGGCTTGTCCAAGCCATTCCATCTGAACGCCTTCCAAGACGTTACGGAAACCGAGAATCAAACCGCCGACGATAAGCGCGGGGATGATTGGGGTGAAGATTTCCGCCAACATGGTCATAACACGTTGGATGGCATTTTGGTTACTTTTAGCGGCTGACTTAGCAGCTTCTTTTGATACGCCTTCGATACCAGACACAGCTGTAAAGTCATTGTAGAAGATTGGTACATCGTTACCGATGATGACTTGGAACTGACCAGCGTTGGTGAAGGTTCCTTTTACTGCTGGAATGTCTTCGATGACTTTGACATTTGCCTTCTTGTCATCAGCAAGAACAAAACGCATCCGTGTCGCACAGTGTGTTACTGCATTGACATTGTCTTTTCCACCAATAGCATCTAGGAGCTGTTTGGCTTCTTTTTCAAATTTTCCCATATATTTTTCCTTCTAGGCACGATTGGGTGAGTGCCATTCCCATATTTTTTCGTCTATTCGTTTCTCTGTAGTCCCTTGGATGTATGTGGACACCTTGTTTGTGTCCTTTCCAATCTTCAAGAGTCAGAATAGCGACTGTCGAAGCTAGTACTAAAGGGAAACTAACGGACCTTGTTTTCCGATTTATTATGTTTTAGGGGGACACAACAAATCGGATACACGAAATTTGTACGGACAAATCTCATTTGCGTTATTATTGTATCCGATTTCAAAAAATAATGCAAGCCCTTTTACTTAATTTTTTTAAAATTTTGTTATAATAGTGATGTTGTATGATAGAAAGCAGTCAATATATGAGGTTTTATGATGAAAAAATACCAAGAAATCTATAATGATTTGAAAGAGAAAATCCGTACAAATATGTATCCGGCAGAAAGGTCTTTGCCTACAGAGCAACAGCTGCAGGAAATGTATGGAGTTAGTCGGGATACGGTTCGCAAGGCTTTGGCTATGCTGACAGAGGGTGGTCTCATCCAGAAGGTTCAAGGAAGAGGCTCCATGGTCTTGAAACAAGAAATCTTGAATTTTCCTGTTTCTGGATTGACCTCTTATCAAGAATTGACTGCTTCCCTGCAATTATCTAGTCAGACAGAGGTAGTCAGTCTGGATATGTTGACGGTCAATAGTAGTCTGGCTAGTTTGACAGGCTTTGAACCCTTTAGCAAGGTTTGGAAGGTTGTCCGTACACGTTCTATTGATGGGAAGATTTCTGTCGTGGACACAGACTATCTGGCAGTGGAGCTGGTCCCTGATTTGACTATTGAGATTGCGGAGAAGTCTATTTACCAATATTTAGAGGGTTCCTTAGGGTTGGATATTGCTTATGCGCAAAAGGAAATCACAGTAGAGCCAACCAGCCGGGAGGAACGTGATTTGATGCAGAGTCAGGACGATTATCTAGTTCTTATCAAGTCCCGGGTCTATCTAGGAGATACAAGACAATTCCAATACACAGAAAGCAAGCATAAAATCGATAAATTCCGTTTTGTAGATTTTGCGCGTAGAAAGCATTCTTTGTAGGGTATGGATTAGCAAAATCATCTATTTTATTGTATAATGGTAAACGAGGTGTTTTATGGCAAACTTAAATCGATATAAATTTACATTTGGTGAGAAACAATTAACAGTAACGACAGAGCATGATAATCTTTTCATGGAAGAGATTGAGCGTGTTGCGAAGGAAAAATACCAAGCCCTGAAAGATAAGATGCCGACGGCTGACCCTGAAACCTTGGCTCTCTTGTTGGCAATTAACGCCCTTTCTGTCCAATTAACGCGTGAAATTGCTTTTGAGCAGACGGAGGCAGAATTGGCTAGTATGAAAGAAAAAGTGCTCAAGAAAAATGTCACTTTGGTTGATTTGGATGAACTTGAGGAGAAGGTATGATTTCGTTCGTCATTCTGCTGATATTGGTCTGGAGTTTCTATATCGGCTATAGTCGTGGCTTGGTCTTGCAGGCTTTCTATGGTCTATCTAGTATTCTGGCCCTGGTTATTGCAACAGCGACCTATAAGAAATGGACTGGCTTTCTCTACCTTTGGGTGCCTTTTGCGAATGCCACCCAGGGCAGTTCGACCTATTATTTCGATGAGAAATATCTATTTGATTTGGACAAGGTATTTTATGCAGGTCTAGCCTTCCTTTTGGTCTATATCCTGGTCTATGCCTTGGCACGTTTTGTAGGGATTTTTGTCCATCTACTAGAGGGCTTTAACCCAGATACAAGAACGAGCAACCTGATTAGTGGTGCCATTTCTGTTTTGGTGACCTTCCTGTCCTTGCAGCTTGTCTTGGTCTTGTTGTCAACCATACCCTTGGCGGTCATTCAGGACAAACTTCATGGTAGTTTTCTGGCTAATCTTATGATTCAGTACACACCGTTTACGAGTAGTTTTTTAAAATCTCTCTGGTTGAGTAATATTGCAGGGTAAGGGAGACCTTATCCTTTTTTGAGTAGGAATATATGAATAGTAAAATTATTGAAAGCCTTGAATTTCACAAGGTTATAGGAAAAATCGAGCCCTATCTCTTGACGGAACAGGGTTTGGATGAATTAAGGCAGTTGGAACCCATGGTGGAAGCCCCCCGCATCCAGCAGGCCTTTGATGAATTGACAGATATGGGACAAATCTTTGTAGAGAACCCTTATTTTAGTCTAGCAGCCACCAGTGATATCAATCCAGCCATGCGCCGTTTGGAATTGGATACAGACCTAAATATCTCGGAACTGCTAGCAGTTAAAAAGGTTCTGGAAGTATCTAAGTCCCTCTTGGATTTTTATGGCAATCTGGAAAATGTCAGCCTGAGCCAGCTGGATAAACTCTTTGAGAAAATTGAACTCTTTCCCCATTTACAAGGCTCGTTACAGTCTATCAATGATGCAGGTTTTGTAGAGGATTTTGCCTCTGAAAAACTAGCCCGCATTCGAAGAAAGATCCGAGAGGCTGAAGACCAGGTTCGTCAGGTCATGCAGGATATTTTGAAGAACAAGGGGGATATGCTGTCCGATAGCATTTTGGCAAGTCGTAATGGGCGAAATGTTCTTCCTGTTAAAAATACCTATCGCAATAAGATTGCAGGGGTTGTCCATGACATTTCTGCCTCTGGCTCGACTGTGTATATTGAACCGCGGGCAGTGGTGACCCTGAATGAGGATATTAGTCATTTGCGTGCAGAAGAACGGCATGAAATCAGTCGGATTTTGCAAGAGTTGTCCGACATGTTGCGGCCTCATAGTGGTATTATCCGTAACAATGCCTGGGTCATTGGGCATTTGGATTTTGTCCGTGCCAAGCATCTTTTTGCAAGAGATTACAAGGCTGTGGTTCCTAAGCTATCGGATAAGCAGGATATTGCCCTGCTCAATGTCCGCCATCCCTTGATTGCTGAGCCAGTACCCAACGATCTTTATTTCGGTAGCCAGTTGACGGCTATCGTGATTACAGGTCCCAACACGGGTGGTAAGACCATCATGCTCAAGACCTTGGGATTGACCCATCTGATGGCTCAGTCTGGTTTACCTATCTTGGCAGACAAGGGCAGTCGGGTGGCTATTTTCAAGGAAATCTTTGCAGATATTGGTGACGAACAGTCCATCGAGCAGAGTTTATCAACCTTCTCCAGTCACATGACCCACACGGTACAGATTTTAGCGGAGGCGGATCAGGATTGCCTCATTCTCTTTGATGAGTTGGGAGCTGGGACCGATCCGCAGGAGGGTGCGTCTTTGGCAATGGCTATTTTGGATGACCTTCGTCTGCGGGGGATCAAGACCATGGCAACCACCCACTATCCTGAGCTCAAGGCCTACGGGATAGAAACCTCTGGTATTGAAAATGCCAGTATGGAATTTGATACCAACAGTCTACGCCCGACCTATAAGTTTATGCAGGGTGTTCCTGGTCGCTCCAATGCCTTTGAAATCGCCCGACGTCTAGGTCTGTCTGATATTATTATCCAATCAGCCCAGTCATGGACGGATACAGATAGCGATGTGAACCGCATTATTGAGAAACTGGAAAACCAAACGGTTGAAAGCCGTCGCCGCCTAGACAAGATTCGTGATGTGGAGCAAGAAAACTACAAGATGAATCGAGCCCTTCGCAAACTCTATGATGAACTCAATCGTGAGCGGGAAAATGAGCTCAACAAGGCACGTTTGGAAGCCAAGGAAATTGTAGATATGGCATTGGCAGAAAGCGAGGATATTCTCAAAAATCTCCATGCTGCAGCCAGTCTTAAGCCCCACCAGATTATTGAAGCCAAGGCAGAGCTGAAAAAGTTGGCGCCTGAAGTGGTGGATCTGTCTAAGAATAAAGTCTTGAAAAAAGCCAAAATCCAGCGGGAGGCCAAGGTGGGCGATGACATTATCGTTACAGCCTATGGACAACGCGGCACCTTGACCAATCAGCTTAAGGATGGGCGTTGGGAGGCTCAGGTTGGCTTGATTAAGATGACTTTGACCAAAGATGAGTTTGAGTTAGTCAAGGCGGAAAAGGCAGAGCAGCCTAAGAAACGCCAGGTTCACACAGTCAAACGTGCCAATGTACGAGGACCAAAAGCCCGCTTAGATCTCCGTGGCAAACGCTACGAAGAGGCTATGATGGAGCTGGATGAATTTATCGACCAAGCCCTTCTCAACAATCTGGCACAAGTCGACATTGTTCACGGTATCGGTACAGGGGTTATCCGAGAAGGGGTGACCAAGTACCTTCGCCGAAACAAGCAAGTCAAGGAGTTCGGCTACGCCCCACAAAATGCAGGTGGCTCAGGCTGTACTATTGTGACGTTTAAATAAGGAATTGGCAAACAAGGATAGAGTCGAGTCTATTCTTGTTTTTGTATTTCTGTAATACAAGAAATAGGATGGATCATAACACAGTTTCACCACCTACTATGTTATGGTATACTATGAGGTAAGAAAGCTTCTTGCTTGATAGGATTTCATAAAGGAGGTCTAGGATGAAAAAAGTAATGAAAGTTATTATCGGCATTTTGTTAGTAATCGTGATTGGAATAGGAGGAATTGGATATATGCAACACAAGGAACATGAGAAAATGGTCGCTATCGCTACTAGTGAGGGGGCGAAAAAGGTTTATGAGGATTTCATGAAAAAGAGAGATCCAAATGCCTTTGAAGAAGATGGGGTCATTCAATCTTATGAAATTGACACGAACAGTTTAAAATACAATCCTATGGGTGGGTTGATGGTACAGTTAACAGTTAACAATGATTCTGAGATGTATATGGATTTTAATTTGATTGATAATGGTGAGGGGGCTTATCACTCTGCATATAAAGGAATCTCTGCTAAACTATCTAAAAAGTTAAGAGAGGAGAGTGCCAATGGGGAAAATTAAATATGTAGATGAACCTAATCTTCAGATAGCAATGTCTGAATATGATACGGGAATTACAAAAGGTTATGAACTATATGATCAGTATGATAATCTGATCGGCACAGTCACCCTCGACTTCGACAATGAGAATGGCAATGGTGAACAGGTTTATGCTGTTGTGAAAGATCCAAACCTGCCCGAAGACCAGCTTACGGAAGTAACGGTTCTCTTTCGAGGCTCAACTGGACCAAATGAAGTGTTGTCAAAACCTGCAGATGTGTGGAATGACTGGGTTGAAAACGATCTTTTTTTAGGTTTGCGCGTCTTTATATGTAAGCATCGCATTTATGCTATACTATGAGGTAAGAAATGCTCTTACTTGATAGGATTTCATAAAGGAGGTCTAGTATGAAAAAAGTTGTCAAAATACTAGTTGTTGTTATTGTCGCCATAGCACTTGGAATAGGAGGAATTGGATATATGCAATACAAGGAACATGAGGAGATGGTCGCTATTGCTACTAGTGAAGAGGCTAGAGCTGTTTACGAAAAACACATGAAAGCGAATGACCCAAAAGCATTAACGACTGATGGAATTATAAAAACTTATGAAATTGACACTGAAACACTAGAGTATAATCCCATGGGAGGAATGATGGTAAGAGTTTATGTAAATGGAGATGAAGACTTTGGCTTTCATTTTAACCTTTTACAAAATGAAGATGGAAAGTTTAAGTCTGGAAGCTATGTTATCAAATCAAAATTGGCAGATTTATTAGGGAAGTAGTTCATGGTAAAAAAATATGTTAATGAAGATAATCTTCAGATTGCAATGACGGAATACAATAATTTAGGTAAGGGAGATGCTGTAATTACACAATATGATGACATAGTAGGTCGTGTCACCCTCGACTTCGACAATGAGAATGGCAATGGTGAACAGGTTTATGCTGTTGTGAAAGATCCAAATTTGCCCAAAGACCAAGTGTTGGAAGTAACGGTACTATTTCGAGGCTCGACTGGACCAAATGAAGTGTTGTCAAAACCTGCAGATGTGTGGAATGACTGGGTTGAAAACGATCTT
>NZ_POIZ01000105.1 GCF_002960425.1 Streptococcus suis
TATCTCCAACCTCCAAAGGTTCCCCAAACCTTTTTGTAGCGAACTTTGTTCGCCTTATCTCCAACCTCCAAAGGTTCCCCGAACCTTTTTGTAGCGAACTTTGTTCGCCTTATCTCCAACCTCCAAAGGTTCCCCAAACCTTTTTGTAGCGAACTTTGTTCGCCTTATCTCCAACCTCCAAAGGTTCCCCGAACCTTTTTGTAGCGAACTTTGTTCGCCTCCG
>NZ_POIZ01000106.1 GCF_002960425.1 Streptococcus suis
TGAACTGCTCCCTGTCAAGTGGACAATGAAATAATAAAAGATTAGGCGACGGCCTTGTTCCTCATTTCAAGAGGGGCAAGGCCGTTGTTGCGTTCTTGAAATCGTTGATGATTATAAAAATAGATGTAGGCATCAATATCTGACACCAGCTCCTCAAAAGTCTTATACTTCTTCAAATCATAGCACTCCGTCTTAAAGTGCCCAAAGAAGCTCTCAATTGGTGCGTTATCAATACACTTACCAACACGAGACATGGAGCGGGTCATCTGATACTTGGTCGTTAAACGGTAATAATCTTTCGAAGTATATTGTGAACCTCGGTCGCTGTGAATCAATGGTGTCGCTTCAGTATTAACTTTTCGGGCCTTACGAAGTGTTTCTAATACCAATTCATTATCATTCAACTGACCGACCACATAAGCGACAATTGAGCCGTCGTAGAGGTCCTTAATAGCACTCAAATAGGCCTTACAACTGAGACCGTACTTCAAGAAAGTCACATCTGTACACCATTTCTGGTTGGGGGCAGTAGCTGTAAAATCACGATTGAGAATGTTGTCTTCTACATTGACAAAGCTGGTCTTGGTACAGTAGCCCTTAGCTCTTCTGATAATGGAACGAATGCCTAAAATGTGCATCAATCGTCGAATCCGTTTCTTGTTGTAGCTTGTTCCAAGCTTGCGATTGACAAATAGCGTCATACGACGATAACCAAGAATACCATTATGTTGGCTATGAAGGTCCTTGATGACATTCATCAATCCTAAATTTTCCTGTTCAGAAGCTGTTTCCTGATGTTGTAACCACTTATAGTAGCCTGAGCGAGATACCTTTAGAATACGGCACAAGTGGCTGATAGAAGCCTCTTCCTGTTCATCCGCATATTCTTTAATCGCTTGGAAGGATTCCAGGTGGCGACCTAGTCTTACCATTGGTTTCGTCGCTTGATTTCTTCTAACTTTTTTAGCAGGCCGTTCTCCATTTCAAGATACTTAATCCGTTCTTCCTGTTGCTTGATTTTTAGGCGTAACTCTTCTTCCGAAGTCAGATTAGGCTTGCTTTCCAAACCTTTTCCACGACGGTCGAGGAGGCCGTTAGAACCGTCCTTCTCAAACTTTCTGACCCACGAATAGACCTGTTGGTAGGAAACCCCATACTTCTCAACAGCCCCTTGGTAATCTTTCTCGTGGGCAAGGGTAAAATTGACAATCTCAACCCGTTCGTCAAATGTTGTCTTGCGTCCTTGTTTCATGCGACTCATTCCTCTACTAGTAGCTTTCAATTCTTTACCACTAGTATAACTTTTTATCCATGATCTGAGAACACGAGGGTCAGAAATTCCATATTTTTTGGTCAGAGCTTTGAGACTTCCCAAACCATCAAGATAGTCGGAAACAGCTTGTTCCTTTAGTTCCTTACTATACTTCATCCAGCGACGGCTTTCCTCTAGCCCCTCAATACCAGTTTCTTTGTACTTCCGAACCCAGTTCGATAGGGTGTCTTTAAACACACCATGGTGCCTAGCTAACCAGCTAAGTGATTTCCCAGCTTCCAAGTGGAGTAAAACAATTTCTAGTTTCTCAGAGACAGACTTTGGACTTCTTTTGGACATAATAAAACTCCCTTTATAGTTTCTAGTGAAAATTTTTGTTTTTTCACTGTCCACTATAAGGGGAGTATATCA
>NZ_POIZ01000107.1 GCF_002960425.1 Streptococcus suis
ATCCTACCAAATACAGGTTCGACATCCACCTTGCGTTTGGCATAAATGCGGGCTCCCTCTTTACTTGTCAATTCCTCTTTGACTAAGTTCTTGAAATAGTTCCACGTAGGATTATACTGAATTTGTTTGAGGTTTCCTTTCTCTGTCCGTGCTAACTGGTCTAACTCTTCACTAGCTTGTACAGGATCAGCTTCGTAAATCTTAATCACT
>NZ_POIZ01000011.1 GCF_002960425.1 Streptococcus suis
TCTGTCACCACTTCATAACCTTGGTTGGTGAGCTCTGTAATACGAGCTGTGGTGGTGTAGTTAATCGGCTCGCCTGACTTACCTGTGACTTCATCGACAGTACCAAGCGTTTTACCTTTGTCATCTTTGTAGGTGATGGTGGCTTTTTGAGCGTCCTTCACATATCTAACGATAACTTCAGTGTCTGGATCAGTTGCCGGAACATCCTGAACAGCTTCGACACTTGCCTTGTCTGGTGTGTAACCTGCAATAGCTGGTGTGTCTACTTTGTCGAAGTCATCATCAGTTGAGGTCCAGTCACCATAAGTCACTTCTTTAGTCACTAGGTTAACGGTCGCAGTACGTTTGTATAAAG
>NZ_POIZ01000012.1 GCF_002960425.1 Streptococcus suis
AAAATGCTTGGCAAGGAAATCCCCCGCAGATGATGTCCACTTGCCCTCTAAATTGTCTAAAGTCATGGTCTGTGACCTCTTTAATGTCATGGTATTCTATTTCCCCTTCTGTGTTAAACATGGCTTTATAAGATGTTCTGGCGAATTTATCAATTTCACAGAAGCCCAGGCATTTATGACCCTGTGATTCCATCCCTAGCCTAAAACCGCCTATCCCAGCAAATAAATCTAAAAATTTCATCTTTCCTCTCTTTCCAACTAAAAAAGAGCCTTACACTTGTAAAACTCTTGCTTATATATGATCATCCATTTCTGGTGCACGGATGATTTCAAAAATCAAAATGACGATAGAAATCAGATAGATTCCACCTAGTATCCACCAAATCAACTTAATCACCTCCCTTTACTTCTTGTCGTCTCAGTTGCTTGGTCCACTCTGATAGCACACCATTAAATACGTATTCAGCTATTACTTCCGCTGACCGAGCAAATCGCATATGTTCCAATGCATACTGATAACGGTCACTAAAATAGAGCATGGCATAGTCACTAGCCGACTGAGATAAACTTGTCTGTCTTAACTGGTCATGAACCAAACCCCAAATATAGTCTCGATCATACTTGGTCACTCCATCAACTTTTGAAGTAAAGTTCTCTTCTTGTTTCTCATCTACTAGCTGCCTCTCCTCCTCGTCCTCAATAAGGAAATCACTCCCTTCAGTTTCACTATATTCAGTTTCACTTCCTTCAGTCTCACTAGGGGCTGAATATAAGACCGGCCCCGTCTTTCTTTGAGACCCCCCTAGTGTTTTTTTAACACTAGCCCCGTCTGTATGTAAGACTGGGGTAGTTTCATGTTCTAATTCCCCCAAGTAAATTTTATTTGCCATTCGACCTCTTTCACTAGAGGACTGTTGGACTTCATCGATTAAGCCATATTCGCGTAATATTTTCTTGATAGAGAGTAGTTTTGACTTTGAACAGCCTAAAAGTGCCATCAGATTTGAATTGGAATAAATCAAATAAATAGCCCCATCCTCATCAATCCAACCTTTACTCAAAGACAACTCCAACCGATCTTTTAAAACCGCGTAGGCTACCTTAACCTCCAGCTTCATATCCTTATAACGTTCACTCTCAAACAAAATTTTAGGGAGTTTATAATAACGCTCTGATGTCTGATACTGATTAGCGGTAATTCGTTTCATGATTGTCCCTCCAAGACTAAAATTCCAACATTTCCAAATTCATCAAATCGGATTAAACCTACTTGTTCCAATTCATCAACCAGATGAGTTGCTTTCTCAATATCAACTCCTAAAATAGTCACGAGATGACATATCACGATTTGGCGTGATGATTGTTCCTTCTTTTGCATGAATTCCTCCTGAAAATAAAAAAACGAGAACACTTATTAAAATGTCCTCGCTTGTGCGATATGATATTATAAATAAAAAATAAATTTTTCCTCCTTAATAACAGATTGTAGAACACTCAAATCCTTGATTTGACAGCGTTTTAAGCACCTGTCATTATTATGACACAATCCCCACCTGGCAAGGACCAGAGCCCATCGTTTTCCTGGACCAATAGGATTTTATCCTCTTGGAAAATAGCTGCGCGGGTATCCAGCTTGGGTGTCTGATAGCCTGTTTCATTGCAAAACAAGTCTTTCACCACTTCCAAGGGCTGTCCAGATGGCTCTACCAACATTTCCGCCGCAATCTGTCTGATTTCTTCGAAACGCTCCATGTCATAGACATCTTTTCCATAGGCCAAGCCTGTCTGAGCCAAGGCTTGTAAACGTACAGCCCATTCCAACCACTTATCCTGCGACATAACTTTCCCTCCATTCTATGACAGCTTGCGCATGGATATGCCCATCCACCACAATCTCATGCTGGCTGACACCAGCTTCTTCCACCATGCGTGAACTCACCAAGCTAGTTGCCTCTACTTCCTTAAGATACTTGAGTTGGATTTTTTTAGGAACATGGCAGAGCAGAAAATCATAACCCAGTGCTTCATACATCCATTCCAGATACTTGCCATTATTGACATGACCATTCATATCCAAATCAAAATAGCGAACAGGAAATTCTTGAACAGATGGATTTTCCAAGAGCTGATACTTGGGAGCCCGAGGCAATTTCTTGACCTGCTCAGACTGATAAGGAGCAATCAAATCTTCTGGCACAGGCGCCACCTTGCGAGTTTCAAAATCAATCAGGACAAAATAGCATATAATGTCCAGCAAGAGATTGCCCGCTTCATCGTAGATATAGAACATCCGATGACAGAAAAACTTGTTGTAGGCAACCGCTTCTGTTTTTATCGTGATGGTTTCATTGTACTTAGGCAAGCTTTGAATAGTTAGTTCGTAATCCGTCACCACCCAAATCAAGCCAAATTCCTGAAAAACATAGAGGTCACTACGCCCCAGTTCTTCCGACTGCCGACCTGACACACCAAGACAGTAGGAAATAAAGTCAGGCAGTTTGATTTCTTGTTTGACATCCACCATATCAAAGGGAATGGTGAACTCTTCTTGGTAACTTAGTCCCATTGTGTCCTCTTTCTAATCTTCTATAATGAAACGCTCGGCAACTGTATCGCCCAGAAACAATCCCTTTTTCGTCATCCGAATCCAACGGTCTTCTTCTTGCAAGAGACCTTCATTTTTCAAGTCTCTGACCACCTGACCGTAGCGGTCTTCGAAGGAAATGCCAAACTTCTCTTCAAATCGCTCGATAGACACGCCAGTTTTTTTCCGTAAGCCTAAAAACATCTCTTCTTCCATTTGCTCGGTCTGGCTGAGGAATTCTTCGTGCAGGCGGGAATGGCCTTTTTCGCGGATAGACTTGAGGTAGTGCTGGATGGGGCCGCGGTTGCGGTAGCGCATGCCGTCGATGTAGCCAGATGCTCCAGCTCCTAGACCATAGTACTCCGAGTTGTCCCAGTACATGAGGTTGTGGCGACTTTCAAAGCCTGGCTTGGTGAAGTTGGAAATTTCGTAGTGCTCAAAGCCGTTTTTCTCCAACTCTTGAAGGATGTAGTCGAACATATCGGACTCCACATCTTCATTGGGCAGATGGAGGTTGCCGCGGCGTTGGCGGTTCATGAAGACCGTATGGTTCTCCAAAATCAAGCTATAGAGGCTCATGTGGGGAATATCTAGCTCTAAGGCCTTGGCGACATTGTCCACCACCTGCTCCATGGTCTGACCAGGTAGAGCATAAATCAGGTCAATGGAAATATTGTGGAAACCCGCTTCCTTGAGGGCTGCAATGGTTTCATAAATCTGGGCTTGATTGTGGCTGCGACCAATTTTTTTCAACATGCGGTCATCAAAGGTCTGAACGCCAAGAGACACTCGATTGCACTTGGATTTTTTCAGAACCGCAATCTTATCCGCCGTCAAGTCACCTGGATTGGCCTCGATAGTGAATTCTTCCAGCTGTGACAAGTCCAGCAGGTCCTCCAGATTAGTCAGGAGATAATCCAGCTGGTCTGCCGAGAGGGCCGACGGTGTTCCGCCTCCGATGTAGAGGGTCTTGAGGGCTGGCAGGTCGTAAAACTTGACCTCTTCCATGAGGGCAGCCAAATACTCGTCAACAGGCTGATTCTTGATAAAGACCTTGGAAAAATCACAGTAGTAACAAATCTGGGTACAAAATGGAATGTGGATATAGGCAGATGTCGGTCGTTTTTTCATAGGACTATTATAGCATACTGTCCCTAAAATTATTTTCTACAGCCCTCCCTTCTTATTAAACTGAAATACCTCTGACAGAACACAGAAAAAATGACCCCGCAAGGTCATTTTTAGTTTATTTATACTCAATGAAAATCAAGAGTAGCCTAGGAAACGAAGCCGACGATAGAACTGAAGTTCATCTAGGCTCTTGACAACGGATAATTTTGATTTTCGAAGAGTATTAGTTTACTTAGCTTCCAAATGCCAGATATCTTCGTTGTACTGTTGAATAGTGCGGTCTGATGAGAAGAATCCTGCTTTAGCAATGTTGACGATAACCTTATCCAACCAGCTGTCACGATCTTCGTAATCTGCCAACATTCTTTCCTTGGTCGCAATGTAGTCTTCCAAGTCTAGCAAGGTCATGAAGTGGTCCTTGTGCTTGAGGTTGTCTTGCAAGCGCCATAGGCGTTCATCGATACCACCAGCCTGACGAATGGTATCAGAAGTGATGAAATCAATCAATGGACGGATGGCTTCGCGCTCGTAGAAGGCATATGGATGGTAGGTTCCATTTGCATAGTGGTCGATAACAGTTTGGCTATCTTGACCGAAAATGTAGATATTTTCATCGCCGACCAATTCATGAATTTCCACGTTGGCACCATCATCTGTACCGATGGTCAAGGCACCATTGAGCATGAATTTCATGTTACCAGTACCAGAAGCTTCTTTAGATGCAAGAGAAATCTGCTCCGAAATATCTGCCGCTGGGATGATGAAGCTAGCTTCCGTTACGTTGTAGTTTTCAATCATAACCAACTGCAAGTGTGGTGCTACTTCTGGATCATTTTTGATAACCTGTGACAAGACCAAAATCAAGTGGATAATATCTTGAGCCGTTGTGTAAGCTGGTGCTGCTTTTCCTCCAAAGAAGACTGTCAATGGACGAGTTGGGATATTGCCAGCCTTGATATCCAAATACTTGTGGATAACATAGAGAACATTCATCTGTTGACGCTTGTACTCATGCATACGCTTGATTTGCACGTCAAAGATAGACTCTGGATTGACCTCCACACCTTGCGTCTTAGCAATATGACGTTGCAACTTACGCTTGTTGTGCTGCTTGGTTTCTTCCAACCATTTCTTCAATTCTTTGCTGTCTTTGTGGTCCAAGAGTTTTTCCAACTCGCTGGCATCATGGTGGTAACCATGGCCAAGTAAGCCATCAAGGTAGCTAGCTAGGCTTGGGTTGGCATGCATGAGCCAACGGCGGAAGGTGATACCATTCGTCTTGTTGTTAAATTTCTCTGGATAGAGCTCGTAGAAGGCTTTCAACTCAGATGTCTTCAAAATCTCAGTATGGAGGGCCGCCACACCGTTGATAGAGTAGCCATAGTGAATATCCATGTGTGCCATGTGAACACGACCATGCTCATCGATAATATTTACCGCTGGGTCATTTTTCACTTCTTTGGCACGGCGGTCCAACTCCTCGATAAATGGTACTAAGTGAGGCACCACACGATTCAAGAAGTCAAGCGGCCATTTTTCAAGGGCTTCTGATAAGATTGTGTGGTTGGTATAGGCAGTCATCTTCTTAACAATTTCGATTGCCTCATCGAAGGAAATGCCACGAAGTTCCAAAAGACGAATCAATTCTGGAATGACAAGGGATGGGTGGGTATCATTGATTTGAACCACTGCATAATCAGGCAAGTCATGCAGATTTGAACCTTTGGCAACCGCTTCATCAATCAAGAGTTGAGCCGCGTTGGATACCATGAAATATTGCTGGAAGATACGGAGTACTTTACCCTCATCTGTCGAATCATCTGGATAAAGGAAAAGGGTCAAGTTACGGAAAATATCTTCCTTATCGAACTCAATGCCATCATAAATGATATTGTCATCTACAGAACCAAGGTCAAACAAGCGCAGGCGATTCTTCCGCTCAGTCTTATAACCTGGCACATCAATATCGTACAACTTAGAAGTCAAGGTAAAGTTAGCAAATGGCACTTGGTATGAAATCGGTGACTCTGTCAACCAAGAACGGGGTGTAATCCACTCGTTTGGCACCGCAGATTGTTGGTGGTATTCAAACAACTGACGGAAAAGTCCGAAGTGGTAATTAAGACCCACACCATCTCCATTGAGACCGAGACTAGCAATGGAATCAAGGAAGCAAGCAGCCAAACGACCCAAACCACCGTTACCAAGAGATGGCTCCATCTCCACATCTTCGATAGCAATCAAGTCCTTACCTGCAGCTGCAAGCTGGCTCTTCACCTCATCATAAACACCCAAGTTGATCAAGTTGTTAGACAAGAGTTTACCAATCAAGAATTCTGCAGAAATGTAGTAGACTTTCTTCTTCTGCTCATTGGTGTACTTAGCTTCGCTCTGTTGCTTAGTAAATGCAAGCAAAGCATAATAAAGTTCATGGTCAGAACAGTCCTCGATGCGCTTGGCATACATAGATTGGACAAAATTTTGTAAATTAATCACTGCTTATCTCCTTTTGTATATGTTAATGTA
This sequence comes from Streptococcus suis, assembly GCF_002960425.1. Taxonomy (GTDB): domain Bacteria; phylum Bacillota; class Bacilli; order Lactobacillales; family Streptococcaceae; genus Streptococcus; species Streptococcus suis_S. The sequence continues at coordinate 6,242 of NZ_POIZ01000012.1, forward strand.
ATCATTCAGAAACGTTTCTTATTTTTTTGTAAACGTTTTCTATATGATAATTATACCCTATTTAACAAAAAAAGGCAAGCTATAATACAAAACTGTATATAGTTCGCCTTTTATTATGCAGCAATCCGAATGGACTGTTTGCTCTATCCCTTATTTTTTACGATTATCTTTAAATTTAACAACCACACGAAGTTGACGCTCCGGATGTTCAGTGAGATCAATCATTTGAACACGTGCTTCAAGAATGTCACCATGTCCATAGAATAACATGCGACTAATTAGGCTATTCTTATGCTTGGGGATATAGCCGAGCTTTTTCCCTTGATAGAGAATAACAACTGCTTCTGAATCATAGGGATTGGTTGGCTCAGCAAGCATTTCTAGCATTTCTAAGGAGGTAGTACGTTTAAATCTTTTCCCCATCGCTCCCTTTTCATTTTCAAGGAGCGAGCTCAGACAGTCCACTGGACTGTCTGACTAATATGCAAACCCCGCCAAATGAAAATCTTCTACATGGCGAGTTGGTTCAAAATGTGCAAATGTCATACACTCCTCCTTATCACATGCTACTGTTTAGTCCTAATTACTCCGCAATCAGAGTTTCCAAACCAACCTTCATCATGTCCGTAAAGGTATTTTGGCGTTCTTCTGCTGTCGTATCTTCTTCTGGGTTGACCAAGCTATCCGAAATGGTCATGATAGCAAGTGTTTCAACACCGAATTTAGCACCCAAATAGTAAAGAGCTGCGGCTTCCATCTCAACTGCCTTGACACCGATTTGACCCAATTCTAAGTTACGGCTGAAAAGTTTTGGTGAGTAGAAACTGTCTGAAGACAGGACATTGCCCACGTGAGTAGTGATATAAAGCTCTTTAGCAATATGATAGGCCTTATCCAAGAGATTAAAGCTAGCAATCTGTGGCAAGTCATATTCTGGCCAATCAATGTTAATCATACGAGAGTTGGTCGCTGCTGCCTGAGCCAAAACCAATTCACGAACATGCACATCCTTGTTTAAAGAACCAGCAGTTCCCACACGGATGAGTTTTTTCACACCATAATCATTGATGAGCTCATGGGCGTAAATAGAGATAGATGGCATTCCCATACCAGTTCCCATCACAGAGACACGATGACCTTTGTAAGTACCAGTATAGCCGAACATATTGCGGACCTCGTTGAAGCAAACGGCGTCTTCTAGGAAATTTTCAGCGATAAATTTAGCACGAAGTGGATCACCCGGAAGCAAAATCTTGTCAGCGATTTCACCTGGTTTTGCAGAAATATGGATTGACATGTAATGTACCTCTTTGTTCTAATTTTGAATGCTTACAATTCAGCCAAGATAGCCTTAACCAAGCCCTTGAAGTTGCCCTTGATTTGCTCAGTTACTTCTACTACTTCTTCGTGGTTGAGTTCAGATTGGAAACCAGCCGCAAAGTTAGTGATGGCAGAAATACCCAAGACTTTCATACCTGAGTGAGCTGCCACGATCACTTCTGGTACTGTTGACATACCGACTGCATGGGCACCCATGGTCTTGAAGGCCAAGATTTCTGCCGGTGTTTCATAGGTAGGACCTGTCACGCCGAGATAGACACCATTGTCCAACTTGATACCCAATTTTTCCGCAACAGCATGCGCTTTTTCACGGTATTCTTTGGTGTAGGCATTGGACATATCTGGGAAACGTGGACCAAACTCTTCCAAGTTTTCGCCAATCAGTGGATTTTGACCAGTCATGTTGATGTGGTCTGTAATGGCCATAAGGGTACCTGGACCGTAGCCGATACCACCTGCGGCATTGGTCACAATCACACCTTCACAGCCAAGAGCTTTCATGACACGGACTGGGAAGGTCACGACTTCCATCGGATTGCCTTCATAGAAGTGGAAACGACCTTGCAAAGCCAAGACCTTGCGGCCTGCCAAATCTCCGTAAACCAACTTACCAGCATGACCCACAACTGTTGACTTGCCCCAGTTTGGAATGTCCGCGTAGTCAATTACGATAGCATTTTCTACTTCTTCCGCTAATTCGCCCAAGCCTGATCCCAAGATCAAACCAAATTCTGGCTTGACCAAACCTTTTTCTTCTAAGAAAGCTTTTGTTTCATTGATTTTTGCTAGTAAACTCATATTTTCTCCTTTTATAAATAAGCTGACCAGTCATATTCTGGCATTTTTTCCTTGATGATGTCGAGGGGACGACAGAGGAAGGCTGTCTGCTCTCGCTCGATAATGGGGCGATTAAGAGTAGCAGGTTCTTCCACTAAACACTGGAAAAGTTCTTCTTCTGACAAGCCTGCTCGCTCTTCTTCTGTCAAACGAATGACTGCAGAGGGCTGACTGCCCATCTTTTTCAAAAGAGCTGTCAATTCCTCCGCTGTCAGTGGATTTTCTAGATAATTAACCCATTTGATGTCCAGGTCTTGACTGGGCAATAAGACTTGTAATTTCTTACATTTGCTGCAGTCGGGATTGTAATAGACCGTCAGTTGTTCCATTAAACCAGTCCTTCCAAGAAACTTTCACCAATCATGGCTTTTTCGACACCGAAGTTTTCAGCGATAGTCGCTGAAATGTCCGCAAAATGTCCGACTGGCAAGACACCACTTCCTGTGAAGGACTTGCTATAAGCCAAGAGTGGCACATACTCACGGGTATGGTCTGTACCTGCATAGGCAGGGTCATTTCCATGGTCAGCCGTAATCAAGAGCAGGTCATCCTCACGCATGTGCTCAATAATTTCTGGAATGCGGGCATCAAATTCCTGCAAGCAATCGCGATAGCCTTCAATGTCACGACGATGACCATAAACAGCGTCGAAGTCAACCAAGTTGGTAAACGAGAAACCTTTCTCAAAGTCAGCCAACTGCAAGGTTTCAATCAAGACATCTACACCGTGCATATTTGACTTGGTATGACCCATGTCATTAGTAATGCCTGATGCGTTGAAAATGTCGCTGATTTTGCCGACAGAATAAGTTGGCACGCCTGCATCAGCAAGCTTGTTGAGAACAGTTGCTTCAAATGGTGACACGGCATAGTCATGACGGTTGGCAGTCCGTGAGAAATTACCTGGCTCACCAACGTATGGACGGGCGATGATACGACCGAGCAATGCTGGACGTTCAAGGGTGATGGAACGAGCGTATTCACAGATACGATACAATTCATCCAGTGGAATAATGTCTTCGTGGGCTGCAATCTGAAGCACAGGGTCTGCGGAAGTATAGACGATCAACTCCCCAGTTTCCATTTGGCGAGGGCCAAAGTCATCAATAACAGCTGTACCTGAATACGGCTTATTTGCCTCACGGATGATTTTGCGTCCTGAAAATTCTTCGATTTTTGTCAAAATCTCCTCTGGGAAGCCGTCCCAGAAAGTATCGAATGGCTCGGTGATATTGAGTCCCATGATTTCCCAGTGGCCTGTCATAGTATCTTTTCCAAGCGATACTTCTTCCAACTTGGTCACGTAGCCAGTCGGATTCTCCTCAGCAGGAACAGTCGCAAGGGCTGTATCACGAGGGATATTTCCAAGACCGATTTTAGCCATGTTTGGTACAGCCAAACCAGCTTTTTCAGAGATGTGACCGAGGGTGTCAGACTCCGTGTCCGCAATCCCAGCGTTGAAAAACTTGTCTGCATCTGGTGCCGCACCGATTCCGACAGAATCCATAACCACCAGGTGAATACGTTTAAATTTAGACATAAGAACTCCTTTTTCTAAGAACTTGTATTTACAAGTGAACTTCTGAATTGCATATACAGGTTCCATTGTTCGTCTTTTCATTATACCATAAAAACGCTCCCCATTAAATAAAAATGAGAAGCGTTTTCACTTTATTTCTTTTCAAGAATTTTTGGTCCTTGTGGGGTGCCAACAATGACCTTAGAAATCAAGCCTATGAAAAGCCCATGTTCCACGACACCGACTGTCTTATCCAGTTCGTCAGCCAGAGCATAGCTATCTTCAATCCGTTGCAAATCAAGGTCAATGATGAAATTTTTCATATCTGTCACATGTTTCTGACCATCCTTCATCCGAAAACTTGGGCGGTAGCCCTTTTTCTCGAAGAGGCGGAAAAGATTTTCAGAACCATATTGCACCACTTCCACTGGCAACTTGAAGGCTCCAAGGGTATCAACTACCTTGGATTCATCCACAATCCAGATGCTGTCCTTGCTGTTGACCGCAACCACCTTCTCCATGAGCAGGGCGGCTCCGCCACCCTTGATACCGTTGAAGGCTCCGTCAACTTCATCAGCTCCATCAACTGTCAAATCTACATAGTCAACTTCATCTATATTCTTTAAAGGAATTCCTAAAGAAGCTGCATGGTCTGCAGTAGCATGAGAGGTTGTCACACCAACAATCTGCAAACCCTCTTCCTGCACCCGACGACCGATTTCTTGGACAAAATAGTAGGCTGTTGAACCTGTTCCCAAGCCAACAATCATCCCATCCCTCACAAACTCCGCCGCCTTAATTCCAACCTGTTCCTTTAAATTTGTCATGAATTGCTCCTTTCAGCTAAACCGTTTACATTCATTATAGCATGGATAGAAAATTCTGCCTACTGATTTCTACAAGAAGGGGGACAAAACCTGCCCCATCATAATTTCTCCACATCTTTCAGCTTCACGGAAACAATCTTGGACACGCCAGATTCCTGCATGGTCACCCCATACATGGCATCCGCCGCCGCCATGGTCCCTTTTCGGTGGGTCACGACGATAAACTGACTGTCCTTGTCAAAGCGATTGAGGTAGTCCCCGAAACGCTTGACATTGGCCTCGTCCAAGGCTGCCTCCACCTCGTCCAAGATGACAAAAGGAATGGTCTTAACGCGGATAATGGAAAATAGCAGAGCGAGGGCCGAGAGGGCCTTTTCGCCACCTGACATGAGGTTGAGCGATTGAATTTTCTTACCCGGAGGCTGAACAGAAATCTCCACACCTGCAGTCAACATATCCTGCTCCGTCAAAATCAAGTCCGCAGAACCACCGCCAAACATCTGTCTGAAAGTCTGCTTAAAGCTTTCGCGAATGGCTTCAAAAGTGACTTTGAAGCGTTCCTTGACTTCGTCATCCATCTCATGAATAGTGTTCAAGAGCAAATCACGCGCAGACAAAATGTCTGTCCGTTGCTCATTGAGGAAGGTGAGACGATTATGAACCTCATCATACTGCTCAATGGCATCCAGGTTGACAGGACCGAGAGCACGAATAGAACGTTCCAGGTCTTTCAGACTTTGTTCAGCAAGTGGCAAATTCTCAACTTCCTTAGCTTGATTGCTAGCTTCTTCAAAGCTCACTTTGAAATGCTCAGTCAAATTGCCTAGCAAGGTCCGTAATCTATCTCCTGCTTGCTCACATTCCGCTTCCAACTTAGCCTGTTTGCGAATGAGGTCATCATTCTTAGTCCGAGCTTGCTGCAACCTTTCTTCCAAGTCTTCAAACTGCCCATCAATATCTTCCAGCTCAAATTTCAAGCGGATTTGAATCTGATTGGTCTGTACTTGCTTGTCAGTCGCAGCATGCAACTGCTCTTCAAGGATGTCAATACTTGTATCTTCGAGAGCTACTAACTTCTGGTCAATTATATCCTCTAGGAGAGAAATATCCTTTTCAGTTGCTTCTTTTTCTTCCTGCAAGCGTGTCAGGTCTGTCTGTTCAAAGCGCAACTGACTAGAAACTTCTGCCTGCTCCAAGGTCAGTTGTCCCTTCTGGGTCTGCAAGGCTTGTAAACTTTCTTGGATACTGTCACGATTGTCACGCACCTGATTGATTTGCTGGTCCAAGGCTTGTTTTTTCTCCGTCAAGGCTTGAAGATTGACTTCTTCCTTGGTCGCTTCTTCTTCCAGCTCGGTCAAAATGCTTGGACTGACTTGGCTCATTTGCAGGTCGTATTGGGCTGTCACTTGGGCCAGACGATTTTCTGCTTGTTCCTGATGAATGCTAGCACTCTGCTGGTTCAATCTTGCCTCTTCACCCTCGGTCTTAATGCTTTCCAAGCTTTCTCTAATCTGGTCTAGACTTTTCTTCTTAGTCGCCACCAAGCTTTCTTGCTCCTGCAACTGGCTAGACAGCTCTGCTATTTCTCCCAAAAGAGCATCCAGTTCAGGCTTGATAAAAGTCGTGTTATTATTCCGATTGCTCCCACCAGCAAAGGCTCCACCAGGACGGATTTCAGCCCCGTCCATGGTCACCATGCGGACCTGGAACTTGGTCGCACGCGCCGCCTGATTGGCATGGTCAATGGTGTCAAAAATCGCAATAGTACCCAGTAAATTTTGGAAAATCGCATCTAGGTTTGGCTGGTAGGTCACCAAATCACTAGCCAGCCCCAAAAAGCCGTCGGAAGCTTCTAGGAGAGAAACTTGCTGACCAGAAAGCTGGCGTGGCTTGATGGTTGTCAAAGGCAAGAAGGTTGCCCGCCCTTGACGCTTCTCCTTTAAGAAAGCAATAGCTCGCTTGGCTGTGACCTCATCTTCAACAATGACGTTTTGGCTGGCCCCGCCCAGAGCAATTTCCAGGGCTGTCTGGTAACGATTATCGAAGGTCAGTTGCTCACTGACTGCCCCGATAATGCCACCCAGACTAGACGAAGCCTGCAAGACAGCCTTGACCCCTGCGTAGAAATTGGAGTGATTTTTTAAAATGGCTTCCAAGCTAGCTTGACGCGCTTGTTTGCCCTTCAATAAATCCAGTAAATCAAAAAGACTACTTTGCTCAGCCTGATAGGCTGCCTGTGCCTGATCTAGCTCTTCTTTCTTAGTCTGATAGGCTCCCAGTAAGTCCTTCAAAACTTGATCAGCTTTCTCTGCTGCAAGTCGGCTCTTATCCAATTCTTCTTGAGCCAGCTCTTTCTCAACCTGCAAACGTGCCAGATCTGCCGACTTGCTTTCTGACAGACTGATTTGATTGGCAATGTCCTGCTGAAGCTTGGTCAAGCGGTTTGAAGCTTCCGCCTCTTCCTGCATGAGCGCCACATACTGCTCACGCAGATGGTCCAACACCTGATCAGGATCTTCAGAGAAGTAGGAAATTTCCTTATCCACCGCAGCAATATCTTCTTTCAAGCTAGACAAAGACCACTCCAACTGTCCAATTTTCTCTTGCCTTTGCCCAATCTGTTGAACCAAACCAGCCCGCTTCTCTAGCATGCTTTCCAAACGCTCTTGAGCCTCTTGACGACTGGATTCATTTTGACTGGATTCCAGTTTATGAACCTCAATTTTTCGCTCCAAGTCACTGATTAACTTGGTCAGTTCTAGCAAAACAGCCTGTTCACGTTCCATCTGTTCAGATAAACGATGACGCTTCTCTTTTAAGGTCTGGTTTTCCTGTTCCAATTCAGACCGCTGTTGGTAGTAGCTGGTCAATTCCGTTTTTACAGTTTCGAGTTCAGCTTCTTTTTCCGATAATGTTTCCTTACCAAGCCTCAACTGGGCAACCAAAACATCCAGATACAGTTTCTTACGTTGCCCATCCAATTCCAAAAATTTCTTGGCTGTTTGAGCCTGCTTCTCCAAGGGTTTGACCTGATTGTCCAGTTCATAGATAATATCGTCCAAGCGATCTAAATTTCCTTGAGCTTGTGCCAGCTTGCTTTCCGTTTCTTTCTTACGGGTCTTGTATTTTAAGACCCCTGCAGCCTCTTCAAAAATAGCACGGCGTTCCTCTGGCTTGGAATTGAAAATTGCTTCAACCCGACCTTGAGAAATAATGGAGAAAGAATCCCGACCCAAGCCCGTATCCATGAAAAGATCATGAATATCCCTCAAACGAACCTTCTTTCCGTCAATCAGGTACTCACTATCACCAGACCGATAAATGTGGCGTTCTACCTTGATTTCCTTAGCCTTATCCGCAATAAATCCGCTAGAATTATCCAAGGTCACCACTACCGAGGCATAGTTAAGAGCCTTGCGGCTTTCCGTTCCTGCAAAGATAACGTCAGGCATCTTGCCTCCACGCAGGCTCTTGGCAGAAGATTCCCCCAAGGCCCAACGTAGACTTTCAGTAATATTGGACTTGCCAGAACCATTCGGTCCCACAACGGCCGTTACTCCACGGTCAAAGACCACCTTGGTCTTATCCGCAAAGGACTTAAAGCCCTGCATTTCAATCGATTTTAGATACATACCTATCCTCTAGCCTCCACAGCATTTTTTGCGGCGGCTTGTTCAGCTAATTTCTTAGAGCGACCACGACCACGACCAATCACACGCTGGTCGGCAGACACCTCCACTTCAAAGGTCTTATCATGGGCAGGACCTGATTCAGCCACTACCTGATAAGCAATAGCAATCTCACCATTGACCTGCAGAATTTCCTGCAAGGCGGTCTTGTAGTCAGTCACGCGCTCGAAGTTCCCTTTTTCCAAGCGAGGAATCATGACCTTATGGATAAATTCCTCCACGGTCTTTTCCCCCTTGTCCAATAGCAGAGCTCCTAAGAAAGCCTCGAAAGCATCTCCTAAAATGGTATCGCGATTGCGTCCCCCAGACTTCTCTTCCCCCTTACCAAGACGAAGAAAACGATCGAAACCACAGGCACGTGAAAATCCTGCCAAAGACTCCTCACGAACAAAGGTCGAACGCAACTTAGACATTTCCCCCTCTGGTCTGTCAGGATATTTTTGATAGAGATACTTAGAAATCATCAACTGGAGAACAGCGTCTCCTAAAAATTCCAAGCGTTCATTATGTGAAATTTTTAGAAGGCGATGCTCATTGGCATAAGAGGTATGGGTAAAGGCCGTTTCCAACAAATTCAAATCCGAAAAATCAATCCCAAAATCAGCCAAAAGTTTTGTATGTAAAGATTTCATCATCTAACTCCTTTCTAAAGAGTAATCGTTACAAAATAGAAGTTTCAAATTCACTTCATCCTATCATTATACCACATTTTCCACTGGACTTCTCCTGTCAGCTTAGCTTTCTACAAGTACAAACGTCCTATTTTTGCAAACATTTACATATCCATCCTTTTTCGATAGAATGGAAGAAAAAAGAAGGGAGTTAGCATGCAACATAATCCAAAACCACTCAACACCTCACTACTCTCCCTCCTACAATTTATGGGAGCCATTCTAGTCATTGCCCTCCATTGCCGTAGACTATTTGAAGCAGACCAGCTCCACTTCATCCAAAAATCCATCTTTAGTCGCATGGTCGTCCCCTACTTCATGGTCACCGCCAGCTTCTTCCTCCGACGCAACTACCCCAGTCTCTCCAAACAATACCTGATCCGCTACAGCAAACAATACCTGACCTGGTCCGCCCTCTACCTGCCCTTCTACCTCTTCTACCTAACTCTTCAAGAAATCCCCTTCCCCTACTACCCACTCGCCCTCCTAGTCGGACTGACCTACACCGGAACCAGCTACCAACTCTGGTACATGCTCGCCTTCTTGCTTGGCCTTGTCCTCGTCCATTTTTCCTTGGAGAAATGGGGCTGGCGCATCACAGCTTGTCTCGCCTGCCTTCTCTATCTTCTAGGCTCAGTCGAAACCTACTCCTCCTACCTGGCAGAATCGATTTTCCTGACCGCATTTGACAGCTACAAAACCATCTTTTTCACCAGCCGCAACGGCCTCTTCTACGCACCGATTTTTGTCCTGACAGGCTTTTACCTAGCCGACAAACTCAATCACCCCATTTTCCAACACCAACAAAAAACCAAACTACTTGTCTGCATAGCTCTTTTAACTTTTGAGGCTACAATCATCTATCTCAATCAGGGCTACGACAAGAACTTTCTATTTAGCCTAATTCCATTCACAGCCTATCTAGTCGCTTGGACCCTAACCACCGACCTCTTCCGCCAGAAAAAATTCCAATTTCTAAAGGAATATGCCAGTTACTATTATTTTATCCATGTTATCCCAGTCGAAGTCAGCTTTTTCTTCCTAGAAAATCATTCCCTGACCATAATACAGAAAGGTTGGCTAGTCTTCTTTATCACCATCATCACTTGCCAACTGCTCAGCTGGTTAATCATTAAGCACAAAAGAACCTTGTAAGATCTCACTTACAAGGCTTTTTTTACAAATCAAAATCCTCTTTCAACTTATCAATCACCTGTAGGAGCAGGTCGCGATTGACACTGTATTTGACATTCTTGTCTTTGGCATTAAAGAGAAGCAAGTCACCGTTAATCAACTTTTGGGTGTGGAAAGACACTGCCGCCCCTGTAATAGCCAGGCGTTCTGCAATGTCCTTGCTCTTGGCATGGGGCTTGGTCAGTTCCACCAAGACCTGGTAACGCGTGCTATCACTAATGACTTTAAGAGCCCTTGTCAAATCATCCAGATCCAGCTCCTCATTTGACAGCATCATCTGATCAATTCGACAGGAAGCTAAAAGAGCGACTTTCATATAGTCAAATTGTTCATTGCCATAATAAGCAAACCAATAATTCCAGGGACTGAGAACGAAGAATTGAGCATTTTCAACACCCAGAGTATCTAAGCTGGTCATGGCTAACTGCTTGGATTCTCTGTAGAGTTTTTCAATGTCAAAATCTCTAGCAAATTCTTCCCTCTCGGTCCTTGCCCCTTCAAAATATGGCTGATAGATTGGGAGTAGCTTGTTCAGGAGATGGACAGACCGCTCAACTGTTTCTAAAGGATTGCGGATAGCCAGTGACCAGTACCACTTATCTGCCGGCTTTTTATCCGTTTTTTCCAAAAGTTCCATGAGGCTGAGGGTCTTCTCACGATGTCCGTCATTTTCAGACGCTAGCATGGTCCGCATGGCATCTTCTACTTCTTCTTGAGACAGCTTTAAAATCAATTGACAAGCTTCCTCAACTGTCTTTGGATCCTGCCCATCATTCAAGAGATAGAAATAAAGACTATGCAAAATGTTAAAAATATGTCCCCAGACAAAGACTTGATTGACTTCCTGACGAAAATCTGCCAACTTTTCTTCAATATCATCACGAATGTCCAAGGCATCTTTGAGAATGTCTTTTTCTTTCTGTGAAAAATCCGCCTCAATCGGTTCCTCACGTTCTCTAACAATTAAAGGAATAAAGAATTTTTCGACAATTTCGCTTCTATAATCTCGGTAATCTAATTTCATACGCATACTTTCTAAGCTTGAACTACTTCGTTATTTGATTTACGACCTGTAAGAATAGTATAGCTTACTAGTCCCACAGAAAGCAAGAGAAAGATGAGGGAAATACTTGTCGCAGAAAGCACCGTCACCATAAGGGCTACCAAGGCTTGACCACCTACCATACCAATCTGGCAGAAACTGTCAATCCCACCACCGACAGTCGCCAATTTATCTTCTGGCAATTCATTCATAACAAGGGCACTCATTTTTGGATTGAAAATTCCCAAAGTAACTGCCGTTACAAAGATAACTGCCAGTACCACATAGATGTTGTGAAGAAAGAAACCTGAGAAAAGTAAAACAGGCATCAATGTAGAGAACTTGAGGAGGTTTATTAGACTGACATTTTTAAAGAATGCCATACCCAGACTAGAGCCCAAGATACTACCGACTGAGAAGAGAATAGAAACCAAAGCCACCGTCGTGCCTGCATTGACAATCACAAAGTCTGAGAACTCCTTCATATTGAGAATAACTAATGGTGACAGTGCGGTAAAAATGGCATTCAAGCTAGCAATGGTAATAATTGACGCTTTGAGAACTGGAATATTCTGAACAGCTTGGTAGGATTCCTTGAGACTGTTACGCATGCCCTTGATAATACCTGCTTCTGTTTCCACTTGCTCAGCTTGCTGGATAGGATTTTCCTTCAGTAGTTTGGCAAGAGCTGGACGGAGGGTTGCCATGATGGCAAGACTGACCAAGAAGGTTCCTGCATTGAAGAAGGCGAGATTCTGGTAAGACATAAAGCCGATGAGAATGGCACCGCTAGCTTGGAAGGCGATTTGCAAAAGTGATCTCACTGTCATCTTGAAGGCCATTGCGGTTTCGCGGTCTTCCGCTGCCACAACCCGCAAGCTGACTGGCATATAAAGCCCATTTTCGTATTGACCAGCCAAGTCTGATAGGAAATTGATGACGCAGACCACCGCTACAACCCAGAGGGCTGGTGCAAATCCCATCAAGAAGCCAACAAAGGCATAGAGAACGACACGAACCAGCAGGGTTGCAAGAATGGTATCCAATTTATTTTTGGTCTTGTCTGCCCAAATCCCGATAAAGAGGCCAGCCAAAATCGGCAAGGTTTCAGATGCGGTAATCATAGCCAAGGCAAACTTGGTATCTGGTAAGAGTAAAACATAGTTCATCAAGGCTAGATAGTAAAGTGTGTCACCAAAGTTGGAAATCAAATCCGCTACAAAGCTGGATAGAAATAATTTATTGTTGACTAGTTTTTTCATAAACATCTCCTTAAACAGATATTAAATATTTGTTTAATATTATTTTACACTTTATTTTAATAAAGTCAACACTTAATTTTATAAAAATTAAATATTTTTTAAGCGATTGTTTAATTTTTTTGATTTTCTATCCATTCTTGACAAAACAAAAACAGTCTGGTATAGTATTGTTCGGGCACCTCTTTTGAGAGGTCGGAGAAAAGGCTCCCTAGTTTTAGGGGGCATTTTTTGTTTTTCCCGAAATTTAATACATCATCGGAGGACTTATTGGATGAAAAAAATCGCATTTGATTCAACTAAATACTTGAATTTGCAACGTGATCACATTTTAGAGCGTATTGCCCAGTTTGAAGGCAAGCTCTACATGGAATTTGGTGGAAAAATGCTGGAAGACTTCCACGCAGCCCGTGTTTTGCCTGGCTATGAACCAGATAATAAAATCAAACTCCTCCAAGAGTTGAAAGACCAAGTAGAAATCGTCATCGCCATCAACGCCAGCAATATCGAACATTCTAAGGCACGTGGTGACCTAGGGATTTCTTACGACCAAGAAGTCTTCCGCTTGATTGACACCTTCAATGATATTGATATCTATGTTGGTTCTGTGGTCATTACCCAATACCGCAACCAACCAGCAGCAGATGCCTTCCGCAAACAGTTGGAAAAACATGGCATCAAATCCTATCTCCACTACCCAATCAAGGGCTATCCTTCTGATATCGACCACATCATTTCACCAGAAGGCATGGGCAAAAACGACTACATTGAAACCAGTCGCAACCTCGTCGTTGTCACCGCACCTGGACCTGGTTCAGGTAAATTGGCGACCTGTATCTCCCAGCTCTACCATGACCAGTTAAATGGCGTAACATCAGGCTATGCCAAGTTTGAAACCTTCCCAGTGTGGAACTTACCACTCCACCACCCAGTCAACTTGGCCTATGAAGCAGCAACTGCCGACCTGGACGACCTCAACATGATTGACCCCTTCCACCTGCAAACTTACGGCAAAACTGCGGTCAACTACAACCGTGATATTGAGGTCTTCCCTGTCCTCAACCGTACCTTTGAACGTATTTTGAACAAATCCCCTTATGCTTCACCAACTGACATGGGGGTCAACATGGTGGGCTATTCTATCGTAGATGAAGAAGCTGCTATCGAGGCTTCCAAGCAAGAAATCATCCGTCGCTACTACCAAACCTTGGTTGATTTCAAGGCAGAGCGGGTGGGCGAGCAAGCAGTTAAAAAGATTGAGCTCCTCATGAACGAGGTAGGCGTGACACCTGCTGACCGTAAGGTTGTTATCGCTGCGCGCGAAAAAGCAGAGCTAACTTCAAGCCCTGCCCTTGCTATTCAGTTGCCAAATGGTGAGATTGTCACAGGTAAGACCTCTGACCTCCTCAAACCAACTGCAACTGTTCTTCTCAATGCTATCAAGCAAATCGCACAAATCGATGATGAAACTCTTCTCATCGAGCCAAATTATATCCGTCCAATTCAAGAATTGAAGGCAGATTATTTGGATAAAAACAATACACGACTCGATGCCAGCGAAATCCTAAACACCCTTGCCATCACTGCACAAGATAGCCCTGTTGCTGCGCAAGCTATGAAGGAATTGGGACAATTAAACGGCAGCGAAGCCCACTCGACCGTTATCCTATCTGACGAAGACAAGAGTGTTCTACGCAAATTAGGTATCAATTTAACCTTTGATCCTATCTATCAGCACAATAAGTTTTATCAGAAGAACTAAAGACAAAAATAGACTTGCCCCGGCAAGTCTATTTTTGTAATAGAAAAAACAAGGATATTTCTACCCTTGTTTTCTCATTTTATCTATTAGTTGAAATCAACATACTCTTTTTGAAGTTCAAGAACTTCTTCAGCCGTTGCACATTCTGTCAAGGCACGCTGAGCATACTCTTCCATCTTAGCTGTGTCAAGTGTCTTCATGAGGCTACGTGTACGAAGTACAGAAGTTGCGCTCATAGAGAACTCATCCAAGCCCATTCCGACAAGAAGTGGAACAGCTTGTTGGTCACCAGCCATCTCTCCACACATACCAGCCCATTTGCCTTCTGCGTGTGCAGCCTTGATAACGTTGTTAATCAAGCGAAGGATAGATGGGTTGTAAGGTTGGTAGAGGTATGAAACTTGTTCGTTCATACGGTCTGCTGCCATTGTGTACTGGATAAGGTCGTTTGTACCAATTGAGAAGAAGTCAACTTCTTTAGCAAATTGGTCAGCGATCATTGCTGCTGCAGGGATTTCAATCATGATACCCACTTGGATATCATCTGCAACTGCTACACCTTCAGCCAACAAGTTCGCTTTTTCTTCTTCAAGGATTGCTTTTGCTGCACGGAATTCTGTCAACAAGGCAACCATCGGGAACATGATACGAAGTTTACCATGTACTGATGAACGAAGAAGGGCACGCAACTGCGTACGGAACATTTGGTTACCAGTCTCAGAGATAGAGATACGTAGGGCACGGAAACCAAGGAATGGGTTCATTTCATGTGGAAGATCGAAGTAAGGAAGTTCCTTATCACCACCGATATCCATAGTACGAACCACAACTGGCTTACCATTCATACCTTCAAGAACAGCCTTATAAGCTTCGTATTGCTCGTCTTCAGTTGGGAAGTCTTGTGAGTCCATGTACAAGAACTCTGTACGGTAAAGACCAACAGCTTCTGCACCGTTATCATTTACACCTTCAACGTCTTTTGGTGTACCGATGTTAGCTGCCAATTCGAAGTGTTTGCCGTCAGCTGTCACTGTTTGAGCATCTTTCAAGAGTGCCCACTCAGCTTTTTGTTTAGCATAGGCTTCGCCAGCTGCCTTAAATTCTGCAATCACTTCTTCAGATGGGTTGATAACAACTTCACCAGTGATACCGTTAACAGCGAGGACATCGCCATCTTTTACGATTTCAGTAATATTATTTGTACCCAATACAGCTGCAATCTCAAGTGTACGAGCCATGATAGCTGAGTGGCTTGTACGTCCACCGATGTTTGTTACAAAAGCTTTAACAAACTGTTTGTTCAATTGCGCTGTATCAGATGGTGTCAAGTCGTGTGCAATAACGATAGACTCTTCATCAATTGTCGCTGGGTTTGGCAAACGAACACCCAGCAAGTGTGCTAGGACACGTTTAGCAACGTCGCGGATGTCTGCTGCACGCTCTTGCATGTATGGATTATCTTCCATACCTTCAAAGATAGCGATGAACATATCCGTTACTTCTTTCAAACCTGTTTCAGCATTTGTTTTCTTAGCACGGATAGTTTCCTTAATCTGACCAATCATTTCTGGGTCAGCAAGAACCATCAAGTGTGCATCAAATACAGCTGCGGCTTCTTCACCAAGGCTAGCTACTGCGTTCTCACGAATAACAGAAAGCTCGTTCTGTGATGCTTCAAGAGCTGCATCCAAACGAGCTTCTTCTGCATTTGTATCTTCAACTGCAACAGTTTCGAAGGACAAATCTGGCTGAACGAGTAGATATGCCTTAGCAACGGCAACACCATCAGATGCTGCAATTCCTTTAAGCATTTCTGTCATCTTCTTATGCCAATCCTTCTTTTTCCATTGTTTCAGTGATAGCTGCGATTGCATCGTCAGCATCAGCACCTTCAGCAGAGATTGTTACATCAGCGCCTTGACCAACACCAAGACTCATAACACCCATGATAGATTTAAGGTTAACTGATTTTTCTTTGTAGTTCAACGTGATGTCTGAAGCGAATTTGCTAGCAGTTTGAACAAGCAAAGTTGCTGGACGTGCGTGGATACCTGTTTCTGCCACGATGTGGAAGTCTTTTGAAGCCATAGTTGGATTCTCCTTTATTTTTACAAAATTTTGAGTTATTTTTGATAACCCTTACAAAAAGCATTATATCACTTTTTGAAATCATTTTCAAGAATTTTTTGCGTTTCTTTCAGTAAAACTATTTTTTATGAGATTATAAAAGTTCTGAAAACATCTTGAAAGCTTGGTTTCAAAGGATTTGCGCCGTTTACACAAGATATGGTGTTTATTCGTTTTTTGTCATACTATATTTTGTGATAGTTATGGACTTCCTTCTTGACTTTGCCCCAAAAATCTTGTATGCTAGTCTGGTATATTTATTTTAAAAAGGAGAAATTGAATGGTTACCATCTATTCAAAAAATAATTGTGTTCAATGTAAAATGAGTAAAAAATTTCTTGATGAGCACAATGTGGTCTACAAAGAAATCAATCTAGACGAGCAACCTGAATTTATCGAACATGTTAAAAACCTTGGTTTCTCAGCAGCGCCAGTTATTGAAACTGAAAATGAAGTTTTCTCTGGTTTCCAACCAACAAAATTGAAAGCCTTGGTATAAACTATACCAAGTTACCCCTAGTATAGAAAGAGATCGCGATTATGAGTTTGAAAGAATTAGGCGATGTGTCCTACTTCCGTTTAAATAACGAAATCAACCGTCCAGTCAATGGACAAATTCCTCTCCACAAGGATCAGGAAGCAGTTAAAGCTTTCTTTAATGAAAATGTCCTTCCAAATACTAAGCAATTTGATAGCATTTTAGACAAGATTGCTTATTTAGTAGAAGAAAATTATCTTGAAAAAGAATTTTTGGACCAGTATAGCCCAGAATTTATCATTAAAATCCATCAATTTTTACAGGACCAAAACTTCCGCTTCAAGTCCTTCATGGCAGCCTACAAGTTCTACAATCAGTATGCCCTTAAAACCAACGACGGTGCCTACTACTTGGAGAGCATGGAAGATCGTGTTCTCTTCAACGCCTTGTATTTTGCAGAGGGCAATGAAGAATTGGCCTTGAATTTGGCCAACGAAATGATCCATTTGCGTTATCAGCCAGCTACTCCTTCCTTCCTCAACGCAGGTCGTGCTCGTCGTGGTGAGTTGGTGTCCTGTTTCCTCATCCAAGTCACAGACGACATGAACTCTATTGGACGTTCTATCAACTCTGCTCTGCAATTGTCCCGTATCGGTGGTGGCGTCGGCATCTCCCTCAGCAACTTGCGTGAGGCAGGCGCACCAATCAAGGGCTACGAGGGAGCTGCTTCTGGTGTCGTTCCTGTCATGAAACTCTTTGAGGACAGCTTCTCCTACTCTAACCAACTTGGGCAACGCCAAGGAG
Organism: Streptococcus suis; assembly: GCF_002960425.1. Taxonomy (GTDB): domain Bacteria; phylum Bacillota; class Bacilli; order Lactobacillales; family Streptococcaceae; genus Streptococcus; species Streptococcus suis_S. The sequence continues at coordinate 23,792 of NZ_POIZ01000012.1, forward strand.
CTGGGGTTGTTTACCTAGATGTTTTCCACCCAGACATTGTCGCCTTTCTTTCGACTAAGAAGGAAAATGCCGATGAGAAAGTGCGCGTGAAGACCTTGTCGTTGGGTATCACTGTTCCTGATAAGTTCTACGAATTGGCTCGTAAAAATGAAGATATGTACCTCTTCAGCCCATACTCTGTGGAATTAGAGTACGGTGTGCCTTACAGCTACCTTGATATTACTGAAAAGTACGATGAGTTAGTAGCAAACCCACGTATCCGTAAAACAAAAATCAAGGCACGTGACCTAGAAACTGAGATTTCTAAACTTCAACAAGAGTCTGGCTATCCTTACGTTATCAACATCGACACTGCCAACCGTAGCAATCCTGTTGACGGTAAGATTATCATGTCCAACCTCTGTTCAGAAATTCTTCAAGTTCAGACGCCAAGTGTTATCAATGACAAGCAAGAATTTTTAACATTGGGTACAGATGTGTCATGTAACCTTGGTTCGACCAACATCGTCAACCTCATGAAGTCGCCTGACTTTGGACTTTCTGTCCGTACCATGACACGTGCTCTTACTTACGTGACTGACCATTCGCACATTTCTGCGGTGCCGTCTATCGAGGCTGGAAATGAACGTGCGCATTCTATCGGACTTGGTGCCATGGGACTTCACTCATACTTGGCACAAAACTTGATCGATTACGGATCAAAAACAGCTGTGGAATTTACCAATATCTACTTCATGCTCCTTAACTACTGGACCTTGGTAGAATCAAACAATATTGCCCGTGAACGCAAGGCGACCTTCCACAACTATGACAAATCAAAATACGCAGACGGTACATATTTTGATAAATATGTGACTGGTGACTACCAACCGCAATCTGGCCGTGTGAAAGAGCTTTTCGAAGGCATCTTTATTCCAAGCGGACAAGATTGGGCTGACCTCCGTGAGAAAGTCATGGCAGATGGTCTTTACCACCAAAACCGCCTGGCTGTTGCACCAAACGGTTCTATCAGCTACATCAACGATGTTTCTGCTTCTATTCATCCAATTACCCAACGGATTGAAGAACGCCAAGAGAAAAAAATCGGTAAAATCTACTATCCAGCAGCAGGTTTGGCAACAGAAACCATTCCATTCTACAAGTCTGCCTATGACATGGATATGCGCAAGGTCATCGATGTCTACGCTGCTGCAACGGAGCACGTTGACCAAGGGTTGTCCCTCACTCTTTTCCTACGCAGTGAATTGCCAAAAGCCCTTTACGAATGGAAAAAAGAGAACAAACAAACCACTCGTGACCTCTCTATCCTCCGTAACTACGCCTTCAACAAGGGTATCAAGTCTATCTACTACATCCGTACCTTTACCGATGACGGCGAAGAAGTCGGCGCAAACCAATGTGAAAGTTGTGTGATTTAAGACACTAACATTCATTGATGCTAAAGCATCTAATGAATGAACGGTACTGACTATTTGGTCAGTACCTAAGTAGCTTACTACCTCGAAAAGTCGTTATTATCGAACGACTTTTCTCAGGTCGTAACTTTCACAAGTTTAGCTGTTGGCAAGCCAACTAGCTAAGCTACGCCAACTGCTATGAGCGGATTGGCTAGCTACCTTACTAACTTCGAAACTGAAGAAATATCGTCTTCAGTTTCTACGTGTCGTAAGATGTGAGGGCGTCAAAAGGACACAGCAAAAATAGGAAATACCGCAGAGATGTCTTGCATCTCAAAGGGATTTATCTTTTTTGCCAAGTCCTTAGCCCGAACTCGATTTCAAGACACTAACATTCATTGATGCTAAAGCATCTAATGAATGAACGGTACTGACTATTTGGTCAGTACCTAAGTGGCTTACTACCTCGAAAAGTCGTTAAGTTCGAACGACTTTTCTCAGGTCGTAACTTTCACAAGCTTAGCTGTTGGCAAGCCAACTACCTAATCTACGCCAACCGCTATGAGCGGATTGGCTAGCTTACTAGACCGGAAAGATTGAGACATTCACAAACCAATCTAATGAACGTCCTTTGGGCGTTTTTTAGCAGAAAATATGTTACAATAGTATAGATATTTCTAGAAAAGAAAGAGAAAACTATGGAAACCTACTACAAAGCCATAAACTGGAACGCCATTGAGGATGTAATTGACAAGTCCACTTGGGAAAAGTTGACTGAGCAATTCTGGCTTGATACGCGTATCCCCCTATCAAACGACTTGGATGACTGGCGTAAACTGACTGCTGAAGAAAAAGACCTGGTTGGTAAGGTCTTCGGTGGATTGACCCTCTTGGATACCCTGCAGTCTGAAACAGGGGTCCAAGCCCTGCGCAACGATATTCGGACACCACACGAAGAAGCTGTTTACAACAACATTCAGTTCATGGAGTCTGTTCACGCTAAGTCTTACTCTTCTATCTTCTCAACCTTGAACACCAAGTCTGAGATTGAAGACATCTTTGAATGGACCAACAGCAACGAATACTTGCAACGCAAGGCAAAGATCATCAACGAAATCTACGAAACAGGTACACCACTTGAAAAGAAAGTAGCCAGCGTTTTCCTAGAAACCTTCCTCTTCTACTCTGGTTTCTTCACGCCACTCTACTATCTTGGTAACAACAAGCTAGCGAACGTTGCTGAAATCATCAAGCTGATTATCCGTGACGAGTCTGTGCACGGTACCTACATCGGCTACAAGTTCCAACTTGGTTTCAATGAATTGTCCGAGGAAGAACAAGATAAGCTTCGCGACTGGATGTACGACCTGCTCTACCAACTCTACGAAAACGAAGAAGGCTACACACGCTCCCTCTACGATGCAGTTGGATGGACTGAGGAAGTCTTGACTTTCCTTCGTTACAATGCCAACAAGGCCCTCATGAACTTGGGACAGGACCCACTCTTCCCTGATTCAGCAGATGATGTCAACCCAATCATCATGAACGGTATTTCAACTGGTACATCTAACCACGACTTCTTCTCCCAAGTCGGTAACGGCTATCTTCTTGGTGAAGTGGAAGCTATGCAGGATGATGATTACCTCTACGGTTTATAATCAAAAAAAGCAGTTCATCTGAGCTGCTTTCTTTTTATGCTAAAAATAATATCATCAAATAAGAAATGCCGTTGTTAAGCATATGTAGAGCCATTGGGTAACGAATGTCTTGCTTCACCAAATAGAGCCAGGCAAAAGTTATCCCCATTGTAAAGTAAATCAAAAATTGCGGTAGGGTTGCTGGACCATGCACAAAACTAAAGAGGGTTCCTGAAACTAGACCATAGAGCACCACAGATTTGACATCCGATAATTTAGGGAAGAAATAGGTTGCCATGAAACCACGGAAAATCAATTCTTCAAAGATACCTGCAAAAATGACTACCAGGAAAAAGGAGTGAATAGGTGCAGACTGGATAAAGGCAACTGCATTCTTCTGATTGTCCGATTCAGGAACTGGTACTAGAAACTGGAGAATGAAGAATGCAAGATAGGCTAGTAACGGATAGGCCATATGCTTCAGCCAAGGCTTATCTAGCGTCAGCTGCATTGTTTGTCTTGGATACAAGACTTTCCAAAGAAGGTAGGAAAAACCAATTAACAAGGGCAGACCCACAATCAGTCCAAACCAATACAAACCCTCTGCAGCACTAGCTGGAATACCCTCTACCTGCTCAGTAGCCCATGGTAACTGGAGGAACTGGGCACCGAATTGATAGGCAATGTAATAGGCTAATAATAAACCAGAATGTTTTAAAAATTTCTTCATGATGTATTCCTCCTTATTCTAAAACAGTCACATCAACAATATTATCGACCCGAACCAATTTGGTTTCCATCTCTCCTGTCGCTAATTCACGGGAAATTTTAACCCAATCCTCATCCACAGCTAAAATGCTGTATTCGTAAATGGTCATAAATTCCTCATCGAAACGGATTTTGGCTTTACTTCCGACCAATTCTTTTAATAAAACAGACATCTGATTTTCTCCTTTTAGACCTTTTTGTAGTTTGTTCACCTTGCTTTGCACTGCTTCACCTTTTTCCTATCTGACAGGTAAGTGAACAATAAATAAGCAAAGGCTATCCATAAAAATAGTTCCATTTTTACCTCCTAAATCAAACCCAGGCTTTTCATGACTAGCATGAGCAAAAATCCGAGAAGATTATTGAGACTGTGTAAGATGAGTGCATTGGAATAGTTACCTGAAATACGATAGACTAGACCTAAAACCAGACCCATACCTCCGTAGATAACCCAAGAACCGATATTGGTCGGACTATGTACAAGACCAAATAGAAAGCTAGACAGAAGCAGACCGACCACCGACTGCCTACCGAAGACCTTGCCCATCAGAATACCACGACAAATCAATTCCTCCAGAACTGGGGCAAAAAGTACCGCAAAGAGAAACAGGAGCACGGTCGGCATATCAGAGTTGTTGATCATTTCTTGGTTGGATGGTATTTTGCTATACCCTTCTTCCAGCGCAATCAGTTGCCCACCAATCATTTTCAGACCAAACATAACGATAAAAGCAAGGGTGACAAAGCCAATATTCGTGAAAACTCCCCACTTCTGCTCACTTTTCCATAAGCCTAATTTGCCCGTCACTATAAGTCCAAGCACCACAGCAACCAACAAGATAGCTACAGCAAGCAGTAGATTATTCCCATCAAAATTTGGTAAGGAGAAAATCGCCATCTGGGTCAATCCATTCAGTACAACGACAACCAATCCCACTAAGAGAAATTTCCAGTTTTTTACCACATTCCAATCTTTGACATTTCCAAGTCTATTCATAGCAATCTCCTTTATATCACTCAATTAGTTCTTAGCACCTCTTTTGATCAATAGCAGAGCTGGCAAGCCCAAAACCATCGGCAGAAGGATATTCAGATTTGACAAATCAATCTGCCCAGTAGCCAGCCATTCTCCGAAAACATAGCCAACTGCGTACAAGCCAAGACCGATAAATGAAGCAAGATAAATTTTCTTAAAGACTTTCATTGTTGATACCTCCATTTACATTAAATGAATGTGATTTTCTTACGATTGGCAAAGTAGAAACTAACAAATCCTACTAAGGTCAGAAGAACAACTGTCATGGGAGTGACAAACTGGAAATACTCTGCTGCAGATGTTCCACTTTCCTGTGGAATTTGTAACTGCCAGAGGCCAATACTAACCAGCAAACTCAAAACGGCAATCTGTAGGGTTTGATACAGAGTTCGTTTCATCATTTTCTTCCGAGCCAATTTCACATCAGCCTTGGCAACAAACAATTTATCCAAGCCCAGCCGTTTAATAGTGGCCTCTTGCTTGACCTGAGAATAAACAAGTGTCAAGAAGAGGCTGATCCCCATAACATCTTCTCCCAGCGCAAAGCTAACTAGGAAGCTCAGCAGTGTTACTGTCATAAAGAGCATATACATATTGTTGCCGAAATTGGTCAAGGCCGCATAAGACATCTCGTCTAACTCACCAACGATATCATAGAAATAACGAATTGCTCGAATGTGTAGATTTTCCTTTTTCATAGCTATCACCTCAAAATCTTTCAAAAATTCTTATTTAAAATAACGACGGATCATGCGAACCTGCATGACATTGATGTAAATGTGAAGAAAGGCAACAACTAGAAAGGCTGTAATTTGTCGTTCCTGCAATAGCATACTGAGTACAAATAGGAATAGATACAAACCTGGTAACACAATTTGGTTCAAGGTAAAAACGATTTGGAAACTCATTTCGTAGTTTGCTTGTTTCTCACCTTCGTCCATTGCCTCCATAAAATCCTTCATTTCTTTTACAGTAGCAAAAGCAGACAACTTATAATCACGAATTTTCTCTGTTAATTTAATAATAAACACTTGAGTGATTAGAAGTACGATAAAGAAGATCAAGTCAAAAATTGACCCGTACATAACCGCACTCTCTTCTAAGAAGGTAACTCCAAATCCTAGAACTAAATTTAATAGAGTCAATGATACGGCAACATTGAATGATATGGTCGCATATTCTAGGTTACGATACATTTTTTTATACAGTTCATCAAAGTGTTCTTCATCCTCATCTGAAATAGAATGGTAAAGATGATATTTTTGATTAGCTTTAATACCAAAATATATGGTTCCGGCAAAAATTACAAAAGTAATGATACGCAAACAAAACAAGAAGTTATCTAAAGTAACAAAAGACGGTAATCCAAACTTAGAAATCAATACTCCAAAAAAGCCACAAAATGCGCCAAAGATAGCTCCTGAAAGTAAATAGATAAGATTCCTCACCCATCTTTGTTTTGTCGTTAATTGTTTCCCCTGTTTCATTCTTCTACCTCCACTAATTGAAAAACATTCTCTACATTTTCGTTAAAAATCTGTGCAATTCGCATGGCAATGACCACCGAAGGCGTGTATTCCCCACGCTCAATCAAGCTAATGGTCTGCCGTGATACTTCTGCTAATTTTGCCAACTCAGTCTGGTTGAGGCTATCCCGTGCCCGCAACTCCTTGAGCCGATTTTTTAAGACATATTCCATGTTGTTTCCTTTCTAGGCTTGGTAGATAATCAAGCCTGTTTCTGTGTCTTCGACAGCTATATTCCCCTTAGCAAACTTAACCAATAAAAGATAGGTATAGTAGAAATCACCTGCACAAGCAGCCGCATGCATGGTAGCTACCATCAGATAAAGAGATACGTCCATTCCCCCTAAGCTCGCTAGTATTGTCAAGCCTAGACTAATCACGACAAAGGGAGCCAGGGAAATTACCAACATTTGCATCCGATTGTAGAGGGAACCTGGACTGGTAGCATAGGCCATACCGGACTTCCATTTTATCCCGTATTTGACAGGATTTTCAGGACAAAAAACCTTGAAGAAGATACCGTGAATCGCTTCATGCACAACTATCAAAAGAGGAAATAGAACCATTCCTATCCATAACTCTGGTAAGGTAAGTGTCAAATTTTGTTCTACATTAGCCAACAAGGAAAAGGCTAACTTACCGAATAGAAGAGCAAATGGGAAAATTAGAACAGTCGAAAGAATATTCAATCCCCACACAAACTTCTTATTTTCCATGATATTGACTTCATATAATTTCTTTTTCACTTCCATTTTTCTACTCCTTCATTTTCCTACAAGCTAGACTAAACTATATAGTCCTAGAGCAACTCCAATCAATAATCCGACAATACAGGTTCCTGCAATCATAATCGCTGCCATATCTGCTGAAATTCTACGTTTCATAAAGTTTCTCCTATCTTTTCCTAGCTTTTGTCACTATTTCTTGGGATTAACATGTTTTAAATAGAGCAAAAGTGTCGCCATCAATGGTGGAATTAAATAACTCTCTTCGTTCAAACTAAGGTCAAATCCTAGTAAGGCTAGAACTTTGAAGACCAGAATATTTATCAAAAGGAGTGCGAAAAACAATAGGACTACTTTCATTCCATTTTTAACTGTCTTGTTCATTTTTCTTCTCCTTTTCTCTGCTGAGAGTGACTTCTAAAAGAAGGAGAGAATTCATCATCATCAAGAGTATCATGGTATCTATCTCCCGACCAAATACGATGTTTTTAACTAAACTATAAATCAAATATAGTGCAACTAGAACCTGCACTCCTCGCACAACGCTTGTTCCTGTAATCAAAATTCCTTTTTTATTGTTATTGTTTTTCATAACTTTCCACCACTTACTCTCGACTAATTTTAATCTTCTTCCTTCTGCTCTTTTCTGCCAGCTAGTTTCCACAAGCGCTCATCTGTCACTGCGATAGTGCAAATGGCAAGAACGACATGGGTATTATCCAACTGCTGCCACTTCATGATGTCAGCCAGCAGGACAAAAACTAGATAGATGATTGCCAGTACTTGTACAAAACGTGTGATGTCACTATTGTTTATCTTTTTCATATTTATTTCCTACTTTCTGTTTATTTACCTGATGAATTCGTTTTCATCTCTTTATCTTGATATCATTGTAACATTTCCTTTTCTTTTTGACAAGTATCTTTGTCAAAAAAATAATAATTTTTGTCAAAAAGTTTATGAATGTTGTCAAAATGACTAGAATAGCATACAAAAAACTCCTTCATCCAAAGGATAAAAGAGTTTCATTTGTTAAATTACAAGTTTTCAGCCACACTGTTTAAGAGGTTTTGGATAGCAGAGGCATCGCTACCACCTGCCATGGCCATATCTGGCTTACCACCACCACGACCTGCTACGATTGGCGCAAGAACTTTGATGAGGTTTCCTGCATGGACATCGCTTGACTTGCTTGCCACAAGGACATTGACCTTGTCGCCGATGGCTGCAACCAACACCAAGACATCAGAGTAGTCTTTCTGCTTCCAGTTGTCAGCGAAGGTACGGAGGGCGCCTGCATCTGAAACTTGGACCTGGCTAGCAATGTAGCGAACACCGTTTGCCTCTTTAACATCTTTGAAGACATCACCAGCAGCTGCTGCCGCTGCTTTTTCTTTCAGACTAGCGTTTTCTTTTTGCAAATCGCGGAGCTCCGCAGCCAGTGCCTCCACTTTTGTCGGCACTTGGTCGATTTGTGGCACTTTAAGGGTCTGCGCAACAGCTTTGAGAGCATCCTCGCGGTCACGAAGAGCTAGGAAAGCTTCCTTGCCTGTCACCGCTAAAATACGGCGAGTTCCTGAACCGATTCCCTCTTCTTTGACAATCTTGAAAAGACCGATTTCAGCAGTATTGCCAACGTGGGTACCACCACAAAGCTCGATAGAATAGTCACCGATTGTAACCACACGGACCACTTTGCCATACTTCTCACCAAAGAGGGCCATAGCACCCATTTCTTTAGCCGTATCAACATCCGTTTCAACTGTGACAATATCCAAGGCTTCCCAGATTTTTTCATTGACTTCATTTTCAATACGACGAAGTTCATCAGCAGTCACCGCTTCAAAGTGTGTGAAGTCAAAGCGGAGGAAGCCTTCCTCGTTCAAGGAACCAGCCTGGGTTGCATGCTCGCCGATGACATGGTGAAGGGCAGCATGGAGCAAGTGAGTTGCCGTGTGGTTTTTCTCAACGCCACGACGACGGTTTGTGTCGATTTCAAGTGTGTAGGTTTGACCTAGTGAAATGCTGGCAGAGAGTTCTACGGTGTGCAATGGCTGACCATTCGGTGCTTTCTGCACATCCACAACTGTTGCAACGACATCACCTGAAGCATTTTTAATCACACCTCGGTCGGCAACCTGACCACCCATTTCAGCGTAGAATGGTGTTTGGTCAAAGACAAGAAGGGCTTGACCTTCTGACACAGCTTCTGTCCGCTCATTGTCCACGATAATCACTGCCAATTTGGCATCTAGGCTATTTTGTCCATAGACAAAGGTTGAACTTTCGGTAATACCTGCCAGGGTTTCATTTTGCATTCCCATTGAACCACCCTTGACAACAGCTGCACGCGCACGGTCCTGCTGTTCCTTCATGGCAGCCTTGAAGCCTTCGTGGTCAATCTTGTAGCCTGCATCTTCAGCCAATTCCTCGGTCAATTCCACAGGGAAACCATAGGTATCGTAGAGTTTGAAGATGTCCTTACCTTCAAGAGTGTCCTTACCAGCTGCTTTCAAGTCAGCCAAAAGATCATCCAGGTGACCGCTACCAGCATCAATGGTGCGAGCAAAGGTTTCTTCCTCACGCTTGACGATTTTTTCGATGAATTCGCGTTTTTCAAGGACTTCTGGGTAATAGCTTTCCATGATGTTGCCAACTGTTTCCACCAATTTGTAGAGGAATGGTTCTGTGATACCCAAGCGACGACCGTGCATAACCGCACGACGAAGCAAGCGACGAAGGACATAACCACGGCCTTCATTTCCTGGAAGAGCACCATCACCGATAGCAAATGAAAGAGCACGGATGTGGTCTGCGATAACCTTGCAGCTCATATTGTCGCCATCTTGGTCATAAGTTTTGCCAGAAATCTTCTCTACCTCGCGAATAATTGGCAAGAAGAGGTCGGTTTCAAAGTTAGTCTTAGCCCCCTGGAAAATAGCTGCCAAACGCTCCAAACCTGCACCCGTATCAATGTTTTTGTTTGGCAATTCCTTATACTCAGAACGCGGAACAGCTGGGTCTGCGTTGAATTGTGACAATACGATATTCCAAATCTCGATGTAACGATCGTTTTCAATATCTTCTTCCAAAAGACGAATACCAATGTTTTCAGGGTCAAAGTCAGTACCACGGTCAAAGAAAATCTCCGTATCTGGACCTGAAGGACCTGCACCGATTTCCCAGAAGTTATCTTCAAGTGGAATGAGATGGCTTGGCTCAACACCAAGAGCAATCCAGCGATTGTAAGAATCCACATCATCTGGATAGTAGGTCATGTAGAGCTTGTCTTTTGGAAAGGCAAACCATTCTGGGCTGGTCAAGAGCTCAAAGCCCCACTCAATCGCTTCATCACGGAAGTAATCACCAATCGAGAAGTTACCAAGCATTTCAAACATGGTGTGGTGGCGAGCTGTCTTACCAACGTTTTCAATATCGTTGGTACGGATTGATTTTTGTGCGTTTGTAATCCGTGGATTGTCAGGAATGACAGAGCCATCGAAATATTTTTTAAGCGTTGCCACACCAGAGTTGATCCACAAGAGAGTTGGATCGTTAACAGGGACAAGATTTGCGGAAGGCTCAACAGAGTGACCCTTTGATTTCCAGAAATCCAACCACATTTGGCGGATTTGTGCAGATGATAATTGTTTCATAATTAAGATACCAAGAGCGTTAAGAAAGCGAGAAGAAAATAGGAGACCAACGCTGTGTGCCAGCGCACTAGGCGGTCTATGATTTCTCGACGCTTTTAGCTCGGGTTCAATTTAACGAAACTGTTAAATTGAACATTTCCTTTCATATTTGATAATTTAGGGGAAAGTCCGTAGACCGAGTTTAACTAAGATACTTAGGGCGTTAAGCGGATACCGTCAAAATAGGAAACCTGACGAAGACGCTTGCGTCTAGGAAGCGTTTCTCTTTTTGACAAAGTCCCTAGCCCGAGTTCAGTTCAGAATAAACTCGATACCCTTTCCTTTCTTTTTTATTAGACGGGTTCAATTTAGCAAGCTAGCCAACTGAACCATTTTTTTAATTTTACGTTACACTTAACTGGATACGTCTTCCATCATTTCGACGTAGTCGATTGCGACCACTAGGGAAATGACCAAGTCTGCATAGTCATCCTCGACTACTGTTACGGAGTAACGAGAAGTCAGGTGAAAGAGTTCTTTGGAGATTTCAGCTACTAGCTGACCATCAGGTTTTTTCAATCGAAAATCCAAGTCCCAGATATTGCCTTCTAGGACCAAGCCTAGATTTTCCACGCTATAGCGGTCCTTGAAAAAGGTCCATTCCTTTTGCAAGTAGAAAGAATGTCCATCCGCCATATCAATGGTAAATTGGGGTAGGAAGGTCAAAAATTTCTTGGTAATCCGACAAACTTCTCCACCTCTGGCATTGGTCACCGTAAACCGCTTGGGAATTTCAAAGAAGGTGCCCTCTACCTGATAAGCAAGCTGTCCATGACTATCATGAATATCAAATTTTTCACCACCCAAAACAAAACGTTGTTTGACCTGAAATTGTTTCATGACTCCCTCCAAAAAATGACAAGAAACCAAACGAAGGGCGAAAAACCGCGGTACCACCTTCATTCAATGACTTGTCATTCTCATTTCATATTCAATGATGTATTCCATTAAGTAGCAAAATACTCGGCTTAGATGGCTCGCAGCAACCGCCAATTTTCTGGACTAAGGGATCGAGTATTTATTCTTAATAGTTTTGGTCCTTATTGACCTGAAGAGCTTGATGACTCTGTAGTTGATGAGCTTTCGCTTGTAGTGCTTTCTGACGTTGAAGAGCTGCTATCTTCTGTTGTCACGTATTGTGAAAGAAGGTTTTGGAAGGCAGGATCTTTAATCTTAACATTAGCTTTAGATAGGGCATCTTTCAAGACAGTTGCTACCAAGGTTGGATCGTTTTGTTTTTGAGTTAAAATGATTTCCTTAAGCTTATCCTTGTAATCTTCCCAGTTAGCTGATTTTTCAGTCTTAGCTTCTAGTTTAATAACGTAGTAACTTGGTGCAAAAGTCGACTGATCTGTCACGGCAACAACGGAGGCACCTACTTGGCCAGGATTTAAAGCAAAGATCGCAGATTGAAGTTCCAATGGAACGGTTGTTGAGGTAGAATCAAACTTGATTTCCCCACCATTTTCCTTGGTTGCAGTATCTGTTGAATTATCCTTAGCCAACTGAGCGAAGTCAGCACCTTCAGCCTGAGCAGCTGCCAATACTTCCGTAGCTTTTGTCTCATCATCAAGTTTAATGATACGGGCAGTCACTTCCGGAGTGTAGGCATCATAAGCAGCTTTGTAGTTTTCATCAGTCAACTCTTTTTCAGCGGCTTGCTTGACAGCATATTCTACCAATTTGTTGGTACGGATTTGTTCTTTGTAGCTTTCAGTAGTCATACCTGCTGAAGCAAGTGCTGTCGCAAATGAATCACCATATTGAGCAGCCATTGTGTCATAGGCTTCATTCACTTCTGCATCTGTTACTTTATCACCATATTGCTCTTCAAAGACATGACCAATAACCATTGAAAGCAAGACTTGTTGAGCGCTAGCATTCGTCTTCACTTTCTCATAGAATTCAGATACAGAGATCGTGTTACCTTTCATGGTGATAATATCTTTGTCAGCTGTACTTGAACATGCTGCAAGTGTCACTGCCGCAAGGAGGGTCACTGCACCTGCAAGAATTTTTTTTGTTTTCTTCATTTAGAAAATCTCTCCTTTTCTTCATTAACCCTTTCATTATACCATAAATTCTTAAAAAGGGCTTAATTTTCTTCAAGCTTTAGGTCAACATTGGCCACATTTTTTCGCAACATGAGTAGGCCATCGCTCATGGAAATCAAACTGGCTGTTAAATCAGGATTATCTAGGGTCGCATCAAATAAACGTTGCAAGCCACGATAGATGGTCCGCTGGCCACGACGAACTTCCATGATATCTTTGGCAATATCCCCCCCTTGGAAAATATCATCCAAAATAATTAAGCCTCCAACTTTTACTTTTTTGAGAACTTCTGGAAGAAATACAATGTATTTTGACTTAGCCGAGTCCATAAAAACAAAGTCATAGCTATCATCAGGCAGATCCGGCAGTAAATCCATCGCCTCACCTTCTAACAATTCAATTTGCTTGCGACTATCGAACTTGGCAAAGTTTTCCTTGGCAAAACCAATCATTTCTTCATTGCGGTCGATGGTGGTAATCTGCGAATGCGGACTATTCTCGGCCATCAAAAGAGCAGAAAATCCAATAGCCGTTCCGATTTCCAAAATACGCTCTGGCTGTAGAGTTTGCATGAGCAAACGGAAATAAGCTACTGTTTCATGAGGGATGATGGGAATATTTTCCTGACGGGCAAAGTCCTCTAATTCCTTTAAAAATCCAGTATTTTGCGCCTGACGTGTTCGCATAAAGTCCACAATTTCTTCCTTGACAACAGGACGGCGCATATTGTGGTTTGCGTTTTTAGAATATGATTCAACCATAGGGACAATTATAACACAAGTCACCAACAATTTCTTCTCAATAGTCTTTTAGTTTACTTTTAGTACTAGCTTCAAAGGTTCGGGGAGCCTTTGAAGGTTGGAGATGAAACAAACGAAGTTTGTGTCAACAGCCGTAGGCATAACTCAATGCTTTCTTATTTCTAGGTGACCAGCTGATGTACTTCGCTTTTTTGTTTTCAAGCTCAGGTACGAATAGTCCACCGGACTATTCGTATCCCCCAGACTGTTTCAATCAGGCAAGGCGAGTTCAAATACTCCTGTGGAGTGTTTGAAGTTGGAAATAGGGAAACGAAGTTTCCTCGTACGTCGAAGTAATAAAAGAAAAACTAAATGACGATACATACTAAAAGACAGGGATTTCTCCTCTGCCTTTCACTTACATATTTTTGGCATAGTCCAGGCGATAACCTAGATTAGCAAAGAGATTCTGTACTCGTTTTATGGTGGCTACTTTACCGAATAAGAGATGGTACTGGTCGGCATTCATCTCTACAGCAGCCAAACAAAACTGTTCACTAGCATATTTTTCATCAATAATCGCAGCCCAGTCTGGTACATTGCCAGTTTCCTCCAAGCCAGCCGAATCTAGTTTTAACAAAATCCCTGCATTTCGTACAGGCTGTAGGCAATCAAAAGCCGCGATAAAATCAAATAAGCGATCCTTGCGTGGTCGAACACAAACGTACCGATTATGCTCCAGTAAAGCTAGTAGAATAAGCAACAAATTGTCCTTTTCTACTTCTCCCACACGATCTAAGAAGGCATCAAATGCCTCTGGTGATAAAATACCTTCTAGCAAGTCTAAAATGTGATTGGGATCACTTGCAAAGACGCTCTCTTTTAATTGGATAAATATATCTCGGTTGCCCTCAGATAGTAGGTCAGCAATCTCAAAAATATCCTGTAAATTTTCTTCTGTCAGCATACTTCCTCCGATTCATTTTTATTTTTTAACTTGGAAATTCCCACATAATATGAGGTTCAAGTGGACTGAGGAATTGATACACTTCATTGAAATCAGCTCCAGAAAGATTCTCAAGTTTCACCTCAGCCAAAAGGGTTCCTGTCCTTCCTACAATGCGTAGCCGTTTTGAATAATAATCACGGTAAATGCGGACAAGCTCATATTGAATTTTCCCAATTTCTGCTACAGGAATGGTTATTCTTTCTCCCAAAAGTTTGTTTTTATACTCTAAACACTGCTGATTAAGGACAAAGACCGATCCTTGTTTCCGCCACAAATAAGCATAGAAGGCAGAAGGAACAGCTAACAATAGGTAGCCCAATCCTGATAGAATAGCAGGTTCTGGCTTTAACATTAAGCCCATACCAATCATGATAAATACCATGCTAATAACAAGTGGTAATACAAAAGATCGTTTGTAGGAAATCATATTCGCACTCCTTTCTCAACAAGAGCTTCCAATACACAAGATTAGGGATAAATCCAGTTCATATCTGGAACCAAACTGCTAATATCGCGGTGAATACTATTGAAATCAGAATTTTCCAAGCTATTTAAATTGATTCTGTCCAAAATTGTATCATTAACATCTTTAAAATATAGGTACCTACTTGTAGAATAGCTCCCCGAATTCGAACGACGTTGATACCTCATACTGTATTCTATCGCTGCAATTTCGTTCCAGTAGAGACGATGTTCTTCACGAAACATACCAGCCTTAAATTCAATATACTCCTCAGTCATTACTATTGCAATAGGCTGGCGAGATTTCAGATAGTTACTGATAAGAGCTCCAATAACAAAAGCAGCGGTAATTCCCCAAATAGCTAATATAATGGGAGATATGAACTCATTATTTTGAGTCTGCACCGTCTCGGCTTGTCTTCTAATACTGGATTTCCTCTCCTCCATCCTCTCATTGACAGTATCGACAATCTCTTGTAAACGCTCCTGGTACTCTGCATCCGTTTCATTTTCCATTTTTGGAGAGATGATTCTTGCCCGGTCAAGCGTCATTGGTTCAGCATCGAGTATGTATTGCTCACGGGTAGTCGATAGGTCTGTAGAAGAAGAAGTACTACTCCTGCTTAAGTCCGGTTGTGTAAGAAACAAGAAGAAGATTGTTACAATAGTGGCTGATATCAATATCCAGATAATGGATGTTTGACCTTTTCTATATTCAATCCTATTCTTGATATTGCTCATTTATGAACCCCTTTTTCAACAAGAGCTTCCAATTCTTCCAAACGAGCCTCAAATACCTTGAAGGCATCGTTGAGGTAATCTTCCTTGGTCATGTCTACACCTGCTTTGGCAATGACATTGAGTGAATAATCTGAGCTACCTGCTTTCAAGTAGTTGAGATAGTTTTCTTTGTCTTCTGGACTACCATTGACAATCTTGTTTGCCAGAGCGGATGCTGCTGCAAATCCTGTCGCATATTGGTAGACATAGAAATTGTAATAGAAGTGTGGAATACGAGCCCACTCAAACTGGATTTCTGGGTTTTCTTCTGCCGAAAGACCGTAGTATTTCTCGTTAGTCTGACCGTACAATTCATTGAGGAAATCAGCCGTCAAGACTTGACCTTCTTGGTCTGCCTTGTAAATCGCTTGCTCAAACTCGGCAAATTGGGTCTGGCGGAAGACTGTACCACGGAAACCATCTAGGTAATGGTTGAGAATAGCAAAGCGTTCCTTGTCATCTTCTACTTCTGCCAAGAGTTTTTCTGTCAAAAGATTTTCATTGGTCGTTGAAGCAATTTCAGCCAAGAAGAGTGAATAATGGCCATAGACATAGGGTTGAGTCTTACGAGTCAACATAGAATGGAGAGAGTGGCCTGTTTCATGGATAAGAGTGTACATGTTATCCAAGTTATCCTGCCAGTTGAGAAGCATGAAGGCGTTGGTGTCATAGGCACCTCCTGAGTAGGCTCCTGAGCGTTTTCCTTCATTAACATGGACGTCAATCCAGCGGTTTTCGAAGGCTTCTTTTACAATAGCCGCATAATCCTCGCCGAAAATTTCCAAGGTTTCTTGGCATTTCTTGAGTGCATCTTCATAAGAAATCTTGGTACTGAAATCTGACAATGGTGTGTACATATCGTACATCTTCAAGTCATCAATACCCAAGAGTTTCTTACGCAAATTGATATAACGGTGCAAGAGCGGAAGGTGCTTGTTGACTGCCGCCACTAATGTATCGTAAACGGATTCTGGAATGAAATTAGCTGCAAGTGATGCGTGGCGGGCTGAATCGTACTTACGCAAACGAGCTTTCAGGTTATTTACCTTGACATTAGACTGAAGGGTCTTAGCGTAGGTATGCTGGAACTGCTCGTAGGTTCCGTACATGGCCTCATAGGCTTCTTGGCGGACGTCGCGGTTTTTAGACTCCATAAAGTGGATGTAGTTTCCGTGTGAAAGGGGCACCAAGTGACCGTCCTCATCAGCGATTTCTGGGAAACGCAGGCTAGCATTGTCTAAAACTGAGAAGGTTTCAGCTGGTGACTCAAAAATCTCGCTGGTCGCAGCAAGGACTTCTTCTACTTCCTGTGACAAGACATGGTCCTTAGCTGCCAAAAGCTTTTCAAACTGATGGCTGTACTGCACAAGAGCAGGTTCTTCTGCCTTAAAGGCCTCCAACTGCTCTTCAGTAATAGCCATAAATTCCGGCTCATAGAAGGCAAAAGCTTGTGAGAAGGATGAGTAAAGCCCCATAGCCTTAGCCTGAAATTCCTGGTACTTTCCTTCACGCGTGTCTTGGTCGTTTTTCATAGATGCATAGACATAAAGCTTTTCAATGCGGCGCATAAGACCAAGTTGCGTTTCGCTGATTGTCAAAAGGCTCTTCGCTGAGTCGAGCAAATGACCTGCAAATTCTTTTGTTTTTTCAGTTTCAGCTTGTAAATCTGCAAGTTCTGCTTCCCAGGCTTCATCTGTTGGGAAAATAGTGGTCAAATCCCACTGGTATTTTTCTTCAATTTCGTAACGTTGTTTAGACATATTCAAATCCTCCGTTCTCCTATTCTAACATAAAAAAGCCCCTATTTCCAACGGAAAGTGAGGGCTTACAACTTACTCATCATCCTGTAAATCCACACTTGGCACGGTTGTTGCCGCATCTGTGCTGGCTTGGAAAAGCTCAACTTTTTCATAGCCAAACAGGCTAGCATAGATGGAGGTCGGGAATCGTTTGATTTTTTTATTGTAGGCTGTTGCCACTGCATTATAATCCTTGCGGGCAACCAATATCCGATTTTCAGTCCCTTCCAGCTCGGTAATCAAATCAGATACCTGTTGATTGGCTGTCAGTTGCGGATAATTTTCCGCCACCATCAGCAAGCGAGAAACAGCCGAATCCAGCTGACTTTGGGCCTGATTGTAGTCACTAGTTCCTGCTTGACTGGAGCCAATTTTCGCACGCGCATCCGCAATAGCAGTAAATATTTCTTCTTCGTGTTCCATAGCCCCCTTGACCGCCGAAACCACATTTGGAATCAGGTCATATCGGCGTTGGAGCTGGGTATCCACATTGGCCTGGGCATTTTCCACTTCCGCATGGCTATCGACCAGCCCATTGTATTGACCAACTGCCCCCATTCCCAAAAATAGCAGAGCGAGGATCGGGATTAGTATGACTAACCATTTCTTGTTCATATACTTATTCCTTTCTTACCAACCAGACGAGGCTCCGCCGCCTCCGCCACCGCCACCAGACCAGCCGCCTCCTCCGAATGATGAAGAAGAGGAAGAATGAGAGGAATGGTTGTTATGGTAATGATGGCGGTCATCCACCAGCATCCAGAGAAGATTTCCTGGACCACCGCCTCGACCACGGCTAGCCTTATCAATAATACCAAAAATCATGAAGATTAGTATTAGAATTAAAAATAATACAAAACTATCACTTTCCGCACTGGTCCTTTCTTCCATAGCTGCCAGTTGTTCCTGACCCAGACTGGTACCATAGAAACGATCTCCGATGGATTGGACTATATAGGTTACTCCTCCGTCATAGTCTTCCTGGCGGAAAAATTCTCTGGCATTTTCCAGAATGTCCTTGGCTTCCACATCCGTCAACACCGTGGCAGCATTGTCGGAGGTTTCTATCCGAAATTCCCTGTCAGCTATGGCAATCACCAAGAGGACACCATTGTCTGTCCCTGCAAAACCAACCTGCCACGCACGAAAGGTTTCATTTGCCAGACTTTCAATATCCCTTGAAAGACTTTCAGTCACATAGACCCCGACCTGTAGTTGTTGCTCACTAACTGCCCAAGTCTGATTGAGCTGGTCAATGCTGGCGATGGTTTCACTGGAAAGAAGATTGGTTTCATCAACCACCGTCGTATCAATAGGACGGTCTGGAATTCCCTCAGCTTGTGCCAGGCTAGGCAGGCCTAGACAGAACAGTAAAAGCAAGAAACCCAATAAATAGAACAGATACTTTTTCATACGGCACCTCCTCTGAATGAAGAAAACGCTATCTTTATATTATTGTATCATTTTTGCTCTGTTTTGCAAGTATTTCTACAATTATTTTTTGAAGTTGCGGAATGATTTCTGCTCGAAACCAAGGATTCTTTGCTTGCCAGATATTATTTCTTGAAGAGGGATGTGGTAAAGGAAAATAAGTGGGAAGGTAGTCATCTGCATGCTGTACTCTTTCAGTCAGGTTCCTTTGGGATTTTTCCAAATAATAATCCTGAGCATATTGCCCAATCAACAAGGTCAGTTCAAGATCAGGAAGTTGGTCCAGAATCAGCTGGTGCCATTTGGACGCAAAATCCTTGCGAGGCGGTAAATCCCCAGACTTCCCCTTTCCTGGATAATAGAAATCCATAGGAAGGATAGCAAACTGACCAGATTCATAAAAAGTTTGACGATTTACACCCAACCATTTCCGCAGATTCTCTCCGCTGGCATCATCAAAGAGGCGGCCTTTTTCTTGTGTTTTTAATCCCGGTGCCTGTCCAATAATGAGGATTTTTGCGGTAGACGGTGCTTGGAAAAGCGGGACTATTCCCTTGTTCGTAAACGCTTGATTAGCTGCATCCTTCATGATGGCTTGCTCAATTTCAGCTAGCTCCATTACGACCTACTTTCTTGACCATGGTCACATCTTCTTCTAAGGCACGGAAACCACATTTTTCATAGAAGGAAAAGGCTGGTAAATTACGTTCTGTTTGCAGGAGAATATGAACAATCCTTCTCTCAATCAACTGCTCCTCAATTCTTTTTAGAAAGTCTTGTCCAATTCCTCGTCCTTGGTAATCGCGAGAGATGCAGAGCTCTTCAATACGGTATTCGGTCCCCTCATACCAGTAGCGAATGTGCCCTAGAGAAAGGGCAATGAGCTTGTCTTGGTCAACCAAGCCAAAGCAAAGTGCTCTTGGATGTGACAGCAAATCGCCTAGATAGCGGTCTAATTGTTCCTCATCCGACCAATCGTCATTCCATGGTTCCTGACTAAATACAGATAAAAAGACTTGTTTGACCATTTCCATATCTGAAGAATAAAGTTCTTTCAGTTTCATTCTTCCTCCTAAAAAAGACGGGTATCCCCGTCTTCATGTATTACTTAATGAGTTCGTAGATAGCTTCTGCATAAATGGCAGCTGCACGGTAAAGTTGCTCAACTTCAATAAATTCGTTGGCTTGGTGCATGGTGTTGACATCGCCTGGGAACATAGCTCCATAGGCTACGCCACGTTTGAGCAAGCGGCCGAATGTACCACCACCGATAACTTGTTCGTGACCTTTCAAGCCTGTGTGTTTTTCGTAAACAGACAAGAGAGTTGCGACCATTGGGTCATCGATTGGGCAATAATGTGGAGTGTGGCCATGCTCAGACAAGCTGACAGCTTCTACGCCAAGTTTTTCCAAACCAGCCTTGATGGTTTCAGGGTTGGTATTTTTTGGATAACGGAAGTTGAGGGCAATGGTGTTGTCAGATGAAGTTTCATCAAACTTGAAGACACCTGCGTTCATAGAAAGAGCTCCCATCTGCTCATCGTAAATGGCTACGCCGAGTTTTTGTCCATCGTGGTCTTCAAGAAGGACTTGACCAGCCAAATCAAGATAGGCTTTAGCTGCTCCGTCAAAGGCAAATTGGCTGAGGAATTTTGCCAAGTAAGTTGCACCGTTGACGCCTTCTTCTGGGGTTGAACCGTGGGCTGATTTTCCGATGACGGTGACTTGAACTTGACCGTTTTCAAGGTTTTCCGCGTCAGCTTTTAGGCCATAGGCTGCTGTGAAATCTGCCAACTTGCTGTCTAGGTCTGCTAGGTCACCAGAGATAATAGCTGTCGCAGACTCAGGCACCATGTTCTCACGCAAACCGCCTGTGAAGGAATGCAGTTTAGCAGCTCCGCTATTTTCCCCCGCAAAATGAAGATAAGCTGTTATATTGCCCTTTTCTCCGTTGATAATCGGGAACTCAGCATCTGGAGAAAATCCGAAATCTGGCAAGGGAAGGCCGACGTGCTCGAAGTAGTAATCCATGTCCGCCCAGCCTGACTCTTCGTCGGTACCGACGATGAAGCGGACTTTTTTAGAAGTCGGAAGACCCAACTCCTTGATGATTTTCAAGCCGTAGTAGCAAGCCATGGTCGGTCCCTTGTCGTCAGAGGATCCGCGGGCAAAGAGCTTGCCGTCGATGATTTGCGGCTCGTACGGGTCAGTGTTCCAACCGCTTCCTGCTGGCACCACGTCCAAGTGACCAAAGATACCGAGAACTTCTTCGCCCTCGCCAAATTCAAAGTGACCTGCGTAGTTGTCAACGTTCTTGGTTGGATAACCATCACGCTGAGCGATTTCCAGGAACTTGTCCAAGGCACGCACTGGGCCTGGTCCAAATGGGTGCTGGGCATCTGCCTGGCTGTCGTCACGCTCAGAATTGATGCGGAGGAGGTCAAAAAGGTCCGCTAGAAACTCATCTTTGCGTTTGTCAAACTCTGCTCTAAAATCTACTGTCATATGTTCTCCTTTTCAGTATCGTCATTTGGTTTCTCTTTTATTACTGCGACGAGCAAGGAAACGTCGTTTCCTTATTTCCAACTTCAAACACTCCACTGGAGTGTTTGAACTCGCCTTGCCGTACTTCAGTTATGCCTGCGGCTGTTGACACAAACTTCGTTTGTTTCATCTCCGACCTTCAAAGGTTCCCCGAACAGTTGTTGACACAAACTCTGTTTGTTTCATTTCCAACCTTCAACAGTCACTACTATGACTGTTTTGACACAAACTTCGTTTGTTTCATCTCCGACCTTCAAAGGTTCCCCGAACCTTTGAAGCTAGTAATAAAAGTAAACCAAAAGACTATATCAAAGTAAGTCTATTTTATCATATTTTTCAAGACTTCACTGCTAAAAAATGACCTTTCACAAAGAAAGATCATTTTGCTTTATTCAAACTCCAACTGGGCCTTGTTGGTAAAATAGGTCTGATAGGCTGCGTAGGAGGCGATTACTGAAGCCAGACTGGTTGCAGACAGCAACATGAACATGACCATTATCTGATAGCGGATGGCATGGACCGGATCAACTCCTGCAAATATTAGCCCTGACATCATTCCAGGCAGGCTGACCAGACCGACTGTCTTGGCTGAGTCAATGGTGGGCTGCATACCTGTTTTGATAGCCTCTCGCAAAATATCCTGTGAAGCCAATTTGACAGTTGCTCCCAGACTTAATTTTTCCAAGACTTGTTGACGATTGTCTGTGAAAGACTTGTACATAGCCCGATAGGACAGACCGATTGCCGTCATGGCATTACTAGCCAACATCCCTGAAATGGGAATGACCTGTGAAGGAATAAATTGGATAGCACCCGATAGTACCAAGATTGTCAAGGTCAATCCAGTCGAAGCCAAAAGTGCAAGAAAAGGATGAAGCAAGGATTTCTTGCCATTGGGATTGCGTTTGTTGGCTTGGACACTGGCATTGTAAAGAATAATCAGAATCATAGCCAAGCTGAGAAAGACATTGGAGGCTTGGAAGATAAATTTGAGAACGTAGCCGACAAAAATCAACTGGAGAACTGTTCTGACAACTGCCATAAAAATATCCTTGGTCAAGCCCAGTTTTTCCTTTTGACTGATTCCCATAGCAACTAGGACTAGCCCGAACACAAGGGCTAGGGACAGGTTATCTACTGAAACATTCATACTTGGACCCGACCTCCTTCTATTTTCAAAATCTTTTGGGCTGCCTCAATCTCTGATTGGTCATGAGTGACTTCAATTAAGGTATTTCCAGCTGCATGGTAATCTGCTAAAAGCTTGTTGACAATGGCCTTGGTTTCAGAGTCCAGTCCCGCAGAGATTTCATCTAAAAGTAAGACTTTGGGTTCAAAGAGCAAATTGCGAACGAGGGCCACTCGCTGTTTTTCTCCTCCTGATAATTCTGTGATTTTCTTGGTCAAAAATGCTGGCGCTAGATTGACCCTTTCTAAAGCCTTGAGGGCTTTGCTTTGGTCAAATGCAAGCTGACGGAGCTCATAAGGAAAGCGGAGATTGTCTTGGACGGTCTGCCCAAAGAGAACTGGCTGTTGAAAACAATAGGAAACTTCTCTCCTGTAAGTCGGCATATCCAGCTCTGCTATGTTCCGACCCTGAAAGAAAATGGTCCCACTTGTCGTGGATGTCAAACCTGCCAAGAGCTTGAGGATGGTGCTTTTTCCACTGCCCGAAGGTCCAACCAAGGTTAGCCGCTCTCCTTCTAAAACAGTGAAGCTAATATCAGTTAAAATCGACTTATCCCTATCAGATAAGCCGACAGATTGAAGTTGGAAAAGGTGCATCTTAATGTCCGTGCTCTTCTGCTTCTTCTGCAGCAATGGCAATAGCTTGTGTTTCATGAACTGTCCCGTGAGCGTGATGGGCAGGTCCATAAATAGAGTAGATTTTAAGATCTTCTTGGCCAATGTTGATGACATTGTGGTATGCACCGTTTGGAATTAAGATTGCATCTTCTGGTCCGACTTCAGTATCAAGTGTAATCTTGTCTTCGGACTCTCCCATAATAACACGACCGTGACCTTGTTCAATGCGGAGGAATTGGTCGTTTTCGTTGTGTACTTCCGCTCCGATGTCCCCGCCAACTGGGATGGACATCAGTGTAACTTGCAAGAGTTCCCCGGTCCAAAGTGCTGTGCGGTAGTTGGTATTTTCAAGCGTTGCTGTTTCAATATTGGTTACAAATGGTGCTTTTCCGTAATCTTTAGTTGTCATAGTTGTTTACCTCTAAATGATAATTATTCTAAACTTTCTTTAGAACAATTCTAATTATACTCCTTTTAAAATACTTGTCAAGCTTTTTTAGAAACATTATAATTTTCAGAATATACTTAGCGAATAGCTAAGAAAAAGCCACCTTTCGGCAGCTTGCTTCTTATGTCAATTCATTAAAATCCCATACATCATCTACCCAGCCTTGATAGAAATCAGGCTCGTGGCAGACCATGAGGATAGAGCCCTTATAGGCCTGAAGGGCACGTTTGAGTTCATCCTTGGCATCCACATCCAAGTGGTTAGTCGGCTCGTCCAGAACCAAGACATTGTTTTCACGGTTCATAAGCAAGCAGAAACGAACTTTGGCCTGCTCACCACCTGAAAGAACTTGAATTTGGCTTTCGATATGTTTGGAAGTCAGACCGCAACGAGCCAAGGCTGCCCGTACTTCTGCCTGGTTAAGGGCTGGAAAGGCATCCCAAACGGCTTCAAGCGGAGTCTGACGATTGCCACCAGCTACTTCTTGCTCGAAATAGCCTAGTTCCAAATACTCCCCACGCTCCACAGAGCCTCCGAGCGGTGGAATGATCCCCAGCAAACTTTTAAGAAGAGTAGATTTACCGATACCGTTGGCACCGACAATGGCAATCTTCTGGTTGCGTTCAAAGGTCAAATTGAGCGGTTTACGTGTCAATACACGGTCATAACCAATTTCCAAATCAGTCGTTTGGAAGATAAATCGACTTGGCGTTCGAGCCATTTTGAAATCAAAGGATGGCTTTGGTTTCTCTGCTTGAAGCTCAATAATCTCCATCTTGTCCAATTTCTTCTGACGAGACATAGCCATGTTTCGAGTTGCAACACGGGCCTTGTTACGGTTAACGAAGTCCTGCAAGTCCGCGATTTCTTTCTGCTGGCGTTCGTAGGCAGCCTCTAACTGAGCCCGCTTCATAGCATGTACTTCTTGGAATTGGTAATAGTCGCCTGTGTAACGGGTCAAGAGTTGATTTTCCACATGGTAGACAATGTTAATCACATCATTCAAGAAAGGAATGTCATGCGAAATCAAGACAAAGGCATTTTCATAGTTCTGCAAGTAGCGTTTGAGCCAGTCAATATGCTCTGCATCCAAGTAGTTGGTCGGCTCATCCAGAAGCAGGATATCAGGTTTTTCCAAGAGTAATTTTGCCAAAAGAACCTTAGTACGTTGGCCACCTGATAACTCCGTCACGTCCTTGTCCATACCATAATCCATAACGCCCAGAGCCCGTGCCACTTCGTCAATCTTGGCATCCAGCGTATAGAAATCACGGCTTTCCAAACGATCCTGCAGCTCACCAACCTCTTCCATGAGGGCATCCATATCGGCTCCCTCTTCTGCCATGGACATGTAAATGTCATTGATACGAGCTTCTGTCTTGAAAAGTTCATCGAATGCTGTCCGCAAGACATCACGGACTGATTGACCCTTTTCTAGTTTAGCATGCTGATCTAAATAACCTGCCGTTACATAACGTGACCATTCAACCTTACCTTCATCTGGCTGCAATTGACCTGTCACGATGGACATGAAGGTTGATTTTCCCTCACCATTGGCACCAACAAGACCAATATGCTCCCCCTTCAACAAACGGAAGGAAACATTCTCAAAAATTGCACGGTCACCAAACCCATGACTCAAATTCTTTACTTCTAAAATACTCATAATTTCCTCACAAAAGAGGCTGGAAATCCTTCCAGTCTCTGTTTACATTTTCCTTAATCCAAACCTATTTCTGCACGGACCACATCAGCAATGGTGTCCACATAGTAATCGACTTCAGCATCTGTTGGAGCTTCTGCCATGACACGCAAGAGTGGCTCGGTACCACTTGGACGGACCAAGATACGACCATTGCCAGCCATTTCTGCTTCCATTTTTTCAATGATAGCTGCAATAGCAGGCACTTCCATAGCCTTGTCCTTCATGCTGTTTTCCACACGGATATTGACCAATTTTTGTGGGTAAATGGATACTTCTGCTGCCAATTCAGAAAGTGTTTTACCAGTTTCTTTCATGATTTTGGTCAATTGCACAGCGGTCAACTGACCATCACCTGTGGTGTTATAATCCATGAGAATGACGTGTCCAGACTGCTCACCGCCGACATTATAGCCACCTTTGCGCATTTCCTCCACCACGTAACGGTCACCAACTGCGGTCACAGCTTTTTCAATTCCCTCACGGTCCAAAGCCTTATGGAAACCAAGGTTAGACATGACAGTTGTCACAATGGTATTTTTAGCAAGCAAGCCCTTGTCGGCCAAGTACTTACCTACGATATACATGATACGGTCGCCATCGACCAAGTCACCATTTTCATCGACAGCAATCAAGCGGTCACTGTCACCGTCAAAGGCAAGACCGATTTGACTTCCTGTTTCCTTGACTAATTCTTGCAACTGCTCAGGATGGGTTGAACCAACTCCCTCATTGATGTTCAAACCGTCTGGATTTTCAGCCATAACGGTCAAATCAGCACCCAAATCCGCAAAAATTTGACGAGCAGAGGTTGAGGCTGCACCATTAGCAGTATCCAAGGCCACTTTCATGCCTTCCAACTGAGTACCAGTCGATACTAGGAAGGACTCGTACTTGCGCAAGCCTTCTGGATAATCGACCACATCCCCCAAACCTTGTGCAGATGGACGTGGTAGCGTATCTTCTTCAGCATCCAAGAGAGCTTCAATCTCTGCCTCCAAGGCATCGTCCAACTTAAAGCCGTCGCCCGCAAAGAACTTTATACCGTTATCTTGAGCAGGGTTATGACTGGCTGAAATCATAACACCAGCGCTAGCTTTTTCTGTTTTCACCAAGTGAGCTACACCTGGTGTTGCAAGGACACCTAGTTTATAGACGTGAATTCCAGCTGATAAAAGTCCAGCAACCAAGGCAGCTTCCAACATTTGTCCCGAAATACGTGTATCACGCGCCACAAAGACACGAGGTACATCCGTTTCATGTTGACTAAGCACATAACCACCAAAACGACCCAGTTTGAAGGCCAATTCTGGCGTCAATTCTACGTTTGCTTCTCCGCGGACACCGTCCGTACCAAAATATTTACCCATTTTAAAATTTACCTCTTATTTCGTTTTTGTTATGGTGATTTGTAGGTTGGCTTCTGTTTGTGATAAAACAACTGGCAAGACATTGCCATCACCATCTACTGCCTGCAACTTCGCTGTCCCACTATAATTAGCGGATAAATTGCTGACATCTACTGCGATTGCCTCGATGTGATCAATCTTAGCCATGGTTTCTTCATCCGTTGTTACTTTTACAGTATCGACATTGACGGAAACCTTAGAAAGACTATAACCTTCTGCCAACTGGTTACTATAAACCTTAGCTTCAACAGGTAGAGCCTTACTGACACGCTTACCTATTTTTACAGAAATAGCATCTGGTGCTAGGGTCGCTGTTACCCCTGCTGGTAGGTTGGCCAATTGGAGTTTTACAATATTGGTGCCTGCCTTCATCTCTTTCAAATCTGCGACAACTTGAAAAGTTCGCGTAGATTCATCGGATTCCCGTTGCAGAAGCACTCGATTGGATCCTCTCAACTCAACAGTCACTGTTGATGAGAAACCTGAAATAAAGTACTCACTGGTATTGTATTCAATATCTATCGGCACATTATTTAAGGTATGAACATAGGTTTCTGACTCCGTATTCTGAGCGGCTGTTTCCGAATTTTTATAGTTGGTAGTAGTCGCATAGAAAAAAAGCAAAAGCGCTAAGAATAATGAGAGAAGTAAGTGACCTACAGCTTTAAATTTTTCTTGCATGTTTGCCCCCTCTCAATCGCTTCAAAAATGTGTTTTTCTCCTGATTGTCAGAACCGAAAATAGTCCATAGTTCAGCCTCAAATTCCTCCAAACTCAAATCATGCTTGAAATTACCATTATGAGCAATGGAAATACTACCCGTTTCCTCTGAAACTATGAAAACAAAGGCATCTGAAACCTCTGACAAACCAATCGCAGCCCGGTGCCTAGTGCCAAATTCTTTTGAAATACCTGCACTTTCAGACAGGGGAAGGTAGGCACAGGAAACCGCAACCTTATCATCCTTGATAATAACTGCTCCATCATGCAAGGGGGTATTAGGAATGAATATATTTATCAATAATTCACGCGAAATATCTGCGTTCAACGAAATACCCGTTGCCCTATATTCTTGCAAGGTTTGAGCCTGCTCCACTGCCACAAGTGCTCCAATTTTACGCGGTGACATATAGGCTGCGGATTTTACAAGAGCATCAATGAGCTTTTCTTCCTTACTGAGCGTATTAGCTGAAAAAATATGGGTCGTCCGTCCTAACTTTTCAAGCATGGCTCGCAGTTCTGGAGCAAAAATAACAACTGCTGCGATAACTCCATAGGTAATGACCTGATTGATCAACCAGGCAATGGTCTGCAAACCAAATAAACTAGCAAGAAGTTGTGCAATGATAAAGAGAAATACCCCACGGATGAGGGTCATAATCTTCGTACCAGCAATAGCCTTACTAAAATTATAAATCAAATAAACAACGATGCTGATGTCAATCAAGTGTAGGATAGCTACCCAAGGACTAGCAATCAGACTTGACCAATACCCAGCATCCAGTAACTGGCTTAAGTTTAACATAGGTTTCTCATACTTCCTAACTCGTACATGGTAACGTTTCTATTATATCACATTTTTTCTTTCTTTTTTTAGAAAAGGATGAAGATAGGATTAAATTTATTACAAATAGTCATCAGAAATGTATCAGTATTTCTACATACTCCGTTCTAGAAAATCCCTGACCTTTATGATAAAATAGTCCCATGAAAATAAATACTTTATTAGGGATTGCCGCAGGGAAGACCAGCCAGTTTGTCCTCAACAAACTGGGCCGAGGAACTACCTTGCCTGGTAAAATTGCCCTTACATTCGATAAACATATTTTAGATAGTTTGGCTAAGGATTATGAAGTCGTTGTTGTGACAGGTACCAACGGTAAGACTTTAACAACTGCCTTGACCGTTGGAATTCTTCAAGAAGCCTTTGGCGAAATCACGACCAATACCAGCGGTGCCAATATGATTACAGGGATTACGGCAACATTTTTATCTGCCAAGAAAAACAAAAAGGGCAAGAAGATTGCCGTCTTGGAAATAGACGAAGCCAGCCTGGCCCGTGTGACCGACTTTATCAAGCCTAGCTTGATTGTCTTTACCAATATCTTCCGTGACCAAATGGACCGTTATGGTGAGATTTATACCACCTACCAGATGATTTTGGACGGGGCTGCCAAGGCTCCACAGGCAACCATTTTAGCCAACGGCGACAGCCCGCTTTTCAACTCGACAAACGTTATCAATCCAGTGAAATACTACGGTTTTGCGACAGAGGAGCATGAGCCACGTCTGGCCCACTACAATACCGAGGGTGTTCTCTGTCCTCATTGCCACCAGATTATCCAGTACAAGCTCAATACCTACGCCAACTTGGGCAGCTACATCTGTAGCAACTGTGGTTTTAGCCGACCTGAGCTGGACTACAAGTTGACCGAACTAAAAGAAATCACCAATACCTCTTCTACCTTTGCCATTGACGGTCAGGATTACAAAATCAACATCGGCGGGCTTTATAATATCTACAATGCCCTAGCAGCTGTCAGCGTAGCCGCATTTTTCGGAGTAGCACCTGAGAAAATCAAGGCAGGTTTTGACAAGTCCAAGGCAGTCTTCGGTCGCCAAGAAACCTTTAAACTCGGTGATAAGGATTGTACACTGGTCTTGATTAAAAACCCTGTCGGTGCAACCCAGGCTATTGAAATGATGAAACTGGCTCCATACGATTTTAGCCTGTCCGTCCTTCTCAATGCCAACTACGCTGACGGAATTGATACCAGCTGGATTTGGGACGCTGACTTTGAACAAATCACTCAAATGGACATTCCACAAGTCTTTGCAGGCGGTGTCCGTTCGTCTGAAATCGCCCGTCGCCTCCGTGTGACTGGCTATCCTGAAGACCAGATTACTGAAACACCTAAACTGGAAGACATCATGACCTTGATTGAGCAATCGAGTAGCCAACATGCTTATATCCTCGCCACCTATACAGCTATGCTGGAATTCCGCGACCTGCTGGCTCAACGCCAAGCCGTTGGAAAGGAGATGAAATAATGGTCTATACATCATTAAAAAGTCCTGAAAAAGACTACACTTATGATCTCCACATCGCCCACCTCTACGGTGATTTGATGAACACCTACGGGGACAATGGCAATATCCTCATGCTCAAGTATGTGGCTGAAAAGCTGGGGGCTCGTGTTCAGGTGGACATCGTTTCCCTGACAGATGAATTTGACAAGGATTTCTACGACATCGCCTTTTTCGGTGGTGGTCAAGACTATGAGCAGTCTATTTTAGCCAAGGATTTACCAACTAAAAAAGACAGCCTAACAGACTTTATCGAAAACGACGGTGTCATGCTGGCTATCTGCGGTGGCTTCCAGTTGCTCGGTCAATATTATATTGAAGCAGGCGGTAGAAAGATTGACGGACTGGGTATCATGGGCCACTACACCCTCAACCAGACCAACAACCGTTACATCGGTGACATCAAAATTCACAATGAGGAGTTCAACGAAACCTACTACGGTTTTGAAAACCACCAAGGTCGCACCTTCCTAGCTGACAACCAAAAACCCCTGGGCAAGGTTGTCTATGGCAATGGCAATAACAAGGAAGACGGCGGCGAGGGCCTACACTATAAAAACACCTTCGGCAGCTACTTCCACGGACCAATCCTGTCCCGCAATGCCAACCTGGCCTACCGCCTGGTCACAACTGCCCTCCGCAAAAAATACGGACAAGACATCCAACTTGCCAGCTACGCTGACATCCTCAGCAAAGAAGTCGCTGAAGAATACGGCGATGTGAAAAGCAAGGCAGAATTTGATAAATAAAGCAAAACCGCTTCTGATATTCAGAGGCGGTTTTGTTATTTTCTATTAACTTATATTCCCTTTAGTAACGTGTAACTTTCCAAATTTAAAAAAGCGACTCATAGAATTATTTCCTCCCGTTAAATAATAGATAACTATTAAAAATAGACAATACTTGCTCATAAGTA
>NZ_POIZ01000013.1 GCF_002960425.1 Streptococcus suis
TCTGTGTTTTTCTTTCTTTTTCTACTCTCTTGGACTAATTTCTTAGCCAATTTCGTTAGATTCATGCTCATTAGGAGGAAGCCTATCTCGGTTTCAACCACTTTTTGACCTCTGACATGAACTCTGCGCACGCCAAAAACACCCTTCATCCTACCAAATACAGGTTCGACATCCACCTTGCGTTTGGCATAAATGCGGGCTCCCTCTTTACTTGTCAATTCCTCTTTGACTAAGTTCTTGAAATAGTTCCACGTAGGATTATACTGAATTTGTTTGAGGTTTCCTTTTTCCGTCCGTGCTAA
>NZ_POIZ01000014.1 GCF_002960425.1 Streptococcus suis
GTTCCAATTTCGTAAACGGTATCGGTTTCTTTTAAATTCAATTGTTTTATTATTTGGTTGAGTACTTTTTCACTCGTTAAAAAGTTTTGAGAATATTTTATATTTTTGTTCATGTAATCACTCCTTCTTAATTACAAATTTTTAGCATCTAATTTAACTTCAATTCCTATTATACAAAATTTTAAGATACTGCACTATCAACACACTCTTTATTTTTTATATAGTTCCAATCAAGAGCAGTCCCTCAATCGTAATCTCGGTCAGCTGGCTCAAGTCCAACTTGGACTGGTCCACTTGGAAAAAGAGGGGCGTCATGTCTGCCAAGACTTGGGCATGTTCTAGGCTAATCGGCAAGGTCCGACTGACCAGTACTTGCTCCACCTGCCCTAGGTAAGACTTGAAATGGTCCACGATAGCCTGGTTATCATAGGACTCCTTGCGGAGTTGGTCTTTAGCTAAATGGCGGAGCTCCTTGAGGTGATTGGGTCCTGGGACCAGCTTGAGAATAGCCCCACCAACTTTCAGCACTCTGGCAAATTCCTGGTAATTAGCTGGGGAAAAGATGTCCAAGATGCCGTCAATGGTCTTGTCTTGAATGGGCAACTTGGTTAAGTCACCGACAAACCATTTGACCGACTTGGTTCTGTCAGATTTGGCTGCCAAGAGAATAGAGTCCTTGGAAATATCAAAAGCAAGAATGTCCAAGTCCATTTTCTCGGCTAACTTACGGGAATAAAAGCCCTCTCCACAGCCGATGTCCAAGACAGACTGCAATCCCAGCTCTGCTATTTTTTCCTCCAAAGCCTCGTAGAGATGATCGTAATAGCCCGCCTCTAAAAAGGCCTGACGGTTTTCAAAGCTAGACTTGTGGTAGTTGGCGGACTGCTTGACTTGGGGTGCCAGATTGACATAGCCCTGCTTGGCGATGTCAAAGGTGTGGCGGTTGGGACAGCGGAGGCTGTTGAGGTCAAGACCAAGAGCCTGCCCACAATGTGGACAGGCGAAAAATTGGTCACTGTTGGCAAAACGTTGGTGTTTGGTCATCTTACTTATTTTCTTTTCTAAAGCGGTGCAGGGCTAGTCCTGATAGGAGTGTGGCAATGGCTCCTGTAAAGACCAGCAAGTAGCCGACTGGAATGAGGTAAAAATTTTCATGCAGAATGCCCTTGGCATCGACATACTCGACAGAGTTGGCCTTGATGACAAAGCAGACGAAGCCGAGAAGCATGAGAAAACTACCGATAAGGGTAATGGTCAGGTGCATCTGGGTACGGCGGCCTTCGCGACCGTCTTTTACAAGTTTTTCTGTCATGTTGTTCATGTAAGTTCCTCCTAAGATAAGTTGATCTAGGGAGATCGAAAAGACAGAGGACATGAGAATCAAGAGCTCCAAGTCGGGCAGGTTTTTGTCATTTTCCCAGTTGGAAACAGCCTGCCGTGTCACATTGAGTTTGAGGGCAAACTGTTCCTGAGTCAAACCTTTCTTTTTTCGTAAGTCTTTGATTTGCTGTCCAAAGTTCATTTCTTTCTCCTCGCTAGGCCCTGTCTAGCAGGTCCTGACTTTATCTTAGCCTGTCGGTCGATGTTTGCCAAGAAAGGCTGGCTTGCTCTGGACTTTTTTAGCGAAAGGTGGTCTTGCTAGCTCCGCAAGACTGGCTTGCAAGCTTGTTCTATCAAGGGTTTGAGCCTCTTGTCAACTTGCTGTCAACCTAGCCCATCTGCTCAGATAATGCTTCCCATTCTTCCATGAGGTTTTCTTGTTGGGCAGTCAATTGATCGATTTCTTTCTGATAATCGGTCAGCTGGCCGATGTCGTTGGTTTCTAGCATGGCTTGGTTGAGCTCGCTCAGGCGGTTTTCGATGGTCTCGATTTCTGCCTCGATTTGCTCGATGCGGCGGGCTAGTTTGCGTTGCTCTTTTTGGTTTTCCTTTTGGGCTTGGTAGTCCATGGCTCCGGCTGATTGGCTAGTACTTTCTATCTGGTCAGGCTGTGCTTCTGCTTCCTGCTCTGCCTTTTTCTCCAGATAATAATCATAGTCGCCCAAGTAGAGCGTGGAGCCCGTTTCCGAGATTTCCAGCACCTTGGTGGCGACGCGGTTGATGAAATAGCGGTCGTGGCTGACAAAGAGCAGGGTTCCGTCAAAGTCGATGAGGGCATTTTCCAGGACCTCCTTGCTATCGATGTCCAGGTGGTTGGTCGGCTCGTCGAGGATGAGGAAGTTGTTGTTCTCCATGGACAGCTTAGCGAGTAGCAGGCGGGCTTTTTCCCCACCAGACAGCATAGATACGGACTTTTTGACGTCATCGCCTGAGAAGAGGAAGGCTCCAAGGCGGTTGCGGATCTCCACTTCAGGCGTGGTCGGAAAGGCTGACCAGAGCTCCTCCAAGACCGTGTTGGAAGGCGTCAGGGCCGACTGAGTCTGATCATAATAACCCACTTCCACATTGGCACCTAGCTTGGCTTCTCCTTTGATAAATGGCAGAGCTCCGATGATAGACTTAAGCAGGGTTGTTTTTCCGATACCATTCGGACCGACTATGGCAATGGCATCCAGCTTTCGTTGGTCAATGGAAATAGGCTGAGAGAGAATGTCTCCATCGTAACCCACCGCAGCATTTTCCACCGTCAAGACGATATTGCCAGAAGTCTTGTCCGACTGGAAGGTCATGTTGGCAGACTTCTGCCCAGTTGTTGGCTTGTCCAGTCGCTCCATCTTTTCCAATTGTTTACGTCTAGCCTGGGCACGCTTGGTAGTCGAAGCACGGACAATATTTTTCTGGACAAAGTCTTCTAGTTTGGCAATTTCCTTCTGCTGCTTTTCATAGTTTTGCATCTCTGTCTGCAGCTTCTGTTCTTTGAGCTCGACAAACTGAGAATAATTGCCCACATAGCGATCCAAGGAATGCTTGGTCAAATCCAGTGTTAGTGTCGCCACCTTGTCCAAGAAATAGCGGTCATGGCTGACGATAATCAAGGCTCCCTTGTAATGTACTAGGTAGTTTTCCAGCCAAGCAATCGTGTCAATGTCCAGGTGGTTGGTCGGCTCGTCCAGGACCAAGAGTTCTGGGCTTTCAAGCAGCATTTTTGCCAAGGCCAAACGGGTATTCTGACCGCCTGAGAGTTCGGAGATTTTCATGTCCCACATGGTCTGGTCAAACTTGAAACCGTTCAAAATAGCACGAATGTCCGCCTCATAGCTAAAACCACCTGCCAGACGAAATTCCTCTGACAGACTATCATAGGTCTTCATGAGCTGGTCGAGTTCATTACCAGACAGACTGCCCATTTGCTCTTCCATAGACCGCAGGCGTTTCTCCGTCGTCCGCAGGTCGTCAAAGACATGGAGCATCTCATCGTAGAGAGTATTTTCTGACTCAAAACGGCTGTCCTGTGCCAGATAAGACAGTGACAAATCACGTTTGGTTGAAATTTCTCCGCTAGTCGCCGCCTCTTCTCCGACAAGGATTTTAAGCAGAGTTGACTTGCCAGCCCCATTTTTTCCGACAAGGGCAATCCGATCCCGTTCATCTACTTGAATGTTGATATTGTTAAATAAAACTTCGCCCGCAAAAGAGCGTTCAATCTTGTTTCCGCTTAGAATAATCATAGCAATATTGTACCATAATTTAGTGTAACAGTGCGGAATCCTTTTTCTGATTTCAGCAAAAAACAGCGACTTTTCAGTCACTGTCCTTCTCAAAAAATATTTAGACCAAACCGCTAAGTAATTCCCTATTCTGCCAGATCAGATAAAGACCGCCACCAATAATTATGAGCATGATGACAAACTTAATCACACCTTTGACAAATCGGATAAGCATCATCAAAATCATGGACACAATCAACCAGCCCCAAGCCGAAGAATGGAGCAAGGTCTGCATACTCTCCAAGCTCGCCCCTGTCCAAGCCTTGATAGGTTCTGGAATTTTATTAAACCAGCTGCTATCTATACCGATTTGCTCCATAATGGAATGGCTGGTCGATTGTAACCATGCAAAAATCCCAGCATTATAGAGAAAGAGCAAGGCTTGCTCTGGGTAACGTTTTATTGTATTCGTAATTGTTCGTAACATGTTTCTCCTCTATTCTGAATACAAGGCCACTAAGGCATCAATATCTGCCTGTTGAATACCATGATTAGAACCGGCCGATTCCATAACAGAAGCCTGACTATCATCATGATCCAAACCAATGGCATGACCCAATTCATGTTCAGCTGTATGGATAATTCTGTCCATATCATAGCCATACTCTTCATTCAAGAGATAATAACTATTCAAGCGAACTGTCACCGAGCTATAATAATTGGTCAATAAATTGGTCGTTGAATTGGCCTCACCTGCTGCCTGGGTATTCCCATCACTCATCTCTGTTGCAATAATATCGGCCTGACTGGGGTCAGTAGTAAGGACAAGGGTAAAGGCCCCCGTCGCATTCCAATTAGCAATGGCTGTCTCATAAGCAGCTACAAAGGTCGGGTTCTGGGTTTCAATATAGACAGTCGCTGTATTGGTTTCCCAGCGTCCATGGTCTGCTGTATTGACTGTATCCGTCGTCAAGTGTTTAATGGTATCAACACCTTCTTCAATCGTTACTTCAGACTGACCTTTGACCATCAGTTGCACTTCCTGAGCCAAGGTTTGCAACATCTGTGGTGCTGCTTCTTGCTGGAAATAAAACAATAGCCCCAAGCCACAAGCAATGATGACCATAGACAGCCATACCAGACTCCAAACGGTCCGCCAAATAAACTTAAATAAATTAGCAATAAAAGTCATACACTATACCTCACACTAGAAATAGCCTTCAGTATAGTGTTTTTTTCTGAAATTTTTCTTAAATTCTAGGACAAGCGTTCTTCCAATTTGAAATCAATGGGCAACCAAGCCAATACTTTCTCAATCTGTTGGTTCCAGTAATACCACTCATGTTTCCCAGGACCAAAACTCGCTTCGATATCAAAGCCCAGCTCTTTCAGCTCTGCAACAGCCTCTTGATGTCCTTCAAAGAGAAAATCTTCCTCACCACACCAGGCAAAGAACTTGGTTTTCTTGTCCGACAGTCGACAAATATTGGTCAGAAGATTTGGATTTTCTGGGTCATCAAAATCTCCAAACACACCTTTCCAATAGGCAGAACTACCTAATCCCAAGGCAGATGGACTGGAGAAATCAACTTGTAAGGCACCTGAAAGTGAAGCTGCGTATGAAAAACGATTGGTCATCATGGCAATCTTAAAGGTTCCGTAGCCTCCCATAGACAAACCAGCGATAAAATTCTTCTCCCGCTTGTCTGACATATTTGGGAAAAATCGCTTGAGGATTTGAGGAAGCTCAATCGCAATAGCATCATAATAATTCATGCCATAGGTGGTATTGGTGTACCAGCCCTTGTCTGTATTGACCATGACAAGGATGAGATTGGTGTAACGAACCAGGCGTTCAATGGTCGAGCGATTGAGCCAAGAATCTTGATTGCCCCCCATTCCATGCAACAAATACAAAACAGGAATGTCATTGTCATCAGGATTGTCCACACGATTGCGATCTGGATATAGAACAGTAACCTGTCTGGACATATCCAACACTTCTGAATGGTATTCGATTTTCATAATTGCCATAAATCTTCTCCTTATGGTAAAGAGCCTAAGTTACCCTTGGCTCTTCACATCTTATTCACTTATTTTACTTCCATAATCACCGGCAAAATTGCTGGGCGACGTTTGGTTTGGTCGAAGAGGAATTTCGCTAGATCATCGCGAACAGCACTCTTGAGCTCTGTCCAGTCAAAACTGTCTTTTGTAAAATAGTTTTCCACCGTTGCATTAACCAAATCTGAAGCCTCACGCAAGATGTCCTTGCTCTTCTTAACATAGACAAATCCACGCGTATTGACCTTGGCCTTGGAAATGATTTTCTTCTCACGGCGGTTGACAGTGATAGCTACGATAAAGATACCATCTTCCGAGAGGATTTTACGGTCACGAAGGACAATATTTCCAACATCTCCCATGGCATTTCCGTCTATCATGACGTCACCAGCAGGAACCGCTCCGCTATGGACAAAATCACCATCTTCAAAAGCCATGACATCCCCACGTTTAACGATGATAATATTTTCTGGGAACATGCCGATTTCCAGCGCAGCTTTGGCATGGGCATCTAGCTGACGGTACTCCCCTTGAACAGGGAAGAGGTACTTAGGACGGAGGATATTGAGCATGAGCTGCAAATCACGCGCATTCCCATGACCAGACACACGCAGGTTTTTAGTAATGGATTTGACCGTTCCACCAGCCTTGTAAATCAAGTTTTCGACACGAGCCACCACAGCCTCTTTTGAAACGCTTGGTGTGGTAACGATGTAGACCAAATCGCCATCCTTGATTTCAACATAGCGGTGGCGACCAATAGCCATCTTGCGTAGACCATTCAAAGGCTCACCCATACGACCAGTTTCCAAGATAATCAATTCATGGTCTTCATACTTGCCCATATCCTTTGGTTTAACCAATAGGCGTTCGCTAACCAAACGAAGTTTTTTCAATTGGATAGCGGTACGGACAATATTTTCCACATCATGACCCGTCAAAACAACACGACGACCTGTCGCCTCTGCTGCATCAAAAATCTGCTGGATACGGACAATATTACTTGCTACTGCAGCCACGATGACACGTCCTTCACAGTCAGCAATGGTATTGAGAATTTCTTCACCCGCTTCATGCATACTAGCTGACTGCACATTGCTATCGGCATTGGCTGAATCTGAAAGCAGGGCCAACACACCCTCTGAACCAATTTCTGCTAGACGACCAAAGTCTGTTCGATAATACTTATCAGCCGCTTGGTCAAATTTGAAATCACCTGTGTAGACGATATTTCCTTGGTCCGTCTTGACAACAATCCCCAAACTTTCAGGAATAGAGTGAGTTGTCTTAAAGAAAGACACAACAGAATCACCAAAATCAATTTCAGTATCGGCATTGATGACATGGAAATCCTTGAATTTCTTGGTTGCATTATTGTTCTTGACAATCAATTTCGCCAATTCAATAGTCAAATGTGAGCCAAAGACAGGTACCTTGATTTTTTCCAAGAGATAAGGCAAGGCGCCAATCGAATCAGCGTGTCCATGTGTCAAAAAGACCCCAGCCACACGGTGCTTGTTTTCTTCCAAATAATCAAAGTTGGGAACAACCACATCCACACCAAGTTGCTCATTTTCTGGATACTTGGCACCAGCATCCAAGACAAAAATATGCTCATTTACTTCGGCAATATAGAGGTTTTTTCCGTTTTCACGTACCCCACCGAGAGCCATGATTTTTATGCTACTCATTATTTCTCCTTTTTGGGACATCCCACAGGTGTCCTACTTATTTTTTCTTACCAACGGTCCTTGGGATGCCCAAGTCGAATTACAGTCTGCTATGTCGGAGCTCTATTTGCAAAAGGCACACTTTGATGAAAAATTTTATTCAGCCATCAAAGTAACTTTTGAATAGAAATTCCTAAATAGCTATCGCTTCTATTATACATTTTTTCAGGAAAATTTACAAAAAACTCTGCTGAAATTCAACAGAGTTCTCTCTTTTAATCAATAACCGTGTCCCCTATGTTCCCATTTTTCACCAGCATTGCGTACCAATATCCATTTCCAATCCTTGTGGGTACTATTTGGCTCCAAAGCAGGCTCTGCCCCCTCTGCTGCTACCTTGAAAGACGAAGTTAAAACAATAGCTTCCTCTGCACCATAGTTTTCAGCCCATTCATCAAATTCTTGTTCATTATCACCACCATAACCAATAGTCAATAATTGGCAACTCTGAAAACTGTTGTCAAAATAATGTTGAACGACACGAATAGCAGCCTCAATCTCTTGTTCCGTATATAATTCCGATTGTTCCATCGGCTCAATTTTTGCCTGTGAGGCTGTTCCTTGACGGCATCCTATTAGGAGCAAACAGCACAAGAGGCTACACATGGCTAGAAATTTTCTCACTACTTCTACCTCACAATTCCACAATATTGACTGAAAAACCAATTTCTTCCACAAAACATAATACATCCTCAGTTTTGACAAAAATTGTTTTGGTATTGACATTAGGATGGAAGGTTAGAATGGGTTCAGATAGGATTTCCTTATCAAAATAGACTTGGATATCCCTAGCACCATTATGCAACAAGCCCAAAATAGACACCACTCCAGCAGCTAGGTGCATTTTTTGCATCAGGCTGTCACTCGAGGCCATCCGAATACGATTGGCTCCTACCAAATCACGAAACCGGTCCATATCCAACTGCTTATTGTCATCCATAATTAGCAAATAAAAAGCTGTCTTTTTCTTATTGGTCAGAAACATGGACTTGGTCCGTACCCCTTCTAACCCTTCAATGTAACAGTCTGCTTCCTCAGTTGTCAGAGCTGGTGGATGCTCCACAATGGTATAATCCATTCCCAAGTCAGCTAATGTTTTATAAACCAATTTATCCATGATAGCACCTCTTGCTATATTTAGTATATTATACTGCTTTTCGAAAGAGAATTCAAAGGATAAGAAAAGCCTGGATTGCTCCAGACTTTAGTCAAACAACTTGTAATAATCTTCCAGCTTCATCTTGGATTTTTCCTCAGCCGTTTGGTCCTGAATAATCTGACCATTTTTCATAACAATCAAACGATTGCCGTGACGGAGAGCATCTTCCATTTGATGAGTGACCATGAGGGCCGTCATTCCCTTGGTCGCAATCAATTCATCTGTTAACTGCATCAAGGATTGGCTAGTCTTAGGGTCAAGGGCTGCGGTATGCTCATCCAAGAGCAGGAGTTCAGGCTGTTTCAAACTCGCCATCAACAAACTCAATGCCTGGCGTTGGCCACCTGATAAGAGACCTGCTGGCGTATCCAGATGTTTTTCCAGACCATTTCCCACTCTCGGTAAGAGCTGGGCAAATTCTTCGGTCTGCTGGGCCAATCTGCGTGGCACCAAACCCCGTCCCTCGCCACGATACTTAGCGATAAGTAGGTTTTCTGCCACCGTCATCCGTGGAGCAGTTCCCATTTTCGGATCTTGAAAGACACGGGCCAAATACTTGGCACGCTTTTCTGCAGGCCAGTTGGTCACATCCTCACCAAGAATATGGACCGAACCACTAGTCAAGGGCAGGGTTCCAGCAATGACATTAAAGAGGGTCGATTTCCCAGCACCATTGCCACCCAAAATGGTAATAAAATCACCTTGGTAGATGGTCAAATTGACATTATCCAAAATCACACGTTCTTCATCAAAACCATTGGTCACCACCTTGGTGGCATTTTTTAATTCAACAATTACTTTCATCGTGACAGACTGGCTCCTTTCAGAACTTTATTTTTCAACTCAGGAACCATGAGGCAGACAGCCAAAATCATGGCTGAGAAGATACGGAGATAGCTGGTATTGATACCGAGAGAAATAACCACCAAAATCAAGAATTGATAGAAGATAGCTCCCACTGCAATGGCCAAGAAACGTTCCAACATGGTCAGATTACCATACAAGACCTCACCGATAATCAGACTAGCCATACCAACCACGATGACCCCAATACCACGCGACACATCCGCATAGCCTTCTTGTTGGGCAATCAAGGCACCTGCTAGAGCGATGATGCCATTGGAGAGGACTAAGCCTAGCAATTCCATGCGACTGGTATTGATACCAAAACTGCGAGCCATATCTGGATTATCCCCCGTTGCAATAAAGGCCTGCCCAAGTCGGGTATAAAGGAAGAACATCAAACAAGCAATGACTAGAGCAATACTGCCCAAACCAAGCAAGAGACCGTTCACCTGCTCCGAAAATGGAAGCAAGTCCTGTAAACGACTAGTATTTAACAAGCCTAAATTTGCCCGTCCCATGATAAAGAGAATAATGGAGTGACAGGAAGACATGACCAAGATACCTGCCAATAGAGTAGGAATTTTTCCCTTGGTATAGAGCAAGCCTGTGACCAAACCTGCCAAGCAACCTGCCAAAACAGCTGCCAGCGTTGCCAAGACAGGATGAACTCCCTGTGTCAGCAGGGTTACTGCAACTGCTCCTCCCAGTGGAAAAGAGCCCTCTGTCGTCATATCAGGGAAATTCAATATCCGAAAGGTGACAAATATTCCCATTCCTAGTACAGCCCATAAGAGAGCCTGTGAAACTGTTGATACAATCATAACTTTCCTTTGTTTTATTCAATAACCTTACTTGCCTGATTGATTACATCATCTGACAAGGTAATACCTAATTCTTTAGCGACTTTCTGGTTGACTACAATAGTACCTTCATTGAAGATTTGGACTGGTGTATCCCCTGGATTTGCACCGTCTAAGATTTTCGCAGCCATTTTACCAGTTGCCACACCCAAATCATATTGGCTAAGGGTTACAGAAGCGATACCACCGCCCTCTACCATGTCTTCTACACTGGTGAAAATCGGAGTTTTGGTTTTATTGGCTACAGAAACGACAGTTGAAAATGCTGATGCGACCGTATTATCTACTGGTGTGAAGAGAACATCTGCCTTGCTGGTTGCCAC
Organism: Streptococcus suis; assembly: GCF_002960425.1. Lineage (GTDB taxonomy): Bacteria > Bacillota > Bacilli > Lactobacillales > Streptococcaceae > Streptococcus > Streptococcus suis_S. The sequence goes on from NZ_POIZ01000014.1 coordinate 10,570, forward strand.
TTCTACTGTAGAAGCTAGTTCATTACTTGAAGCCACTGCATACTCCAGAACGGTGTAGCCAGCCTCTTCCGCTGCAGCCTTAAATTCTGCTACTTGAATTTTTGAATTATCTTCATTAGAAGAATAGAGGACACCGATTGTTTTTGCATCTGGTGTGATTTCTTTGATGAGAGAAACTGTATCTGCTACTGGTGTTTGGTCAGATACTCCTGTAATATTTCCACCAGGATTTTTCAAGTCTGTCACCAAGTTTGCACCAACTGGGTCCGTTACAGCTCCCATGATGATAGGTAATTCTGTCGTCGCATTTGCCAACCCTTGTGCAGCAGGTGTTGCAATCCCAATCAAAAGCTCATTGCCATTGTCCACCAATTTTTTACTCATGGTCTGAACTTGGGACTGGTCAGCCTCAGCATTCATAAAATCAATCTCCAGATTGTCTGTTGTTGAATAACCACCTTCTTCTAGTCCAGCCTTAATTCCCTTGTAAATCTCATCCAGTGAATCATGGGTCACAAACTGCAGAACACCAATTTTAACTTTTTCAGAGCTAGCAGACTGACTACTCTGCTCTTTTTGCGTCATAAACAGGGCGGCAACCACCATCACAGTAAGGGCAATAATTGTGGCAAGTAAGTTTTTATTTTTCAACATATTCATTCTCCTTTAAAAATACACACTATCCAATCTCTACGTCTTCACTATTTTATTCCACCATCGCCATCGTTTCATCTTGATTACCTCGTATTATCTATCATTGTCAAAGTAGATTGCTTTTAGATTAGGAACGGAGGCGTAGACATAACTCAATGCTTCCTCATTTTCAAGCATTGACTTCAAACAGTCCACTGGACTGTTTGAATTAGGCAAGCCGAACGTGACCAATCTACGAAGACAACAAGGAAAAAGCCCCCGCAGGAAAAACCAACCTGCGAGGGCGTCAATGACACGGTGCCACCTCACTTATGGGAATTGTCTAGAATCCTCCCATATCTCATCTCCTCTATCAAGGAGTTGCACTGTAAGGTGTGCTAACCGAACTATCATTGTTTTAAGTTCATTTGCGTGATTGTTTTGGCTGAAACCTTCGTTAGCTCTCGCCATAAACAATACCCATCAGCCCATTTCATAAAACTCCGCCACCCATTCTCAGCACCATGGGCTCCCTGAAGACTTCTGCTTTACTACTTCTTCTGATTACAGATGATTATACGGCATCCATCAATCTTTGTCAAGGCTTTTGATTAAATTTTCTGAAAACTTTTTATGTCAGCAGGGACTACCAGTCTCATCAAAAAACATCAAAATATGATATACTAGACTGAGTTAAAGCGATTAGAAAGAGGAAAACCATGTCTTTTGACGGATTTTTTTTACATCACATGACGGCTGAATTACAGGCCAATTTAGAAGGTGGGCGGATTCAGAAAATCAACCAGCCCTTTGAGCAGGAAATTGTCCTGAACATCCGCAGCAACCGTCAGAGCCATAAGTTGCTCCTGTCCGCCCATTCGGTTTTCGGGCGGGTTCAGCTGACCCAGTCGGACTTTACCAATCCCAAGGTGCCCAATACCTTTACCATGATTCTGCGGAAATACTTGCAGGGTGCTATTATCGAGGAGATTCGTCAGTTGGACAATGACCGCATCTTAGAATTTTCGGTGTCCAACAAGGACGAGATTGGCGACCATATCCAAGCCACCTTGATTGTGGAAATCATGGGCAAGCACAGCAATATCATCTTGGTAGATAAGTCTGAACAGAAAATTATCGAGGCCATCAAGCACGTCGGTTTCTCGCAAAATTCCTACCGAACCATCTTGCCAGGCTCGACCTACATTCGTCCACCGGAGACGCATTCTCTCAATCCTTACACGGTGTCTGACGAGAAATTGTTTGAAATCCTGTCCACGCAAGATTTGTCTCCGAAAAATCTGCAACAAATCTTTCAAGGTTTGGGACGGGATACAGCTACTGAATTGTCCAATCATTTGCAGACAGATCGCCTGAAGAACTTCCGTTCCTTTTTTAACCAGGCTACACAGCCTAGCTTGACAGACAAATCCTATGCTGCTCTGCCATTTGCCAATAGCCCTGAAAACCAGCCACACTTTGCGAGCCTGAGCAGTCTGCTGGACTTCTACTATCAGGACAAGGCGGAGCGGGACCGAGTGGCCCAGCAGGCCAATGAGCTGATCAAGCGGGTGGCCAGTGAGCTGGAGAAGAATCGCAAGAAGCTGGTCAAGCAGGAGCAGGAATTGGCAGATACGGAGACGGCGGAGTTGGTGCGGCAAAAGGGCGAGCTCTTAACCACCTATCTGCATCAGGTGCCAAACGACCAGCCGAGTGTGCGCTTAGACAACTACTATACGGGGCAGGAGCTGGAAATTGAGTTGGACGTAGCACTTACTCCTAGCCAGAATGCCCAGCGTTACTTCAAGAAGTACCAGAAACTCAAAGAGGCGGTCAAGCACCTGACCAACTTGATTGAGGAAACCAAGGCAACCATTGTCTATTTGGAGTCCGTTGACACCATGCTGGGACAGGCTAGTCTAGCAGAAATTGATGAGATTCGTGAGGAGCTGATTGAAACAGGCTACCTCAAGCGTCGCCACCGTGAGAAAATCCATAAACGCCAGAAACCAGAACGTTACTTGGCGTCGGACGGGAAGACCATTATTCTGGTCGGGAAAAATAACCTGCAAAATGATGAGTTGACCTTCAAAATAGCCAAAAAAGGCGAACTATGGTTCCACACCAAAGACATTCCAGGTAGTCACGTGGTCATCACAGACAACTTGGACCCAAGCGACGAGGTCAAGACAGACGCGGCGGAGTTGGCGGCCTACTTCTCCAAGGCAAGGCATTCTAACTTGGTTCAAGTCGATATGATTGAGGCCAAGAAACTGCATAAGCCAACAGGTGGTAAGCCTGGTTTTGTGACCTACCGAGGTCAGAAGACCCTACGTGTCACCCCAACAGAAGACAAAATAAAATCCATGAAAATCTAATTCATGGATTTTTCTGTATTGAAACCTACTCCGCCTTATCAATATCTTCTCTGACTTCCTTGGCGTTGAACTTAGCAAACAAATATTGGCGGTCTTGGACTGGGAAGCGTTGATCCAGCTGATCGACTGGTCCCACTTCAACCATTCCTTGTGAAATGATATAATCCATAACATGACCACCAAAGGTCAAATCATCAGAGATAAAATGCAAATGATAACCAGCCACGCTGACTCCGTGAAAAATCTCTGGTGTCCAAATACCAACAATGGTACCTGAAATGTTCTCAGAGGTATACTCAGGCTGGCGACTAGCCACTTCAGCAAAACGAACATCCGAAGCCGATTTTGGAATCATACGGACATGCATCCGAGCGAACGTCCCCTTGATTTTGATGGAGCGAAAGAGATTTTCCCCATCGTAATAGGATTCAATTCGCTGGTGTAACTCCTCGCTGGTCATTTCAAAGCGCTGTTTGAAAATCACTTCTGCTTCGTGAAAAATAACCGCCGCATAGGGAACCTTCATATCAGCAGGAACTTCAACCACTTCTGGTTTCTCCCCTGCTCCCTTAGCTTGATATGCCTTTCCATCCAAAACAATCAGCTCTCCGTCAATGGAATCCAGGGTCCCCAAACCCAAATCACCATGTTCCAACAATTCGCCAACCGTCAAAGATCCTCCGTAAAGTCCTGCCATCAAGGCACCTAAGGTATTGTATTGAAATAATCGCTTTACTTGCATAACCTACTCTTCATTTAAAAATTCTTGCATAGCCAAGTCATCTGGCACCAACTGGATATAACGGTTTGCCTGCTCTCTTGCCTGATCCAAATAACCAAGCTGGCGCAAAAGGGCTACATAATCTGCCAGAAACTCTGGGTTTTCCGCTAAATCCCCAGCTAATTCCTCATAGAAAGCAAGGGCTTCTTCTTCTCTATCCAGTGCTTGATAGGCCTTTGCTACATTCCAACGCGCCAAAACATTCTCAACCTCTTCATCAATGAGGGCAAGAACTTCGTCATAGCGTTCCTGCTCAAGATATAAATTGGACAAGCGCAGAGCTAGTTCGTTACTATCATCTGCCACCTCTTTTGCCTGAAGCAGATAGTTTTCAGCCGCAGCCTCATCATGCAATTCATAGGCATACTGAGAAGCCTGGAGCAAGAGATTAGCATCAAACTCATTTTTCGCCAAGCCTTTTTGAGTCATAGCCAAGGCATCTTCTAATTTATGCTCGGCATGGAGAGATTGGGCATAGGCATATTCATAGCCCTCAAAATCAGGATTGATGGTATCCAACTGCTTGAAATAGAGATTGGCCTTTTGGTACTCTTCTCGTTCAAATAGCAGAGCTGCTAACTCAAAAACCGTCTGATCATCATATTCCAACTCAACAGCTTTTTCCAAAAATTCAATGGCCGCTTCAAATTTCCCTAAACTTGCATAAGCAATACCAATTCGCTGATAGGTAGAAACTCCTGTTAATTCGTACATTTCCCGATTGTCTAACTGGGCATAGTAAGAAATGGCTTCCTTAAAGTATTCCAATTCCATGTCCAACTCTGCCAAGCCAAAGAGGATAATGGGTTCATCAGACAAGTGACTGGCTTCTAACAATTTTTCACGCGCCACATCTGACAATCCTTCCGCCTGATACAAGTCTGCCTTGACCAACAAGGCTTCCACATAGGCAGGACTGTCTTCTGAGATTTCTTCCAAATAAGCAAAGGCTTCTTCAACCAAACCATCTTCAAAAGCAATCTGAGCTAGGTTAAGCACCACTTCAGGATAGGTTTCCTTGAGCTGGTCATAGATTTGTGCAGCCTGGGGGAAAAAACCAATACTTTCCAGATAGGCAGCCAAGGACAAAAGGGTGTCATTATCATCTTCTGCCAAGGCCCGCTTGAAATACTTATCTGCCTTATCTAAATCCTGTTGGTCCAAACAAGCCAACATTTTTTCACTATTGTTCATGAACTTCTTCAGTTTCTCCTTCTTTTTCATATAAACCACTGTAGACCTTATACCATTCAAATGCAGCCTTGACCAAGACCTTAATAGAAGCATAGATTGGAATACCGAGCAGAACCCCCAGTACCCCATACATCTGACCTGCAGTCAACAAGACAAACAAAATGGTAATGGGGTGGATACTCAAAGAGCTACCAATAATGAGCGGGGTCACAAAACGACCTTCTATGGTTTGCTCTACCATAAAGACAATCAAGACCTTGACCAACATCACAGGTCCAGCAATCAAACCGAGTACAACGGCTGGAATCATGGCTAAGAACGAGCCCAGGTAAGGTATCAGATTGAGGAAACCGGCCATAACACCCAAGGTGATAGGATAGCTTAAACCAATTACCGAGAACATAAAGGAGAACATAAGGGCAACAATGATTGCCACCGTTACTTGCCCTCGCACATAGTTTGCCAATTGACTATTGACATCTGTCAAAACCTTGCTGACGGATGAACGCCATTTAGTTGGCAAATACTGGGTGACATGACCATTCAAATGCTGACCATCTCGTAAGAGGTAGAAGAGAATGAAAGGCATAATCAAGATGGCCACGATAATCTGTGAGGCCGTTGAAATCAAGCTACTAGCCCAGTTAACTGCACTTGAAGAAAATTTCTGTGCATAGGAAACAATTTGGTCATTAACCTTATTCAATATTTCCAAAGCCGTTGGGCGAAACTGTGCAAATTGCTCATTTTCTAGCAGGGTTGTCACTTGGCCTTCAATCTTCTGAATATTGGATGGAAGATTTTGTGTGAAAGAAACCACCTGTCCTTGAATACTTGGAATGGCCACCGCCAGGCCCCAAACAAGAAGCAAACCGATTAAGACAAATAAGACTGAAATAGCAACCGTTCGCGAAATTTTATATTTCTCCAACCAATCCACAATCGGATTTAAGAGGTAGTATAACAAACCCGTCAACAACATGGGCAAAAGAATAATTTCAATAAAACTCCCAATGGGCTTCAGTAAAAAGCTAACCTTGGTAAATACAAAAACGGTCAATAAGACCAACAAGGTCACCAGGAAAAATGTAACAGCCTGGTTGTTCACAAACCACTTAAAAAACCAGGACATTCTAAATCGTTGATTCTGCTCATCCATATCAATCGCTCCTCATTCTTTTTTCTCTATTGTATCATTTAATAGGCTATTTTAGATAAATGAACTATAGGATTTCTCAGCCTTTGCAGGAAAAATATGGTATAATTTTAGCAATCATGTTCAAAGGAGATCGCCATGTCTGTTTATTTCGGTACCTATACCAAACGCCAATCCCAAGGAATTTATAAAGCTGATTTTAATGCTGAAACTGGTCAACTCAGTAACTTAGAGTTAGTTGTTGAAGAACCAAACCCAACCTACCTGACTTTTGATAAGGCTGGTCGACTATACTCAGTCGGAGCTGAAAATGGACAAGGTGGTATCGTAGCTTTCAATACAGATTTTGACTTACTAAACCATGTCGTCAGCGAAGGTGCTCCCCACTGCTATGTAGCCGTAGATGACGAACGAAATCTAGTTTACGCTGCTAATTACCATAAGGGGCAAGTTCTGGTCTATAAGCAATTAGCAGATGGCTCCTTAGAATTGGCTGACCTAGCTCAACATCACGGATCTGGACCACATGAAAACCAAGCATCTGCCCATGTTCACTTTTCTGATTTAGCACCAGACAAATTCTTAGTAACTTGTGACTTAGGTTGCGACCAAGTTATTAGCTACAAGGTTTCAAACCAAGGTAAACTAGAAAAAATTGCTACTTATCAAGCAAGGCCGGGAAGCGGTCCACGCCACATTGTCTTCCATCCCGTCGCAAAATTAGCCTACCTCATTTGTGAACTTAATTCAACTATTGAAGTTCTTATTTACGATGGCTGGGGTGAATTTGAACACCTACAAACCATCTCAACCTTGCCAGAAGACCATACTGGTTTCAATGGCACTGCTGCTATCCGCATTACAAAAGATGGAAAATTTGTCTACGGTTCTAACCGTGGTAATGATTCCATCGCCGTCTTCAAGACACTTGGGGATGCCAGTTTAGAACTTGTTGAAATTGTTCCTACAAATGGTAAAACACCACGTGATTTCACCCTAAGCCCAGATGAGAAACACTTGATTGTTGTTCACCAAGACTCTGATAATGCGACAGTTTTTGCAAGGGATACTGAAAACGGTCGATTGACAGAACTTTCCCATGATTTCTACGTTCCAGAAGCTGTTTGTGTTACATTTTTTGAAGACTAATCATTTGTGAAATCGCTCTATTTTTGGTTTAATAGATACATAGGAGGTGAAATACATGAATCCAGTAGATCTTTTCAACCAAGTAAAAGACTTGATCGCAAACAAAGACTTTGAAGGTGCAAAACAATTTATCGAAGAAAACAAAGACAACTTCGGCGAATACTTGGAGCAAGCTAAAGGCTTGTTGTCAGGTTCTGAAGGCGTAAGCGGTCTTTTGGACAAGGTTAAAGGCTTGTTCTAATAGAGAGAAACTAGGCTGAATGTTCAGTCTAGTTTCAGACTGAAGACAAAGTCGTTAGAATTGTATTTCTAACGGCTTTTTCATATGTAAAGTAGTATAATAGAGTTAGGAATAAAGAGAACGCTTAGAAGGAGAATCGCTATGTT
>NZ_POIZ01000015.1 GCF_002960425.1 Streptococcus suis
CACAGAAGGGGAAATAGAATACCATGACATTAAAGAGGTCACAGACCATGACTTTAGACAATTTAGAGGGCAAGTGGACATCATCTGCGGGGGATTTCCTTGCCAAGCATTTTCACTCGCAGGCAGACGATTGGGATTTGAAGATACTCGAGGGACTCTCTTTTTTGAGATTGCTCGAGCGGCCAAACAAATCCAACCACGTTTTCTATTTTTGGAAAACGTCAAAGGCCTACTCAATCACGACGAGGGACGGACGTTCGCCACAATCCTCTCCACGTTGGATGAATTGGGGTATGATGTCGAATGGCAGGTGCTTAACAGTAAGGACTTCCAAGTCCCGCAAAACAGAGAGCGGGTCTTTATTATCGGACATTCTAGAAGATACCGTCCCAGATTCTTATTTCCTCTCAGAAGAGAAAACAGCCCAGCTCATCTTGAAAGGTTAGGAAATATCAATCCCTCTAAACGTGGTTTGAATGGTGAAGTCTATCTGACGAATGGACTTGCTCCTACACT
>NZ_POIZ01000016.1 GCF_002960425.1 Streptococcus suis
AAGTATGGATTTGAGAGAGATATTAAGATTTACGAAGCTGATCCTGTACAAGCTAGTGAAGAGTTAGACCAGTTAGCACGGACAGAGAAAGGAAACCTCAAACAAATTCAGTACAATCCTACGTGGAACTATTTCAAGAACTTAGTCAAAGAGGAATTGACAAGTAAAGAGGGAGCCCGCATTTATGCCAAACGCAAGGTGGATGTCGAACCTGTATTTGGTAGGATGAAGGGTGTTTTTGGCGTGCGCAGAGTTCATGTCAGAGGTCAAAAAGTGGTTGAAACTGAGATAGGATTCCTCCTAATGAGTATGAATCTCACGAAATTGGCTAAGAAATTAGTCCAAGATAATAGAGATAAAAAGAAAAACACAGACAGTACGGCTGGATTTCATCAGAAGCAGCTCGAATCTATCTGTGTTTTTTAGTTATTGGCTAGTTTTTGCCCAGCCTCTTTCTTTATTTATTTGATTAAACCAAGATCGTATTTCATTCCCAAAATACGTTTGACGGATTGGTCAATCCTCTCCTCTGTAATGGTTCCAGCCTTCACTTGTTCCACAATATAAGGAATTTGACTAGCATAGCTCGAAGATAAGATCATATCTGTCCCAGCTTGAATAGTCTGCAAGGCACCCGAATTTTGATCAACGAATTGCGATAGACCCAGCATATCAAAGTCATCGGTCATAATGACACCATCAAAACCTAGCTCGGACCGTAATATTTTATTGATCTCAGGTGAAATAGATGATGGAACATCATCAATGGCAGGTACGATATTGTGACTGACCATGATGGAGTCTGCGCCCGCTTCAATTCCAGCCCTAAAGGGAAGAAAATCATTGGCTCGTAATTCTTCTAAACTACGATTGTCATAGACCAGATCTGTATGTGAATCAGCATTGTTCCCATAGCCTGGGAAATGTTTCAAAGTCGAAGCAAATTGCTCTTGTTTCAGGAGCTGGACCTCTTGGCTGATATAAGTGGATGTTGTAGCAGCATCTTGACCAATAGTCCGATCATAAATAAATGACCATGGATCTGTAGATAAGTCCGCAACTGGAAATAAACCGGCATGAATACCTATCCCTTTCAAAAGACTGGTTTTATGCTTAGTGTCTTCTAAAACAGCATCCAGACCCCCTGACTGATACAATTCCAAGGGGGAGGCAAAGGGAGTTTCTAATAACTGACTAACCCGCGTTACCGTCCCACCTTCTTCATCAGAAGCTATTAAAAGTGGTAGCTTGGAATTAGCTTGATAACTTGCAACGTCTTCCTTAACTTGTTCTAAGGTCTTTCCTTCAAAGTCCCGTGAAAATAAGATATAACCACCAAATTGATAGGAAACAAGGTCTTCCAACTGATTTTCAGCAGGTATACGTGCAAAAATCATCTGACCAACTTTTTCTTCTAGGGTCATTTGTTGTAGGTAATCAGAGATTCGTTTCTCTTTGACAGAAACCTCTTGAACAGGCACAAAAGAAGGACTGTTTCTGGACTGTCCTTCACTTTTATTAAATACATAATATGCTAGGGATGCACAGACCACAATCAACAAACATGCCAAAAGCGGTCCAACTACACCTAGACTTTTATTTACTCTAGCTCTACGCACTACTATCCCTTTATTCGATTCATATAGTCTTGATAGGATTCGGTTTCCATCAAGTTCTTAGCGTTTAAAACGCGTTCCTTACTTGGTGGCTTGGTCCCTTCAAGTGGATAAGGTCTACCCAGCTCACGCCACTTAAATTCTCCAAGATTATGGTAAGGCAAGACTTCAAAACGCTCGACATTATTCAAGGTCTTGACAAACTTTCCTAGCTCAATCAGGTCATCATCACGGTCAGTCAATCCAGGGACCAAAACATGACGAATCCAAACTGGCTTACCAATATCCGACAAATAACGAGCGCACTCTAAAATAGTCTTATTGCTATGCCCCGTTACAATACGGTGCTGGTCTGGATTGATTTCCTTAATATCCAAGAGTACCAAATCTGTCACTTCCATCAAGCGATTGTATTTTTCCAGATAACGCTCGGTCGAACGGAAGGTCAGAGCACAGGTGTCCAAGGTTGTGTGGATGCCTTTTTCTTTTGCCAGGGTAAAGAGGGCAATCAAAAAGTCAATCTGAATAGTAGCTTCACCACCAGATACCGTTATTCCACCTTCCTTGCCCCAAAACATACGAAATCTCATCGCTTCATTTAAAACATCTTCAGCCGTTCTCTCAGTCGCTGCTGGATTGACCAAGTCCCAAGTATCTGGGTTATGGCAATACTGGCAACGCATGTGACAGCCTTGCATAAAGACTACAAAACGTACACCCGGTCCATCTACCGAACCAAAACTTTCAGTTGAATGAACCAAGCCTGTGACTTTACGATAATCTATTTCTGTCATAATCTCACCTTTACAAATTATTACATCTAGTATAACACAAAAATGAAAACGCTACTATTATTGCATACCACTGTTTTTGTTCAACTTAATGATATATATTGAATATGACACTCCATCCCCATATAAAATAAAAAGAAATAGATCAGAGAAGACCTGATCTATTCTTCGATAAAAGTTTATCTAGTAAAAAGGAAATAATCTTTCAAACAAAAGGGATGAGAAGCATTGCTAAATATTACTTCTCACTCCTCTCATTTGCGCACTATCTTGCATAGTACGTGTAAACAACTTACCTTCTAGTTTAGTTGTTTTTCTTGCGACGTGACGCAATTGCACCAAATAGAAGACCTAGACCAAGCACGCTTGTAAGTGCTGAAGAATTTTCACCAGTATTTGGAAGAGTAGCTTTAGCTGCAGCTTTTGGTGCTGCTGGTTGAGCTGGAGTTACTGGTGTTGAAACTGGAGAAACTGGAGAACCAGGAACAACTGGAGTTGCTGGAGTTGCTGGTTGCTCTGGAGTTACCGGTTGCTCTGGAGTTACTGGTTGCTCTGGAGTTACTGGTTGCTCTGGAGTTGGTGTTGGTGTTGGAGTAGGAGTTGGTGTTGGAACCGGTGTTGGGGTTGGTGTGCCAACTGGTACATACGGAATGTACGTATCAATACCTGGGTTACCTGGTGTTGGTGGGATGTAACCTTTAGTTGGATCTTCTGGATCAACTGGTTGCAACGGTTCACCAGTACTTGGGTTCTCAGGAACATAACCTGGTACATGTGGTACTACTGGCACACCTGTACCTGGGTTTGTAGGAATTGATGGAATAGTCGCATCTGGATTTGTTGGATCAAACGGATAGTCCGTTGTTGGACGTTCGTTTTCTGGAACACCCGGAATCATTGGAATCCACTTCGCTACTTTTTGGTAGACATAAGTTACAACTGTTTCACCTTCTACAACTGTACCTGTTTCGGTACCGATTGTCTTAGATGGTACCAAGACAAATCTATCGCCGTTTGGTGTTACGATTACTGTTGGTTTGTTGTCTGTTGTATCATATGGTGTACCCACTGGTGATACTGGAGTATCTCGTACATACGATTTAATCGTATTGCCTTCAGTATCCACATACTTAACAACTACCCAACCAGTTTTTTCACTATTCGTTGGCACGTAAGGGATAAGTGTGTCAATACCTGGATTACCTGGTGTTGGCGGAATGTAACCCTTAGTTGGATCTTCTGGATCTACTGGTGTCAACGGTGTGTTGTCCTTAGGATCTGTTGGTGTAAATCCTGGTACATGTGGCACTACTGGTTCGCCTGTTTTAGGGTTTGTAGGGATTGTTGGAATCTCTGCATCCGGATTTGTTGGATCAAATGGATATTCCGTTGTTGGACGTTCGTTTTCTGGAACACCTGGAATCAATGGAATCCATTTCGCTACTTTTTGGTAGACGTAAGTAACTTCTGTAGTTCCTTCTACAACCTTACCTGTTTCGTTACCAACAGTCTTAGATGGAACCAAGACATACTTATCACCATTTGGCGCGATAATTTCAGTTAGTTTGTTATCAGTTGTCGCATAGTCTGTACCTACTGGTGACAACGGCGTGTCTGTTACAGGCGCTTTGATTACATTTCCTTCTGTATCTACGTAGTTTACTACTACATCACCTTGTTTTGCAGGCACGTAAGGGATAAGTGTGTCAATACCTGGATTACCTGGTGTTGGCGGAATGTAACCCTTAGTTGGATCTTCTGGATCAAACGGTTTCAACGGCTCATTTGTCTTAGGATCTGTTGGTGTAAATCCTGGTACGTGTGGGACTACCGGTTGATCTGTTTTTGGGTTTGTAGGGATTGTTGGAATCTCTGCATCCGGATTTGTTGGATCGAATGGGTACTCAGTTGTTGGACGTTCGTTTTCTGGAACACCTGGAATCAATGGAATCCACTTAGCTACTTTTTGGTAAACGTAAGTGATGGATGTTTCACCTTCTACTACTTGACCATTTTCTGAACCAATTGTTTTAGATGGAACAAGAACATACTTGGTACCGTCTTCAGTAACAATTTCAGTTGGTTTGTTATCTGTTGTATCGTAGTCAGTACCTACTGCTGCGTTGTTCGTATCTGTTACAGGAGCCTTGATAACATTACCTTCTGTATCCACATAGTTAACCACTACTGAACCTGTCTTCGCAGCTTCTGACAATGATGCACTTTCAGAAAGTGATGCTGATGTAGATTCAGATGCTGACGCACTTGTTGATTCAGACGCTGAAACTGATGCGCTTGTTGATTCTGATGCTGATACTGATGCGCTTGTTGACTCAGACGCTGATACTGATGCACTTGTTGACTCAGATGCTGATACTGATGCACTTGTTGATTCAGACGCTGATACTGATGCACTTGTTGACTCAGATGCTGATACTGATGCACTTGTTGATTCAGATGCTGATACTGATGCACTTGTTGATTCAGATGCTGATACTGATGCGCTTGTTGACTCAGACGCTGATACTGATGCACTTGTTGATTCAGATGCTGATACTGATGCACTTGTTGACTCAGATGCTGATACTGATGCACTTGTTGATTCAGATGCTGATACTGATGCACTTGTTGACTCAGACGCTGATACTGAAGTTGATTCAGATTGGCTTGCTGATACTGACGCTGATTCAGATGCTGATGCTGAAAGTGATTCAGATTGGCTCGCTGATACTGACGCTGACTCAGACGCTGATACTGAAGTTGATTCAGATTGGCTCGCTGATACTGACGCTGATTCAGATGCTGATGCTGAAAGTGATTCAGATTGGCTCGCTGATACTGATGCTGATTCAGAAGCTGATGCTGAAAGTGATTCAGATTGGCTCGCTGATACTGATGCTGATTCAGATGCTGATGCTGACAATGAGTCAGATTGGCTTGCTGATTCTGATTTACTATTCGATTCTGATTCTGAAATGGCTGTGCTTGCTGATTCTGATACAGATTTACTATTTGACTCTGACTCTGAAATTGCTGTACTTGCAGATTGAGAGTTTGAAATAGATAATGATTCAGATTCATTAACTGTATACCAATAAGTAGTCTCTGTTTTTTCGGCAAGTGTGATTCCTTTCAACGGGATAGTCTGATGGAATCCATAGTATGATGTACCACCTGCAGGTGGAGGTGATTGTTCATTCCATACATCTGTTGGGAGTGATGTCCGATAGAATGTTGTATTTAGTTGTGAGTAGTTTCCATCGCCTGCTAACCATACTGTGAAATATGCCGTTTTTCCAGTACCATCCACAGCATTAACATCTGCATCTTTTAGAATTTCAATCTCAATAACTTGATTAGATTTCAAAGTTAATTCTGAAGGATCTGTAATTACTGTACCAATACCTAGACCATCAGTATATTTCCATCCAACTGGATTTAGTCGTACAGTATAGTTATCAAGAATTGATGATTCAAGTGTGTAGTTAGCATTCACTCCACCTGGTGCCATTTCTGTTGACGTCAACAATTTAATGAAACCATCTGTAGAAAGATCAGTAAAATCTTTCGTTCCAGCATAGGTATCATCAGCAATATATACTGTCTTAATTACTGTTCCGTCCGTTCCAACTGGAGTTAAAGTCGTTTTCAATTGAACTGGGTAGACATTACGAGCACTATCTACATATTCACCACCAGCATATGTATTAACTGTAGTTGTTTCAGTAGTAGTATTCCCTGTATATGTATAACCTGGGAAAGTACGTTCACCAGATGCTGTTGTCGTCAAACCAGGAATAGTTGTAATTGTATAAGTACCAAGTACTGTACCATCTTCAGCTTTGTAGTAAGTCGTATTTGTGATTGGCTTAGGAATTAGTTCACTATGTGTAGCCAAACCACTGGCTTTCATTGTGCTTCCCATGAAAGTAAAGTCCACATCGCCAATTACAGTATCACTTGCTGATTCCGTACGATAGTTAACGATAATAGGAGCAGGCGCGCCTAATTTTGTTCCTGATGTTGATTCAAGACTTGTAAATGTTGTTTCTCCACCAACAGCTAGAGTATGACTTTCAAGAACATTATTTGCATTATCGACCAACTCTACCAAGACAGACTCACTTGCTGTGCCAGGGTTAATCGACATACGGAAGTAACCGCCACTAGTTGATGTGCCCCCAGTATAGCTGCTCAAAATTGGATCATACCATTTAGAAAGTGGAGTATAGCTGAAGGTCAAGTAACCTTTTTCTGATGTTGCTACAAAATTAGTAAACTCAGTTGAAGTGCCTGAAGAAACAGTTGCACCATTGGCATCATCCATCGATGGACTAGCTGCAACCGCATCTACCAATGCACCAGTACCTTTACCAATAATTGTAGAACCTGTTGTCGTCAAAGCAACTGTCAATACACCATCTTCATCACGTTTCAACAATTCCGCAGCCAATGCTTCGTTGGCCGCTTTCACAGCTGTGATTTGTGCTTCTACTTGCTCAAGTGATGCTGTTTTGTCTGCCAAAACAACTTTAGCTGCTGCAATTTCTGTCTTGCTTGCTGCTACTGCTGTTGAAAGGGCTGCATCTTCTTCTTTAGTCAACTCTTTTTGACCAAGGTCAACTAAGAGTTCAGCTTCTGATGTTACTTGCTCAAGTACTTTTGCTGGTGTTGCTGTCTCTTCTGCTGGTGTTTCTACTGCTGCTGATTCTGATGTCGCTACACGAGCTGCTTCTGATGCTGCTTCGCTCAACAAAGTAGATACAGAAGTTGAAGTAGATTCTGAAACAGATGTTGACTCTGAGATAGATACTGATTCAGATGCAGACTCTGAGATAGATACTGATTCTGACGTTGAAAGAGAATCTGATGTTGTATCTGACTCAATAGCTGTTGTTGACTCTGATTGGCTAGCAACTGTTGTGTCTGTACCGCTCAATTCAACAGTTTCTGACAAAGCTGTTGCTGAAACTGTTTTTTCAACGACGGTTGTTTCTTCTGCAAGTACTTGCTCTGCTGATACCTGTACTCCCAAGAGGGCACCTGCTGCAACCAAACCACGAACAACATGGTTAGACTTTGGAGCTACCATTGCGCCATCAACTTTGACTGTTTCTGTAGCAGTACCGCCTGCCACTTTAAACAAGCCTAGACTTGTCATAACCGTGCGCACCCAGTGCTTACCTGACTTGTGCATCTTGACACGGCTACTACGTGAAATTTCAGTAAAGTTCTTGTTTACTTTTTTATTCACCAAATATCTCCTTTTAGTTAATTATTATTTCCTATACTCATCAAAGATAAGAAATCATGCCTTCTAGTTTATCACTTTTTATATGTTTTTGCAATATATTTGCAAAAAAAAAAAAAAGCTTTTTTTGATATGTATAAACCAATAACTGACGGAGCATCAAACAAATTTATTCATTAAAATTTCAATGAAAAATATTATTGAATCTATACAATTACTGATTTAAAATGAATAAAAACATAAAAAACACCTTTAAAATCAATAATTACCACCATTTTTAACAATTATTGTCAGGAAATAATATCTTTATCAGAATACCAATTTATCAATTATTTATATTAAAAAGAATCTTGGCACTTCTAAAAATCATAAAAAATAGCAAAGATACCTATATAAACACAATTTGAACCCCCAGATATATAGTTCTTATTAACCATCTATGAAATAGATATTATTGTTCGCTACTGATTACTCTACGTATTTTGATAAAAAAGAGAGCGGAATATCGGCAATGTCATTAAGTTAACTAGGAAGTGGGCAAGATATCCATGATGCTCCGCCCTCACCCACAGAATAATGAAAACGAACATAAAGCCCTCACTAGGTGTAACATCTTAGTGAGGGCTTTGTGGTTGACGAGTTAATGATGTTAGTCATCGAGGGAAAACCTGATCCACTCTACTGACGAGCACCCCAGTATATGCGATAGGTATGAGTATAAAAAAGCCATCATACGATGACTTTTTTGGTGGGTTCCGAATATCGCACTCTCTAAGTTGATGAATGCAACTTTTATTCTTTATCTACTTCTTCCTCTACAATAGGTGTCATCATCATTTTAAGCTTGGTCACCCGACCATTTTTCACCTTATCATTGATAAAGACTAAGTGATGGTCCTTACTGTCCACTTCAAAGGTCACCTTTTCTTCTTGGCTTGGAATAGTGCCGACTCCGGTCAAATAATAACCTGCAATGGTATCAACATCATCACTTTCTAGCTCTGTATCAAAATGCTCGTTGAAGTCATTGAGGGTCATACTTCCTTGGACAATATAGGTATTCTCTGCAATTTCACGGACAAAAATCTCTGTCTTGTCCGTTTCATCATCGATTTCCCCGACAATTTCTTCCAACAAATCTTCCAAAGTAACCAGCCCAGCAACTCCACCATATTCATCCAACAAGATAGCCATCTGGTTTTGGGTATTGCGTAAGGATTTGAGCAAATCATCCACAAAAATTGTTTCTGGAACAAAGAGTGGTTCCTGCATAATACGACGGATATTGAGATTGTCAAAACCATTGCTAAAGGCTTCAGACAAGATTTTTTTGGTATGAATCAAACCAATGATATTATCCTTATCGCCATCATAAACTGGAATTCGAGAAAAATTCTGTTTGAGAATGGCCGCCATAATGGTTTCCGTATCGTCTTCAATATCGACCATGAAGGCATCCGTACGGGGAACCATGACTTCACGCGCCATCAGTTCATCCAAGGAGAATACACCTTGCAACATCTCGATTTCTTCCGCATCCAAAGTCTGCTCGCTCTTGGTCAAGATATATTCAATCTCATCCCGGGTCATCTGCTCGTCCGCATCGTCAAAGTTCATAGGTGTAATGCGGCTGATGAGATTGGTCGCAGCTGATAAAAGCCAAACGAAAGGACTAACAATCTTTCCAAGGAAAATAATCACTGGCGCCGTAACCACTGCCAGATTTTCCTTCATATTCATGGCAATCCGCTTGGGATATAGTTCACCCAGTACGATGGACACAAAGGTCAACATCGCTAAAGCCAACCAATAACCAGCAGTTTGAGCTGTTGTTGAATTACCCATCCACTTGGCAAAAACAGCACCCAAATCATTGGCCAAGCTGGCACCCGAAAGGATAGAAATAAAGGTAATTCCAACCTGAATAGTAGAAAGGAAATTATTGGGATTTTCTAAAACTTGAAGTAAGCGAATATACTTCTTCTCACCCTCAGTTGCCTTTTGCTCCACCCGTGAACGATTGAGGGAAACAAGGGCCATTTCTGAAGCTGAAAAGAAGGCATTGAGCAAGGTCAACAATAAAAGTAATAATAATTGTAAATGAATGGTCTGACTACCAGGGTCTTCCATGATATTCTCCTATAATAAAATCTATAACATTCCCATTATACCATATTCTTTTCATTTTGGTATAATCGAGGTGACATTCGGCAAAAATATCTGTAAATCTACACTTCTGTGATAAAATAGTCAAAAAGAAAAGCGAGGTCCGTATGATTTTATCCATGAAAGAACTGTCCTACAAAAGACAGGGGAAGTACCTATTAAAAGACATCAACTGGGAATTTAAGGAAGGAGAGCGTTGGGCTATTTTAGGCCTTAACGGTGCTGGAAAATCAACACTGCTGCGCATATTGATGGCAGAGTTTTGGAAGACTTCTGGCGAGTTAACTGTTCTAGGAGTGGAATTTGGTAGGGGTGATATTCCCTGCCTACGCACTAAGATTGGGGTGGTTGGCTCCTTTTTGGCAGAGCGATTTCCAATCGATTTGACAGCGGAACAAATCGTCCTGACTGGAAAATACAAATCCTCCATCCTCTACCGTGAGTATGGACAAGCTGAGCTAGACCAGGCTATTGAAATGCTGAAAACAATCAAGGCTGACCACTTGATTGGCAGGACCTATGCCAGTTTGTCACAAGGCGAACGCCAACTCCTACTGATTGCCCGCAGTTTGATGGAAGAGCCGGCTATTTTGATTTTAGACGAAGCAACTGTCGGTTTGGACCTGCTAGCTCGTGAACGCCTGCTCCACCACATCGACCAGATCTGCCAACTCCCAACGGCCCCTGCCATTATCTACGTCACCCACCATGCAGAAGAGATTAACGACAATTTTACCCATGTCCTCCTGCTCAAAGATGGCATGGTCTTGGCTCAGGGAGCAAAACAAGACATTTTGACACCTGAACTCCTCAGCGATTTTTATGGCAATCAGGTAGAACTGATTGACTTGGGTGAGGGAAGATGGTTCATTAAGCCCATATTATAAAAAATAAATCCAGCCCTAGTTTGAGCTGGATTTTAATCGTTCCACCATCACCAAAAATGGTGGGGTATTGACTTGGTTAAGCGGTTTGTAGAGCATGGCCGTAAAGACAGTCTGGTCTAGCTGGCTGACAAAGTCTAAGACAGCATCCTTCTCAACCGCCCCACCCTCATGTCCATAATAAACCATGATGGCTAGGCGCCCCCCAACAACCAGTCGGTCAAGAACTTTTTCAATAGCTTGAAGGGTGGTTGCTGGCAGGGTGATGACAGACTTATCCGCCGAAGGAAGATAGCCCAGATTGAAAATGGCTGCCTTGCACTCCTCCACATACTGGTCGAGGTTTTCGTGTCCAGTCAAAACCAATTGGGCATTGGTCAAGCCAGCTTTTTCTAGTTTTTCAGCCGTTGTGGTCAGGGCTTGTTCCTGAATATCAAAGGCCACCACTTTTCCTGCTCGCTGGGCTAAAAATAGTGTGTCATGGCCATTTCCCATCGTCGCATCAACCGCTAGGTCCTGGTCGGTTAAAATTTCATCTAAAAAGGCATGAGCCATGTGTAAAGGTCTAAGCATTTTCACTCCTTAAGCTAATAATCTTACATAATATTCGGTCAAGGTGGCTTCGTCCACCTTTTTGCGTTGCTGGAGCCACCAGCTGACCGTCTCCACAAAAGTCGTCACAACAAAATGTACCAGCAAATCCTCTGGAAGATTCCTCTTATCCTGCATGTAATCTTCAACCACTTTTGGAAAAATGTCGTGTTTCAGCTCCGCTTCCAGTTCTCTTAGAAAATAGGCATTGCGGGACAATAAAAGGCTGGCAACGCGGTCTTGATTGGTCCGAAAGTGTTTGAAAATATGGGCCAACAAGGTCTTCACATCCGCATCTTCACGACCTGTAAATAAGTGGTGAAAGAGGTCATGACAAAGTTCTTCTAATAAAGCTTCCTTACTGGCATAGTGGGCATAGAAAGTGGAACGCCCCACATCTGCCAGATCAATAACATCCTGCACGCGCATGTCATCATAACCTTTATCATTTAATAAGGTCAAAAAAGCCTGAAAAATAGCTCTTTTTGTTTTTGCAATTCGTCTATCCATTTTTCGTACATTTCAAACAATTTGTTCAGAAAAAGACAAACCGTTTCTCTTGTTTCTAGTTTTTCGGCTCATTACAGTACATAATAAACCTATAAACAGTATAACACAGAAAGGGAATCTCATGTCATCTTCTAAAAATACATTTATCGCTTTTCTCCTCAATCTCAGCTTTTCTATTATCGAGTTTATCTTTGGCTGGCTCTTTGGTTCTAGCGCCATCTTAGCAGATGCTGTTCATGATTTGGGTGACGCCCTCGCCATCGGAAGCTCTGCCATCATGCAAACCTATGCCAACAAACCTGCTGACAAGTTCTATCCTTTTGGCTACAAGAGATGGAATATTTTGGCCGCTCTCTTGACTTCTAGTATTCTGATTATCGGCTCCAGCTTGATCCTTGTAGAAAACATTCCCAATCTTTTCCATCCCAACCCTGTCAATCAAGATGGGATGTTGGTACTCGGCATTATCGCTGTCATCATCAATTTCCTTGCTTCTCGTATTGTAAAAAATGGCCATAGCCATAATGAATCCATTCTCAGCTTGCACTTTTTAGAGGATATTTTGGGATGGCTGGCGGTCATCCTTGTTTCCATCATTCTTCAATTTACTGATTGGTACTTTCTAGACCCATTACTCTCACTCGGTATTGCTATCTTCATCCTCTCCAAAGCCCTGCCAAAAGCCTGGAATAGTGTCAAGATTCTACTTGAAACAAGTCCGCAAGGAGTAAATCTTGAAGAAGTGAAAGAAATTCTCCTTGCTCTTGAAAATGTTCACGAAATCACTCAACTGAATGTCTGGACCATGGATGGATATGACCATTGTGCGACAGTGACGGTCAAACTAACAAATCCTGCTGTAGCAGACAAGACCAAAGCAAACATACGAAATTCTCTCATTACCTTTGGCATTGTCCAAAGCACCATCGAAATTTTGTAAAAAAATTTTTTAAAAATATCTCATTTTCCTCTCCCATTTGCGAATAAATAGGTATGAAGACAATTATCCTATTTTTCCTGGGAGCTTCTATCGGCTCCTTCTTGGGATTGGTCATCGACCGTTTCCCTGAACAATCCATTATCGCCCCATCTAGTCACTGCAATGCCTGCAAACGACGGCTCAAGGCTTGGGATCTAATTCCTATTCTTTCCCAGCTTTCCACAAAATCTAAGTGCCGTTACTGCAAGGCGAAAATTCCTTATTGGTATCTGGGACTGGAGTTCTTAGCTGGCCTATTGGTCCTGCTCTGCCATTTTCAAATTCTATCTCTTACCCAAACCATTCTCATTTTGGCAGGACTAGTTTTGGCCATTTACGACATCAAACATCAGGAATATCCTTTTGCTGTCTGGCTCGTTTTTACTTTTATAGCTCTGATACTCTCCCAGCTCAACTGGCTCTTCTGTGTTCTTTTGGTCCTGGCCTATCTGACTGAAAAATGGCAACTCAATATTGGTTCTGGCGATTTTCTCTACCTGGCAAGCCTCTCCCTTTTGTTTGGCGTGACCGAAATCCTCTGGATTATCCAGATTAGTTCCATCTTAGGACTGGCTATCTTTTTCATCTTTAAACCTAAATCCCTACCTTATGTACCTTTTCTATTTTTGGTAAGCTTGGTGGTGGGAATGTTTTAACTACAGTCAAATATTGACTTCAATAAGTACAAAAAGAATGAATGGAAGCTATTCACACCTAGCTATTGACCTTCATTCTTTTTTGTATTTCCCTATCAAACACCTATAAAAACAAGTCTTTCTCAATCTCCGAATATTATTTTGTAATCGCTTGCGATGATAAGGATAATAATATAGAATAGGGTTGTATGTAGCTCCCTTTCATCCCGACAAAACAAGAAATCTGAGCTATCTTGTTAAAAGGGTGGGGTTGAATCAAAAATAAAAAACAAGGAGGTTCTTATGGAAATAAGAAAATGGCTTACAAGGTTTATTGTCTCTAGTCTTGCTATCATTTCAATCCTATTTCCCACTGCTATACGTGCAAATAGCTCAGATGTGCGAACAGCTATCCAAGTGGTAAATGAGTCCGAACTACAAGTCAGTGTAGAAAACATTTCTTCTACAGACATCCACAATGTCAAACTTGACTTGAGCGTTCCTAGCTATCAAATCAAGGACAGTATCCCAAGTAAGGACACGCTTGCTCCAGGTGAGGTCTATCAATTCAATGTGAAAATAGCACCAAGCGCTGCTAGCAGGCGAACGAGTAATGTTCTCCCTAAAACAGGAGAATTGGTAACTGCCTATGTCGTGCTAGGCCTGTTCTTGTTATTCTTAGCTCTGCTCTTGCTAAAAACCAAGTCAGGCAAGAAGCATACAATCTGGTTGCTTTTATTGTTTGGCTCGGGCATCTTGACATGGAGCGGCAGTCTCATCTATGCTAGACAATTCCAAAATGAGTTTACTCATCACATTCATCTAGCAGGGAAGGACAGAGAGGCTAAACTGGTCGTACAGTATGAAAAGGCTGGCCGAAACAATACGGTTACCTCTACTAGCCAAACAAGCGCAAGCAGCTCTGTAGAAGCAACGCAAGCTAGCTCTAGCAGCTCGACTGAAACGCAACCTAGCTCTAGTAGCGTGACTGAAACGCAACCTAGCTCTAGTAGCGTGACTGAAACACAACCTAGCTCTAGCAGCGTGACTGAAACACAACCTAGCTCTAGCAGCTCGACTGAAACTCAGACTAGCCCTAGCAGCTCTACTGAAACACAACCTAGCTCTAGCAGCATGACTGAAACACAAACAAGCACAAGTAGTACAGAAACAAGTGCTAGTTCCCAAACCGAGGAAACGAGTCCTTCTAGCAGTCAAGCTCCGCAACCTAAAGTGACCGTTTCAGGCTATGCTTACAATGTCCAAAAACAAGCCCTCGGACTAAAAGAAATTGTCATCTATCAAGGCACCGAAGAAATTGATAGGGTCACAACCGAGGAAGAAGATGGCTACTTCTACCTCCACCTAGTAGAGGGAAGAAACTACCAGCTCAAGGCAGATGGCTTTGATGTCAGCATCACACCCAAAGCTGACAACCATCACGTCATTGAAAACAAGGTCGGAGAATTTTCTCTAGGAAAACACATCCTTGATGAAAGAACGACAGTAGCCTTCCAACCAGATGTGGTCTATATTGAAGATTTTATAGACTATTCGATCAGCAATGGCAATCAAGTACACATCCAGAAAGACTACAATCTAGAGGTCGGAGATAAAATCGTCCTTCCTCCAAATGCAAGTAATCTTTCCGGTGCAGCCTTCAGGGTTGTCTCCGTCAATAATGGTGAGGGCTCCACTACGATCACAGTAGAGCAGATTACCGATCTGTCAGAAGTCCTGACCGAGTTCAACTATACGGATAACATTGAAAACGAAGCTATTGACTTCGAGCCGAGCCAAGCCTTCCAATTAGATGCGTCGGATAGCACTGAACGTTCATTCGAAAAATCTTTTGAGAAGAGCGGAACTGTTGACCTAGGAGATGGACTTTCTGTCAAAGTAAATCTCGCATTCAAAATTCGTCCAGAAATTAATATTAATTTCCTGTTTCCTTTATCTTCAAAAATTCTACTAGGCTCTGAAACAACCGCGACAGTTAGTGGTACCCTAAGTAAGAATAACAAGACCAAAGTCAAATATCCTGCTACCACTAATTCATCGGTTCCATCAAAAACTATTCATAAAAATATCCGTCTGGGTAAAATCAGCTATACCACTCATATTGGTGCCGTTATCACGGGTGAAGTCTATCTCTACAGCGAAATCAGTACCTCTGGAACCGTCACTGTCTCTGTCGGACTGGTTCATAATGGTCTCATCGGCTACGATAACAAAAACTTCCGATTTGAAAACCAAATCAAACCGATTGTAAGAATTGACGAAGTATCAGCCAATTTAGAAGCTACTGCTGGTATCGAATTGACCCCAGGGCTAGCCTTCCTAGGTTTTGATATCCTACAAGTCCGTAACAAACTTGGCTATGAAATAGGCCTAGACTTGCAATGGAAACAAGACCTGGTTGCCAATCAGGCTTCCCTACTAGCCAAAGGCAAGGGCAATCCCTACTACCAAGCGATTCTTGAACTCCCATGGCTGAAACCCATCAATGAAGATTGGGGCAAGAAAGATTTTGGTCGGATAGCACTTCCACCTGAAAATAGTTTCGAGCTTCGTTTGGAAACCCAGGATCTTCCAGCAAGTGAAGAGAGTAAACCAAGCAAGTCCGAATCCACCAGCTCTACGGAAACCAAGCCAACCGAAACCCCAAGTAACCCTGTCTCAACCGAGACTACAGAGGCTCCCCCTGCAAACCCAGAATCCCCAGCAGAAGCCAATCCCGAATCAGACTTTGAGTGGGAGGAAATCGAGAATGGCGTCCGTATCACCAAATACATGGGCGAGAACAAACTTGTCATCATCCCAGCCAGTCTGGGAGGGAAACCGGTGATTAAGATTGGCTCTAGTGCCTTGAGAGCAAGAGGCATCCGTAGTGTCCAGTTTCCAGCTAGCCTACAAACCATAGACAGTAGTGCTTTTCAAGTTAATAATCTGACCCAGCTCACCCTCCCTCCATCCCTGATTGAGATTGGAGCGGAGGCATTTGGGTACAATCCCTTGACCAACCTAGTCATCCCAGATTCTGTCACCCACATCGGTCATAGCGCTTTTGCATCCAATCAACTCCAGACCCTCCAGCTGGGTAATTCTGTAACAGAAATTGACGGAGACGCCTTCGCTGGCAACCTCCTCAAGGAACTGGTACTACCTGATTCCCTCCAAACCTTAGGGGATGGGGCCTTCAGAAGCAACAGGCTCCACAGCCTCCAGCTGCCTAACTACCTCAAGACAATTCCAAACCACGCTTTTCAAGACAATCAGTTGACTAGCCTCTATCTACCAGATGCTGTGACATCTATAGAGCAGTATGCCTTTGCATTTAACAAGCTAAGCAAGGTTCGTTTTTCAAACAACCTCATTTCAATCGACCCAGGTGGCTTTGAATACAATCAACTGACCCATATCAGTCTTCCCCAGTCTGTCAAAGATATATCTTCCATTGCTTTTAAAAGAAATCCTCTGGTAGAAGTCCAGCTACCAGAATACTTGAGAGAGAGGATCTCTGATGGTTCCTATTTCAACTCAAATAATCCTCCTCAACTAGTCTTTGTCCCTTAAGGACTGGAAGAAGAGCAGAGTAGTTCCTAAATGGAGCTACTCTTTTTTCTAAGTTTTTCTTTCCAAGCATCACTATCACTCTCTAAATCGAGCCTAGCTCGATTTTTTTGGTATAATAGAAAGAATAAAGGAGAAAGCTATGACAGTTTTTACAGATGACAGTTTAAGCCTGCATACCGATCTTTACCAGATCAATATGATGCAGGTCTATTTTAAGCAAAAGATCCACAACAAACATGCCGTGTTTGAAGTCTATTTCCGTTCTCAGCCCTTTAAAAATGGCTATGCCGTCTTTGCTGGTTTGGAGCGTGTGGTGGACTACCTCAATAATCTCAGCTTTAGCCAGACAGATATTAACTATCTGACTGAATTAGGCTATCCCAAGGATTTCCTGGATTATTTGGCAAATCTAGAAATGAACTTGACCGTTCGTTCTGCCAAGGAAGGTGACCTAGTCTATGCCAACGAGCCTATCATGCAGATTGAAGGACCACTTGCCCAGTGCCAGTTGATTGAAACAGCCATTCTCAATATTATCAACTACCAAACCCTGATTGCTACCAAGGCCCGTCGTATCAAGGCAGTAATTGAAGACGAACCTCTAATGGAATTCGGTACCCGTCGTGCCCAAGAAATGGATGCTGCCATTTGGGGCACCCGCGCAGCCTTTATCGGTGGTGCTTCTGCCACTTCCAATGTTCGAGCAGGAAAAATCTTCGGCATTCCTGTTGCTGGTACCCATGCCCATGCCCTTGTCCAAACCTACGGAGATGATTACAAGGCGTTCAAGGCCTATGCGGAAACCCACCGTGATTGTGTCTTCCTTGTGGATACCTATGATACCCTACGAATCGGTGTTCCTGCAGCCATCAAGGTGGCCAAGGAAATGGGCGATAAAATCAACTTTAAGGGCGTACGGATCGACTCTGGCGACATGGCCTATATTTCCAAAAAGGTCCGTCAACAGTTGGATGAGGCAGGCTTTACAGAAGCCAAAATCTACGCATCCAACGACTTGGATGAAAATACCATCCTCAACCTCAAAATGCAAAAGGCAAAAATTGATGTCTGGGGAGTGGGCACTAAGCTGATTACAGCCTATGATCAACCGGCCTTAGGCGCTGTCTACAAGATTGTATCCATCGAAGATGAAGACGGAAGCATGCGAGATACCATCAAACTGTCTTCCAACGTTGAAAAAGTATCTACACCAGGAAAAAAACAAGTCTGGCGCATCACCTCCAAAGAAAAGGGCAAGTCAGAAGGCGACTATATTACCTTTGCGAATACGGATGTCAGCCAAATGGACAGCATCTATATGTTCCATCCGACCTATACCTACATCAACAAGACCGTTGAAAACTTCGACGCCCGTCCTCTCCTAATCCCAATTTTTGAAGAGGGCAAGCAAGTCTATGAATTACCAAGTCTAGCGGAAATTCAAACCTATGCCAACCAAGAATTTGACAAGCTCTGGGACGAATACAAACGTGTCCTCAACCCTCAACTCTATCCAGTTGACCTGGCCCAAGATGTCTGGGATAACAAGATGAACATCATCAATCGCATTCGCAAACAAAGCCAAGCCAAATCCATCTAAGAAAGGTAGCCAATGACCCTACAAGAAACCATTATCAAGGAACTAGGTGTCAAGCCAAGTATTGACCCAAATGAAGAAATCCGTCGCTCTATCGACTTTCTCAAAGACTATCTGAAAAAACATCCCTTTTTGAAAACCTATGTCTTGGGCATTTCTGGTGGACAAGATTCGACTTTGGCTGGTCGTTTGGCTCAGTTGACCATGGAAGAAATGCGGGCGGAAACAGGTGACGACTCCTACCAATTTATCGCTATCCGCCTACCTTACGGTGTGCAGGCTGACGAGTCTGATGCCCAGGCAGCCCTTGCCTTTATCCAACCCGATGTCAGCCTAACCATCAACATCAAGGAATCTACAGATGCTATGGCAGCGGCTGTCAATGCAAACGGGCTGTCTATGTCTGATTTTAATAAGGGAAATGCTAAAGCCCGCATGCGCATGATTGCCCAGTATGCAGTTGCCGGCGAACGCAAAGGAGCTGTGATTGGAACCGACCATGCCGCCGAGAATATTACCGGCTTCTTCACCAAGCACGGCGACGGCGGTGCAGATATCCTGCCCCTCTTCCGCCTTAACAAGCGTCAAGGTAAACAACTTCTAGCAGCCTTGGGAGCAGATGAAAAACTCTACCTCAAAGTCCCTACCGCTGACTTGGAAGAGGACAAACCAGGCCTAGCGGATGAAGTCGCTCTTGGTGTTACCTATAACCAAATTGACGACTATCTAGAAGGCAAAATCATCGACCCTCAAGCCCAAACCATTATCGAAGGATGGTGGAAGAAAACAGCCCACAAACGCCACCTGCCAATCACGATTTTTGATGACTTTTGGAAATAATACTCTTCGAAAATCAAAATCAGACGTTGTTGACTTGATTTGATGAACTTCAGTTCTATCTGCATCTTCATCGCCTAGTCTGATTTTGATTTTCATTGAGTATAAAAATAAACCCCTGACGATATGCTGAACTGCTCCCTGTCAAGTGGACAATGAAATAATAAAAGATTAGGCGACGGCCTTGTTCCTCATTTCAAGAGGGGCAAGGCCGTTGTTGCGTTCTTGAAATCGTTGATGATT
>NZ_POIZ01000017.1 GCF_002960425.1 Streptococcus suis
CTATGTGAATGAGCTTCGTCGCTTGTATGGTCAAGATGCAGAAGTATTATGTGGCTATGAAGCTGGATGTCTTGGATTTACCCTATATCACTAGCTACAAGTTCACGGGATTCCCTGTATCGTGATGGCACCTACAACGGTAATGAAGGAAGGAGCTAAGCGTGTCAAGACTGATAAGAAAGATGCGGCTCAGCTCGCAAAAGCTCTGGCCTTTCGTAGCTATCGGCCTGTTCATATTCCTACTGCTGAGGATGAACAAGTCAAAGAATATATCCGTATGAGAACAGACCACAAAGTGGCTCTGAAGAAAATCAAACAACTTCTGACCTTCTGTCTCCGACATGATTTTCGCTATACCGAGGAAGCTGTAATTGGACACAGAAACATGTCCGCTGGCTCCATTCCCTAAATCCTAAGGGACTTTACGCAGAGATTTTGACAGAATATCTATTGACCTATGAGAAATTAGTAGATCAAATAGAACGGTATGATGCACGAATTGAGTAACCGGCTCAAAGTGACAGTTATCAAGAGAAGGTCTCTCAGCTTTCTTGGCATCAAAACACTAACCGCTCTTTCCGTTGTGACAGAAATCGGAAATTTTAATCGCTTTGCGACAGCTCAACATTTTACTTCTTATCTTGGGCTGACTCCTAGCGAGAACTCTAGTGGAGACAAGGAGAGAAGAGGTGCTATCACTAAAGCTGGTAATAGCCATGTAAGACGACTTCTGATAGAAGCTGTACGATTATTGGTTAAGGGAACTGTTGGGTATAAATCCAAAGAGTTGAAAAGGAGACAAAGTGGAAACCGAGTGGATGTGATTGCTTATGCGGATAAGGCTAATGAATGCTTAAGAAGACGTTATCGCACACTTGTTCTAGGAAAAAATAAGAAACAAAATGTTGCTAAAACAGCTATTGCACGGGAATTATCTGGTTTTATTTGGGGGATGATGACAGGAAGAATAGCTTGAAGTTAGCGCTTGTTTTCATGTACACTTTTGACAATTAAGTTTTATCATCGCAGAGCGATGAGGAATTCTTATTTCTATCCAAAATCACTGAGTGAATTTGGACAGAAATAAGGATTGAAATCATGTTTGATTGGAAAGTATCTTGAAGGAGTTTAGGACTTCAAAGTTTGAGTCATCTACGAAATGACTAAGTGGCACAATTGTGATCCACGCTTATAGAGAGTTGGACTCGCGGCAGAACCATTGACCTGTAGGTAACCAATCCACGAATATCAGAGTGGCCAATGCCCGAAGCTAAGAACTAAGCTTTTCATTTTTCACGCGTTGTAAAATGAAGTGTAACAAAATAGACATGTTCGTTTGATATACTAGCATTCCCCAACTCATACTCAACAAAAATCAAAAGCAAGCCAACCAAGTGTTTTTTAACCATTGTCTACTAACAATTGGTTTAAAAATAGACCAATCTAACTCTCGTATCACTTCTTGAAGCTTGTTTATCACATCATCTAGTGTTTTGAATGCTTTATTCTTAAACCCTCTCTTTCGAATCTCAGCCCAAGCTTGTTCAATTGGATTCATTTCAGGAGTATAGGGAGGAATAAACTCGAAACCAATATTATGTGGTTTCTCTAAGGTACTTGATTTATGCCAAACGGCATTGTCCATCACTAATAAAATAGAATCGTCAGGATAAGCTTCAGATAGTTGTTTGAGAAAAACATTCATCCAATCTGTACTGCAGCCCCCAGCGATAATGAAGAAGGGCTCTCCTGTATGGGCCTCAACAGCACCATATCAATGGCGATACTCACGAATATAGTGACTATGTACATGCGGTCTCACCCCTTTTGCTGCTCAGACCTTTCCAATTTTACTAATCTGACCAAAGCCCGCCTCACCTTGATGCATTAGCCTGACTTTATGATGGCGACGACTATTCTTGAAGCGCTTTCTTTTTTCATGAATGAAGATTTTATTTTTAGACGCTAAAATGATATTTGCGTCTGCTTTTTTAGGGTGTTTTGGTCTTTGCGTAACTTTGCGCCAACCATGGCGTTTAAGAGGGGATAGAATCCATCCTTGGTCGTAGGATGTCCAACACATTTCAGATAAGCTTCATAGAGAGAGTTTTTCGTCACGAATTCGCCATTTAATGAAGCTGTTAACGGTTCTTTTAGAAATACCTCTTCTTCTTGAGAGGTTAAATATTGACGATTACGCCCACCTCGAGTTTCTTTTACTAGAGCTGAAATCCCCTCAAGTTCGTACTTGCCTTGTAAGGACCAGATTGTATACTTTGAATAGCCGATAAGGTTAGTGATTTCCTTATAGCTAAGACCTTCTGTTCTGAACAGGATAACTTGAAGTCGTCTATGAAATGGAGAATAGGTTTTATCTTTCAAATAAGTTTTTAATTCGTTCGTTTGTTCGATAGTGAGTTTCATAAATCTATTATAGGTCAGTTTTTGTTTTTTAAACAGTATTAGAGAACAAAAAATTCTCCTGTAATCCAATGTTACAGAAGAATTTTTATTTTAATTTTTAATTGGGCCATTTTCAACTGCTTTGACAGCTTGGCTAATGGTTTGGGCGAAAATTTCTGCACCGTTATTTTCAATGTTGAAATGAACCAAGTCTGAGTTGTACCAAATTGGTGGATTGTCTAGGGAGGCCTGGTACCAGTCTGCAATTGAAATATAATCGTATTTCTCAGCCAATTCTTTTTCATATTGCCCTGTTTGGTAAGAAATAGAATTACTTGGACTAAAGTTACCATCGTAGGGTGTTACGAAAATGAGACGACGACCTTTAGGAAAGTCCTTGACTAATTTGTCCAAAATCTCTTGGTATTGATCACTAGTATTGGTACCGAGAGCAACGATAACCGTTTCTTTCAAGCTATTATTTTGTTGGTAGAGTTTGATCAAACTTTCAATTTCTGAGAGGTTTCGACTGACAGTTCCATCGATTTGAATACCTGGAATGGCTTCTTGAAGTGCTGTACTTGCTCGAACGGTAACAGAATCTCCAAACATGGTCACGCCTTTTTGAATATCAAAGCTAGATACTTTGGAATTTTCAGCTGCTGATCGAGTAGTTGAAAGCTGGGTCTGCGCTTGGTAGAGGCTGCTAATCATATTTTCTTGGTCAAAAGCTCCTAGCTTAGGAGCAAAGAGGCAGATGGCTAAGCTTAAAACCGTAAAGAAACCAAAACATCCAGCTACCCATTTCTTATAAGGCTTGAGGTCTATTGCCAGTCCGAACAGATTTCCAACCTTACCTGCGACAAAGGGTTCGAGGATATAGGTCGAAATTGTTGCTAGAATGACGGAGAAGATAAAGGATAAGATGGCAGCAGTAGTCGCATTGCTTAGTTGAGTAAAGATGATTAATAGTGGCCAATGGAAGAGGTAGACCCCATAGGAAATAGCTGCAAAGAATTGAATAATGCTAGGTTCATTGACCTTTTCTGTCTTTTCATGGAGCACACGCGCCGCAAAAATCATAGCAGCAGTTGCTAGGCTAGACAGGAGGAAACCAATCAGGTAGGTCCAAATAGAACTAAATTGAAGGGTAAACAGTAGGAGAAGTTCGACTGCCAATCCTCCTACAAATAGTCCGACTACCTTCAGCAAGCTAAGTGATTGAATAGTTTTCTGGAAGGCAGCGGTTGTATGCCCAATCCCGGCAATAGTTGCTAGGATAGCCCCAAGAAAGAAGGGAAAGGTATGGGTAAAAGTCGAATAATAAATAGATGAGAGGTTGTCCACGAAGAAACTGGATATAAACATTCCAAGGAAGGTCAGGACAAATAGGCTGAAGGAGGTCAAGAAAATTGTTCCACGCAGTTGCCCAACACTTTTGGATATCCGCGCTAAGAACCAGACTAGACCTGCCCAGATAATGTAATATTGGACCTCAATCGCCAGTGTCCAGGTGTGGACAAAAAGATGGGGCGAAAATTGATTTTCATAGCTACCACCAGATAGAATTTCAAAGAAATTGGTCATAAAGCCAAGGGCAGCTGTAACTTGACTTCCAATATTAGCCAGGAAATCATTCCGAATGAAGAGGGCTAGGGGAAGAACTAGCAGGATGGTTAAAACCAAAGGAGGTAGAATCCGATAGAGTCTTCTTCGGAAAAAGGAGATGAGATCAATTTTTTTATGTTTTGAAAACTCATCAATCAAAAGTGCTGTCGTCAGATAGCCAGATAGGGTGAAGAAGAGGTCCACTCCAACAAATCCACCAGGAAAAATCTTGATGAAGAAATGATAGAGGAGAACAAAGGCCAAGCCGATGACACGAATTGTAGATAACCATTTAATTTTCATTTTGATAAATCCCCTGTTTAAATCTTCCTTCGTAGATGGCCTGTCCTTCCGTAGTTAGTTTGCCTTTGCCATCGGCGTAACCATTTTTAAATTCTCCAGTATAAACCCAGCCACTAGCTGATGTATAGGTTCCTTGACCGTGAAAAATGCCATTTTTAAACTGGCCTTGGTAGCTGTCACCATTTTCAAAGGTCAGTTTGCCCTGTCCATTCATTTTAGAAGCAACCACATAGCCATTGTATTGTATTTTTCCATTGTCTAAGGTCAAGACCTGCTTGTTTCCTATCCGCCCTGTAAACACAGACAAGGCACAAATTAAAATAAGGAGAAGAGAAAGCACTTCTATTTTCCTACGCGTGAAGAAATGAGAAACATCTTCCAGTGTTAAACGTTTTTTTCTTAACTCTTTCATAGATAAACCCTTTCAAGTATGATATAGTGGATTTTTACACCCTTCTTTCTAGTATAAAACCAAAGCGTATCAGTCCATTCAGAAATAGTTTACCATTTTCTTACAAATATTACAAAAATATTACACGGAGAATGTTATAATTTCTCCAACCAAGCCTGACATCCCTGTTTGACCATGCGATAGGTTTCTTGGAAATCCCCTGTGTACCAAGGATCTGGGACCGATTTTTCAGCGAATTGGAAAATCTTATCTTGGGCATGGGCAGGAGCCATTTTCCGCAAATCACGGACATTGTTACTGTCCATTCCAATGATGACATCAAATTCCTCAAAGTCTGTTTGAGAGATTTGTTGAGAGTTTTTGGTTTGGTCGAAGGGAATGCCATACTCTTGAAAAATTTGCTGGGTTCCTGGGTAAATAGGATTGCCATGCTCCCAGCTGGACGTTGCCCGACTTTCAATGTGTAAGTTGTCAGTTAAATCTTTCATAACAAATTCTGCCATGGGGCTACGGCAGATATTGCCTAAGCAAACAAAAATGATTTTTTTCATAGAAAACTCCTTTTTCTTTTATTATAGCGTATTTATATGAGAAAAACTGGCTTAGAAACATTATAAAATTAGAACTTTTCTAATATAAGGATTTTTACTTGTTTTTCTAAAATTTTTTATTTATAATAATTACAATTAAAAAAGAAAAGGTGATCAGATGAAACAAGAATACTACCAATCTCCAGCAGAAATTGCTTCCTTTAGCCCACGCCAGTCAGTACCATTGGCTGATTCTAAGGCGGTTTTGAATCAAGCGGTGGCAGATTTATCTGTCGCACATTCTATTCTCCATCAAGTTCATTGGTATATGCGTGGTCGTGGTTTTATGATTTGGCATCCTAAGATGGACGAATATATGGATGAGTTGGATGGATATTTGGATGAGATGAGTGAACGTTTGATTACCTTAGGTGGTGCACCGTTCTCAACACTGAAAGAATTTTCTGAATATAGTCAGCTGAAAGAGGTTCCTGGGGATTATAGCTTGACGATGGAAGAGCAACTGGAGCGTGTGGTGGATGTTTTCCGTTATTTAGCTGATTTGTTCCAAAAAGGTTTTGATGTCAGTGATGAAGAAGGTGACAGCGTAACCAACGACATTTTCAATGTGGCTAAGGCTAGCATTGAAAAACATATTTGGATGTTGCAGGCTGAACTTGGTCAAGCTCCTAAGTTGTAAATAGTTGAAGGGTCCAGTAGGACTCTTTTTTGTTGCAATCTTTAATACTCTTCGAAAATCAAAATTATCCGTTGTCAAGAGCCTTGATGAGTGAAAAGCTCCGGTGGAGCTTTTCAGCCTGTTATCTTGAAACAAGATAGTAACAGAGTTCTATCTTCGACTTCGTTTCCTAGGCTACTTTTGATTTTCATTGGGTATAATATGACATTTGTCATATCAGTTCATGACAAAGGCTTCTAGTAGGGTCTCCTTTTTCGAGATATACTGTCTATGTAAGATGTTCAAGAAGTAGGAGGTAGAAAGATGATAGAAGTACGAGCACTAGACAAGGCTATCAAAGGACGGACCATTTTGTCCGATATTTCCTTTGAGATACAGTCAGGGGAATGTGTGGCCTTGATTGGTCCCAACGGGGCTGGGAAAACAACGCTCATGTCCTGTTTGTTGGGCGATAGAAAGGTGACGAAAGGGCAGGTATTGTTGGACGGTCTGGCTCCGCAGGCTCGGTCCAATAAAGAAACAGTGGCAGTTTTGCCACAGGAAAATGCTATTCCAACGGACTTGAATGTCAAGGAATTGCTCCGCTTTTTCCAAGCTATCTACAAGGACAGTCTGACAGATGTGGAAATCGACAGCCTGCTCCGCTTTTCCCCAGAGCAAAAAAATCAACTGGCGGGCAAGCTATCAGGTGGTCAGAAGCGGCTCTTGGCCTTTGTCATCTGTCTGATTGGTAAGCCTAAGTTGCTCTTTTTGGACGAGCCAACGGCGGGCATGGATACGTCGACCCGTCAGCGTTTTTGGGAGATTGTCCATGACTTGAAGGAAAAGGGCGTGACCATTTTTTATACCAGCCACTACATCGAGGAAGTGGAGCATACGGCGGAGCGGATTTTGGTCTTGCACCAGGGTAGGCTCTTGCGGGATACGACGCCATTTGCCATGCGAAGTGAGGAGCAGGAAAAAGAAGTAGCACTGCCAATCCGCTTTGCGACGGTGGTTGAAGGCTTGGATGCCATTTACGACATCAGCTATAAACAAGACACGGTCAGCTTCAAGACCCGAGCTATTGAGCAGGTTTGGGCGAATTTGCAGGAAGCAGGATGTCGGATTTCAGACCTAGAGGTGCAGAACAAAACCTTGCTCAACAGCCTATTTGATAAGACAAGGGAGGAAGAATCATGAAAGCATTGGTGCAAGTAGAAGCGGTCAAATTATCCAGAAGTTTGGGAGTGTTTCTCCTGTCTATCGGGATGCCCGTCATCTTTTTCCTGATTTTCTCATCGACGGTCCAGTTTGATGATACAGCCACGCAAAAGGCCTTTATCCAGTCCTATATGCTGACCATGACAGGCTTTTCCATGTCGGGCTTTGCCCTTTTTACCTTTCCCATGATGCTGGCAGAGGACCGAAAAAACAGCTGGTTGACCTTTATCCAGCATTCTCCCCTACCAATCTGGCAATACTATCTGTCCAAACTGGTGCGTGTCTTGCTCTGCTTTGTGTCTTCCATTGCCATTGTCTTTGCGATCGGAGGCTTGGTCAAGGGAGTTGAGATGACAGCTCAAGAATGGGTGATTTCGGCTCTCTTGCTTTTAGTAACCTCTATCGTATTTCTAGCCATTGGCTTGCTTTTGGTGCAAATCCAGTCGGAACAAACCATGTCTGTGGTGGCCAACTTGCTCTACTTTGTTCTGGCTATCATGGGTGGTTCTTGGATGCCTGTTTCCCTCTTTCCTGACTGGGTACAGCGAATTTGCAAACTTATGCCCAGCTACCATGTCAATCAGCTGGTGACCACCTATGCCCAAGAGGGAGATTTTCTCTGGAAATCCTTGCTAATTGTCCTAGGCTATGCGATAATTTTCTTAGGAATTGCTCTGGCCATCCATAAAAAATCTGACCAGTAGTGAGGTGACCCATGATTTTTGAAAAAAGAAAGATACCAGCCATGTATTTCGTGGGCATGATCTTTCTCTATTTTCCACTTTATTACGCCCAATACAGTCCAAATCCGACGGCAGTGGTTCTAGCCACCATTCTCTTTGCCCTGGTCTATTGTTCTCTCTTTTACACCGACTACAAGCTCTATTCCATGTTGGGCTGGTTTTACCTGATTGGCTACATCGCCGTCATGAGTTTTTGGGGCAATCTGCAGTTTTCCCTCTTTATCTTCAACCTGTCCAATATGCTGGGCTGGTATTATAAGGAAACTCGGCCGACCTATCGGACGGTGACCTATGGGATCTTGTTGCTGGCCATTGTCCTCTGGGCTCTCTTTGGACCTGTCCCCTTTGAGATGCGGGCCTTTGCACTCATCATTCACTTTTTCGGCGTGGCCTTGCTGATTTTTAGCTGGATTGAAACCAAGCGGGAAGCCCTCCAGCAACGGATTCAGGATCAAAATGCTTCCATTAACCTCCTGCTTGCTGAGAATGAACGCAACCGCATCGGTCAGGACTTGCACGACACCCTGGGCCATGTCTTTGCTATGCTGTCCGTCAAGGCGGAGCTGGTCAAGACTCTCTTGGACCACGATCAGATTGACCAGGCCAAGAAGGAAGTATCAGAACTTCAGACCTTAGCCAAGGACTCCATGCAGGACGTTCGCCAGATTGTCCAGTCCCTCAAGCAGCACACCGTGGCAGAGGAGCTCCAGATTTTGCAGCAGATGCTGGACTTGGCAGGAGTGGACTTGGTCGTTTTGGGTGGGGAAATAGCAGAGCAGCTCAGCTTGCCTGTCCAGAACAAACTGGCTATGGTGCTGAGAGAGTTGGCCAATAACCTGCTCAAACACAGCCAGGCTAGTATGTGCCGTTTGCTATTTGAAGAAGACCAGCAAGAATTGGTCTTGCACTACGAAGACAATGGGGTGGGCTTTGCCCAGTTAACCGGTCAAGAATTGCATACCATAAAGGATAGACTGGTGACGGTGCAGGGGAGTTTGGAATTTCTTTCTCTGGCACAGCCCACCCGCCTGTCCATACGAATTCCGCTTGAGGAGGTGGTAGAATGAGAATCTTAGTCGCAGAAGATCAGGCCATGCTGCGGGACGCCCTCTGTCAGCTCTTGGGCTTTCAAGATGCGGTTGAGGCTGTTTTACAGGCAGAAAATGGCAGTCAGGCCCTTGCTATTTTGGAAAAAGAGCCAGTAGATGTGCTACTCTTAGATATTGAAATGCCTGAGAAGACGGGGCTGGATGTCTTGGAATGGGTGCGAGCGAAATCCTTGCCCGTCAAGGTTGTCATCATGACCACCTTCAAGCGACCAGGCTATTTTGAGCGGGCGGTCAAGGCTGATGTAGATGCCTATGTGCTCAAGGAACGATCCATTTCGGACCTCATGCGGACCATTGAAACGGTCTTGGCGGGTCGAAAGGAATACTCGCCAGAGTTGATGGACATTCTCCTGACCCAACGCAGTCCCTTGACGGACCAGGAAAGCCAGCTGCTCAAGCTGGTTGCTGACGGCTTGTCCAATAAGGAAATCGCCAGCCAGCTCTACCTGTCTGACGGTACGGTCCGCAACTACATGACCTCTATCCTGTCCAAGCTGGGTGCAGAAAACCGCACGGCTGCTGTTAAGATAGCACAGGAAAAGGGTTGGTTATGAAATTATAGAGGATTGGTGGTATATCCAATCCTTTTTAAATGTATTCGATAAATTCCAACTGAGTTTTTATATTGAAAATCTTATAAAATTCTGCTAAAATTTTTCTATGAAAAGACTTTACGATGTGCAGCAGTTGCTAAAACGGTTTGGTATTATTGTTTACATGGGCAACCGCCTATATGACATTGAAATGATGCAGATTGAGCTCAATCGGGTCTATCAGGCAGGTGTCCTAGATCGGTTGGAATACATGGAGGCTGAACTAGTTTTGCGGCGGGAACATCGTTTGGAATTAGAGTATCAGAAGTTGAAGGAGAGTAAATAGTGGAAACCTTGTGGATATTTATTGTTTTTGTGCTTATTTTGGGTTCATGGATGGGCTTCAATTATTGGAGATTGCGTCAAGCAGCGACGGTCATTGACAATGCAGCATTTGCAGAGAAAATTCATGGAGGTCAGTTGATTGACCTACGAGACCCAAGCGAGTTCAGCCGTAAGCATATTCTAGGTGCCAGAAATATTCCCTACCAACAATTACGCCAATCAACAGCTGCTTTACGTAAAGACAAGCCTATCTTGATTTACGAAAATGACCGAGGTCAGTTGTCGACACCAGCAGCCCTTCATTTGAAAAAGCAAGGATTTAATGAAATCTATATTTTAAGCTATGGCTTGAATGGCTGGAATGGGAAAGTGAAATCTAGTAAATAGCAATGACTCAGATCCTCTTAGGATAGTAAGTCTAGTATTGATACCTTTAAACCTCAGAAAACAAATAATTTCTGGAGGTTTTCTTTTTTCGTTTTGGGTAAGCAGTCCTGTCGTTTTTCTGTTATAATATTCTTTATGAGAATTGTATCTGGAACGTATGGCGGACGACCGCTCAAAACACTTGAAGGAAAGACAACCAGACCTACCTCGGACAAGGTTAGAGGTGCCATGTTTAATATGATTGGTCCCTATTTCGACGGTGGTCGAGTCTTGGATCTCTATGCCGGCAGCGGCGGTCTGTCAATCGAGGCTGTTTCTCGCGGCATGGAGGCTGCAGTCCTGGTCGAACGGGATCGGAGAGCGCAAGCTATTATCCGCGATAATATCCACATGACCAAGGAAGAAAGTAAGTTTCATCTCCTAGCCATGGAGGCCAAGCAGGCTTTGGCTCATCTGAGCGGATCCTTTGACCTGGTCTTCTTGGATCCACCCTATGCAGCTGAAGACATCGTGGCAGACATTACTGAGCTGTGCCAGCGCCAGCTTTTGTCCCAAGACGTCATGGTGGTCTGCGAGACGGATAAGGCAGTTTCTCTTCCGGAGGAAATAGCAGAGCTGGGTATCTGGAAGGAAAAAATCTACGGAATTAGTAAGGTAACTGTCTATGTCAGATAAGATTGGAATGTTTACAGGCTCCTTTGACCCCATTACCAATGGTCATGTGGATCTGATTGAGCGAGCAAGTGGCCTGTTTGATAAGCTTTATGTGGGTATTTTTTTCAATCCCAATAAAATTGGTTTGTTTACAGGGCAGGAGCGACTTGCCCTCTTGCAAAAAGTTTTTGAGGGAAATGAGAAGATTGAGGTCTTTTTGGCTGGTCAGGAGTTGGTGGTCGATGTAGCCCATGAGCGACAAGTCAGCCATATCGTCCGAGGTCTCCGTAATGGCATTGACCTTGAATACGAGGCTAATTTTGACTATTTCAATCGCCAACTGGCTCCGGATTTGGAGACAGTCTATCTCATATCCAAGCCTGAATACCGGAATATCTCTTCAAGCCAAATCCGAGAATTGATCTATTACAAGCAAGATATTAGCCCCTATGTGCCCCTAGTTGTTAGCGAGGAGATAAGAAAGAATGAAGAAAAATAAGAAATTACTACTGATAAGCTCCATTGTCTTAGGTACTCTATTGATCTGGTTTACAGTCTTTGTACCCCTACCCTATTATCTGGAAAAGCCGGGAGGGGCTTCGGATATTCGTCAGGTCTTGACGGTCAATAATCAAGAGGATGAAGAAGATGGTTCCTACAATTTTACCTACGTATCAGTCCAACAGGCAACAGCCCTGCAACTCTTGGCAGCCCAGTTTGACCCTTATACAAGTGTTAGTTCAGCGGAGGAAATGACAGGTGGGGCAGATAGCGAAGAATATTTCCGTATTGCCCAGTTCTACATGGAAACGTCGCAGAATATGGCCAAGTACCAAGGTTTGACCCTGGCAGGTAAAGAAGTCAGCATGGATTTCTTCGGGGTTTATGTTCTGGCTCTGGCAGAGGATTCAACCTTTAAAGAAATTCTCAATATTGCGGATACGGTTGTGAGTATCAATGGTAAAACCTTTGAATCTTCTCCTGATTTGATCAAATACGTCAGCAGTTTAGAATTGGGGAGTGATGTAACAGTTGGTTATGTCAGCGATGGACAAGAAAAATCTGCGGATGGTCAGATTATCAAGTTGTCAAATGGTAAAAACGGGATTGGGATTACTCTTGTAGACCATACGGAGGTGAAGAGTTCGGTACCGATTGAATTTCAAACAGGCAATATCGGTGGACCAAGTGCAGGTCTTATGTTTACCCTTGCCATCTATACGCAATTAGCTGATCCAACCTTACGTGATGGGCGCGTGATTGCTGGTACAGGGACCATTGAGCAAGACGGTAGCGTTGGTGATATTGGTGGAGCAGACAAGAAGGTCTTGTCTGCAGCCAAGGCTGGTGCAAGTATCTTCTTTGTACCAAATAACCCAGTTGATGAAGAAATTTTGAAGGAAAACCCGACAGCCAAAACCAATTATGAGGAAGCCAAAGAAGCAGCTGAAAAAGCGGGTGTGGATATCGAAATTGTCCCTGTCAAGACAGCTCAGGATGCTATTGACTATTTGAAGAAAACAAAGGGCGAGTAAATCGTCCTTTTTCATTTTAAATTTCCTTAAAATTGTCAGAAATTTCTCCTAAACACTAAACTAGAAGAATTTCTTGTCAAATAGTGATATAATAGTAGGGTTAGATAGAAATGATTTGTATGAAGAATTGAAAAGATAGGAGGACAAATGAAAAAAGAAATTTCACCTGAAATGTATAATTACAACAAGTATCCTGGCCCAAGTTTTGCTCGTGTGGGGGACAAGGTTGTATCTGAAAATATTGAACTAGACCTTGTGGAAGACTATAAAGAGGCTTTTGACCAGACTATTTTCGGTCAGCGTTTTTCACAGTTGATGCTCAAGTTTGACTATATTGTCGGTGATTGGGGCAATGAGCAACTGCGTTTGAAGGGATTTTATAAGGATGATAAGACTGTTAAGTCTGACTCTAAAATCAGTCGTTTGGATGATTATTTGACGGAATTCTGTAATTTTGGCTGTGCTTATTTCGTCTTAGCCAATCCAAATCCGCAGGACTTACCTGTTGAGGAGGAGGATAGACCCCGTCGCAAGCGGAGTCGTTCTCGTAATCGCAACAGAAATCAGCAGCGGACGGAGCCGATTGCGCCAAAGGAAAGTAAGAATAGTCGCAATGACCGTCAGAAAAAAGGGAAGCAGCAGATTAAGCAGCCGGAACAGCGTCATTTTACTATGAAAAATGCGGGTGCCAAGGCTAGTCAGACGGAGCGTAGTCAGAAGCGTGACCGTAAAGAAAATAATCGAGAGATGAATGAGGCTAAGCGTAGCTTTGTTATCCGTCAGAAGTAGGGAGAAAAATGAAACCATCAATTTATGCCTTTAGTCAAGCCAATCTTGTGGATTGGATTTTAGAAAATGGGGAAAAGAAATTCCGTGCGACACAGATTTGGGAATGGCTCTATCGTTCCCGTGTCCAGTCCTTTGCGGAAATGACCAACTTGCCCAAGTCTTTGATTGAAAAATTGGAAGAAAACTTTGAGGTCAACCCACTCAAGCAACGGATTGTACAGGAATCTAAGGACGGTACGATCAAATACCTATTTGAATTGCCAGATGGCATGCTGATTGAAACAGTTCTCATGCACCAGCATTATGGTCTGTCAGTCTGTGTAACCACTCAGGTAGGCTGCAATATTGGTTGTACCTTCTGTGCTTCTGGTTTGATTCCAAAGCAACGGGATTTGACCAGTGGTGAAATTGTGGCTCAGATTATGTTGGTGCAGAAATACCTAGATGAGCGTAATCAGAATGAGCGCGTCAGCCATATCGTTGTCATGGGTATCGGTGAGCCGCTTGACAACTATGACAATGTTATGACCTTCTTGCGTGTGGTCAATGATGACAAGGGCTTGGCAATCGGTGCCCGTCACATCACGGTTTCGACTTCTGGTTTGGCACCAAAAATCCGTGACTTTGCCCGTGAAGGTGTTCAGGTCAACTTGGCAGTTTCTCTCCACGCGCCAAATAACGACCTTCGTTCCAGCATCATGCGGATCAACCGCCGTTATCCAATCGAAGTATTGTTCGAGGCAATCGAGGACTATATCAAGGTAACCAACCGCCGTGTGACTTTTGAGTATATCATGCTTAATGAGGTCAATGATGGGGTGGAACAGGCACAAGAATTGGCTGATTTGACCAAGAATATCCGTAAATTGTCTTATATCAACCTCATTCCATATAACCCGGTTAGTGAGCATGATCAGTACAGCCGTTCAACTAGAGAGCGGACCCTGGCTTTCTTTGATGTTTTGAAGAAAAATGGGGTCAACTGTGTCGTTCGTCAGGAACACGGTACTGATATTGATGCGGCTTGTGGTCAGTTGCGTTCCAATACACTCAAAAAAGATCGC
Source organism: Streptococcus suis (assembly GCF_002960425.1). Taxonomy (GTDB): domain Bacteria; phylum Bacillota; class Bacilli; order Lactobacillales; family Streptococcaceae; genus Streptococcus; species Streptococcus suis_S. Next base: position 14,319 of record NZ_POIZ01000017.1, read on the forward strand.
GAAAAGGCGCGTGCTCGCATCGCAGCCGCAAAAGCCAAGGCAGGTATTGGAGCATGAGAACATTCTTCCAAGCAGATGGGAATCTGACCAAGCTAGGAAGACAAATTTGTAAAAGCTTAGCTGGGGCCTATGCTCTGGCTATTGTTTTACTTTGTTTTCTTCCTCAGACCTGGTACCCTCAATACAAAGACTTCTCTACGCCAGGCATTATTCAGATTGGCCGGCTCTATCTACTCCCCACTCCCTTTAATAGTATTGTCAATGGTGATAAGGTAGATAGCCTAGCAGATCTGGGCTGGATATTCTTGCAGAATTTCACCAACATTTTTCTACTCTTCCCCCTGGTTTTTCTTCTCCTTTTTCTTTTTGAAAAATGGCGGAGCCTTAAAGCAGTTATACGGTTTAGTTTTTTTATGAGTTTGTTTATTGAGTGCACTCAGCTATTGCTAGATATACTCATTGATGCCCAGCGGGTATTTGAAGTGGATGACCTCTGGACTAATACCTTAGGCGGTGTCTTGGCTTATCTCATTTATAAATTAACGAAGAAATTAGTCGCCTCTTCCAAATAATGCTCGTTTTTTACGTTGAAAAACCCTATATTTCCGACAGTCGTTCGTGTTTAACTGGTGCGCTCGATTTTATTTTGAAAGAATAGTGAAAAAAATTGAAAATACTTGACATTATGTAAGGTATGACTTATAATCGTATGTAGTTTAAGAAGAGTTCAATTTATCTATGCCTACTTAGCAGTACTTGGTTTCAAATTGTTCACTTTTTTAAGAAGTCCTTTTGAATAAAGAAAATTTTGTTCAAGCTAGGCAGAATAGAATACGGATCCCCTTATATCGTGCAATTCCTAAACTTAGGACTTTTCTATCCGTATTCGCATGTATCCTCTCGGGTTATCTTCGAGAGGATTTTCTATAAGTTAAAGTCATAATCAAAACCCCTGACAATTGCATTGATATACTCCCCTTATAGTGGACAGTGAAAAAACAAAAATTTTCACTAGAAACTATAAAGGGAGTTTTATTATGTCCAAAAGAAGTCCAAAGTCTGTCTCTGAGAAACTAGA
>NZ_POIZ01000018.1 GCF_002960425.1 Streptococcus suis
TTCAAGAACTTAGTCAAAGAGGAATTGACAAGTAAAGAGGGAGCCCGCATTTATGCCAAACGCAAGGTGGATGTCGAACCTGTATTTGGTAGGATGAAGGGTGTTTTTGGCGTGCGCAGAGTTCATGTCAGAGGTCAAAAAGTGGTTGAAACCGAGATAGGCTTCCTCCTAATGAGTATGAATCTCACGAAATTGGCTAAGAAATTAGTCCAAGATAATAGAGATAAAAAGAAAAACACAGACAGTACGGCTGGATTTCATCAGAAGCAGCTCAATCTGTCTGTGTTTTTTTTAGTTATTGGCTAGTTATTGGCTAGTTTTTGCCCAGCCTCATTCTTCAGTTTGAAGCTGTTGAGCAAGGTCGATGATGTAGTTTTTGACATCATCTTTGACTTGTGGATGGGTCAATGCGTAGTCGATGGATGTCTTCATAAAGCCAAATTTATCCCCAACATCATAGCGTTTGCCTGTAAATTCACGGGCAAATACACGCTGGGTCTTATTGAGTGTATCGATGGCATCTGTCAACTGGATTTCGTTGCCGGCACCAGCTTCTTGATTTTCCAAAATATCAAAAATTTCAGGCGTCAACAAGTAGCGACCGATAATGGCTAAGTCAGACGGCGCATCTTCTGGTTTTGGTTTTTCTACAAAAGTATCCACACTATATAGTCCATTGATACCTTCACCGTGTGGAGCAATGACGCCATATGAAGAAACTTCTTCATGAGGGACTGGCATAACTGCAAGTGTTGAAGCATGGGTCGCTTCGTAGTCCTCAATCAGTTGTTTAGTGATTGGTTTAACGGTATCGTCTGTGATGTCCATGAGGTCATCGCCCAGCATAACAACGAACGGCTCGTTTCCAACAAAGGCCTTAGCCTGCAAGACTGCGTCACCCAACCCTTTTGGATAGCTTTGGCGAATAAAGTGTAGGCGAATGGCTGTCGCATCATCAACCAATTTCAAAAGATCATCTTTTCCTTTTTCGCGAAGGTTGTGCTCTAATTCAAAGTTTGAGTCAAAGTGGTCTTCGATAGAACGTTTTGCCTTGTTGGTTACGACCAAGATATCTTCGATACCAGAACGGAGAGCTTCTTCAAAGATAAATTGAAGGGTTGGTTTATCAACAATTGGCAACATCTCTTTGGCAAGGGCCTTAGTTGCTGGAAGGAAACGGGTTCCTAAACCAGCAGCAGGAATAACGGCTTTTCTAACTTTTTTTGTCATGGTGCAATCTCCTTATATTTGTATAATAACTATTTTATTAAGACCATTCATTCTCATGGCGGAATTCGCCGGACATGATATCTTTGATAGCGTCCTGGATGCTAGCCCCTTGGTAAATGACGCTGTAGATGGCTTGAGTGATTGGCATGTAAACGCCCAATTCTTGTGCTAATTCATAGGCTGCCTTGGTAGTAGAAATCCCTTCGATAACCATGCCCATGTTTGCTTCGATATCTTCCAGTTTTTCCCCTTTACCAAGCAAATCACCAGCCCGCCAGTTGCGTGAGTGAACGGATGTACCGGTAACAATCAAGTCGCCGACACCAGATAAGCCGCTGTAAGTCAAGGGATTGGCTCCCATGGCAACCCCAAGGCGGGTAATCTCAGTTAAGCCACGGGCAATGATAGCTGCTTTGGCATTATCACCGAATCCAAGACCATGAAGGGCTCCAGCACCAACAGCGATGATGTTTTTCAAAGCACCAGCTGTTTCTACCCCGATGACATCGTTGTTGGTGTAAAGTCGGAAGTAATGGTTGCTGAAGAGGTTTTGTACATAGCCAGCAGTTTCCAAGTCTTTTGAAGCTGCAGAAATCAAGGTCAAGTCACGGACGATGGTTTCTTCTGCATGGCTTGGTCCTGAAACTACAACGATTTCTGAACGGAGATCTGCAGGGATTTCTTCTTCCAAGACCTCAGACAAGCGCTTGTGGCTATCTGGTTCCAAACCTTTGGAAGCATGCATGACAACAACCTTGTGTTTAAGGGCTTGAGCAACTTGTTTGGCAACCAGACGGGTCACCTTGGTTGGAACAACAAAGAGAACAGCGTCAACTCCGTCTAGTGTTTCTGTCAAATCCTTGTAGCCTTTAATATTCTCATCTAAGACAATATCTTTAAAGTAGCGGGTATTGGTATGCTGTTCATTGATTTCGTCAATCTGTTCGGGAATATTTCCCCAAATGCGGACAGTATGACCGTTATCGTTGAGAACCTGAGCCAGGGCAGTCCCCCATGAACCAGGTCCCAAGATAGCAATAGTTTGTTTGGTCATAGAAAATCCTTTCTAGTTGAGTTAATTTCTTTACTATTATACCATAAGCAAAAAATAAAAGCTTGCAAGTCATGTCAAATATTGCTTTGATAAAGAAAAATGTTGACAGTAGATAGTATGAAAATAGGTGCCATTTTCAGAAAATAGGAGATGAAATCATTGACAATAGTTCTTAAGAGAACTATAATGGTTCTCATGATAATTATTCTAGGAAAGGAGTTATCGTGGGACATACTATTGCAGATTTTCGGAACTTGCTCAATCAGATTGAACAAATTAGTGAAACTATTGCCAAAGAATACGATGTGGAGCACCTAGCTGGTCCACAGGGCTGGGCCTTGCGTTTCATCGCGGAGCGGTCAGACCTTGAAACCTTTGTCAAAGATATAGAAGCGGAATTAAAGATTTCCAAATCGGTTGCCAGCAACCTGGTCAAGCGAATGGAGAAAAATGGCTTTATCCAAGTCCTTCCTTCTCAGGTTGATAAACGTTATAAGCAGTTGGTTTTGACAGAGAAAGGGCAGGGTAAGATTTGCCATTTAAAAGCCTTCCATGAAGAAATGCACCATTCTCTATTTTGGGGTATTCAAAAAGAAGAATTTGATTTGGTTAGACAAGTAGCCAATCAATTAAAAGAAAATATTCAACACTATAAGGAGAAGAAACATGTTTAAAGAAGCCATTTTACGCTATAAATGGTACGCCTTAGCATCGGTCTTACTGACGTCGATTGTCGTAGCAACGACCTTAATGCAACCTAGTTATCTGCAGGATGTCTTGACAGCAGTCTTGGCCAATGATAAGGATGAAATTGTTCGTGTGGGTAAATTACTGCTGATTATTGCTGGAATTGGTCTTTTGGCAGGGCTTGTCAATACCATTTCAGCAGCTAAGATTTCTCAGGGAGTATCTGCGGATATTCGTGAGAAGACCTTTCGGAAGATCCAAAGCTTCTCTTATGCCAATATCGAAGAGTTTAACGCAGGGAACTTGGTTGTTCGGATGACTAACGATGTCAATCAAATCCAGAACCTTGTCATGATGCTCTTCACAGTATTGATGCGGGTTCCATTGCTGTTTGTCGGAGCCTTCATTATGGCAGTGCGGACCATGCCAGAACTCTGGTGGATGATTATTCTCATGGTGGTCTTGATTATGGCCATTATGGCAGTTGTCATGGGGCAAATGGGACCACGTTTTGGGATATTCCAGTCCCTTATGGACAAGATGAATAGCATTGCCAAGGAAAATTTGCGTGGAATCCGTGTGGTCAAGTCTTTTGTTCAGGAGAAAAATCAATACGCTAAATTCAAGGAGGTATCCAATGAACTCTTGGATCTCAATCTCTTTATCGGCTACGGTTTTTCTATCTTGCAGCCTTTAATGATGTTGATTGCCTACATGGCGATTTTTGCATCGCTCTACTTGGTGTCTGGGATGTTGGAAACCAACATGGAGGCAGTTGGTGGTTTTACTTCCTTTATGAGCTACCTCATGCAAATTATGTTTGCTATCATCATGACTAGTTTCATGGGGATGCAGGCTTCTCGTGCGGCGATTTCAATTAAGCGTATCAGCGAGGTCTTGGATACGGAGCCTGCTATGACCTTCAAGGATGTGGCGGATGAAGAATTGACTGGTAAGATTGTCTTTGACAATGTTAGCTTTACCTACCCACATGATACGGAGCCGACGTTGAAAAATATCTCCTTTGAGATTGAGCCAGGGCAAATGGTTGGTGTGGTTGGTGCAACAGGTGCGGGTAAATCCACTCTTGCTCAACTGATTCCGCGTTTGTTTGACCCGCAAGAAGGAACGGTATCCATCGGTGGTCGGGACTTGAAAGAAGTCAGCAAGAACACCCTGCGTGATACGGTATCGATTGTCTTGCAAAAGGCTATTCTCTTCTCGGGGACCATTGCGGACAACCTGCGTCAAGGGGCACCTGGTGCTGATTTGCAACGTTTGGAGCGGGCCGCAGGTATTGCCCAAGCCAAAGAATTTATCGACCGCTTGGATGATACCTATGAGAGCCAAGTAGAAGAACGTGGAAATAACTTCTCTGGTGGTCAGAAGCAGCGGATGTCCATTGCTCGTGGGGTGATTGGCGAGCCTAAGGTTTTGGTCTTGGATGACTCAACTTCTGCCCTGGATGCCAAGTCTGAGAAACTAGTCCAAGAGGCTTTAAACCACGACCTGAAAGGGACAACCACTGTCATTGTTGCCCAGAAGATTTCTTCTGTTGTCAAAGCTGATAAGATTTTGGTACTTGATGAAGGTCGTCTGATCGGCCAAGGTATCCACGCCGAGCTGGTAGCGACAAACGACGTTTACCGTGAAATCTACGAAACACAGAAAGGAAGGGAGGAATAGATGAAAACACTTAGATTTTTCTGGTTTTATTTTAAACGCTATAAACTGTCCTTTGCTGTGATTTTTCTAGCCATTGTGGCAGCGACCTACTTGCAGGTTAAGACACCTGTTTTCATTGGAAATGCCATTACAGAAATGGGGAAAATCGGGCAGGCTTACTTTGCTTCGGTGCAAATGGGTCAGTCAGATTTCAAACCTGACCTGTCTGATTTTAATGGGGTTATGCTAAACCTTTTCTTCGCTTATGCGGCGACGGTTGTGGCAACCTTGATTTACACCCTCCTCTTCACGCGCATCGTGGCTCATTCGACCAACCGTATGCGTAAGGGCTTGTTTGGCAAACTGGAACGTTTGACAGTTGCCTTCTTTGATAGCCACAAGGACGGGGATATTCTTTCTCGTTTTACCAGTGATTTGGATAATATCCAAAATGCTTTTAACCAGTCCTTGACTCAGGTAGTGACCAATATCGCTCTTTACATCGGTATGGTTATCATGATGTTCCGTCAGGATGCTCGCTTGGCTTTGGTAACTGTGGCATCCACGCCAGTTGCCTTGATTGCCTTAGTGATTATCATTCGCCTGTCACGGAAATATACGGATAAGCAACAGGCTGCGGTGTCTAAACTCAATGCCTACATGGATGAGAAGATTTCAGGACAAAAAGCGATTATTGTACAAGGTGTGCAGGAAGAAACTATTGATGGATTTTTGGAGCTCAATGAAGAAGTTCGTCGTACAACCTTCAAGGGACGTTTGTTTGGTGGGATTCTCTTTCCATTTATGAACGGAATGAGCTTGGTTAATACTGCCATTGTTATCTTTGCAGGCTCCAGCATTGTCCTAAATGATAGCTCGCTGGAAACAGCTGCCGCACTTGGTCTGGTCGTGACTTTTGTACAGTATTCGCAACAGTATTACCAGCCAATCATGCAGATTGCATCTAGCTGGGCAGAATTGCAGTTGGCTTTCACAGGTGCTCATCGTATTCAGGAAATGTTTGATGAACCTGAGGAAGTTCGTCCTCAAAACGCTCCGCTATTTACCGAATTAAAAGAAGGTGTTGAAATCAAGGACATCGACTTTGGCTACCTGCCAGGTCAGAAGGTCTTGGACAAGGTATCTATTTCAGCTCCTAAGGGCAAAATGGTGGCAGTCGTTGGTCCGACGGGATCTGGTAAGACTACCATTATGAACTTGATCAACCGCTTCTACGATGTCAATGGTGGTAGCGTGGCCTTTGACGGTCGCGACATTCGGGAATACGACCTAGATAGTTTGCGGGATAAGGTCGGCATTGTCTTGCAGGAGTCGGTGCTCTTCTCTGGTACTATTGCGGACAATATCCGCTTTGGCGATGAGAGCATTTCGCAGGAAATGGTGGAAACCGCAGCTCGTGCCACCCATATCCATGACTTTATCATGAGCTTGCCAGAGGGCTATGAAACCTTTGTGACCGATGATGAGAATGTCTTCTCAACAGGTCAGAAACAGTTGATTTCCATTGCCCGTACGCTCTTGACAGATCCTCAAGTCTTGATTTTGGATGAAGCAACGTCCAACGTTGATACCGTAACGGAAGCCAAAATTCAAAAGGCCATGGAGGCCATTATCGCAGGACGGACCAGCTTCGTCATTGCCCACCGCCTCAAAACCATTCTCAATGCGGATGAAATCATCGTCCTCAAAGACGGAAAAGTGATCGAGCAAGGCAACCACAGCCAGCTCCTTAAGCTCAACGGCTTCTACGCCGAACTCTACCACAACCAGTTTGTGTTTGAATAATATATAGAAAAATAAACAGCCAAGATAAGCAGACCACAATCCTTAAACGTTTAGGACGTGGTTTATCTTGGCTGTTTTTGTGATAGGCTTACTGCTCAATATGGTTGGTTTTGGTTTGATTGAGCCAAGCGTAGGCGATACCGATAAAGAGACCGGCTCCGAGCCAATTTCCAAAAAAGACCACAATCCATTGACGAAGGATATTGATCATATTGAAGGCTTCGACATTGCTTCGATTAGCGTTAAAAGCTAGGAGCATGAAAGATGCGAAATTGGCGACCAGATGCTCATTGATGAGGAAAACGAACATAAAAATGGAGGAAATGATGACAAAGAACTTAGCAGACTGTTCTTTGATGAGCATGAAGCCAAGGATTGCCATATTTACAAACATATTAGCCGTGATCCCTTCAATAAAATTACTCCAGTCAGATTTTCCAAGTTTGATGGTAACGGCATTGACGACAAAGCTCTTATCAGAGAGATTGAGGTAGGAGAAGGACTGATTGAAGAGCCAGGCTAGAATAGTAGCGCCTACAAAGTTAAAGAAAGTACAGTATAGCAGCATCAGTGTCACTTTTTTCCAGGTAATTTGCTTATAGTAGGCACCAGTTGTGAGATACATCATGTTAGATGTGGCTAATTCACCACCAAAAAGAAGAACAAAAACCAGCCCAATAGCAAAGATGAAGGTAAAGACAAAGCGCGACAAACTTGGAAATTGACTGGCAATAACGTCTGCTCCGATAATACCGACAGCTGTTGACATAGTCAGGTAGGCTCCTGCATACATAGAACGCAAGGCATAGCGGCCTAGACTTTCGTCAAAAAGGGCTTCTTTTTTTGAAACTGCAGCTGAAATTTTTTCTTGAAATGGGGACATAGGAACTCCTTGTGAAATCATGATCAATGTTTTGTTTGAAAAATATAGTGGGAAGAGTTCTTCCCACTATATGTGAACGATTAGTGAGCGGATGCACCAGAATCTGCATCTGTCGGTGTGGAAGTAGCAGGGGCACTACCAGCATCTGATGCACCAGAGGTTGCGTCAACATGTGCAGGAGCTGCAGCAGTTCCCGAACCACCAACCAAGCGTTGACCAGTAGCTTCAAGATACCAATCTAGCCATGGTTTGAAATTAAAGATAATTTCATTAATACCAGCGTAGGATCCATCAGGATAGTACATAGCTTGGTAGTTGTGGGTATTGATAATTTCAGCAGGGGTACCGGGTACAATGGTACGAACATATTCCTGGTTACCATTACGCAAGCTACCGACAACCCATTCAACATTCTTCATGCGGGCAGGGGGTAGCGTACCGTGGACAGTTGACAGGCGATTTCCTACTTGAGCAAGTACCCGTTTACCCAACATGGTATTTGGCTCCTGGTGCTTGTTGTTGTAGTAGAGGAATTGGTTATTATCATCTGCATAGGTCAATTCAAATGGCATCGCATTGAGGAACATATTGAGTTGGTCTACGGTGAGGAGACCGTTGTCCAATTTCACATAGGTATTTCCCTCAACGGCATTGACCTGTTTGGCAGCTTTTTCCAACCAGTCTGGATCATCTGGATCGATGCCGTGGATGGTCGTCGCAATCGGCTTTCCACAGTCCAAATCTTCTGGTGCGATTGGTTTTGGTTTTTTCAATTTGGATACAACACCGACATACTTGATAAAGTTGTCTAGACAGCTTTCTAAGAATTTCACGGTGCCTTCATTGATGATATTACCCTTATCGTCAAAAGCTTCTTTGGCCTTACCAAGGAGGAATTCATTACCTGGTAGTGTGTAAGCATTGACACCTGGTGCATCTAAAATTTTCCGTAGGTGAACTTGGGCACGAGAAGTTCCTTGATCGTAGTAAGATGCCCCGATAATCATAACTGGTTTATTTTCGAATGGGTGCAAATTAAAGCTGAGCCATTCCAGAGTACTCTTAAGGGCAGGGGTAATGGTATGATTGTGCTCAGGGGTAGCAATAATGACCCCGTCAGCACGGGTGATTTTGTTGTAAAGGTATTGAATTGCAAAACAATCAGACTGGTCTTCGTCCTGATTGAACATTGGAACATCTTTGATTTCCAAAAGTTCTAGTTCAAACTTCACTTTAAAGTGGCGTTGAATGAATTGCAATAGCATGCGGTTATAAGATTGATCTGCATTTGATCCAACGATTCCGACAAATTTCATAGTATATTCCTCTCTTATAGGTTTTCCCAATCGAAGTTTTCAGCTTCTTTTTGGAGTAATTTTTTTGCGTTAGACAGCTTGCTAGTCATGGTGACAAAGAGGCGGAAGTCATCAAAGATGGCATCCAGTTTTTGACTAGTTTCTAAATCAACGAGCTCCCCATTGGCATCAAAGGCTTGCAAGGAATGTGACAATAAAAATTCATCTGGCAAGACAGTGGCCTTGAGTTCAGGAGCATTGAGAATTTGACGTAGCTGTAGTTGGGCACGAGAGGAACCAAGTGTTCCATAAGAAGCACCAGTAATCATAACTGGTTTGTTTAATAGTGGATAGACACCGTATGATACCCAAGCAAGGGCATTCATAAGGACAGCTGGAATAGAGTGGTCATATTCGGGAGTTCCGATGATGACTCCGTCAGCAGCCTCAATTTTTGCGACCAATTCTTTGACAATTTCTGGTAATTCTCGATTGGCTGGTTTATTGAAGATTGGAAGTTCCTTGATTTCAACCAGTTCGATATCTGCCTTATCAGCGAAGTGTTGTTCAATGTACTGCAAGAGTTTGCGGTTGGTTGAGCGAGCGGAGTTTGTTCCGACCAGTCCTAGAAGTTTCATAGCGTCTTCTCTCTTTCCTAAATTTGGTACCTTTATCATACCCTTTTATCCAATAAAATGCAAGCGTTTCCTGAAAATGTGATAAAATTGTTCAAAAATTCACGAGTTTTTTGGTATAATGTTAGTATGCAGAGAATATTCTATTTAGTAGTTGGTTTTGTTAGTTTGATTGTTGGTGTCATTGGGATTGTTTTGCCGATAGTTCCGACAACCCCTTTTTTACTTTTAGCTGGTTTTTGCTTTGCGAGAAGTTCAAAAAGGTTTGAAAAATGGCTACGCAATACAAAAATTTATCAATTTTACGTAGCTGATTACGTTGAGACTAAATCCATTTCCCGCAAACGAAAAAAGCAAATCATCTGGCAAATTTACTTACTCATGGCAATTTCTATCTGGCTGGCTCCTATTTTATTGGTCAAAATAGGACTGGGACTATTAACAATCTTCATTACTTACTATTTGTTTTGGGTCATACCGGAGAAATAAAGTCAGATTTGAGGGTTGAACATCGTCCTCAAGGATGGAAAAGTGATCGAGCAAGGCAACCACAGCCGGCTCCTTAAACTCAATGGCTTCTACGCTGAACTCTACCACAACCAGTTTGTGTTTGAATAGCACACTTCGAAAATCACAGCCTATTCCATTGATTAATAGGAGGGACAGAGTTCTATCTGTGGCGTATAGTCTGATTTTGAATGTCATTTGGTATAAGAATGTGAACAGCAAAAACCAGTCAATCTCTATTTCTGTGATTGACTGGTTTTTAAGTGTTTGTTCCACAAGACTTCAAGATTAAGCTAGAAGTCTTGTAAGATGGATTTTTTTGAACGGTATTCTTTTTCATATTAGTAGATAGTTGATGACTAGGAGTCATTTTTTGTTACTAAGAGATAAGCAACTGAAAAACCGACACTAATCCCTAGGGTAATCCACCATTTGAAGGGTTGGTGCAACATCCAAGAGCGAAGTCCACTAAGTAGGAAGACAACTAAGTGGAGGCCAATCAGAGTGAAAACGGTCGATGTTTTATGAAAGAGCTTGGTTCGTTTCATAACTGTTCTCCCTTCCAAAATACTCTATGTGGGATAAAAATAAAAAAGAAAGTGAACTTGCCAGAGCAATAAGTAGGAAAATTCCTTTCCAAATTGGGAAATCTTTCTGAATGAACTTGTCCCCGTACAATGCAAGGCCTAGAGAAAACCAGAGAATGATTATTTTCAAGTAAACCATGGTGAGCACCTCTTAAGAAAATGGTTGGATTTATCCGTGAGATTAGTAGATTATCAAGATATCTATGTTGGTTATGTCCATTCCCATTTATTTAGTTTTTGGAACAAGAAAATTCCAAATCGCGGCAGCTCGAGTTGCTGGGTGCTGTCTGTTTATTTCAAGAAATAACCCTGAAACTTCTGGAGACAATGAGTTGCTTATTGCAAGAGGCGAAAGTTCTTGTTTTAAGTAAGCGATGACCTTTAAAAGGTGGTCGTCGTGTTGAAGGGCAGTTTGTGCATGTTTTAATATCGCAAGTTCTTGGACCGATAAGAGCTGTGTGTTAAGGATAGTCTCAATTTGCCCTAATAAGGTTTTATTCGTTTTGATATCCATTATTGTCTCTCCTTACATATATCACAAAATTCGAAGCCTAAGTATTGATTCCCAGTACGATAACAAATGTTGTAAGATAGGCTACGATAAGCAAAAATAGGCTATAGAGACCAATGATTCCCCATTTTTTTGCAGGAGATACTTGCTTTTTATTTAATGTTTTAACTAGTTTATAACCTAGAAATAAACAAGCAAGGAATAGAATGAGGGCTAATACTTTTATGATTAAAAAAATGATGAATGCAGCAGTCATTGTTGCACCTCCTAGCTATGTTTTATGAAAGAGGGAGGAATAAGGCATAGGCAGCACGAGCATAAACTCCTTTATAAGTAGAAGTGTTAGTGCTTGCAATAATTGGTTTTAAACGATTAATGAATTCGCGATTACATTGTCTGTTATCTGCTCCAAAGCCTTTAAAACAAGCGTCGTGCCATAAGCAGGCGGAGTCTAAGTTATCAATTGGTTTAGTAAGCCAGCCATTATTTCCCATTCCACAGAAATTACCGTAGGAACCGATTGGAAAAATAGCTCTGTCCACATTTTCTATAGCTATCTTTTCTCCATTTTGTTCGACATCAGCAACAATATCATTGACTGCTATACCAACAGAGACTGCTTCATCACTAAGGTCTAATGAATAAGCTTTATCAATATCAATGACAGGTAGACCATTTTGATTGTAAGTTGTTACTTGTTGTAGTTCATTAATAAAGCGGTAATCACTAACCTCTTCAGCAGAAACTGGTATAGTAAAAGTGATGATACCGATAATGAGAGCTATTATTCTTGTGAGATATATGATACATATTTTTGATAATTTACATTTAAGCCTGATTTTTCTCCTCGTAAAATGTGACAAGTAATGATATTAATAAAGAAGTATTGTAATTTGTCATCTACTCCCATCCCCTCCACCCAACATATAGTTTCCGGTTATTATCCTCCTTTCCAGAGTGGTGAGATGGTAGTAGCTTATTTATTTGTTGATGATTGGTACAATCAGATTCCATCCATCCCCTAAAAGTTGAGGGGCTAGTAGGATAGCTGAGTAAGTTAAAAGCAAGAGATAGTTTTTCCAAGTTTTCATAAGAATGCCTCCCATTATTTTGTTTGTTTTTCTTTACTATTATGCTATCATAGAATAAATGCAAAAGATGAAAACGTAAACAATTCTCACATTTTTTGGAGGTCTTGCATGAAATGGGATTTTGGAACAGTCTTAAAAGAAATTCGTAAGTCCAAAGGGCTCAGTCAACAGGAAGTTTGTGGAGATACCTTGTCACGAACGACCCTATCAAAAATTGAAAACAACAAAGAATACCCTACCATTGCCACTTTTCCCATATCCTCCGTCAGTTGGATATGACCTTCGCAGAGTTTGACTATATTTGCCATGCCTATCAGCCTTCGGAGCGTTCGTCTATCATCCATCGCTTTGAAAATCTGAGAGGACGATTTTTTTCCGAATTAGGTTGCCAAGATTTTTTGTACCAAGTAGAGCAGTACTTGAAGAGGCAGGAAGATGTACGAGTTCAACGAATTGAGCAACAATTACGTTTAATCTTATCCATTTATCAAACGGGAGATGGAGAGCGGACCAGACAGTTGGGGCAAGCCCTTTGGAAGGAATTGGAAAAATCGGATACTTGGTATTTAGCTGATTTTCGTAAGTTAGGCCTGGTGCTTCCAATCATTCCTGTATCTCATTTGAAAGGCTTTGTAGATAAAATTTTGCTTTCCTTGGACAAGTATAAGGACTTCAGAGATGTACAGGTTAGTCAGTTTGCTTTTCTTTACAATCTATCGACTGTTTTGTTGAAAAATGAAGAGTATCAACTTTGTGTTTCAGTAATGGAAAGAGTTTATGCCATGGCTCAGGAAAGTATGCGGATTGATTATGTAGGCATGGGCAATGTCCGTATGGGCATCTTTCAGCAGGATAGAGGGATGGTAGATAAGGGACTTGCCATTCTCCGAGCTGCAGACTTGCTGGAGTTGGTTGAACAGTTGGAGAAAGAAGTTGGGGAGTATTGGGAGATTTTTGGCTCGGAAGCGGTTTGAACTGCTTGAGCTAGTTTATATTTGCAACACCTGTTTGTCAGGTGTTTTTTGTTGAACATCGCAGGCTTTTGCGAATTAGTGTATAATAGACCTATGAAAAGACAGAGTGTTCGGGTTGAATTATTTCCCCTGAAAAAGGAAGAAATCCTTGCCTACTTAGATGACAAGGGGATTTTAGTGAATGATTATTTCAAGACCTACCTAGCTCACCCCACTTATCAAGAAGTGGTGGAGAAACAGAAGTGTTTAGTTGAGATTGTCAGCCTAGCCGACATGGGATTTGATAGGGAAGCAACTGCTCCTCAGATAGAGGAGAGAGCCGTGGAGATGGGTTATCAGTTACCACCAGCTCATCTGGGAGTTTATCTTCGCCTTACCTTGTTGGAACAGAAAGTCAGTCAAGATACCATACTCTCCCAAGGAAAATCACCAGACGGAGCCATTTGCCTGCTGTCGCCTCAGTTGGAAGAAGAATTCACCTTCCCACGCAGTGTCTATCTTCGCAAGGTTGACCAAGACTTGTGGCTACGTGCGGCCCGCTTTGATGACGAGTACGCCTTTCCCCTAACCACACTTTTTGCATTTGTGACGAAAAATGCGAATGAACAATATGAGTAAAAAGAAGAAAATGATGTAAGGAACTATATGGAAAATTTAAGCAGAAGACTGGTTGATAAAAGTGTTGAAGCGTTTATTATGGGGCTTGAAATATTCAATAAACCAACCATTAAGTACCGAATTGAGGGCTTTAGTTTCTTTATTTGTAACGCCTGGGAGTTGATGTTAAAGGCTCATATCATTAATAATGACAGTGAGGAAGCTATCTACTTTAAGGACAGCAAAGACCGAACTATATCATTGGAAAATGCAGTAGAAACAGTATTTCCAGATAAACATGGATCGTTGAGAAAAAACCTTGTCCAAATTATTGAACTTAGGAACACCAGTACTCACTTTATAACAGAAGATTACGAACATATCTATGCCCCCTTGTTTCAAGCTTGTGTGTCTAATTACATTTCTAAAATGCAAGAGTTCCACCAGGAAGATATTACTAAACAAATCGCACAAAATTTCCTGACTCTATCTGTTCGTATTGACCAACTTAATCAAGAAGAAATTAGAGCTAAGTATTCTCCAAAAATGGCAGAACGTTTACTATCTGAACAAGCAAAGATTGAAAGCGAGATATCTGCTAGCAATTCTGATTATGCTATTCCAGTAGAAACACGATTCTACATTACTAAGCGAAAACAAGATGCTGATTTGGTAGTTAAGTTTGATAATGGTGCTGAAACAAGTGTCAGTATACTTCGGGAAATTAAAGATCCAAATGCAATCTATCCATTAACTACTAAAGAAGTTATCAAAATTGTTAATAAGCGTTTAAAATCCAAAGGAATTTTATTAACAAAAATAGTAGGTGGTGAAAAGCAAAAAAGGCCATTTACAACAAACGACCTACAACTATTTAATGCATTTTACGATATTAAGAAAGACGAACGCTACTGCTACCATTATAAAATTGGCAATCGTTATAGCTACGCTCCCGCTTTCTGTGATTTTATCGTTGAAGAGATTGAACGAAACCCTGAAGCATTCGTAGAAAACTTGAAAAAGAAGACAAAAAAATAAGATAACCCCAGGCATATGTGAATTCTCGTCCATTGACTTACTCCCATTCGGGAACACAACGTTAATCCTTCGCAAGTTATCTTGTTAATTATATTATACCACGCGCGTGGAAAATGTAAAGTATTTTGTTAGCTAACTAATAAGCTACCTTTGTCAAAGAACCCTAAAAAACAGCTTTAAATCAGTGATAATCGCATTTTTACCCTTAATCATATAAATTACTGACTTACCCAAAACAAACGAAAATAGGGCTATTCTCGTAGCTCTGGCATGATATAAACCTAAAACATTCTAAAATCTTTTTAATAACAGCTTGCCTGCTGATGGAAAGGTTTATGATCATGAAGATTATTGAAGTAACAAAAAAAGACGGTAGCATTGTTTACCGTGCAAGTGTCTATCTTGGGGTAGATGCCATTACTGGCAAGAAAGTAAAAACCAGCGTAACAGGTAGGACCAAAACAGAAGTCAAGCAGAAAGCCAAACACGCGCCAATTGAGTTTGCCAAAAATGGTTCAACGGTAAAAAAGGAAGTAGAAGTAAAAACCTATCAAGAATTAGCTGACCTTTGGCTAGAAAGTTACAAGTTAACAGTAAAGCCTCAAACTTTTGTAGTAACCAAAAGGCAACTATATAACCACCTTATTCCAATATTTGGAGGAATGAAACTAGATAAGATAGTACCAGCCGCTATTCAGCAGTTTGTTAATGGTCTGGCTCCTAAGTTGGTAAATTTTAAAGCTATTCATTCAATCAATAATAGAATTTTACAACATGGGGTACTGTTGCAAGTTCTGGCCACAAATCCAGCTTGTGATGTTATCTTACCCAAAAAGCAGAAAAAGGGACGTGAGGCGGTCAGGTTTATCGAACCGGAACACCTAAAACAGTTTCTTGATCATGCTGAACAATTAGCAAGTACCAGCTTTAGCAAGTATTACCAATTTGTTATTTTTAAGTTATTGCTGGCCACTGGTTGCCGTATTGGTGAATTGTCTGCCCTGGAGTGGTCTGATATTGACCTAGAAGCCGGCACAATATCAATCAGTAAAACCTATAGCATGGAACTGCATATAATCGGGACAACAAAGACAAAGGCGGGTACTCGTATCATCAGCATAGACAAAAAAACAGCTCTCTTACTGAAACAATATCGAAACCGCCAACGCTTGATGTTTCTTGAGGTCGGCGCATGTACTCCTGATGTTGTCTTTGCTACAACGGTAAGGGAATATCTTCCTAGGATTTCGCTACAAGAAATTATAAACCGTCGGTGTAAGGCTTTGGGTATTCCTCGCTTTACCTGTCACGCTTTCCGCCATACTCACGCTAGTTTACTGTTGAACGCTGGTATCAGTTACAAGTAACTCCAATATCGTCTTGGACACTCTAACATTTCAATGACCTTAGACACTTATGGGCACCTATCCAAAGATAAAGAAAAAGAGGCAGTTTCATATTATGAAAAAGCCATGAATAGCCTTTAGGGTGAACAAAAAGGTGAACAAATTGAAAAACCAACTAATTACAAGGTGCTAGAAACCTTATTAAATCAACGTTTCGAAAGGATAAAAGAAAAAATAGTATGAAAATCCGTGGATTCGAACTGGTCAGCCAGTTTACTGATGAAAAATTATTACCAAAACGTGAGACAGCCCACGCAGCAGGTTACGACCTAAAGGCTGCGGAGACCGTCAGCTTGGAGCCAGGTGAGATTAAGTTGGTGCCGACTGGTGTTAAGGCCTATATGCAGGCCAACGAAGTCCTCTATCTCTACGACCGCTCGTCCAACCCTCGCAAGAAGGGCTTGGTCCTGATTAACTCAGTTGGAGTTATTGACGGCGACTACTATGGCAGTCCAGCCAATGAAGGCCACATCTTTGCCCAAATGCGAAACATCACCGAGGAAACCGTCGTGGTGGAAGCTGGCGAGCGGATCGTACAGGCTGTTTTTGCCCCCTTCCTTTTGGCTGACGGCGACCAGGCCGACGGTGTTCGGACGGGCGGATTTGGCTCGACGGGGAAATAAATGAAGGATAAACTGAGTTCTTATTTCGGTGTTGGAACAATAGGCGACTATTCCATTATGGTGGATAGGAAAACATACCAACATTATTACATCACTAAGACAAACCCAGACGGTGTAAAACCGAATTATAAAGCTCCTGCGGGATTGATACTCTTGGCAACTACAGTCATCAGACAGTTGGATACAAAAGGATACCAGGCAAATTTCCTAGTCTTACTGTTTTACTATCTTCTTGGTTACCTTGCGGCAGTAGCTTTTTTGCGTCGATTTAAGTCTTTAGAAATAGAGATTGAGGTTTATCATTTTGAGAGCCCCGAGCAATTTGAAGCGTTCGTCAAGTCAAGCGTTGCTCATGCCAATACCATTTTATACTTTGTAGTTGGTTTTGGACTTGCGACAGGAATAACAGGCATTCTCTATTTTATAACGCATTCTTTTTTGTTCTTGTTCATGTCTCCCTCATTTTCATGGTGTATGTTCCTATTGCTACAATTAGAGCCAATCAAAAGAAGACTTTTTCTTGCTAAACTAGAAAAGGAGAATTACCATCGCTAAGAAAAAAACAACCTTTGTCTGTCAATCCTGCGAGTATCACTCGCCCAAGTATCTAGGCCGTTGCCCCAACTGTGGCTCCTGGTCTAGCTTTGTCGAGGAAGTGGAGGTTGCGGAAGTCAAGAACGAGCGGGTCAGCCTGACAGGTGAGAAGACCCGTCCCATGAAGCTCAATGAAGTGTCGTCCATTCAAGTGGCTCGCACTAAGACCAACATGGAAGAGTTCAACCGTGTCCTCGGAGGTGGCGTGGTGCCGGGCAGTCTAGTTCTCATTGGTGGCGATCCAGGGATTGGGAAATCCACCCTGCTCTTACAGGTATCGACCCAACTTTCGACTATTGGCACCGTCCTCTATGTGTCGGGGGAGGAGTCTGCCCAGCAGATTAAGCTCCGTGCCGAGCGTTTGGGCGACATCGACAGCGAGTTCTATCTCTATGCGGAGACCAATATGCAGAGCATTCGGACCGAGATTGAGAAAATCAAGCCAGATTTCCTGATTATCGATTCAATCCAGACCATCATGAGTCCGGACATCTCCAGCGTGCAAGGCTCTGTCAGTCAGGTCCGTGAAGTGACCAATGAGCTCATGCAGATTGCCAAGACCAACAATATTGCAACCTTTATCGTCGGCCATATGACCAAGGAAGGTACCTTGGCTGGACCGCGGACCTTGGAGCATATGGTAGATACCGTTCTTTATTTTGAGGGCGAGCGACAACACACCTTCCGTATCTTGCGGGCGGTCAAAAACCGCTTTGGCTCCACCAACGAAATCGGCATTTTTGAAATGCAGTCGCAGGGCTTGGTCGAAGTCCTCAATCCTAGTGAAGTCTTTCTGGAAGAGCGTCTGGACGGGGCGACAGGCTCTGCGATTGTCGTGACCATGGAGGGCACCCGCCCTATCCTTGCCGAAGTGCAGGCCCTGGTGACCCCAACCATGTTTGGCAATGCCAAGCGGACCACGACAGGCTTGGACTTCAACCGTGCCAGCTTGATTATGGCGGTTTTGGAAAAACGGGCAGGTCTGCTCCTCCAAAACCAAGATGCCTACCTCAAGTCAGCAGGCGGTGTCAAACTGGATGAGCCAGCTATTGACCTGGCGGTCGCAGTTGCCCTTGCCTCCAGTTACAAGGATAAGCCAACCAACCCGCAAGAGTGCTTTATAGGCGAAATTGGTCTGACAGGTGAAATCCGCCGCGTCAATCGGATTGAACAACGGATTAACGAAGCCGCCAAATTGGGCTTTACCAAGGTCTATGCCCCAAAAAATTCCCTGACAGGTATCAAGGTGCCCAAGGAAATCACCGTTATCGGCGTGACTACCATTGGCGAAGTCTTGCAAAAAGTGTTTTAGCTAACTGTGTATAGCTGGATTTAAATAAAAAAGATAATAACCTTCGAAAATCAAAAGCAGACCTTGTTGACTTGATTTGATGAGTGAAAGGCTCCAGTGGAGTCTTTCAGCCTGTTACCTTGAAATAAAATAGTACCAGGGTTCTATCTGTATAAGTAGAAACGAACTATGTTCGCCTATCTCCAACCTCCAAAGGTTCCCCAAACCTTTGGAGCTAGTCTGTTTTGGATTTTCATTGAGTATAAAAGTGAGAGTTTGCAATGAGGCTCTCATATTTTTTTATAAAAATACTTGACACTGTTGTTTTTTAGGTGTAGAATTGTGTTATAAAAATAATACAAAAAAGGAGTTGAAAATGATTTGGTTTATTTCAGCTTGTTTTTGGTTTATTATGGCTATCCTGTGGTTAACAGGAACTTTTCGTAAAAAATAGGAGGCAACTATGTCAGACAATCGGATGAAATACACTATCGACAGCAATATGCAATTTCCTTTGGTGGAAATCGCCTTGGAAGCTGGTGAGTCAGCTTATATTCAACAGGGAAGCATGGTTTACCATACACCGAGCGTGACCTTAAATACCAAGCTCAATGCCCGTGGTGGTTCTGGTTTTGGCAAGCTCATGGGTGCCATTGGTCGTTCCATGGTATCAGGTGAGTCTATGTTTATCACGCAAGCCATTTCCAATAGTGACGATGGCAAAATTGCGCTTGCGCCTTCAACGCCAGGTCAGGTCATTGCCTTGGAACTGGGTGCAGAGCAATACCGCCTCAATGATGGTGCTTTTCTTGCCCTAGATGGTTCTGCTCAATATAAGATGGAGCGCCAGAGTGTCGGTCGGGCCTTCTTTGGTGGTCAGGGTGGTCTCTTTGTCATGACGACGGAAGGAAGAGGAACTCTATTGGCAAATGCCTTCGGTTCGATTAAGAAGATTGAACTGGATGGTGGGAGCATTACCATTGATAATGCCCATGTGGTAGCCTGGAGCCGTGACCTCAACTACGATATTCACATGGAAAATGGATTCTTGCAATCGATCGGTACAGGGGAAGGAATTGTTAATACCTTCTCAGGCTACGGGGAAATTTACGTTCAAAGTTTGAACATTGAAACCTTTGCCCAAGTTATCGGTAATCATATTGTTGGTGCTGGTGGCGATGGTGGCGGTGGCAGTTCATCCCTGCTTGACGCGATTTTCTAAATTTCGACAGAATAAGGTGCAGAACGTGGACTGCACCTTTTTAGTGTGCCTATCATATAGGGGGGAAATATATAATAATTGACAAATGTACAAGTAATCAGTAGTATAGAAATATTAGACATATTAAAGTAATGCTCTTTAAAAATTGAATGGCGGTATTCTTATTTTTGATAGGAAACCCTAGATACAGTTTAAAAATTGGTTCGATTTCGTTGAGTGTAATAAAAATCAAAGGTTGAATTGTGAGTAAAGAAAGTATTAAACAAACGTCCATAGAAGTATCTCGTAAGACACGGGTTAGGATGCATAAATCTGGCAAACACTGGGTTAGGTCTGTACTATCTCAAATAGGATTAAAAAGATTATATCGCGGGAAGGCTTTAGGAACGATAAGAGTTTCAGGTTCTTCTGTTCAAGGTTATCGTTATAGTAGCGCTTTTTTAAGAGCGGCAATGGTAGCGGGTACTTTTGCTGGTGGCTTTACGACAACAGATACTGTATTAGCTGAGGATTCGTTGGTACAGACCCAAGAAACCAAACAGGAATTACTGGCAACGACAGACACTGTTGAACTAGGGGGAAGTGCTAGTCTTGTTCAATATTCTGAGGTTGTTAGCCAGTCTATGTTGGAGTTGGTAGAGGAGTCAGTTAGTCTATCTTCGTCCCCCTCAGAAAGTATTCCTGATTCTCAGTCCTTGTCATTGAGTGAGTCAGAAAGTCATTACGATATTGTATCGACTTCGGAAAGTATTTCAGAAAGTCTTTCTAATTCAGAAATTCTGTTATTGAGTGAGTCGGGGGAGTTAGTAAAGGAAGTTGCAGATTCCGCTGGTTCAGCAAAGACAGAACTTTCAAGCACTATTTCGGAACAACCATCCGCAGATCTAGCAGGTTTGAATCGTCAGCTATTTGATATAGCACTTGTTAGCTTAGAAGAAGCGCGTAGTTTAGAAGTTCCAGATGCTTTAGATAAGACTACGTCAAAGTATCAGCGGTATATAAGTGCAAAGGAAGCAGCAGACCAAGCTTGGCAATTGGTGGAGGAAATTCAGACTGGTAAAATAGTGAGTCAAGAAGAGTTGGATGCTGCGAGCAAGCAAATTGCGCAGGCAGCAACAAATTTGACTGGACGTCGGACTCAACTACTGGGGGGATCTGGTAAAGTAGGAACAAGTCTGAGAGCAACAAGTGGAGACACTATTTTAGTTTTTTCAGAATCGGATGCTAATGCCAAGTTAAATGGCACTCAAATTTCGCTTATTGAAGGTCGTTTAGATACGACTACGAATCTCATTGATTGGAAAGTTATTTACAATCCGATTACGAGTCTATCTCAGGCTTATGCCGGTCTCTATGTTGCGGCCGTGACTGAGATGGGAGAACCTCAGAATATTTTGGTAAACGGTATCCCGCTACATTTGGATAATAGCTTCAATAGTCGTGAAACCTTGGGAGTAACCCTTCGTACAGTTGACTATTCTGGAAGATATTACGGGAAAAACTATAGTTTGGCTGAGAGTCCGATTTCAACCTCTGGACCAGTGACCTATACCTTTACAACTCGTGTCAGTTCCAGTTTGGCTAATATAGCTATGTATGTTCAGGCAGCCATTCATCCGACTTCTAATGTGGTTCATGCAACTGTAAAGGAACCGGAAAACCGTCAAAATTTAAGTGGGATGCTGATTGGATATAGGACATCTTTTGTGGCGGATGGGATGAATAGCTTTTTGCAGTCGACTTCAGAGTCTATTCAAAATTCGTTGAGCATTCGATTGTCTTTGAGCCAGTCACACTCCCAATCGGTGTCAGTTTCTAACAGTCTGTCGCAGTCAGGGTCTAAATCTCTCTCAATGTCGTTATTGACATCACATTCAGAGTCTCTTTCTGAATCAGCTAGCGAATCTGCTTCGACTTCCGCTTCCGAGTCAGTCAGTGCGTCGGTTTCTACCTCATTCTCAGAATCGTTAAGTGAGTCAATTTCGACTTCCGTTTCAGAATCGTTAAGTGAGTCCGTTTCAACGTCAGTCTCCGAATCGGTTAGTGTGTCAGTTTCTGCCTCCGCTTCAGAATCGGTCAGTGCGTCAGTTTCTGAATCGGTTAGTGAATCCATTTCAACGTCCGTTTCTGAATCGTTAAGTGAGTCCGTCTCTGCCTCAGTCTCCGAATCGGTTAGTGGATCCATTTCGACTTCCGTTTCTGAATCGTTAAGCGCGTCCATTTCGACTTCCGTTTCAGAATCGTTAAGTGCATCCGTTTCGACGTCAGTCTCCGAATCGGTTAGTGTGTCAGTTTCGACATCTGTCTCAGAATCATTAAGTGAGTCTGTTTCAACGTCGATTTCCGAATCAGTCTCTACCTCAGTTTCCGAGTCGTTAAGTGCGTCCGTATCGGCTTCCGCTTCCGAGTCGTTAAGTGCGTCCGTATCGGCTTCCGCTTCCGAGTCGTTAAGTGCGTCCGTATCGGCTTCCGCTTCCGAGTCGTTAAGTGCGTCCGTATCGGCTTCCGTCTCCG
>NZ_POIZ01000019.1 GCF_002960425.1 Streptococcus suis
TGATGATAATGGTAGTACCGATAACCTTGTCTCCCTCACGAACTTCGATTTGTTCTACAAGTGGCGACTTGCCATCCTTACCGTCAACACCGTCTCTACCGTCTTTACCATCAACACCGTCTCTACCGTCTTTACCATCACGGATAAAGGTGGTTTCGCGACTGCCGTCTGGCTTAACGATAGTAATCGTTTGACCTGAATTGCCGTCTTGGTCAGTTCCTGGGGTCACTGTGACTTCTGAATTCTTACCATCGCGACCGTCTGCTCCATTACGGATGGTGGCAATTTCAGTACGTTCTCCTGTAGAAGATAGATTGTAAACTTTTACAGTACCATCAGTTTGACGTTCGGAAACGACAGAGCTGCCATTGGCACCATCGACACCATTACGGATGGTGGCAATTTCGGTGCGCTGACCTGTGGATGAGACATTGTAAACTTTTACACTGCCATCTGGTTGAAGTTCAGAAACGACGGAGCTACCATTTGCACCATCCTGACCTTTAGCGCCATCGCGACCATCGACACCATTACGGATAGTGGCGATTTCGGTACGCTGACCTGTGGATGAGACATTATAAACTTTTACAGTACCATCCGTTTGGCGTTCGGAAACAACGGAGCTACCATTTGCACCATCTTGACCTTTGGCACCATCGCGACCATCTGCTCCATTACGGATGGTGGCAATTTCAGTACGTTCTCCTGTAGAAGATACATTGTAAACTTTTACAGTACCATCAGTTTGGCGTTCGGAAACGACGGAGCTACCATTTACACCGTCGCGACCGTTGGTTCCATCTTGACCTTTGGCACCATCAACACCATTACGGATGGTGGCAATTTCAGTACGTTCTCCTGTAGAAGATACATTGTAAACTTTTACAGTACCATCAGTTTGACGTTCGGAAATGACAGAGCTGCCATTGGTACCATCGCGACCGTTGGTACCGTCGACACCATTACGGATAGTAGCGATTTCAGTGCGCTGACCTGTGGATGAGACATTGTAAACTTTTACACTGCCATCTGGTTGAAGTTCAGAAACGACGGAGCTACCATTTGTACCATCTTGACCGTTGGTACCGTCGACACCATTACGGATAGTGGCGATTTCGGTGCGCTCTCCTGTTGATGAAACATTATAAACTTTTACAGTACCGTCAGTTTGACGTTCGGAAACGACGGAGCTACCATTTGCACCATCCTGACCTTTGGCGCCATCGCGACCATCTACACCATTACGGATAGTGGCGATTTCAGTACGCTCACCCGTAGATGAGACATTATAGACTTTTACACTGCCATCGGGTTGAAGTTCAGAAACTACCGAACTTCCATTTACACCGTCGCGACCGTTGGTTCCATCTTGACCTTTGGCACCATCTACACCATTACGGATAGTGGCGATTTCGGTGCGCTCGCCTGTGGATGAGACATTATAAACTTTTACACTACCATCAGTTTGACGTTCGGAAACGACGGAGCTACCATTGGCACCATCCTGACCTTTGGCACCATCGATACCATTACGGATAGTGGCGATTTCAGTACGCTGACCTGTAGAGGAGACATTGTAGACTTTTACAGTACCATCATTTTGACGTTCGGAAACGACAGAACTTCCATTGGCACCGTCGCGACCATCGACACCATTACGGATAGTGGCGATTTCGGTACGCTGACCTGTAGATGAGACATTGTAGACTTTTACACTGCCATCTGGTTGAAGTTCAGAAACGACGGAGCTACCATTTACACCGTCGCGACCGTTGGTGCCATCTTGACCTTTGGCGCCATCGCGACCATCGACACCATTACGGATAGTGGCGATTTCGGTACGCTGACCTGTGGATGAGACATTATAAACTTTTACAGTACCGTCAGTTTGACGTTCGGAAACGACGGAGCTACCATTGGCACCGTCGCGACCATCGACACCGTTACGAATGGTGGCGATTTCGGTACGCTGACCTGTAGAGGAGACATTATAGACTTTTACACTGCCATCGGGTTGAAGTTCGGAAATAACGGAGTTGCCGTTGGTACCATCTATACCATTACGGATGGTAGCGATTTCGGTGCGATCACCTGTAGATGAGACATTGTAGACTTTTACAGTACCATCAGTTTGACGTTCGGAAACGACGGAGCTACCATTGGTTCCATCTTGACCTTTAGCTCCATCGCGACCATCGACACCATTACGAATAGTGGCGATTTCAGTGCGCTCTCCTGTTGATGAGACATTGTAGACTTTTACACTGCCATCGGATTGAAGTTCAGAAACGACAGAGCTGCCATTGGTTCCATCCTGACCTTTGGCACCATCACGACCGTTGGTACCATCAACACCGTTACGGATGGTAGCGATTTCAGTGCGCTCGCCTGTAGATGAGACATTATAGACTTTTACAGTACCATCAGTTTGACGTTCGGAAACGACGGAGCTACCATTGGTTCCATCTTGACCTTTAGCTCCATCGCGACCATCGACACCATTACGAATAGTGGCGATTTCAGTGCGCTCGCCTGTAGATGAGACATTATAGACTTTTACACTGCCATCTGGCTGAAGTTCAGAAACGACGGAGCTACCATTTGCACCATCTTGACCTTTGGCACCATCGCGACCATCGACACCGTTACGGATGGTGGCGATTTCGGTGCGATCACCTGTAGATGAGACATTGTAAACTTTTACAGTACCATCAGTTTGACGTTCGGAAACGACAGAGCTACCATTTGCTCCATCCTGGCCTTTGGCACCATCGATACCATTACGGATAGTGGCGATTTCGGTGCGATCACCTGTAGATGAGACATTGTAGACTTTTACAGTACTATCAGTTTGACGTTCGGAAACGACGGAGCTACCATTTGCTCCATCCTGACCTTTGGCACCATCGATACCATTACGGATAGTGGCGATTTCGGTACGCTGACCTGTAGAGGAGACATTGTAGACTTTTACAGTACCGTCAGTTTGGCGTTCGGAAACGACGGAACTACCATTTGTGCCATCTTGACCGTTGGTACCGTCGACACCATTACGGATGGTGGCAATTTCGGTGCGCTGACCTGTAGAGGAGACATTGTAGACTTTTACACTACCATCTGGTTGAAGTTCAGAAACGACAGAGCTGCCATTTACACCGTCGCGACCATTGGTTCCATCTTGACCTTTGGCGCCATCGCGACCATCGACACCGTTACGAATAGTGGCGATTTCGCTGCGCTCGCCCGTAGATGAGACATTGTAGACTTTTACAGTACCATCGGGTTGAAGTTCAGAAACGACAGAGCTGCCATTTACACCGTCGCGACCGTTGGTGCCATCTTGACCGTTGGCGCCATCGCGACCATCGATACCATTACGGATGGTGGCGATTTCGGTGCGCTGACCTGTAGATGAGACATTGTAAACTTTTACAGTACCATCAGTTTGACGTTCAGAAACGACAGAACTTCCATTTACACCGTCGCGACCGTTGGTACCATCAACACCGTTACGGATGGTGGCGATTTCAGTGCGCTCGCCTGTAGATGAGACATTATAGACTTTTACAGTACCATCAGTTTGGCGTTCGGAAACAACGGAGCTACCATCTGCTCCATTACGGATAGTGGCGATTTCGCTGCGCTCTCCTGTAGAGGAGACATTGTAGACTTTTACACTGCCATCTGGTTGAAGTTCAGAAACGACGGAGCTACCATTTGCACCATCCTGACCTTTGGCACCGTCACGACCATCGACACCATTACGGATAGTGGCGATTTCGGTACGCTGACCTGTAGATGAGACATTGTAGACTTTTATACTGCCATCTGGTTGAAGCTCAGAAACGACGGAGCTACCATTGGTTCCATCTTGACCGTTGGCGCCATCAACACCATTACGGATAGTGGCGATTTCAGTGCGCTGACCTGTCGATGAGACATTATAAACTTTTACACTACCATCAGTTTGGCGTTCGGAAACAACGGAGCTACCATTGGTTCCATCTTGACCTTTGGCACCGTCACGACCATCTGCTCCATTACGAATTGTTGCAATTTCAGTGCGCTCTCCTTTTGATGAGACATTATAGACTTTTACACTGCCATCTGGTTGAAGTTCAGAAACGACAGAGCTGCCATTTACACCGTCGCGACCGTTGGTGCCATCTTGACCTTTAGCACCATCGCGACCATCGACACCATTACGAATAGTGGCGATTTCAGTGCGCTCGCCTGTAGATGAGACATTGTAGACTTTTACACTGCCATCGGGTTGAAGCTCAGAAACGACGGAGCTACCATTGGTTCCATCTTGACCTTTGGCGCCATCCACACCATTACGGATAGTGGCGATTTCGGTGCGCTCGCCCGTAGATGAGACATTGTAGACTTTTACACTACCATCGGGTTGAAGTTCAGAAACGACAGAGCTGCCATTTGCACCATCGCGACCGTTGGTGCCGTCTTGGCCTTTAGCACCATCGCGACCATCAACACCATTACGGATAGTAGCGATTTCGGTACGCTGACCTGTAGAGGAGACATTATAGACTTTTACACTGCCATCTGGTTGAAGTTCAGAAACGACAGAGCTGCCATTTACACCGTCGCGACCATTGGTTCCATCTTGACCTTTGGCACCATCACGACCGTTGGTACCATCGACACCGTTACGGATGGTGGCGATTTCGGTACGCTGACCTGTAGATGAGACATTATAAACTTTTACAGTACCGTCATTTTGACGTTCGGAAACGACGGAGCTACCATTTACACCATCACGACCGTTGGTACCATCAACACCGTTACGGATGGTGGCGATTTCGGTACGCTCTCCTGTAGAGGAGACATTATAAACTTTTACAGTACCATCAGTTTGACGTTCGGAAACGACAGAGCTACCATTTGCTCCATCCTGACCTTTGGCACCATCGATACCATTACGGATAGTGGCGATTTCGGTGCGATCACCTGTAGATGAGACATTGTAGACTTTTACAGTACCATCAGTTTGACGTTCGGAAACGACAGAGCTACCATTTGCTCCATCCTGACCTTTGGCACCATCGATACCATTACGGATAGTGGCGATTTCGGTGCGATCACCTGTAGATGAGACATTGTAGACTTTTACAGTACCATCAGTTTGACGTTCGGAAACGACGGAGCTACCATTGGCACCATCCTGACCTTTGGCACCATCGATACCATTACGGATAGTGGCGATTTCAGTGCGCTGACCTGTGGATGAGACATTGTAAACTTTTACACTACCGTCTGGTTGAAGTTCAGAAACGACGGAGCTACCATTGGCACCATCCTGACCTTTGGCACCATCGACACCATTACGGATGGTGGCGATTTCAGTACGCTGACCTGTCGATGAGACATTGTAGACTTTTACACTGCCATCTGGTTGAAGTTCAGAAACGACGGAGCTACCATTTGCACCATCTTGACCTTTGGCACCATCAACACCATTACGAATAGTGGCGATTTCGGTACGCTGACCTGTTGATGAGACATTATAGACTTTTACACTGCCATCATTTTGACGTTCGGAAACGACGGAGCTGCCATTTGCACCATCACGACCGTTGGTACCATCGACACCGTTACGAATGGTGGCGATTTCGGTACGCTGACCTGTAGAGGAGACATTGTAAACTTTTACAGTACCGTCATTTTGACGTTCAGAAACGACAGAGCTGCCATTTACACCGTCGCGACCGTTGGTGCCATCTTGACCTTTGGCACCATCAACACCATTACGGATAGTGGCGATTTCGGTGCGCTCGCCTGTGGAGGAGACATTATAAACTTTTACACTGCCATCTGGTTGAAGCTCAGAAACAACGGAGCTACCATTGGCACCGTCCTGACCGTTGGTACCATCTACACCATTACGAATGGTGGCGATTTCGGTACGCTGACCTGTAGATGAGACATTATAAACTTTTACACTACCATCAGTTTGACGTTCGGAAACGACGGAGCTACCATTGGCACCATCCTGACCTTTGGCACCATCGATACCATTACGGATAGTGGCGATTTCAGTGCGCTGACCTGTGGATGAGACATTGTAAACTTTTACACTACCGTCTGGTTGAAGTTCAGAAACGACGGAGCTACCATTGGCACCATCCTGACCTTTGGCACCATCGACACCATTACGGATGGTGGCGATTTCAGTACGCTGACCTGTGGATGAGACATTATAAACTTTTACACTACCATCTGGTTGAAGCTCAGAAACAACGGAGCTGCCATTTACACCGTCCTGGCCTTTGGCACCGTCACGACCGTTGTAAATAGTCTGACGATTGATTTCACGACCATCACCATCACGAACAATGATGAGGGTTCCGATTACTCTACTACCATCCATCACTGGTAATTGTTCAATAGACGGAGTTTTGCCATCTCTACCATCACTACCATTTAAGATATTTCTACGGGAAATGATTTGTCCATCGCCATCTTTTACAATAACCGTTGTACCAAGAATACGGCCATCTTGACCTGTATAAGGTTGTAAATCTACACTCGGCGTTTTACCGTCTACACCATCACGACCATTGGTACCGTCTTTTCCATCGCGAATAAAGGTGGTAAAACTGCTACCATCTGGTCTAGTGACCGTAACATTGTGACCTTTTGTTCCATCTGTTGCAACAGCAGGAGTTACACTAATATCTGCATTTCGACCATCGCGACCGTCTTTTCCATCGCGAACAAATCGAGTATATCTGCTACCATCAGCGCCAGTAACTGTGATATTGTATCCTGGTGTGCCGTCCGCAGCTCGTGCAGGTTCAACAGTAATATCTGAATTTCGACCATCTTGACCTCGTTCCCCTTGCAAACCATCTGGGATAAAGACCTGTCGGATAATTCTACCGTTTGGACCATCTCTAAAGGTCAATTCCGTACCATTCACCAACGGCCCTCCATCTACAGAACCTTGTTTTCGAACTGTAGTCACATCAATATTCGGTGCTGCAACGGGTGCCTCTATACCATCTTTGATATTAACCTCAATGATTCGATTGCGAGCTGGAGTATGAGTCGTTGCTTGACCATATTCATAACGATGCGATTCCTCTGTACCATTTGCTCCAATGTAAGCAATCCGTTTAACAGGAATTTGCATCACCCCATTTGCACCCTCTTCAATTTGTCTAGTGAAACCAGGTGCCTGATCAGGCATTACAACGAAACGATATTCCGTTTGGAATGGAATCGGCATTGCAATCGGAGGCAGCGTTGTTGTGATTTCATTTTTACTTGGATTAGGATCAATGGTTACAACGCTCTTGTTCCAGAAGTAGTTGTCTGAAGAGAAGAAATCTTTAGTATTGTTAGCCCCGTTATCAACTGAGAACATACCAATGTGGTTATCAATACTCAAATCCCCGTTCCAGTTTCTAACAGGTACTGTGAACTTCACATTGAGTGGTCCATTCATCACCTGGGCATTTGTGTATTGGATAGGCGCTGTCGGACTGTAACCAGTAATGGTATTTCGACGTCCACCATTAACAAGATTTACCCTAGAAGTATTCCTCCCAGCAACAACCGTTGCAGCACTTGGCGCACCGTAGGCATTTCCAAGATTGACTACAAAATCAGCCACGTGAGTACCTGAACTACCACTGATTCCGTCTAATTTATAATTCAGTTCGAAATCCATGGTATTCCTGGTTCGGTTCGGCGTCACAGTCAAGGTGTAGTTTGCCGGACCATAGGCAAAGGTCTGCCCTTTTGCATTAACCACATACTTGTTCTGATTATTAGGTGTAATCAGTGTTTCTGACATGACCACCAAATTAAGTGGTTTTGGAAGGTTGGTATTGCCTAATTTATTTTGAATATAGAATTTTTTCTCAGCTTCACTGAAACCAGCTAAACTTTTGATTTCTTCTTCTGTCAACTGAACAGGATTTGGTCCTGTTTGTTGAGCAAGAATTTGATTGAACAGAGTAAGTTTCTCTTCTTCAGAAAGACCTAAAGTTTCCAAGTCTGCAAAACTCATATTAGCCAAGTCTAACTGACTCAAATCTCGAGCCTGCGAAGCCTGAGCATCTGTTTGAGTTTCTGCTGATCGTGTTGAACTTGCAATATTTTCTTTATTTGCTTCTGTTGCGTTGTTATTAGAAACAGGTGTAGCCTTCGTTATACTTTCTTCATTCGTTTCTTGTTTGACAACTTCTTGCTTATCTTCAACTTTTTCATCTGAGGATGAAGTTGACAATTTTGTTGGTACAGGATTAGTCTTCTCTGCGACATCCTGAGATTTAGGTGCTGCTACTTCTTGTTCTGAAGCAAGATTACCTTCTGGTTTAGTAGCAGTCGTTTCCTCTGTTTCTTTAGGTTGCTCAGCTACTACCTGCTCTGAACTCGGAACTGTTTCCGCTTTGACAGAAGTTGGCTCTACTGATTGTGCAACCTGTTCAGCTTCTGCTTGAGTCGAACTAGAGGCCGCTTCACTTACATCAGCAGTTGAATCAAGTGGTTTTTCAACCAGCTCGGTAGTTTGCGGTAACTGACCTGCTTCAATTTCTTCGGCAGCAGCTTTTAAGGCTCCACCACTGAACATAAATAAGAAACCGATTAAAACTGATGCCGCACCCGATTTAAACTTTTTAATAGTAAACCGTTGCTTCGAACGCAATGCTTCGTTTTCAAGCTCTTTATTATCAAAAAACATAAGAATTCCTTTCCATATTCCAACAACTTTTAAAAGAAATAGTTGCATGATTACAAAATACATTATATAATGTGTATAAAATGAATGTTTCACAAAAAATACATTTTTGTGCAGTGCATTTATTTTTTTCAATTTTTATTTATTAAATTTATAACGGAGTTATATATATATATATATGGAAAAGTATTTTACAACCAGCCAGAAATTTCTAGAAGCCTATTTTTACCTAACGAAATCCAGTGAAAAAGACAATTTCACTATTAACCAAATTGCCGACCAAGCTAATTTGAGCCGTCGGGTATTTTATCATTACTATAATTCCAAGGAAACCTTTTTGGAAGAAGCGCTTGAATATATCCTGAACGAGATTAATATTATTCTTGCGAAAGACCCAACCTTGAGCGATGATGTTATCGCTGAAATGCTGACCTTCTTGTATAATAATCGCTCAATCGCTGTGGATTTTGTCACCATTATCCCTCATATTTCTTTAGAAGTTACCAAGTATATTACCGAAGTTATTGAAAATTCCAGTATTCCTGATCTTCCAAAACAACTCGAACAGGCATATAAAATTCCTTACGAGTATGCCTTAACTGTTTATGTTTCAACCATCGACAGTATCATCAAGTATTGGATACAACATGGTTGTCAAGAATCACCTGAAACTATTCAGCGCTACATCTTGTCCATTGTGCGTATTTAATTCCACTGCCTTTAGCACAACTAGCTGGGGCAATTTGAAATGGGCGAGATAGAATTTTATAGTCAACTGAAACAAGAACAGGACAAAAATGCCTCAAGAAAAGTATCGCAATTTGACAATACTTTTCTGAGGTGTTTTTTGATATGAGCCCATGTTTTCTCAATGGGATTATACTCGGACGAGTAAGGAGGCAGAGGTAAAAGTCTATGTCCCTGCTCCTCGCATAAATCTCTTAGCTTACTCATCCT
>NZ_POIZ01000002.1 GCF_002960425.1 Streptococcus suis
AGCTTCGTAAATCTTAATATCTTTCTCAAACCCATTCTGCTCCGTTCTTCGTGAATAATTCTTAAACGAGTAGACAACCCCATCTGGTTTT
The DNA here is from genome assembly GCF_002960425.1 of Streptococcus suis. GTDB lineage: Bacteria > Bacillota > Bacilli > Lactobacillales > Streptococcaceae > Streptococcus > Streptococcus suis_S. The sequence continues at coordinate 92 of NZ_POIZ01000002.1, forward strand.
ATCCACTGGTCAGAATCTTCTAAGTAAGTCCAGTTTTCAGGATTGGCATCACTCTTCTTATAGCTTTTCTTCTGCTCTTTCTGATATGTTCCGTAGGGAATCAGAGGTGTTTTCTCCAGGTCATCAACGATAAAGCTATAATTTTCTTCACTTCCATAACCTGCATCCGCGACAATGTGTTGAAAGAGTTCTAGGGTTTGGATGGATTGAAGAAAAGGCTTGAGTGTCCGAGTGTCAGTTGGATTCGGAAACAGTCCGTAAGCTAAGGCAAACTGGCTGTTTGTGCCAAGTTGGAGGTTGTAACCAGGCTTGAGCTGACCATTTTTCATACTCGCTCATTTATTTCAAGGCTCGTGAAGAAACAGTCTCTCCGCAGACTGTTTCTTTCCTCTTTCATCCGCATGAATGTTGCATCGTGATCCGTTTTAGAATAGGAATTTCGCTCTTGTAGAATCTGTTTATCTCGTTCGTACTTCTGTTTCCGAACAAGAAAATCCTCTTTCAACTTTCTCTTTAGTTTCTTAATTCTTCTTCGTTTCTGTCTGTTGGCTGATCCACCTTTAATGACTTTCGGCTCTTGTGAGATAGCTTCTTCCACCTCGTCCAATACTTGTTCGGTTTCTTGTAGGAGTTGGTTTAGTCCCTCGCTAGTGAGGCATTCTTCCTTGGACAAGGCAGTATTCACCCCTTCTTGAACTAGCTTGTCATAAAGGGCAGAAATGTTTCCGTTCAAGGCATCTTCATAGCGTTCAACGGCCTTTTTCCACGTGAAAGAATACTTGTTGGCATCAGCTTCTACCTTGGTCCCGTCAATGAAGAGGGCCTCATCTTCAATCAATCC
>NZ_POIZ01000020.1 GCF_002960425.1 Streptococcus suis
CTTATAATACTTGATTTTCTGGGGGGGGGGGGGAAATAAATGTACAGGATGGATTTCATCCTAGTATAACTGTTTAGATTTTTGGACGGGGTAATTTTGTCTTATACACCATGAAAATCAAAGCTATCTGAGAGATAGTTGAAGGTTGGAAATATAGCGAATATTGTTTGCATCTTTAATCTGACGATAGAGCTCGGTTGCTTTCTTGGTTCAAGGTAACAGGAATGGCAAAAGACAAACCTCGCTTCTTATAGTTCGTATCAACATCTCAGCGTAGTGGTTGATTTTCGAAGAGTATTACTTCTACAAAAAGAAACAGTTAGGTTACTGGAAACCAAGCTTTCCTACTTTTCTTTAATCATTCTCCCCCCACCATATAGAAATTAAAGTTTGGTTTCTAAAAACAGTGAATGTTTGATATATTCACTGTTTTCTTTTTCCTAGTAGCATAAGTTGGTAGAAAATTTTGGTATAATAATAGAAAAGCACCAAAGGAGAATTTTTTTTGCAAGAGCATTCGATTGATATTCATTTAAAACATCCAGATGATTTGTTTAGCCTTTTTGGGTCCAATGAGCGCCACTTACGGCTGATGGAGCAAGAACTGGGCGTGGTCATCCATGCACGGACGGAAGTTGTGCAAGTCATCGGGCAGGAAGCACAAGTAGAACAGGCTCGCCTGGTTATTCAATCTCTCTTGGTCTTGGTCAATCGGGGCCTGGTCATCAATACGCCAGATGTGGTCACGGCTATTTCCATGGTCAAAAATGATGAGATTGAGAAATTCGTTGCCCTCTATGAAGAAGAGATTATCAAGGACAACTACGGAAAACCTATTCGCGTAAAGAACCTTGGTCAAAAACTCTATGTGGACAGCGTAAAGCGTCATGACATCGTGTTTGGAATTGGACCAGCTGGTACAGGGAAGACCTTCTTGGCGGTTACTCTTGCGGTAACAGCCCTCAAGCGTGGACAGGTCAAGCGGATTGTCCTGACACGTCCTGCGGTCGAGGCAGGCGAAAGTTTAGGCTTTTTGCCAGGAGACTTGAAAGAAAAAGTAGACCCCTATTTGCGTCCTGTCTATGATGCCCTCTACCAGATTTTGGGCAAGGAGCAGACCACGCGCCTGATGGAGCGGGAAATCATCGAGATTGCACCCCTGGCCTATATGCGTGGTCGGACCTTGGAAGACGCCTTTGTCATCTTGGATGAGGCGCAAAATACCACCATTATGCAGATGAAGATGTTCCTGACCCGTCTTGGCTTTAATTCCAAGATGATTGTCAATGGGGACATTAGCCAGATTGACCTGCCGCGCAAGGTCAAATCAGGTTTGATTGATGCGACAGAGAAGCTGAGTAGCATTCCACAGATTGATTTCGTGCATTTTTCGGCCAAGGATGTGGTTCGCCACCCAGTCGTTGCCCAGATTATCAATGCCTACGAGCAGGAGGCTCTGGCAGCTGATAGCCGAGCAAGTTTTGAGACGATTGGGGAGCTGAAGAAAGAGCAAGATGCGGAGGAGTAATTCTTTTCTGCTTCTTTGCCTGTCGAAATAGTTTGTAGAAAACAAGTGAGGGAGTGACGCGTGATAAAACAAGGTCTACTTAGATTGGTTTTACTTGGTTTTGTCTGTCTCTTAGCTGCCTGTGGTGGTCAGAAAATAGGAGATGACCAAACACAAGTTGAAAAAGCAGAACCGACTATTCAAACTAATTTTTATCAAGCTATAAATAGGGACTGGTTAAATGGTGGCTGGTTATCAAGTAGTACACCATTCTACAATGAGTTTACAAGATTGCAAATGGAAGTAGATGAGCAATTAAAATCGGATTTTGACAAAATGGTAGCTGGTCAGCTAGAGCCTCAGTCTGAGGATTTAGTAGAATTTATCAAGTTGTATCAGCAGGGTCTTGATTTTACCAAAAGGGAAGAAGATGGTGTCAGAGTAGCTAGAATGATACTGGATGAAATGATGGGAATTGCTTCGTTTTCTGAGCTGAAATCGCTAAGTCAAGATTGGATTCGTAACGACTATCCATTGCCCTATGGTCTTGATGTGATTGCGAATCCACGAAATACATCTGAAAGAATGTTGATCTTACTACCACCTCAGACGATTCTACCAGATAAGTCCTACTATGAAGACAGGACTGTTCGTGAGAAACTCATGGATTCATACCGTATATCTGCGAGACATATTTTGGAAAAATGTGGCTACTCAGACGAGGAGGCCATTGCTTTGGTTGAAGGAGCCATTACTTTTGACAATCAGCTCGTTGATACTCTACCAGCTAGTGAGAATGTGCATAGTGATTGGGGACCTGTGAACGCAGAAGAACTTAGAACATTCTCAGAGGTCAAAAACTACTCACCAACTTTATCAATTGGAGAACAATTAGTAGGATTGGTGGGCTTGGAACCGGAGGAAGTTTATGTTTCTAATCCAAGCTATTTTGAACAATTATCCCAATTTATCAAGGAAGAAAATTTTTCAGAATATCGGTCATGGGCTTTAGTTAGTCAAGCAATGAAGTTAGCCCCCTATTTGACTGGGGAAATCATGCAGACAGCAGGGAGATTTCATGCAGAAGTCCAAGGATTTTCAGCCTCCTATCCGAATGATTACATGACTTATCTGGATGTGACTGGAATTTTCAAGGAAAGTTTGGGTGTTTATTATGGTCGTAACTATGCCGATGAAACGGACTTACTTGCCATTCAGGAAATGGCTAAGGCAATCTCTAGGACCTATCAGGAAAGGATTATAGCCAATGATTGGCTCAGTCAAACCACCAAGCAAGCTGCAATAAAAAAATTAGAAAATATCACTTATCATATCGGCTATCCAAGGGAGTTGACCGACTGGACCAAGTCATTAAAGATTCGTGAAGACTTGTCTTATATTGAAAATATTTTGGCAATTACGATTCAAGCTAGAACAGGAGTTTTCGAGCGTTATAGTCAGCCAATAGATAGACAAACTTGGGCTAGCAATGTATCGGCAAGTGAAGTAACAGCAGCCTACGCTCCTAGTCAGAATGCTATTTATATTCCGGCGGCTATTTTACAAGCTCCTTATTATGACAAAAATCAATCTGTAGCCGAGAATTATGGCGGGATTGGCAAAATTATTGCTCATGAGTTTATTCATGCTTTTGATGCCACAGGAGCAAATTTTGATGAGACTGGTAGTCTAAAAGACTGGTGGACAGAGCAAGATAGACTAGCATTTGAAGAAAAAAATAAAGCCCTAGTAGACTTGTTTGATGGTCTAGAAGTCTATGGTGGTAGAGTAGATGGTCACCTAACCTTGTCTGAAAATCTTGCGGATTTGGGAGGAATACAGATTGCTTTGGCTACGCTCAAAAAAGAAGAACCGTCAGCTAACCTAAAAGAATTTTTTGAGAATTATGCCCGTAGCCGTCGAGAAATGGTTGCGGTTGATTATGGCCGTTATCAACTTCAGGTAGATACACATTCTCCAGAGGAGTTTCGGGTCAATATTCAGTTGCAGCAGATGGATGATTTTTATGAAGTCTACACTATTCAAAAGGGAGACCCCATGTATAGGGCACCCGAAGAGAGAATGGTTATTTGGTAAAGGAAAGGTAGCAATCTATGATGGGCTTACCTATTCCAAAATGAATGTTGATACTGCAGGATGATTTTATGATAATTTCCAATTTATCCAGGCGCTTTCAAGTGCGAAAGTTAACAGATGCCGACTTGGAGCAGGTATTGGCCCTCTACCAGACCAATCCCCTCTATTTTGAACATTTTCCGCCCCTACCTAGTCTGGAAAGTTTGGCCAATGACCTTGTCGATTGTCCACCAGGTAAGGATCTATCAGATAAGTATTTTCTAGGATTTTGGGACAAAGAGCGATTAGTTGCCATCTTAGACCTAATTGACGGTTATCCGACAGAAGATAGCTGCTATATCGGACTTTTTATGGTAGATGCTCATTTTTCTGGACAAGGTCTTGGTACAAGTATCATTGCGGAGCTTCTGCCCCAGTTAGCAACCCGCTTCAAAAAGGTGCGTCTTGGCTATGTAGAAAGCAATCCTCAGTCCAGTCATTTTTGGTCCAAGGTCGGATTTTGTCCAACAGGCGAGGTCAAAGAGTTGGCTGGAAAAATGATTGTCATAGCTGAATTTGCATTGGATGAATCATAATAAAAAACTGCCTGGTTCAATCAGAACTGGGCAGTACTTCTTTTACATTCTAAAAAATGGATTGAAATTTTTCTCGTGTCCAACGCTGGTATTTTGACCATGACCTGGATGGACAGTGTAGTGGTTTGGCAGGGTAAAAATGTGTTCTCTGATACCCGCAATCAAGTCGTCAAAATTGCTGGTAGGCAGGTCTGTACGCCCAATCGTTTCACGGAAAAGAGCATCACCTGTAATGACCGCTTCAGCTTCTGGGAAGATAAAGGATACACCGCCGATAGAGTGGCCAGGTGTTGGCACAACCTTGAAATGAAAACCGTCAAACTGATAGTCTTCTTGGTATTGGAAGATTTTTTCAGCTGGTCGGCAGACCACATTGTCCATATCATCGTGACGAGGCAGACCTGATAGATTCATCTCTGGCTTGTAGAGCCAGCTAGCCTCGCTTTCAGCCACATAGACAGGCGGGAAATTGTAGGTCTCACGCAGGATGTCCAAACTCATAATATGGTCATAGTGGGTATGGGTCAAGAGAATCGCTGAAATCGGTTTGCCAATTTTTTCAATCATAGCTTGGATTTTGGTCCAGTCACTTCCTGGGTCAACGACAAGCAGGTGGCTATCGTTTTCAATGTAGTAGGTATTTTGAAAGGCAACAGGGTTGACAGATTTGTGGATAAACATGGTATTTCTCCTCACAGAAACAGTTTTTATATTAGTAGTCTAACAAAAAAATCCAGTGAATTCATGGATTTTGTTTGAGGCTTTTTCAGTGGGAGCGAATGTGCTATAATGAACAGTATGAAAGACACAAGAACAAGCAATCGGTATGCCGTTGTGGATTTGGAAGCAACTGGTACAGGTGCCGATGCAAAAATCATTCAAATTGGGATTGTTCTGGTTGAAAACGGAGAAATCATTGACAGTTACGCAACAGACATCAATCCCTATGAACCACTTGATGACCATATTAAGAATCTGACAGGTATCACAGACAAGCAGTTGGAGCAAGCGCCTGACTTTGGTCAGGTCGCAAGTACCATTTACGACATGATTGGAGATGCTATTTTCGTCGCCCATAATGTCAAGTTTGATGCCAATCTCTTGGCGGAAGCTCTCTTTTTTGAAGGCTTTGAATTGCTGACTCCGCGCGTGGATACTGTGGAATTAGCACAGCTATTTTTCCCGACTTTTGAAAAATACAGCTTGGGAAATCTAGCAGAGCATTTAGACTTGGGCTTAGACCAGGCCCACACAGCTATTTCGGACGCCATGGCAACGGCTCGTCTCCTTATCAAAATCCAAGAGAAAATCAAGTCCCTGCCTCTGTCGCTTGTAGAAAACCTGCAAGAGCTAGCGGACAATCTACTCTTTGAATCCCGTCTAGTTATTGATGAGCTGGTGCCCTATCTATCTGAAACCTTGTCGACCAGTCTGGAAAGTATTCATGGATTGGTCTTGAAAAAGCCAGTAAAAGACCAGCCAGCCTACCATTTATCGGAAGATTTTGTGACAAATCTTGCCCTACTCGGTCTGCACGAACGCAAAAAACAAACAGCCTTCGCTCATGTGGTCGAAAAACGCTTGGCAGAAGCAGAAAAAGTGCATTTTATACAGGCACAGGCAGGCTTGGGCAAGACCTACGGTTATCTACTACCCCTGCTTGCCAAGTCGGACCAGCCCCTCTTGGTGACGGTACCGACCAAGCTCCTTCAAGAGCAAATTATGGACAAAGAGGGAAGCAAACTGCGAGAGATTTTCCATATTTCCATGGCTTCCCTCAAGTCGCCCAAGCATTTTATCAAATTGGATAAGTATTGGAAAACTCTGCAAAGACAGGATGACAATCGCCTAGTCAATCAATTCAAGATGCAGATCCTTGTCTGGCTGACAGAAACTCAAACAGGCGATTTGGACGAACTCAAGCAGAAACAACGCTATCAAGCCTATTTTGATGAGATTGCCCATGATGGCCATTTGGAGCCAGAAAGTCTTTTCTGGGGCTGGGATTTTTGGCAACGTTTGAACCAGCAAGCCTTATCCAGCAAGTTGCTCATCACCAACCATGCCTATTTCCTTAGTCATCTCAAGGACCAAGATCCACTGATGGACAATCGCTTGGTGGTCATCGACGAGGCCCAGAAATTTCTCTTGGCTGCTGAAAATCTCGCGACGGATTCTCAAGATTTGACTGCTCTCTTACAGGTATTGCAGATTAAAAAAGATAGGGCCGATAAACTCCTAGACCAACGCCTCTATGAATCCTGCCAGTTTGAGCTTAACCACCTCTTGACCCGTTTTCGCCAGCATGGGCAGCGGGAAGTTCAAAAGGTTGAGCTTCATCAACTTGCTCAGAACCTGGTGGAGCTTGGAGATATTGATTTGAGCGACTTGCATGAGCTCATAGACTATTACGACACCTTTTGGTTGGAGGAGAAGAATTTTGAGGACAAGCGGACTGCTTATTTGCGGGGCGCCAAGGACAGCCTCATGAATGTGACCAACTACCTGCCAGACACCAAGATTTTCTGCATCAGCGCTACCTTGACCATCAGTAAAAAAGTCAATCTAGCGGATTTGCTGGGCTTTGAGCAGGTCACCATGGACTTGCTTCCCACGCAAGCAGTGCCCAACCAGCAGCTACTCTTTCCGACCCTCCTCCCTGATATCCTCGCTTGGACCAAGGAGGAGCACGCTGCCTATTTGGCTACCACTTTAGGAGAAATAGCAGAGCTGGGACGACCGATTTTGGTCTTGTTCACATCGATTTCTCTGCTCTTGCAGGTGTCGGATTTCTTAGAAGACAGTAATATTTCCCACCTGGCCCAACACAAGCATGGACAGGAAATAACTCTCAAACGCAAATTTGAACGGGGTGAATGCCAGATTTTACTGGGCACAGGTGTCTTCTGGGAGGGAGTTGACTTTGCCAGTCATGACCAACTGATTCAGGTCATTACAAGACTGCCCTTCGACAATCCCAAGGACCGTTTTGTCCAGAAAATCAATCACCATCTACGTAAGGAAGGGAAGAATCCATTTTACGATTACAGCCTGCCTATGATGATGATTAAGTTGCGTCAAGCCATTGGTCGAACCAATCGGCACGACAACCAAGATTCTCTAGTTTTGGTATTAGATTCTCGCATCCATACCAAACGCTATGGACAGCAAGTCCTCTCCTTCTTTGAGAAAGATTATCAAGTATTGCAGCCTAGCGAAAGGGATATGGTAGCAATCGTACAGGAATTTTTTGAATAGATTAAAGGGAGGCGGCAAGTCCTCCTTTTAGTTTTGAGTATAAGCTTACTTATTTCTAGGAATTTTCCCTCATTCTCTGCTGAATAACATTGATTTTCTTTATACCTAAAATATGGTATAATTTTCCAAATATTAGTTTTTGTGAGAAGAGATTATGACAGAAAAAACAATCGTATTTAAGGTGGGCACCAGCTCTCTAACCCAAGAAAATGGCAGTCTGGACCGGATTAAGATTGCTCGGATTACCAATCAGTTGGCTCAGTTGCACCAGAAGGGCTACCAGATTGTGCTGGTGACTTCGGGGTCCATTGCTGCTGGTTTTCGGAGATTAGGATTTGACAAGCGGCCGACCAAGATTGCGGAGAAGCAGGCATCTGCGGCTGTTGGTCAGGGACTCTTGATTGAGGAATATACGCAGAATCTGATGAAAGACGGCATCGTATCGGCTCAGATTTTGCTGACCCAGGATGATTTTGCGGATGCCAGACGTTATCAGAATGCTTCTCAGGCCTTGCAGGTCTTGCTCAAGCAGCGGGCCATTCCCATTATCAACGAAAATGATACCATTGCCATTGAGGAAATTAAGGTGGGAGACAACGATACCCTGTCCGCCCAGGTGGCTTCTCTCTTGAAAGCAGACCTCTTGGTGCTTTTGACGGATGTGGACGGGCTTTACACGGCCAATCCCAACAGCGATCCGACTGCCCAGCATTTGCCTGAAATTAAGGAAATTACGGAAGATTTGTTTGCCATGGCAGCAGGAGCAGGCTCGTCCAACGGAACGGGTGGCATGACCACCAAATTGCAGGCGGCACAGATTGCGACCAAGTCAGGCGTGCCCGTCTTTATCTGCTCTTCAAAAGAGGACACTGCTCTCTTACAGGCAGTTACCCAAGCCAACCGTGGCACTCTCTTTTTAGCAGATGACCATGCCATGAACCAGCGCAAGCAGTGGATGGCCTTCTACGCTCGGACAGATGCAGCGGTTGAAGTGGATGCTGGTGCGGTTGAGGCCATGTTGCACCAAGGCCGCAGTTTGTTAGCTGCCGGTGTCAAAGCCCTTGAAGGCGACTTTGAAGTGGGGCAGGTCGTGGAAGTTTATAGTCAGGCAGACCACCGTTTGATTGGTAAAGGGCGGGTCAAACTGTCCTCCAAGGACTTGCAGGACCAGTTGGCACATGGCAGAGCGGAGGGCGTGCTTATTCACCGCAACGATTGGGTGAGCTTATAGTCGTTCAGTTTGTCTTGATTATGTTGACGAACGAGCAAACTGAAAGACTAAATAGGAGAAATATATGACAACAACACAAGCATTATTAGATAGTTTATTGGCCCACAAGGCTTCTATCAACCTTGCAACAACCGAACAGAAAAACCAGGCCTTGTCAGCTATGGCAGACCAGTTGGTTGCTCAAACGGAGGCAATTTTAGCTGGCAATGCCATCGACATGGAAAATGCCCAAGGAAAAATCAGCCAAGTCATGCAGGACCGTTTGCTTCTGACAGCTGAGCGGATTGAAGCCATGGCAGATGGCATTCGGTCCTTGATTGACTTACCAGATCCTGTTGGACTGGTATTGGAAGAATCCACTCGGGCAGACGGCTTGAACATTCGCAAGAAATCCATTCCCTTTGGCTTGGTGGGAATGATTTACGAAAGCCGTCCAAATGTGACTTCAGACGCCGCAGCCTTGGCAATCAAGAGCGGAAATGCAGTCATCTTGCGTGGAGGCAAGGAAGCCTTTCATTCGGCTCAGGCCATTGTTACAGCCCTCAAGGCTGGCTTGGAACAGGCTGGTCTTTCGCCAAAGGTCATTGAGTTAGTTCAAGACACCAGCCGGGCCTCTGCGACGGAGTTGATGACTGCCAAAGGCAAGATTGACCTCTTGGTGCCACGTGGCGGTGCAGGGCTTATTCAAGCCATTGTAGAACATGCGACTGTACCAGTTATCGAAACAGGCACAGGCATCTGCCATGTCTATGTGGACAAGGATGCGGATTTGGATAAGGCCCTTCAGATTGTGGTCAACGCCAAAACCAGTCGTCCCTCAGTCTGCAATGCAGCGGAAGTTTTGCTAGTTCACGAAGCCATTGCCAGCCAATTCCTACCTCGCTTGGAAGAAGTTCTTTTTGGTCAGGTGGAATTACGTGTAGACGGTCAGGCCCAGGCTATTCTCAACCAAGCCACACCAGCAGGCGACCAGGATTTTGACACAGAATTTTTGGACTATATCTTGGCCGTCAAAGTCGTTTCAAATGCAGAAGAGGCTATCAGCCACATTGCTCAACACTCGACAGGGCACAGCGAGGCCATCGTGACGGAAAATAGCCAGACGGCCGACCTCTTCACACTCCATGTGGACTCGGCAGCAGTCTATGTCAATGCCTCGACCCGCTTCACAGACGGAGGCGAGTTCGGTCTGGGCTGCGAGCTGGGCATTTCCACCCAGAAGATGCACGCCCGTGGTCCTATGGGTCTGCGTGAGATGACCACCTACAAGTACATCATCACAGGCGACGGCCACATTCGTTAGGAGGACAAGATGAAGATTGGATTTATCGGACTGGGCAACATGGGAGCGGCTCTGGCCCAAGCGGTCAGCCAGCAAGCAGATACCCAGCTCCTTCTCAGTAACCACAACCCAGCAAAAGCCCAGGCACTTCAAGAGAAGGTGGGCGGCCAGCTTTTTTCTAATGGGGAAATAGCAGAGCAGGCCGAGGTGATTTTCCTTGGGGTCAAACCTCACCTGATTCAGACAGTCTTGTCAGGCTTACAGGACCAGATTAGCCAGAATCCGTCGGCTATCTGGATTTCCATGGCAGCGGGAGTGACTATTGACAGCCTGGCAGAATATGTGTCGGCAGACAACCTCATTCGGATCATGCCCAATACACCGGTCGCTATCGGCCAAGGCATGACTACCTATAGCTTGGTCAATCCAGAGCTCGCTCCGCTATTGGAACAAATCCTTGAAAAATCAGGCAAGGTACAGCAGGTGCCAGAGAGTCTGATCGACGCAGCGACGGCTATCGCAGGCTGCGGACCGGCCTTTGTCTATCAGATGATTGAGGCTTTGACAGATGCCGGTGTGCAGAACGGGCTGACGGCTCAGGATGCCAAGGTTTTGGCGGCCCAAACTCTGGCAGGCACCGCCCAGATGGTCTTGAATAGTGACAAGCACCCAGCCCAGCTCCGACAGGAAGTGACCTCGCCAGGAGGCTCGACCATCGCAGGAGTTGTGGCTCTTGAAAAAGAAGGTTTCCGCTATGCCATTATCAAGGCAGTCGCCGCCGCCCTCAAAAAGACTAGAAAATTGGGTAAAAAATAGATTTGATATAGAAAATTTTTGGTTGCAACGTATTTTTCAGTCTTTTAGTTTACTTTTAGTACTAGGCAACGAGCTGTAGGCTGTACTGAAGTACGGCAAAGCGAGTTAACGACGTAATAAAAGAAAAACTAAATGACGATAAGACCGATGGAAACGGTTGGCGGTTACGATATACTATAGTCAATCCTAAATATTTTCATAATCTCCTTAAAAACTTGGCTATTTTGGTCAAGTTTTTTTGGTGAGAAAGTACAAAAAAACAGGACTTTTAATCCCGTTTTGTTTTTTCTTTGATCCATTGACTGACATTGGAAAAGGTTTTGCTTTGCTCTGCCTTGCGTTTTTGTTCCTGGACAAACTCTGCAAAACTCTGCTTGACGCCATCTTTTTGAACCTTGTCCTGCAAGTCTTGCCATTTCTTCTTAAGGTTGCTAGAAGTCCGTTCGTAGTAGGTTTCCAAAATCTCTTCTTTGGACTTGTAATTGCGGTAGAAGGCATTGCGTGACACACCAGCCTTTCTGACCAACTCGGATACCGAAATCTGTTTGATGTCCTTTTTTTCTAGGAGAAATAGCAGAGCTGTTTCGATGGATTCTTTGGTCAGTTGATTGGTTTCTTTATTGGATTGATAGAGATTTTTTAAAGAAGTTGGTGAAATCTTACGTTCTGCCATAGCTTTCCTTTCCTGACTGTTACATCTGAAAGAAAATGCTTTCAGAAGGACTAGTTTAATGATATAATTGTAAGGAAATAGTCTGCTATTGTCAAATAAAAAAGTAACACTAGAAATGAGTAGAACATGAAAAAATGGAAAATCGTTGCAGATTCAGGCTGTGATTATCGTCAATTAAATAACCTTGCCCCTGATACAGAATTTGTCAGTGTGCCCTTGACCATTCAGATTGGTGCAGACACCTTTGTTGACCAGGCTGACTTGGACATCGACAAGATGATGGAGGTGATGTATGCCTCTTCTGAAGCTGCTAGTTCTGCCTGTCCAAGCCCACAGGCCTATCAGACAGCATTTGAGGGAGCGGAAAATGTTGTTGTTATAACCTTGACAGGTGGTTTGTCAGGTAGTTTCAATGCTGCTCGTGTGGCGCGCGATATGTTTGTCGAGGAACATCCTGAAGTCAATATCCATCTCATTGATAGCCTTTCAGCTGGCGGAGAAATGGATTTGATTGTGGATGAAATCAATCGACTGATTGCGACTGGTTTGGAATTTGATGAGCTTGTACAAGCCATCACCGCCTACCAAGAAAATAGTAAATTGCTCTTTGTCCTTGCCAAGGTTGATAATTTGGTGAAAAATGGTCGTCTCAGCAAATTGCTTGGAACAGTCGTTGGCCTTCTCAATATCCGTATGGTTGGGGAAGCAAGTAGCGAAGGGAAGCTAGAATTGCTCCAGAAAGCGCGTGGTCATAAGAAATCTGTCACAGCTGCCTTTGATGAGATGAAGAAGGCTGGCTATAAGGGCGGTCGTATTGTCATGGCCCACCGTAACAATGCTAAGTTCTTCCAACAGTTTTCAGACCTGGTCAAGGCTGAATTTGCTAGTGCAATCATCGAAGAGGTACCGACATCAGGCCTTTGCTCTTTTTATGCAGAAGAAGGCGGTCTTTTGATGGGTTATGAAATAAATTCAAAATAAGAGTTCATTTTGAAAATGACTTAGGTACAAGAAAGGTCCTCAAGCTATAGGTTTGAGGACCTTTGTTTCGCAATACGGTATAGCTAGTAGGGGATCTATTTCAAATGTTGTCCTCACATTGTCATTTTCTCTAAGAATGTTTCCAATCTTGTCTTAAACTCACTAGTGTACTGGATTTGTAGAAAATCGTGGTCCTCTCCAGAAAAGAAGGCGGCTCCTTCAAGTTGTTTCTCTATAAATGGACTGACCTGCCCTTTTTTCAGCTGGAAGGTCACGCTTCCTTTGGAAATGCGATAGGGAATATTTAGTTTAGTTTCGTCCATGTTGGTCTGTATATCTAACCACTGGGCATGATGAATCTGATGGAGATTTTGGGTATTGCGGGCAAACATTCCATTGTCGATATAGAGGGAAAGAGCCTTTTGCATGATGAGGTTGGTATCGTAGTCAATCAAACTCTTATGTTTAATAAAAGCAGGCTTCAACTGTTGGGGCAGACTGATGGCACCAATCCGCAGGGCTGGAAAGAGTGTAGGGGTAAAGGATTTGATATAGATGACCAGATTATCGGTGTCTAGATAGTGGAGGGGCAGGCTTCTGCTAGAATCAAAATCTGCCAGATAATCATCTTCGATAATGTAGACCCCGTATTTCTTAGCTAGCTTCAGAATAGCAGTCTTACTTGCTGTATCATAGGTGCTTCCCAGCGGATTGTGCAGACGGGGAATGGTGTAGAAGAATTTAATTTTTCCAGTTTGAAAGATTTTTTCCAACTTGACCAGGTCAATGCCATCAAAATCTCGTTCAATTGTCTGATAGGGGATAGCTTGGTGTTGCATCAACTCAACCATCCTGGAATAAGTTGGATTTTCTAGCAATATTTCAGTTTTCTCAGGTCCGAAATCCATCTGGGTCAAGATATAGAGGGCCTGTTGACTACCAGCTGTAATAACCAGTTGGTCTTTTTTTGTGTAGACATGATAGTTCATAAAGAGATGTTGGACAGAGGAGAGTAACTCTGCCAGCCCTTCTTGCTGATGGTAGTAGTTAAACAGATAGTTCTCCCGCCCAATCAGACTTTCATGTAGGCACACACGAAAATCCTCGTAGGGTAGCTCCTGAAAATCCGCAGGGTCAAGTTCAACCATTTGGTTTTTAGAATCTTTGTCTTCCAATATATAGTAGCCGCTCTTTTCTACTGCGTAAATCTTGTTTTGGTATTTTAGTTCCAACATGGCCTTCTGAACAGTGTCCTTACTGCACTGGTAGTTCTGACTGAGTTGTCGAATAGAGGGTAGTTTTTCACCACGTTTAAACTGATTGTTTTCAATCCCCTCTAAGATATCCTGAATAATTCGCTGGTACTTATCCATTGTAACTGTCCCCTTACAGAAATGATTAAGACTAGTATAAGGTAATTTTTTTGGAAAAACAAGGACGAGCCAGATTGTTTACTTTGAGAAGTCAAGTAGTTATATGGTATAATGAGGGAATGAAAATCATTATTCCTAACGCCAAAGAACTAAATACCAATCTGGATAATCAAGCCTTTCAAACCCTGTCTGATACTAGCATATCGGTCCTAGAGGCTATTGGTCAATATAGCCTTGAAGAGCTGGCTAGTTTATATAAATTATCCGAGGACAAGGCTCAGTTAGAACTGGATCGATGGCAGAGGATTAGGCACGGTCAAGCCAAGTCTTACCCGGCCTGGCAACTATATGATGGCCTTATGTATCGTTACATGACTAGAAGGGACCTGACAGCAGAAGAGGAGAACTATCACAAGAAGCATGTACGGGTGGCAACAGCCTTATATGGTCTCATTTCTCCATTTGAACTAATTTCACCCCATCGTCTTGACTTTCAGGGAAATTTAAAGATTGGTAAACAATCTTTAAAACAATACTGGCGTTCCCATTATGATGCAGAGGTGGCTGATGAGGATGTCCTGCTCTCACTTGCTTCGTCAGAGTTTGAACAAGTCTTTTCACCAAAAGTGCAGGAAAAATTGGTCAAGGTTATTTTCAAGGAAGAGAAAAATGGTCAGCTAAAAGTCCATTCCACCATTTCCAAAAAAGGTCGTGGTCGGATGCTTTCATGGCTGGCTAAACATGCCATTCAAGATATTGAAGATATAAAAAGATTTGATGTCGATGGATTTCAATTTTATCCTATAGAGTCCGAGAACAATTTATTGGTTTTCTTGAGAAAATGCTAATTTTTTGCAATAAATATAGAATAATAGCGATTTCAAGAACAGATTCTACTATATGAAGAAAGCTTTTATGTGTTATAATGGAAGGGTTATAAGCATAAGGAAGGTCTATTATGAGAAACAGAAATAGTAAGAAAAAACTGCACGGATTTAATTGGTTTAACGGGGCCATATGGGTTTTGTATGTCAGTGTTCTCATTATCTTGTTATTGACTATCTATAGATACAATATATTGAATTTCCGATACCTGAATCATATTGTAGCAAGTGTCTTAATCGGTTTGGCCTTGGTGACAGCATGGTTCATTTGGCGAAAAAAACTCCATGTTTTTACGACCGTTTTTTTAATCATATCTGCTATTGTTACGGCTGCAGGTACTTATGGTTTACGTGAGATTGTTGATTTTTCTAGCAAATTGAATTCCAGTGCCTCATTTTCAGAATACGAAATGAGCATTCTGGTGCCAGCTAACAGCGATATTACAGATGTTAGTCAGGTATCTAGTTTACTGGCTCCATCAGAGTATGATCAAGAAAATATTGCCAGTCTCCTAAATGATGTATCTACTAGCAAGTCAGTTCAGCTGACAACCAGTCCAACAAGTTCCTATCTGACGGCTTATCAATCTATGATAAATGGTGAAAGCCAAGCCATGGTATTAAACGGAGTTTTCACCAATATTTTGGAGAGTGAAGACCCAGATTTTTCTTCCAAAGTGAAGAAAATCTACAATTTCAAAATGTCTAAACCAGTTGAAACAGCGGTAGAACAAGCTAGTGGTGATAGCTTCAACATCTACATTAGCGGTATAGATACTTATGGGCCGATTTCGTCGGTATCTCGTTCGGATGTTAATATTATCATGACCATCAATCGGGCAACACATAAGATACTCTTGACAACGACACCACGCGATTCCTATGTTGCAATTGCTGACGGAGGACAAAACCAGTATGATAAATTGACCCATGCGGGAATTTACGGGGTAAATGCTTCTGTCCACACCTTAGAAAATCTCTATGGCATTGATATTAGCAACTATATCCGCCTTAACTTCACCTCCTTCCTCCAACTGATAGACTTGGTTGGTGGGGTAGATGTCCAAAATGAACAAGAATTTACAAGTGGTGGACATCACTTTCCTCTAGGAACGGTTCATTTGGATGCCGAGCGCGCCTTAATTTTTGTTCGTGAACGCTATTCTTTAGCCAATGGAGATAACGATCGCGGTAAGAACCAGGAGAAGGTTATCGCTGCTTTGATCAAGAAACTTAGTTCGCCAGAGAATTTAGGTAACTATCAGGCTATTCTAAAAGGTTTGGAAGGTTCTATTCAGACAGACCTCAGCTTAGAAACAGTTATGGATTTGGTCAATAGACAATTGGAATCTGGGACACAGTTTACAGTTGAGTCTCAAGCCTTGACTGGTTCAGGACGTATGGATTTACCATCTTATGCTATGCCAGGTTCCCAACTCTATATGATGGAAATTAACCAAGATAGTTTGAACCAAGTAAAATCAGCTATTCAAACTGTTTTGGATGGGCAATAAAAAAACAATAGGAGAAGTTATGAATAATCAAGAAGTAAATGCAATTGAAATTGATGTGCTGTTTTTGTTAAAAACAATTTGGAGAAAGAAAATCCTCATCTTCCTAACCGCAATGATTGGGGCAGGAGCTGCCTTCGTCTATAGTGCATTTTTGGTTACCCCTCAATATGATTCTACAACACGAATCTATGTAGTTAGTAAAAATGTGGAGGCTGGTGTTGGATTAACCAACCAAGACCTCCAAGCAGGGACCTACCTGGTAAAAGACTATAAAGAAATTATTCTTTCACAAGATGTTTTAGCACTCGTGTCATCTGATCTGGATCTTTCAGAAAATTTGAAGGAAAAGGTAACTGTCTCTATCCCAGTTGATACTCGTATAGTGTCGATTACTGTTCGCGATGCTGATCCTAATAAGGCTACTCGTATTGCTAATAGTTTGAGAGCTGTTGCAGCGCAAAAGATTATAGATGTTACAAAGGTTAGTGATGTTACAACCTTAGAAGAAGCAGTGCCAGCAGAAGAGCCTTCTGTTCCCCGTACCAAGCGTAACATTGCGATTGGTCTAGTAGCAGGTGCCTTTCTTGCCATTGCCCTGGTCCTTGTCGTTGAAGTTTTAGATGATCGTGTGAAGAGACCTCAAGATATTGAAGAAGTATTAGGCATGCCACTCCTGGGTGTGGTACCAGATTCTAAGAAATTGAAATAGGAGAACAATATGGCAACTTTAGAAATTGCGCGTACGAAAAAAGAACTTGTTAAAAAAACAGAAGAATATTTCAATGCCATTCGAACCAATATTCAATTAAGCGGTTCAGACATCAAGGTAGTTGGTATTACTTCAGTACAATCCAATGAAGGAAAAAGTACGACAGCAGCTAGTTTGGCAATTGCCTATGCTCGCTCAGGCTATAAAACGGTTCTAGTTGATGCGGATATTCGCAACTCCGTAATGTCTGGTTTCTTCAAACCAACGACAAAAATTACAGGTTTGACAGACTATCTGGCCGGAACGACAGATTTATCACAGGGCTTGTGTGATACTGATATCCAAAATTTGACGGTTATTGAGTCTGGAAAAATTTCTCCAAACCCGACCGCCCTCTTGCAGAGTAAGCATTTTGAGAACTTGGTTGCGACCCTACGTCGCTATTACGACTACGTTATCGTTGATTGTCCACCTTTAGGAATGGTTATCGATGCGGCTATTATTGCGCAACGCTGTGATGCTATGGCGGTTGTCGTGGAATCTGGTAATATCAAGCGTTCAGCTGTCAAAAAGGTAAAAGAACAGTTGGAACAAACCGGGACATCATTCCTTGGTGTCATTTTGAACAAATATGATGTAACAACTGAAAAATATGGTGATTATGGTAATTACGGAAATTATGGTAATTACGGGAAGAAAGCCTAAAGGCAGTAAAGGGATATCATCAATAAGAGAGGGACTTGAGAGATGATTGATATTCATTCGCATGTAATCTTTGGTGTGGATGATGGTCCAAAGAGTATAGAGGAGAGCTTGGCCTTGATTGGTCATGCTCACCGACAAGGAGTGCGCTTTATCGTAGCAACCTCCCATAGACGCAAAGGCATGTTTGAAACACCTGAAAAAGTGATCATGGCTAATTTTCTTGAACTGAAAGAGGCTGTAAAGGCAGCTTATCCAGAGGTTCGGCTGTGTTATGGGGCTGAAATCTACTATAGCCGTGATGTTTTAGAAAAGTTAGAAAAGAAAAAACTACCAACGATGAATGGATCACGCTATGTCTTACTAGAATTTAGCATGAAAACTCCTTGGAAGGACATTCAAGAGGCCGTTCATGAGGTGATGTTATTAGGAGTAACGCCCTTACTCGCCCATATTGAACGCTACGATGCTTTGGCCTACAAGGCTGAGCGTGTAGAGGAACTGATCGACAAGGGATGTTACATGCAAGTTAATAGTAGCCATGTTTTAAAACCAGGACTAATTGGTGATAAGTCTAAAGAGTTTAAGAAACGTGTTCAGTACTTCTTAGAAAGAGACCTTGTTCACTGCGTTGCAAGTGATATGCATAATACCACAACACGTCCTCCATTTATGAAGGAGGCTTATCAGCTGGTTGCCGAAGAATATGGCCAAGATAAAGCAAAAGCCTTGTTTAAGAAAAATCCGCTAATGTTATTAAAAAATCAGACATTATGATAGAAGTATAAATAAAGGGGTGAGTTATGTTTATTGATGTTAGATACCACCAAATCCGGCTATTATTACTTGATTTGATGGGTGTAGTCTTTGCAGCAAGTCTTACAAGTCAAATTCCAAATGCAGATTTAAGTCGTTCTGGTGTTTTTATCATCATAATGGTTCACTTTTTTGCTTTCTATGTATCAAATTTGTATAAAGACTTTGAAAGTCGAGGTTTTCTAAAGGAATTTGAAAAAATATTTTGGTATAGTCTTGTTTTTGCAATTCTATTAACAACTGTTTCTTTTATTTTAGAGAGTGGTTTTGAGTTTTCTAGGAGAGGTCTTATTTATTTTACTCTGTTGAACTCATTATTTGTCTATTTTATAAACTGTACTGCTCGATACTTTAAGGGTAACTTTTTCCTAAATTCAGATTATCAACGGAAAACAGTTTTGATTACAACTATGAAACGTTGGCAAGGAATGAAAAAGTTATTAGAAACAGAAAAACTTTTTCAAAAAAATCTTGTCGCCCTTACCATACTAGATATACAAGAAAATGAATTTGGAGTTTCGATACCAGTATATTTTTCAGTAGAAGAAGCAATCGAATTTTCAACTAGGGAAGTTGTAGATCAAATTTTTATTAATTTACCAAATGAGCATTATGATTTAAAGCACTTAGTTTCAGAGTTTGAATTATTAGGAATTGACGTTAGTATCGATATTAATTCTTTTGGTTTCAAAGCGTTAAAGAATAAGAAGATTCACCAGTTTGGTGACCATAGTATCGTTACATTTTCAACAAATTTTTATAAACCAAGTCATATTATGATGAAACGTCTGTTAGACATATTTGGAGCAATAGTGGGATTGTTTATCTGTGGAATAGCTTCTATAGTCTTAGTTCCAATAATCAGACGTGATGGTGGGCCAGCAATTTTTGTACAGAAACGTGTTGGAAAAAATGGGCGTATATTTAAGTTCTATAAATTCCGTTCAATGTATATTGATGCTGAAGAGCGCAAAAAAGAATTAATGGCGCAGAATCAAATGCAAGGTGGTATGTTTAAAATGGATAATGATCCACGCATTACGCCAATTGGTCATTTCATTAGAAAGACTAGCTTGGATGAACTACCACAGTTTTACAATGTTTTAGTTGGAGATATGAGTTTAGTGGGAACACGTCCGCCAACAGTAGATGAGTTCGAAAAATATACACCAAGTCAGAAACGTCGTCTAAGCTTTAAACCAGGTATCACTGGTCTCTGGCAAGTTAGTGGCCGTAGTAATATTACAGATTTTGATGATGTTGTCAAACTTGATGTCGAGTATATAGATAATTGGACGATTTGGTCGGATGTCAAAATTTTGCTAAAGACGGTGAAAGTTGTTGTAAAAGGTGAAGGAAGTAAGTAAAATAATTTACTTTCTTCACTAAATTTATAGTAATTGATGATAAATTTAGTGAAGAAAATAAAGGTGGAAACATGACAAAAAATATATATATTATTGGTTCTAAAGGAATACCAGCAAAATACGGTGGTTTTGAAACGTTTGTTGAGAAATTAACAGAGAATCAAAAAAATAAAGATATTAAGTATTATGTTGCTTGTACGAGAGAAAATTCTGTTAAATCTGGTATTAATGGAGATGTTTTTGAATATAATGGTGCATCATGTTTTATCATTGATGTCCCAAATATTGGTCCAGCTAAAGCTATTGCTTATGATATTGCTGCATTGAAAAAAGCTATCTCTATCTCTAAAGAAAATAAGGATAAAGAACCTATTTTTTATATTCTAGCTTGTCGTATCGGTCCATTTATTTCAAAATACCGTAAAATTATTCATCAATTGGGAGGGAAACTATATGTCAATCCAGATGGTCATGAATGGTTACGTGAAAAATGGAGTTATCCTGTTCGACAGTATTGGAAACTTTCTGAGAGGTTGATGGTAAAATACGCTGATTTATTGATTTGTGATAGTAAAAATATTGAAAAGTACATCCAAAATGATTATCAAAAATACTTACCAAAAACCACTTATATTGCATACGGAACCGATTTGAATAAATCAAAATTAACTTCAATTGATAGTACAGTACGAGAGTGGTATAACGATAAGCAAGTTTTTGAGAACAATTATTATTTAGTTGTTGGACGATTTGTTCCTGAGAATAACTATGAATCAATGATTAGAGAGTTTATGAAGTCAAACTCTCAAAAGGATTTTGTCTTAATTACTAATGTTGAACAAAATGCTTTTTTTGAAAAGCTCAAAAAAGAGACCGGTTTTGATAAAGACAAGCGTATAAAGTTTGTTGGAACGGTCTATGATCAAGAATTATTGAAATATATTCGTGAAAATGCTTTTGCTTACTTCCATGGTCACGAGGTAGGAGGAACAAATCCATCACTATTAGAAGCACTATCATCTACAAGCTTGAACCTCTTATTAAATGTTTGCTTTAACAGAGAAGTAGGGGAAGATAGTGCACTTTACTGGGATAAAGATAATTTACACAAAGTTATTGAAGAAAGTGAACAATTGTCGCGAAAAAAAATTGGCGAAATGGGTAGTTTGTCAACAAAACAAGTTCAAGAAAAATTTTCTTGGGATCATATTGTTGATGAGTATGAGAAGCTGTTTAAAGGATAAACGATGAAAAAAATTCTATATCTCCATGCTGGAGCAGAACTATATGGGGCAGATAAAGTTCTCTTGGAACTTATAAAAGGATTAGATAAGAGAGAATTTGAAGTCCATGTCATTTTACCTAGTGATGGTATTCTTGTTGAAAAACTAAGAAAAGCTGGAGCAAAAGTCTCGGTAATTGAGTACCCGATTTTAAGACGAAAATATTTTAACCCAAAAGGTATTATTGAGTATATCTTTAAGTACAGAAAGTATTCGCAATTGATTTGTAACTATGCTAGGCTACATAATATTGAGATTATCCATAACAATACAACAGCTGTACTTGAAGGAATTTATGTTAAAAAGAAATTGCATATTCCTTTGATTTGGCACGTTCATGAAATTATTGTAAAACCTCGATTTATTTCAAATTTCATCAATTTATTGATGGGGAGATTTGCTGATAAGATTGTAACAGTATCGCGGGCTGTGGCTAATCATATCAGTCAGTCACCTCATATTAAGGATGATCAAGTCCATGTCATTTACAACGGAGTAGATACTAGGGTATTTCATCAATCGGATGCGCAGTCTATCCGACAAAAATTCGACATTGAAGAGGATGCTCTGGTCATTGGTATGATTGGTCGTGTCAATGCATGGAAAGGACAAGGAGATTTTCTAGAAGCAATGGTTCCGATATTAGAGCAAGAACCAAAAGCTATTGCCTTTATGGCCGGTAGTGCTTTTGAGGGAGAAGAATGGCGTGTACAGGAACTTGAAGAAAGTATTACGAAACTGAGCGTTGCTTCTCAAGTTAGACGGATTGATTACTATACTAATACGGCAGAACTCTATAATATGTTTGATATTTTTGTGCTTCCCAGTACTAATCCTGATCCCCTACCTACAGTTGTATTAGAGGCAATGGCATGTGGTAAACCTGTTGTAGGTTACCGACAAGGGGGTGTTTGTGAAATGGTAAAAGAAGGTCAAAATGGTCTTTTAGCAGAAGCGAATAGGCCTGAAGCACTCTCAAAAATAATTGAAGCTCTAGTTGTGTCTAAAGATTTACGCATGACCTTTGGAAAGAATTCTGTGGAGCGTCAGATGAAGCTTTTTTCATTAGATAGTTATATTGATAATTTTTCCAAGCTCTATAAAGGTATGTAATATGAATATCGAAAACATAAAAAATAGGCTAAAACCTATTATCTACCCTATTATTAACTTTATTCCTAGAAGACGATTAAAAAATAAAAAATTTACCATTATTTGTGATAATTGCTGGGCGGGAAAAGTTTATCAAGAATTGGGAATACCCTATCAGACTCCATTTGTAGGATTGTTTATTTTCTCACCGGATTACATTAAGTTACTTAATAATTTAGAATATTATTTGAAATCAGGAGGACAGCCTCTTAGATTTGTTAGAGAATCTAAATATATTGAGGAATTTAACAATAGTTATCCACTCGCTCTTCTAGATGATATTGAAATCCATTTTCTACATTATAAAAGCGAGAGCGAAGCACAAGAAAAGTGGCAGCGTCGTTTAGCACGTGTTCATTGGGATAATATTTATATTAAATTTAATGATAATGATCAATGTAGTTATGAATTAATGAAAATATTCGATAATTTACCTTTCAAGAGTAAAGTGATTTTTTCATCGAAAAATTATGAAGATTTAGCTTCATTAGTTCATTTTAAATCTAGAGAAAAAGAGGGGTATGTTGGTATTGATCTGAAAATTTATCATCGATACTTTAATGTGGTTAACTGGTTGAATAAAGGTGGAGAGGATTTAAGTAAGTGAAGAAGATAAAAATCCTCATTCCCTATTTCAGTAAATTTCCTATGTTTTCCATATTTTTTAATGACAGTAAAATGGACTAGTAAAATTGATTTTCTTATTGTTACAGTTCAAGAATTAATTGTATAAAAAACTTTTAATATTAACGATATTGCTTTTTAAAAGACCAAATTTAATGAATTGAAGGAAAGAATTCAGCACAAACTTGATTTTGAAATCTAGCTAGATACAGTATACAAACTTTTTGATTTCAACCTCGCCTACGGTTATAAATTACCAGATTAATGTGAGGGGTGTGATTATTGGGGATTCTGTGACACAGATATTTTATTGGGGATGGTTATCAATTTTTTTTGCTACATGATTTTTTCAACCTAGATTAAGATAGGTATGGTCTCTTAAGGCATTTACAGATTTATAAAAATACTGAGAAGGTTAATAATTTATTTAAAAGCGGTAACAATCTAATTTATAGATTAAACTATAAAAATGTCTTCACGAGTAGTCAAAATTTTATCTTTGATGAGCCTTTAGGTATTCATCTGATAAATAGGGGCTCAAATCTCTTGAAATTCAAGATGATATGATAGTCGTCAAAAAGCCTATTTATATACATTTTCAGAAACGAAAATCAATTTTTCCTAGTTTTGAAATTTCCTCTTCTTTATATGTCGTACCTAGTCGTACCTAATCAAGTGATTCATGGGGAAAAATTATCTAAATATAGCGTTTCCCCCCAAAAACTGTATGTTTTATTGGGAGTACAAAAATATTCTTTTTTAAAAAGATTTTATCGTAAAAAAATGGAGTATACCATATATTCTTTATAAGCTATAGATGAAAAGAGGATAAATAATGAAGCCAGTGTTAAGTGTCATTATACCAGTTTATAATGTTGAAAAATATTTAGAGCGATGTATTGACAGTGTTTTGATTCAAAATTGGAAAAATTATGAAATTATATTAATCGATGATGGAAGTATAGATAACTCCTCTCAAATTTGTGATGACTACGCTGAGAAGTATCATCATATCTCTGTTATTCACAAAAAAAATGGTGGACTATCAGAAGCTAGAAACACTGGTATACAATATGCTCAAGGAGATTATATTTTTTTTCTAGATTCAGATGACTGGGTGCTTACAACAATGTTTGAGAACTTGAAAGACATTATCTGCATAAAAAAGTATGATATTATTCATTTTCGTTTGAAGTTTTATAATAGAGAAAGTGATGTGTTCGAAGAGCGTCAATCAAATGAGGAGGAGTATTCTGGAATTGAAGCATTGAATCAAATGTTAAGGCAGGGAACTATTTCTTCTTATTCGACGGACAAAATATATCGTAGAAGTTTATTTTTAAAGAATAACATATTTTTTCCTGTAGGTGCATATTATGAAGATTTAGGAACAATTTATAAATTATTTATTGCTTCCAAATCTGTATATTATATTGACAAAGTCTATTACTGTTATTTCCTTGGGAACGAAAATTCTATCACTAAATCATGGTCTGAAAAAAAAATTCAAGATATGTTTCGATTTTATTCAGAAATATACTCAGTGTCCTTGCAGATAGATAAAATTGATGAACAATTAGTTAAAATATATTATAATAATGGACTCGTAGATCTCTTGTTGAAGATTTATGAAAATCATTGTAATAGTACTATTGCTAAACAAGTTAGTGAAGAATTGAATAATAATAGAGTTTCGTTCTATCTTTTGAAAGGACAACCTAACTATTATAAATATATCCTATTTCGTTTAGGGTTACTTAGAGTTATCCCACTGATTAAAGAAATAATAAAAAAATTTTTTTACAGTAGTGTTGGTTAATGTCAGAATATATTAAAAAACTCAAGTGAACTATAATTGACAAAGTAATAGGATGAGGCACTTACAGTATGTTGTAAAATTTCGTCACCATGGAATTTGTGACAGTTATCAAACATTTGTTATAAGTTATATTCTGTCTATTCCCCAAGTATCATCAAGTAACGCTACAATGTTGCCTTATCTAAGGTATCAGCTGAAACCATTCTTGTTTTAATGATGTTACAAATCTGAACCAGGCATCAAATCCCACTACCATTTTTAAATAATCAACCAACTTTTCCATGCGGAAGATATTAAAAGAAATTGCTTTGATCGATGGTATAGACAATTTATTTGACTAGTGCAGATAATTCGTCAAGTTATGAATAGCTAACTATCTCCTAGTACCACATTACTCATATCTAGCTTTCCTTTAACACTTTGCCACACTCTGTTTCCAATTTCATATAGACAGTGTTTCTGAAGGTAGTGAGACATTAACTAAAATGTGTCGAACCG
The DNA here is from genome assembly GCF_002960425.1 of Streptococcus suis. Lineage (GTDB taxonomy): Bacteria > Bacillota > Bacilli > Lactobacillales > Streptococcaceae > Streptococcus > Streptococcus suis_S. The sequence continues at coordinate 25,162 of NZ_POIZ01000020.1, forward strand.
CTCATAGGTTTACGTTCAAAGTTCACATGTGGGTTCCCCTATCAGGCTATATTTTTCATGGCTCCTTTTCTGATATCAAAGTGATAGAGGACCTCCTGTTTGAGGAAGCAACAATCCGTAATTTTAGAAAATGTACGCTGTTTCAATAAGGAGTATAAAGATAACTTGGAAAAGGGAGTGTGTCACTTATGGATACCGTTGTGCCGGAGGAGGGGGGCTAAGTGTAGTAATTGGATATAATTAGCCGGCTATACTTAATGATTGAGCACAATGATCTGAGCTAAATTGAATTCAACTAGCACTACGGGCATAATTATTGATAGGTAATCATTATACTATACACAAATAGAACAGTGAAAATACTACGATATGCAGAGTTAATATATAAGCATATATTTCTATTGTGTTTCTAAATAAGTTGTAGATATGGTATTAATCAAGCAATGCTAACTTACAATATTGGTGGATTAATTTATCTATTTGCATATATTACGAGTTTAAAAAGAAGTATATACTTTGAAATACAAAATAGTTATTTTGGAGGAGTTTAAAAAATATCTCATTTAACAAGAACATTTTTTAATTCCTTCTAAATAAAAAAGCTATTCTTGGTTGTATATATAGTATGAAGAATTTATTAGGAGGTAGATTTTGAGACTACACTATTATCAGTTATATTATATTTTTGTCTTTTTACTGATGCTTTCTTCTTATATTATTAATTCACAAATAATTGGATGGATAGCTTTGGTGTTGACTGTAGGACAAATTGTACGGAATATTAATAAACCAGCAGAACTACTGATACTACAATTACTATATATATTTCAATATCAGTTTTATATAAGCTATTTGTATATGCCAACAGGTATGAGTTTTCTAACGGATATTATAACTATCATTATTTTAATAAATTATATTTATGAAATCTTGTTTTTGAATAGGAAAACTCATAAATTGGAGTTCTCTATAATGATTTGTTTATTATGCTTTGTAACTTTGGGTTTTTTGGGGAATATTTTGCAGGGATTTTCACCTATAAGATATATGTGGGCGGTTCGAAATAATGCTCGTATATTTCTTTTCTTCATCTTTTCAATCCATTACCTATCTCCATACCTAATTAGAAAGTCAGAGTCCTTATTTACAATTGCCTATTTTTTTAATATTATTTTTATTTGGATTCAGTATTATTATTTAGGTTTTAAACAAGATTTTCTGGGAGGAATTTTTGGAAATGAAATTGGAACCGCCAATACTTACTTACACATCTTGTTGCTGATTTTTATTTGTATATCTATTTCTAAATACATTACAAGTAATATATCGATTATTAAATTTTTAATTTATATTATTAGTATTCTATTAGTTGCAGCATTATCAGAGTTGAAAATCGTTTTTATAGAAATTATTATTATTTATTTGATTTCGTATTTAATAATTGGATTTGATATTAAACGATTAGCTAGAATGTTGTTAATTGTTGTTCCAAGTATAGTTGTGTTTATTATTGCAATTCCAATATTAGAGAGCGTTTCTCCGTTTTTTAAAGGTTTTTTGAACGTTGAATCATTATTATCGATATCCACAGGTTCATATACTGGAAAAGGGGATATTGGTCGATTAAGTGCTATAAACTACGTCAGGGAAAGAATGTTTAATTATGATAATAGTAAAACATTAATAGGAATTGGTCTTGGAAATGCAGAACTATCACAAAGTAATATTTTAACTAGCCCATTTTATTTAGCATATGGAAATACAACACATTATAATTGGTTTAGTTTTCCTTTCGTAATGATTGAAACAGGTCTTATAGGTGTCATGCTGTATTTGTTTCCATATATTTATATTTTTAGAGAGATGGTATTCAATAATAATAAGCAATACAAGACGTTAATTAGTCTTCAATTATCAATTATGGCTTTTGTTCTATTTATTTATAACATTTCACTTAGAATAGAAATAGGATATTTATTTGTCTTTGTACTAGCCTTTGGAACTTTAAATTTTCATACAAAAGGAGAAAATAATGAAAGTTAATATTTTGACGATGCATAGAGTAGAAAATTATGGTTCTTTCTTGCAATCTTACGGGTTAAAAAAATTATTGTCAGAAAAGAAAGCAGAAGTTTCTTTTCTAGATATTGAGCAAGGGGAGCAACTCCCAGATAGTTTACTAAAAAGTACATTGCATGAGTATAGTAGCAATAAGAAGCTTGATAAGTATATTTTTAATAATGTTATTTCCAAAATAAAAGAACCACTATTGACTAAAATGTATAAAGAATATTGGAAAAAATATCTTGGTTTTGATGAAAGTTATCAAACAACACCAACAGCAGATAATGTTATTATTGGGAGTGATGAGGTATTTAATTGCTTGCAAAAATCTCCTTGGGGATATTCAAACCAAATCTTTGGCAATATACCAGTAAGTAATGTTGCCACCTATGCTGCTTCCTGTGGATTTACTAACTATGCTGATTTAAGTGATGAGTTGAGACGTGATATAAATATTGGTTTAGAGAAACTTTCATCAATTTCAGTACGTGATAACAATACCTTAGAATTTGTAAAGTCATTTGGATTTGAGTCAGAACAAATCACACAGTCTTTAGATCCTGTTTTGATTGCTAATTTTGATGAAGAAATAAACTTACCGGAGAATCAGATTAATTATAAAAAAGATTATTTGGTCGTATATGCGTATAAAAATCGTATTCATAAGAAAGAGGAAATTGAAAAAATAAAATCATTAGCGCGTAAATATAATCTTAAAATAATTGCCTTAGGTGGGTACCAAAAGTGGGCCGATGATTTCTGGATTCTTAACCCATTTCAACTGTTAAATGCTTTTAAAAACTCTAAATTTATTATTACAGATACGTTCCATGGTAGCATCTTTTCAATTAAATATAATTTAAAATATGCTACCATATTAAGAGACAGTAACAAGAATAAGTTAATAGATCTGTTTAAACGACTATCTCAAGAAGAACATCTAGTTTCAGATTTGCAAGATTTAGAAACAATTTTTTTAAATGATTTAGATTTTTCAAAGACAAATAGCATTATTGATAGATCTCAGAAAGAAAGTGACGAGTATTTATCAAGATTTTTAAACAGGGAGTTTTTTAATGAGTAGGGCAAAGTATTTGCTAAAGAATACAGCAATTTTTGCTATTGGAACATTTTCGACAAAAATAATTTCGTTTTTGTTGGTACCAATGTATACCTTTGTATTAACTCCTAGTCAATACGGAATTCTAGACTTAATTTTCCTATATATTACTATCTTATCGCCCTTCGTTATGCTTAATTTAGGTGATTCGATTTTGAGATTTTCGATGGATAAGGATAGTAATAGAAATAGTATTTTATCAATTAGTTTGGTTACGTTCTTTTGTGGAGCAATAATATCTTTCTTTTTGCTACCGCTATTTCACTTCTCTTCAAAATTTCATGAATACTCATTATTAATTATCATATATTTGATTATGTATTCAGGTAACATCCTTTTTACATCGTATTTGAGGGGAGCTGAGCTTCTTACGGAGTATACAATATGTAATATAGTCGGTTCTTTAATGACTGCACTTTTAAATATTTTATTTTTAGTACAGTTTAAATGGGGAATTAGAGGTTACTTATTGGCATATATCTTTTCATATACTATTACAAATCTATTAGCTGTTATCCTTGGGAAACAGTTTAGTGTAATAAAAAAATTTAACTTTGATAAAGAATTATTTTCGAAAATGTTTAGGTATTCTATTGCATTAGTACCTAACTCTTTATTATGGTGGGTCATTAATTCATCAGACAGGTTAATGGTTGCTGGAATTACTGGACTAACTGCGGCTGGAATTTATGGAGTCTCTTACAAAATTCCCTCAATGCTCTCTGTGTTCAGTAATATCTTTTTTCAAGCTTGGGGATATTCTGCTGTGAAGGAAATGAGTAGTGAAGATAATTTAAAATATAATAACCAAGTACTACTTAGATTAGTTTCATTTTTGGGATTAGTAACAGGATTTTTACTATTAATTATTAAGCCACTTGTTTCTAATATCTTTCAGTCTGATTATTTTATTTCTTGGCAACCAAGCGCTTATTTAATTTCTAGTTTTTATTTTTTATCGATATCGACTTTTGTAGCAACACCATATTTTACATATAAAAATAGCGTTGGTAGTATGCTCTCAGCGACAGTTGGAGCAATTGTCAATCTAATATTAAATTTTGTTTTTATTCCACTATACGGAATGAATGGTGCAGCATTAGCAACATTAGTTAGTTATATAGTGGTTCTTCTATATAGAATATTTGATACACGTAAGTATTTGAAATTAGATATTTGTAATAGAAAGATTATTTTGATTTCTGCTATTGTGGTTATTATGATGATAACAGTTCTTACGTCAGATAAATACTATGATTTGTTTCTTTTATTGGAATTTATTATATTAGTTTTAATTAATAAAAATTTCATACAAGATATATTTTTAAACTTATTAAAAGTGAGGAAGAAATGAGTAGACCGTTGATTTCAGTAATCATACCTGTATACAATGCAGAAAAATATTTACAAAGATGTATTGACTCATTACTTAGTCAGACTTATTCAAATATTGAATTTATTTTCGTTGACGATTGCTCGACAGATAGGAGTCTAGAGATTTTAAAAAATAATGCCCATAGAGATAATAGAGTTAAGATAGTGGAACAGAATGAAAATGGAGGGGCTTCAATATCTCGTAATGTTGGACTTTTTCTAGCTAAAGGAGAATTTATTGGATTTGTTGATAGTGATGATTTTGTGGAACCTACAATGTATGAAAATTTGCTGAAGGCTATTCAAACAAATACTACTAAGCTTTCGTGTTGCGGAATTTATAGATATGATGAATTTAGTGGTAAGACTTGTAAAATTTTAACACCTCAAAGTCCAACTGTTTTTTCAGCAAGTGAGGCATTAAAGAGTGTTTTTTTGCAAAAAGATATTGGTTATAGCGTATATAGCAAATTATTCCACAGGACATTATGGGAAGGAATATCATTTCCTACAGATGGATCTTTTGAAGATATTGCAGTACTTCCAGAAATTTTCTTTAAATCTATGACAGTTTCTCATACGGGGACAACAGAGTACTATTATGTATCAAGAGAGGAAAGTGTAACGTCAAGCAAAATTGATGAGAGAAATTTGATAATTTATCCTAGGATACATGAGATTGAAAGAATTGTAAGATGGAAGTTTAACGATATATTCGAATCATTTCAATATATGAAGATTATTAATTATTCTAATCTATACATCAAAGCAATCACAGATGGAGTTCCAAGGCATTCGAATCTATATAAGTCAATAAGTAGTAATTACAATAAAGTCTTTAAATATATCCCCAAAAATAGATATTTAACTCTTAGAGATAAATTAAGGTTATCTTTACTTAGATTAGGATTTTACCCCAACAGGAGAAAAAATGAAAAATAAAATAAAAAAAATAATGCCACAGTCTGCTTATATTTTTTACAGGAAATTGAAAAATTATTATTTAATTTCAAAAAGATACAATGATGATAAAAAAAATTATTTAAAATACTCTATACATTTTGATGAAAAAAATTCTTTCAATAACTTGAGAGGGCGTATTACTCTAGATTATCATAACTTAGAGAAAGGGCTAACTCATGTTGATGATATGCGTAAAGGATTTGGACAAAGCGCAATGTCAGATTTATTTAATGCATTGGACGAATATATTAAGAAGGGATTTCCGTTAAATGATAATAGATATTTGACTGCTGTGAGCGTTTTAAATAAATACGTTGAACGACATAGAGAGGAAAATTATTCAATACCAGAAATTGAAGCCAAAGTTTCAACATATCCTTTGCCCAAAATTGTTGATTCTGGAACTTTTTTGTACGAATATCAGGAATCTTCGCAAAAAAATTTCAAAAAACTATTAGAAACTCGTCACAGTATACGTGATTTTGGAAATATTGTTATTATGAAAGAAGATGTGATAGCTGCAATTGAATTAGCTAATCGAGCTCCATCGGCTTGTAATCGGCAACCTTGTAAGGTATATCTGGTAGAGGAACAAGAATTAATAAAAAAATTGCTGAGTATTCAAGGGGGGTTAAATGGTAATGCTAGTAATATTCAATTTTTACTATTGATTACATCAGATAAGGCTTTGTATCGATGGGATCATGAACGTAATCAAAATTTTATAGATGGTGGAATTTTTTCGGCAAGCTTACTTTATTCACTAGAGTCATCTAATATAGCAAATTGTCCATTGCACTGTGATTTGACAATTACGAGTGAGAAGAAAGTCAGAGATATTTTACAAATAAGTATTTCCGAAGATTTAATAAATTTTGTGGCAGTAGGTTCATTCCCTCAAAGTACACTTGTACCTATGTCTAATAGAGACAGCCGAGTGGATTTGATTATTAATAAATAAATTTTTTTATCATTGAAACATATTTCAATATACGCGTTATTGCACGACAAACACATCAAGAAAATTTTGTTTTTAGAATCCGATTTTTTTATAAAAAAGCAACTGTCCAATAACAAGTGACCTATCCAACTCCTCCCTCCTCAAGTATACAGTAATAAAAAATTTTTACAATTCGTGCATTTTGTTGAAAAAAACATCAAATTTGTTTTTGATTGTGGCATAATGAGTTTGTAAAAATTTTTTAGATTTAAGGAGAAGTCGTAATGAAACGCATCAAAGATTTTTTGAAATCGTAAAAAAGCAAAGAGTTTGTAAGAAAATGTAGACTTTGTGCTGAAAAAGTTGTAGTGATGCTATTGGCATTTGTATGTCATGTGGTTATTTTCTTATTTTTAATTGCACTAATAAATTGTTTGAATATACAATTGGTTCCGAAACATCAACAACTTGTACTAATTTCGGGATTTATCTATTTTCTACTAAAATTTTGTTTAAAAATTGATAAATCCGTAGAAAATAGAGCGAATAATATTAAAAATACTTTTATTGAAACATTCGCGATTGCATATTTGTTTTTAGCATTTATCTTCAAAACTATGCTGCCGACTGAGCAAAATTTATATAATATTTTTGTACTTTGCTTTCTTTTGATAAACGCGATTGACCGTTTACATAAAATTTTAAGCTTTTAGTTTGAAGGACATTGATATTCGTCAAGAACTTATCTTCTATGAAGATTTTTCCAAATACTGAACCCTTGAAATGTTATTGGATATGAGATAAGGAAAAGACTACTATCATTTTACAAGGGAATACGTGTGCAGGTATATCCAGAGAGGACCAAGAAGTCCTCTCTTTCTTTATGTTTAATGTGCTCAAAAGGTTCTTTATTCTCGATTTGTCGTCTACTTGTGTACTATAAAAATGGAAAAGTTTTGGCTATCATGCTATAATATAACTAGAAACTTTTCCGAATAAATAGATAGGGAGTATTTCTCGATTACTTTATTCGGAGGAGAGTAGATGACAAAACGCCGTCAGGCAGTCAGTCCTATGGCTGACATTATTGCAAAAAAGATTTTCAATGACCATGAAATCACCATTGATTTCATCAATACTTTTCTAGGGTTTCGCCCCAAGTCTGTTCAGATTTTGAATGGAACCATTGCGGATGTGAAAAAAGAAAGGACTAGTCACTTTAGTACTACGGTGGATATTTTGGCTCGTATGGATGATGGAACACAAGTCATCATTGAGATACAGGTTGCCTATCAAAATAGTTTTATCAAGCGCTTATGGACCTATTCCTGCCAACATTTGGTTAAGGACTTGCCCAATGTTCGTGACAAGGTCACGCAGACGCATGATATGTATGATAAAATTTCTCCGATATATTCGATTGCCTTAGTGGCCAGTAAGTATTTTGATGATGACCAGCCGATTCACAGTTTTGTACTGACTGAAAAAGATGGGGGTCAAGTCTTGGAATTGCCATTTGGCGAACATGAAGAATTGAGAAAACCATTTGAAATGGTCATTATTGAACTGAAAAAATTCCGCAAAGGTCAGCTAGAGAAAAATCAGCGCCAATGGATAGAATTTTTCGCCAACCGAGCATTTAGTCAATCTACATCAGATGTTATTGAAAAAGCAGAACACCTGCTGGATAGAAACACATGGACAGAGGAGGAAATTGAAATGGTAAATCAATGGTTACGCAATGCTTCCAACCACTTTGGCGAATTGGAAAGCTCCTACATACGTGGTATACGGCGAGGTAAGGAGGAAGGCAGAGCAGAAGGTTTAGAAGAAGGCCTGGAGAAGGGTTTGGAGAAAGGTCGTATAGAGGTCGCCTATCAAATGTTGCGTGAAGGTTTTTCGTATGAACTGATTGAAAAATTGACCGGTCTATCTTCAGATCAAATCAATCAACTGTCACAAAATCATCAGGTTTAAGAGGAAATCGAAATGGTAGATCAATGGTTACGTAATGCTTCCAACCACTTTGGCGAATTGGAAAGCTCCTACATACGTGGTAGACGGCGAGGTAAGGAAGAGGGTAGAGCCGAAGGTTTAGAAGAAGGTTTAGAAGAAGGTTTGGAGAAAGGTCGTATAGATGTCGCCTATCAAATGTTGCGTGAAGGTTTTTCGTATGAAATGATTGAAAAGTTGACCGGTCTATCTTCTGTACAAATCGATCAACTGTCACAAAATCAACAGGTTTAGGAGAAAAATACAAAATATATGAAACATTACGACTATCTAGTTGTAGGTGCTGGTTTGTTTGGTGCAGTTTTTGCCCATGAAGCAGCTAAAAAAGGCAAAAAGGTCAAGGTGATTGAAAAACGCGACCACATCGCAGGTAATATCTACACCAAAGAAGTAGAAGGCATCCAGGTTCATGAGTATGGTGCACACATTTTCCATACTTCTGAAAAGGAAATCTGGGACTATGTCAATCAATTTGCGGAATTCAACCGCTACACCAACACACCAGTTGCCAACTACAAGGGTGAGATTTACAATCTTCCATTCAACATGAATACCTTTAACAAGCTCTGGGGTGTGGTCACTCCCGCAGAAGCAGAAGCTAAAATTGCAGAGCAGCGTGCTGTGTTAGGTGGAAAAACACCTGAGAACTTGGAAGAGCAAGCTATTTCCCTTGTAGGTACAGACATCTATGAAAAATTGATCAAGTCATATACTGAGAAGCAATGGGAAAAACCATGTACGGAACTTCCAGCCTTTATCATTCGTCGCCTGCCAGTGCGTTTGACTTATGACAACAACTATTTCAACGATACCTATCAAGGTATTCCAATCGGTGGTTACACACAGATTGTTGAAAAGATGTTGGCTCATGAAAATATCGATGTGGAGACAAACGTTGACTTCTTTGCCAATAAGGAAGAATACTTGGCAAGCTATCCAAAAGTTGTCTTTACAGGTATGATTGATGAGTTCTTTGATTATGAACTGGGTGAATTAGAGTACCGTAGTCTCCGTTTTGAAACGGAAGTCTTGGATATGGAAAACTACCAAGGTAATGCGGTTGTTAACTACACTGATAGCGAAACACCTTATACTCGTATCATCGAACACAAGCATTTCGAATTTGGTACACAAGAAAAAACCATTATTACACGCGAGTATTCGAAGACTTGGAAACGTGGAGATGAGCCATACTATCCAGTCAACAATGACCGCAACAACAAACTCTATACTGCCTACAAACGTCTTGCAGAACAAGAAGAAAATGTTATCTTCGGTGGTCGTCTCGGTCACTATCGCTATTACGATATGCACCAGGTTATCGGAGCTGCCTTGCAGTGTGTGAGAAATGAAGTGAAGTAGTGGGATAGCTGGCAGGGTAGTATGCACTGGCTGATTTCTTATATAGTAAAGTGTACAGCCTGATATCGTCGATTTTTAAGTGATGCATCAATTGTTCATCACACAAAGCAGATTAAAATCCCAAAGTGTAGGCTTTGGGATTTGTCTTTATTGTTTAAATTTCTTTAAAATTGTAGCAAGTATGTCTTGTTCTTCTGGGCTTAACACAGAGAAAATCTGACCGACATGATCATAGTGTTCTGGTAGGATGGCTTCGATGGTCTGGCGTCCTTTTTCTGTCAGAGCAATCAGGGAGGCACGACGGTCGCTTGTGTCACTGGTTTTATAGACATAGCCATCTCGTATCATATTTTTGATGACGACTGTCATATTTCCAGATGTGCTGAGGAGTTTATCAATCAAGTCTTGGATGCGGAGGTTTCCCTTGTTGTAGAGGGCTTCCATGACTCCGAATTGACAGACGGTCAGTCCGTATTTTTTGATGGTTTCTAATTCTGATTTTGAGATGGTATTGGCAGCACGCCTAAAAACAACTAGGCTATGTAGTGCATGTTTATTTTCATTTAAAGATTGTTCAACAGTTTTCATGAGAATATTTTAGCAATAATTCGTCGGATAAGCAAGTGAAATGGGAAGTTGGGGTCTGTAAAATTCTTATTCTATCGCTGAAAAAATGGAAATCTCCTGTAACTTGTAGTATAATAGGACTACTATGGAAAAAAAGATAATTCAACTGTTGGAGTGGATGGCATCGAAGGCTGGTCAGTTGGTGCTAGGCTCTTTTATCCTCCTCAGTGTTGTAACTTTTTCAATTTTTACTATTTGGGATATTGCTAGGGCCCCTTTCAATAGTGCGCGCAGTCAAGCAGTCGCAGTGGCTGCAGAATATGCAGATCTGCAAACGGTAAGCAACTTCTCTATTTACAATGGAACCGAAACTTATTTTAGTGTACTCGGTGCCAATAGTCAGGGCGAGGAGATTGCAGTGCTGGTTCCAGAGACTTCTAGCACAGTCTATGTCTATCCTTTGGCTCAGGGGATTTCACAAGAAGAAGCGCAAGCGATTGCCAAGGAAAATGGTGCAGACCAAGCAGAGCGAACTATTCTAGGATTTAGGGATGGCAAACCAATTTGGGAAGTCAAATCTGGGACAGCTTATTATCTAGTAGAGTTTGAAACAGGAAGTTTTGTCAAGAAGGAGGGCTTATGAGCAAGCTATCAAAACGTGTCTTAGAAATGGAAGAAAGTGTCACGCTAGCAGCAGGTGCACGGGCCAAGGCTTTGAAAGCAGAAGGACGCGATATTTTAGAGCTGACCTTGGGTGAGCCAGACTTCGTCACACCGAAAAATATTCAAGAAGCTGCTATTCAGTCTATCGAAAATGGTAAGGCGAGTTTTTACACGGTAGCTTCTGGTCTTCCAGAGTTGAAAGACGCAGTCAATACCTACTTTGAGAATTTCTACGGCTACTCCATCGAACGCAATCAAGTCGTTCTTGCGACAGGTGCTAAGTTTGTTCTTTATGCCTTCTTTGCGGCAGTCATCAATCCTGGTGATGAAGTGATTATTCCGACACCTTACTGGGTATCCTATGCTGACCAAATCAAGATGAACGAAGGCGTGCCAGTCTTTGTCACTGCGACAGAAGAACACAATTTCAAGGTAACAGTTGACCAGCTGGAAGCAGCTCGGACAGACAAGACCAAGGTCCTCTTGCTCAATAGTCCGTCCAATCCGACTGGCATGATTTACAGTCGTGAGGAATTGGAAGCTATTGGAAATTGGGCTGTGGAGCACGATATTCTCATCTTGGCAGACGATATTTACGGTCGTTTGGTCTATAATGGAAATAGCTTCACACCGATTTCAAGCATTTCAGAAAGCATTCGTCAGCAGACTATTGTGGTCAACGGTGTGGCTAAGGCCTATGCTATGACAGGTTGGCGGGTTGGATTTGCCGTTGGTAATCCTGAGATCATTGCGGCCATGAGCAAGATTGTCGGACAGACGACATCGAACTTAACAACTGCTGCTCAGTATGCGGCCATTGAAGCCTTTACAGGTCCGCAAGATACGGTAGAAACCATGCGTCAGGCCTTTGAAGAGCGGCTCAATACCATTTATCCTTTGCTGGCAGAAGTCCCAGGTTTTGAAGTGATCAAGCCAGAAGGTGCCTTCTATCTCTTCCCGAATGTCAAAAAGGCTATGGAAATCAAGGGTTACACAGATGTGACTGAATTTACCACAGCCATTTTAGAAGAAGTGGGAGTGGCCTTGGTGACAGGTGCAGGTTTTGGAGCTCCTGAGAATATCCGCCTCAGCTATGCGACTGATATGGACACGCTTAAAGAAGCAGTGGCTCGACTACACACATTTATGAAAAAATAAAAAGAGGAAAAATAATGTCTAGAAAATTGATTACTATCAACCAAGTAAAAGATTATGTCGGTCAAGAAGTGACCATTGGTGCCTGGGTTGCTAACAAATCAGGTAAGGGCAAGTTGGCTTTCTTGCAGTTGCGTGACGGAACAGCCTTCTTCCAAGCTGTTGCTTTCAAGCCAAACTTCATTGAAAAATTCGGCGAAGAAGCAGGTGCGGAGAAGTTCGATGTAGCAAAACGCCTCAGCCAAGAAACGTCTGTCTATGTGACAGGGATTGTCAAGGAAGACGAGCGTTCTAAGTTTGGTTATGAGTTGGATGTGACAGACCTTGAAGTCATTGGTGAGTCACAAGATTACCCAATCACACCGAAAGAACACGGTACGGACTTCCTTATGGACAACCGTCATCTCTGGTTGCGTTCGCGTAAGCAGGTCGCTATCCAGCAAATCCGTAACGCCATCATCTATGCGACTTACGAATTCTTTGAAAAGAATGGCTTTATCAAGTTTGATAGCCCAATCTTGTCTGGAAATGCGGCAGAAGATTCAACAGAATTGTTCGAAACAGATTACTTTGGTCAACCAGCATATCTCAGTCAATCAGGTCAGCTTTATCTTGAAGCTGGTGCTATGGCACTTGGTCGTGTTTTCGACTTCGGTCCTGTTTTCCGTGCGGAAAAATCAAAAACTCGTCGTCACTTGACTGAGTTCTGGATGATGGATGCCGAGTATTCATTCCTCAGCCATGAAGAGTCACTTGATTTGCAAGAAGCTTATGTCAAAGCCTTGATCCAAGGTGTTATCGACCGTGCTCCACAAGCCTTGGAAACTCTGGAGCGTGATGTGGATGCTCTCAAACGCTACATTGCAGAACCATTCAAACGTGTGGCTTATGATGATGCCATTACCCTTCTGCAAGAACATGAAGCTGATGAAGATACAGACTACGAGCACATCGAGCATGGAGATGACTTTGGCTCACCGCATGAAACCTGGATTTCAAACTACTTTGGTGTACCGACTTTCGTTGTCAACTATCCAGCAAGCTTCAAGGCCTTCTACATGAAACCAGTTCCTGGCAATCCAGAGCGCGTGCTCTGTGCGGACCTTTTGGCGCCAGAAGGCTACGGTGAAATCATCGGTGGTTCTATGCGTGAGGACAATTACGATGCCTTGGTAGCCAAGATGGACGAGCTCGGCATGGACAAGTCAGAATACGAATTCTACCTTGACCTCCGCAAGTACGGCTCTGTGCCACACGGTGGTTTCGGTATCGGTATCGAGCGTATGGTAACCTTCGTTGCCGGTACAAAACACATCCGTGAAGCCATTCCGTTCCCACGTATGTTGCACCGCTTGCATCCGTAAGCAAATCAATAGATATACAAACAGACTACAAATGTGGTCTGTTTTTTGAGTGTCCATTGACATTATGAACAAATTGTTTTACAATGTATTACAAGAAGAAAGTAGGTGGAATGATGGGAATTGTATCCTTGCGATTAAATGAAACAGAAGAGGAAATTTTCAGAAGCTATGCCATTCATACTGGAAAAAGCCTGTCTGAGCTATTCAAAACTGCACTTGCTGAACAGATAGAAGACCAGTTGGACTATGAAATTGGTATCAAGGCCTTGAAGAAATTCCAAGAAAATCCTGTTACACACTCGATTGATGATGTTCTTGCGGAGTTAGAAGATGGCCTATAAACTTGTTTTCAGCGATGATGCCTTGAAGCAGTTGAAAAAAATGGACAGGCATGTGGGGCTGATGCTTGCTAAGGATTTGAAAAAACGTTTGGACGGTTTGGAAAATCCAAGACAGTTTGGCAAGGATCTGGTTGGAGACTATAAGGGGCTGTGGCGGTATAGAGTGGGGAATTACCGTGTGATTTGCGATATTATTGATAACAAAATGGTCATCCTAGCTCTTGAAATCGGGCATCGTAAAGAAATCTATAAAAAGTGAAGCTCTAGAAAACTAGATTAGAAATAGCCAAACAGACTACAAATGTGGTCTGTTTTCTTATGAAAGGTGCTTGTCGGAACAGTCGGGGAGATTTTGCCTTACAAGAGAGCTATGCTGGGCTCCTTTTAGCACTTTAGTATGCTATAATAGACTTAGAAAGAATAAAGGAGATTGACAGATGAAAACCATTCATACAGATAAAGCGCCGGCAGCTATCGGTCCATACGTACAAGGTAAGGTTGTAGGAAATTTCCTCTTCGCTTCTGGTCAGGTTCCCTTGTCACCTGAAACGGGCCAAGTGGTTGGGGAAACCATTCAAGAACAGACTGAGCAGGTCTTGAAAAATATCGCAGCGATTTTAGAAGCGGCTGGCACAGACTTTGACCATGTGGTTAAAACGACTTGCTTCCTCAAGGATATGAATGACTTCGTGGCTTTTAATGAAGTCTATCAAACAGCCTTTTCAGCAGATTTTCCAGCTCGATCAGCGGTGGAAGTGGCGCGTTTGCCTCGTGATGTCAAGGTTGAAATTGAAGTGATTGCAGTAGTAGAGTAGAAAGTAAAGGAGGGAATGTCATGTCAGACAAACTCCATTTAGTGATTGTGACAGGGATGTCGGGTGCAGGTAAAACAGTAGCCATCCAGTCTTTTGAGGATTTGGGCTATTTTACCATTGACAATATGCCGCCGACCCTTCTGCCAAAATTTTTAGAATTGATTCGCCACAGCCAAGACAATAATAAGATTGCCTTGGTGGTAGATATGCGGAGCCGGTCTTTCTTTTCAGAAATTCGAGAAGTCTTAGATGAGATTGAGGCGGCAGAAGATTTGGATTTCAAGGTCTTGTTTTTAGATGCGACGGACAATGAACTGGTAGCACGCTACAAGGAAACCCGTCGGTCTCATCCTCTTGCAGCAGATGGTCGGGTCTTAGACGGCATTCAGCTAGAACGTGAACTCTTGGCTCCCCTGAAAAATATGAGCCAGAATGTCATCGATACGACAGAGCTGACGCCTCGTAATCTGCGGATGGCCATTTCAGAGCAGTTTGCTAGTCAAGACAACCAACCATCCTTCCGTGTGGAAGTCATGTCTTTTGGTTTCAAATACGGTTTGCCCTTGGATGCGGACTTGGTTTTTGATGTGCGCTTCTTGCCTAACCCATATTATCAAAAAGAATTGCGGAATTTGACTGGTCTGGATGCTCCTGTTTTTGACTATGTCATGGACCACCAGGAATCGGAAGAATTTTACAGCCATCTTATCGGCTTGATTGAACCCATTCTGCCCGGCTATCAGAAGGAAGGAAAATCTGTCCTGACTATAGCTGTTGGTTGTACGGGCGGTCAACATAGAAGCGTTGCTTTTGCCAAACGCTTGGCAGATGATTTGGAGAAAAACTGGATTGTCAACCGTAGCCATCGTGATAAGGACAGACGGAAGGAGACGGTTAACCGCTCATGAGAAAGCCAAAGATTACAGTGATTGGTGGGGGAACGGGAATTCCGGTTATCCTAAAGAGCCTGCGGGACAAGGATGTGGACATTACGGCCATCGTGACCGTAGCAGATGACGGAGGTTCTTCGGGTGAGATCCGTCAGGCCCTGCAGGTAACGCCACCGGGGGATTTGCGCAATGTTCTCTTGGCTATGTCAGATATGCCCAAGTTGTATGAACAGATTTTCCAGTACCGTTTTGCGGATTCGGATGGACCACTGGCTGGGCATCCTTTGGGCAATCTCATCATCGCTGGGATTTCCGAGATGCAGGGTTCGACCTACAATGCTATGCGGCTCTTGACCCGCTTTTTCCATACGACAGGTCGGATTTACCCTTCTAGTGAACAGGCCCTGACCCTTCATGCCGTTTTTACCGACGGTACCGAGGTTTCTGGTGAAAGCAAAATCGCCAAGCACAAGGGCATGATTGGTCATGTCTATGTGACCAATTCTTACAATGATGATGAGCCCAAGGCCAGTCGTCAGGTGGTTGAGGCTATTATGGAGAGTGATATGGTGGTCTTAGGACCAGGTTCCCTTTTTACATCCATCTTGCCCAATCTTATGATTTCGGACCTTGGTAAGGCTCTGAAAGAAACCAAGGCGGAGGTCACCTATGTCTGCAATATCATGACCCAGCGTGGTGAAACCGAGTTCTTCTCAGATGCCGACCATGTGACCGTCTTGAATGGGCATCTGGGTGAGAAGTTTATTGACACTGTTTTGGTCAATAGTGAGCCTGTACCACACGACTACATGAATACCCACAAGTTTGACGAATACTTGGTGCAGGTCAAGCATGACTTTGCTGGCTTGCAAGAGCAGACCAAGCGCGTGATTTCTTCCAATTTCCTTCGTTTGGAAAACGGCGGAGCCTTTCATGATGGTGATTTGGTGGTAGAAGAGTTGCTCAAGATTTTGCAGGTGCGGTCATGAGTTTTACCATAAAAGTCAAAGAAGAACTCTTGATCCAGTCCAGTCAAAATAAGAGTGAACTGGCAGCCATAATCAAATTGTCTGGCAGTCTGGGGTTGGCTTCAACTGGTCTGACACTTTCCATCTCGACAGAGAATGCCAAGATTGCTAGACATATCTACGAATTGTTCCTGCATTTTTATCAGGTAAAAGCAGAAATTCGTCACCATCAAAAGCCCAATCTCAAGAAGAACCGTGTCTATGCGGTTGTCATTGAAGATGGGGTCAACGACATCTTACATGATTTGCATCTGGCGGATAGTTTTTTTGGCTTGGAAACAGGGATTTCTCCCCTGGTCCTTGAAAATGATTCTTGGAGCCAGGCCTATCTGCGAGGGGCATTCTTGGCAGCAGGTTCTGTCAAGGACCCTGAAAAGGGACGGTATCAGTTAGAAATTGCCTCGGTTTACAGCGACCATGCCCAGGACTTAGCTAATTTGTTGCAGAAATTTCTCTTGGATGCCAAAGTTATTGAGCGAAGCAAGGGAACCATCACCTATCTGCAACGGGCAGAAGATATTATGGACTTTCTGTTGGTGATTGGAGCAGAAGAGGCCAAGACAGAATTTGAAGATATCAAGCTCTTGCGCGAGGCTCGAAATGACCTCAACCGTGCCAATAACGCTGAAACGGCAAACATTGCTAAGACGGTCAATGCCAGCATGAAGACCATCAACAATATCATCAAAATTATGGATACCATTGGCTTGGATCAGTTATCGGGTGACCTGCAAGAGATTGCCCAACTCCGTATTCAGCATCCAGATTATTCCATTCAGCAGTTAGCAGATAGTTTGACGGTGCCCATTACCAAGAGTGGCGTCAATCACCGTCTAAGGAAAATCAATAAGATTGCGGATGATTTATAGTTTCTAGCATTTCTATCATTTTCAAATTGGGAATCGAAACACTATGGCAGTCATTATCACTATTCCATATTTGAAGTGGAATCTTGGGTAAAATAGGTCTATTATCTAATATATAAGAAAAACATATCTAACAAAAACTAGGAATAGGTCACTTGCCTACTCCTAGTTTTTTGTTTTAAAAATGGAAATATATTTTGTCATCTAAAACTTATTCTTTACTTGTGTGTCGCTTTCCAAGATTGAGTGCTTGCTCTTCTGACATCTCAATAACTCTAGAGAAATTAGTGTTTGCTGGCATATTTTCCTTTGAGTACCAATAAACATCCGCATTCCCATTCCTAGCGACATAAACGATTGGTGCAAGTTCAGTAGCAGGTTGAGTAGTTTGCGGGCTCTCACTTGCTTGTGATTCAGCAGTTGTGCTAGAGGGACTAGGTTGACTACTTTCTTCAGTTGGAACTAGAGAGGGAGCTGCAGTACCTTTCAAATAATCTATTGTTGCATTTTTAGAGTAATTATCTAAGATGACAGTTGTAATGCCATACCCGTCGATTGATTCTTTCGGACTTCCTAAGGTTATGTTTATCAGATTTCCTGTTTCATCCAAACCAACATACTGAAGCGAGATTTGTCTAGGTATCAATTCATCTCCAGTATAAATCGGAGTTACTTTATAATCTAACCAATAATGAGGATGATTTGCCAGCCAACTATCCAGACGGTTTTCATAGTAAAGCATACCTTCAATATTGCTATCATCCGTTCCCTTGTAATTTCCGCTATTGGTCCAAGCGGTCAAAGGTACCAGATTTTTGCCTTCATCGGTAAGTCCACTAAATTGGTAGCCAATTAAATGTCCTCTGTTGAAAAGCCAGGATTTCTTACCTTGATTTCCAAAGGTCATTTTATAGTTATGCCATCCCACAGGAGTAAATTTTATTCGCGGTTCTCTCTGTTTTTTAGGTTCGTCCTTATCCTGAAGTTGAATATGAGCCGAGGTTGCTCTGCCTAAAGGATCAAATTCTCCGAGAACAATTTGTTTAGTTCCATTGAACCTAATCAAATGTAAGCTACTGTAGTCAATAGGATCTTGATTTGCCTTAACAGTTAAGCCACTTATAATAAATGAGAAAAGAGCGAGTATTACGAATACAATTCTTTTCATATGAAATCCTCCATGAAAATAGTATAACATAAGAAGTTGATAAAATGCTTGGAAATGGATACATTCATTGTCAAACACTGTAAAGTTGATTAATAGCGAATAGAAGCCTGAACGCTCAACGTCTAGTGCGGACAATAATTGATAATAGGTTAATTTTCATAGAAAAAGTTCCTTTTGGGCTGTTTTTTCTTTTTAAGCTTGCCTACAATCATTGGTACATCAAGTTAATATATGTTATAATTGTGATAGAATGTTTGGATAGGGGGAGCTTGAAAATGATCAGCCGTGAGCAGTATAGCTATCTTAGGAGCCATCCGACCTTTGAAAACCTGACACGAGATAGCTTTGACCAGCTAGCCAAGCATATCCGTTTTCGAAAGGTTCCCAAAGGACAGATATTTTTTTATGCCCAAGATCCGAGGGATTATTTATTTGTCTTACAGAAGGGATATGCTCGGATTGAGCAGTATGATGAAACAGATAGTTTTTCTTACTTAGACTATATTCGACAGGGCGGTGCTTTTCCTTTGGCTGATATGTTCCAAGATAAGCCCTACCACTATACTGCGATTGCCATCACTGATTTGGAATGTTTGATAGTGCCCATGGGCTTGTTTGAATCCATGTCGAAAATCAACCCTCGACAATTGGTGTATATTTGCCAAAAACTATCTAAAATCCTGGGTTTTCAAGAACTGCGCCTGCGTAATAGTATGCGCTCTAAGGCTTCGGAACGGGTTGTTCAGGCTCTAGCCCTACTCTACTGGGATATGTGCCAACGGGATCAGCTGACTAGCTTGCCATTTGATATTCATATTCAGGAAATTGCTCGACTTGCTGCGACGACGAGGGAAACGGTCAGTCATGTCTTGAAAGAGTTAAAGCAGGAAAAGAGGATTGCCTATCGACGAAAAAACTTGACTTATTTAGATATTGAGTATTTTTTAGCGAATTTGACGGAAACTTATTGAAGTTTTCGTTTTTTCTTTTAATTTTTACAAAAAATAAAAATTCACATAATGATATAGACAAATAGAAATATGCATATTGTGGTGGGTAATATCGATATTTACCCAAAAATAAGGAGAAAAATGTGATGAATTTCTCAAAAAAATGTGAACGTTTTCAAGTTTTTATTTGTCTTCTTTGATAGACTGTAGATGTCAAGGAAATATAGTCTTTTAGTTTACTTTTAGTACTAGGCAACGAGCTGTAGGCTGTACTGAAGTACGGCAAAGCGAGTTAACGACGTAATAAAAGAAAAACTAAATGACGATACATGTGGAAAGCGTACGGTCTGCACTATTTCCAATCAAGTCATAAATATAATAGGAGGATAAATCATGTCACATCATCCAATCCATGTCTTTTCAGAAATTGGTAAGCTGAAAAAAGTTATGTTGCACAGGCCAGGTAAGGAAATCGAAAACCTGATGCCAGACTACCTCGAACGTCTCTTGTTTGATGATATTCCTTTCCTAGAAGATGCTCAAAAAGAGCACGATGCCTTTGCGCAAGCCCTTCGTGATGAAGGGGTAGAAGTTCTCTATCTGGAACAATTAGCTGCGGAATCATTGATAACGCCTGAAATTCGTGAACAATTTATTGATGAGTATCTTGACGAAGCCAATATTCGTGGTCGTGCTACCAAAAAAGCCATTCGCAAACTCTTGTTGGCTATTGAGGATAACAAGGACTTGGTAGAAAAAACCATGGCTGGTATTCAAAAAGCAGAATTACCAGAAGTCCCTGCTGAAGAAAAAGGGTTGACAGATTTGGTTGAATCTTCTTACCCATTTGCGATTGATCCAATGCCAAACCTTTACTTCACACGGGATCCATTTGCGACCATCGGTAACGCGGTATCTCTCAACCATATGTATGCGGAAACCCGTAACCGCGAAACCTTGTATGGTAAGTATATCTTCACCTATCACCCAGACTATGCAGGTAAGGTTCCTTTGGTTTATAACCGTGAGGAAACAACCCGTATTGAAGGTGGTGACGAGCTCGTTCTATCTAAAGATGTTTTGGCAGTTGGTATTTCACAACGGACCGATGCAGCTTCTATTGAGAAACTCTTAGTAAACATCTTCAAACAAAATGTTGGCTTCAAGAAAGTATTAGCCTTCGAATTTGCTAATAACCGTAAGTTCATGCACTTGGATACTGTCTTTACCATGGTTGACTATGATAAATTCACTATTCACCCAGAAATTGAAGGAGATCTTCGTGTCTTCTCTGTGACTTATGAAGATGAAACACTTCACATCGAAGAAGAACATGGAGACTTGGCAGAGTTGTTGGCAGCGAACCTTGGTCTTGAAAAAGTAGAGTTGATTCGTTGCGGTGGGGACAACATTGTCGCAGCAGGTCGTGAGCAGTGGAATGATGGTTCCAATACTCTGACCATTGCACCAGGTGTGGTTGTTGTTTACAAACGCAATACGATCACCAATGCCATTTTGGAATCCAAGGGTCTTCGTTTGATTAAGGTCAGCGGAAGCGAATTGGTACGCGGTCGTGGTGGACCACGTTGTATGTCTATGCCATTTGAACGGGAAGACCTCTAAGAAGAGGAATGAGTTAAAAAGAAACATAGGAGAAAAACAATGACAAACATTTTTAAAGGCAGACACTTCCTTGCAGAAAAAGATTTTACTCGTGCAGAGTTAGAATGGTTGATTGATTTTTCAGCTCATTTGAAAGATTTGAAAAAACGCAACATTCCTCATCGCTACTTGGAAGGTAAAAACATTGCCCTCTTGTTTGAAAAAACATCCACTCGTACTCGTGCTGCCTTCACAGTAGCCTCTATTGACCTTGGTGCCCATCCAGAATATCTTGGTGCAAATGACATCCAGCTTGGTAAGAAAGAATCGACTGAAGATACGGCTAAGGTTTTGGGACGTATGTTCGATGGTATTGAATTCCGTGGTTTTAGTCAAAAAATGGTGGAAGAATTGGCAGAATTCTCTGGTGTGCCAGTATGGAATGGCTTGACAGATGCATGGCACCCTACTCAAATGTTGGCTGACTACTTGACCGTCAAAGAAAACTTTGGCAAATTGGAAGGTTTGACCTTGGTATACTGCGGTGATGGTCGTAACAACGTTGCCAATTCACTGTTGGTAACAGGTGCCATCCTTGGTGTCAATGTTCATATCTTCTCACCAAAAGAACTCTTCCCTGATGAAACAGTTGTAGCATTGGCAGAAGGATTTGCTAAAGAATCTGGAGCGCGTGTGCTTATTACTGACAATGCTGATGAAGCAGTCAAAGGCGCAGATGTTCTCTATACAGACGTTTGGGTATCCATGGGTGAAGAAGCAAAATTTGCAGAACGCGTTGCCCTCTTGAAACCATACCAAGTCAATATGGAATTGGTGAAAAAAGCAGACAATGACAATCTTATCTTCTTGCACTGCTTGCCAGCCTTCCATGATACCAACACGGTTTATGGTAAAGATGTTGCTGAAAAATTCGGCGTAGAAGAAATGGAAGTAACAGACGAAGTCTTCCGCAGCAAGTATGCTCGTCACTTCGATCAAGCTGAAAACCGTATGCACACTATTAAAGCGGTTATGGCAGCGACTTTAGGGGATCCATTTGTTCCACGTGTGTAATACTCTTCGAAAATCAAACTCATACGTTGTTGCCTCGATTTGATGACTGAAAAACTCCAGTGGAGGTTTTCAGCCTGTTCCCTTGAAGTATAAAAGGAACGGAGTTCTATCTTCATATGTAGAAACGAACTTCGCTCGCTCCATTTCTAACCTCCAAAGGTTCCTCGAACCTTTGGAGCAAGTCTGATTTTGATTTTCATTGAGTATATTCTCTAGTCATCGCACCTCCTGGGGCTGTAACCCAGCCCCTTTTCTTAGATATAAAAATGAAAGCGATTTCTATGATGTGAAAGAGAGGCGAAAACATAAGATATGACCAATCGTAAAATTGTAGTAGCCTTGGGTGGCAATGCTATTTTATCTTCCGACCCATCGGCTAAAGCCCAAAAGGAAGCCTTGGTACAAACTGCCAAGCACCTTGTTAAACTAATCAAAAATGGTGACGACTTGATCATCACGCATGGTAATGGTCCTCAAGTCGGAAACCTCTTGCTCCAAAACCTGGCAGCTGATTCAGAAAAGAACCCAGCTTTTCCACTGGATAGCTTGGTAGCTATGACAGAGGGCTCCATTGGTTTTTGGTTGCAAAATGCCTTGGAAAATGAATTGATCAAGGAAGGCATTGAAAAAGATGTAGCTTCCGTCGTTACCCAGGTTATTGTTGATAAAAATGACCCGGCCTTTGAGAATTTGACCAAACCGATCGGACCATTCTACACAGAAGAAGAAGCCAAAGCAGAAGCTGAAAAGACTGGCGCAACCTTCAAAGAAGATGCCGGACGTGGCTGGCGCAAAGTCGTTGCTTCGCCAAAACCTGTAGGAATCAAAGAAATTGGTACCATTCGTACCCTTCTCAATGCAGGTGAAGTGGTCGTAGCTGCTGGTGGAGGTGGTATCCCAGTTGTCCAAGAAGCAGATGGCACATTGACAGGTGTGGAAGCTGTTATCGATAAGGACTTTGCTTCTCAATGTTTGGCAGAATTGGTTGATGCAGACTTGTTTATCGTCTTGACAGGCGTAGACTATGTCTTTGTTAACTACAATGAACCAGACCAAGAAAAATTAGAAACTGTTACCGTAGCTGAATTGGAAGAATACATCAAACAAAATCAATTCGCACCTGGTTCCATGCTACCGAAAGTTGAAGCAGCTATTGCTTTTGTAAACAATAAGCCGCAATCAAAAGCAGTCATTACCTCATTAGAAAACTTAGGCGCTTTGATTGAATCCGATAGCGGTACTATCATTGTCAAAGGCTAAGTAGCTGTATGTATCTTTGAGGCTTCTATTTGTTGATGTACTCTGCATGAAAATATAGTTTTTAAACTAGACGGGTTATTTATTGATGGAGTTAGGGGAGTGGAAGTATTGATAGTCCTACAAGGGTTCCCTTTAATCGAAACATGAAGGTCTGGGCTTCTAAGCTCCCTCCCCTCTCATCCATTTCCTATCAAGTATCTATCTATAAGCAATGATTTCAGATAATAGACTGAAGGAGATAGACATCTCTTGAAGATAGGTGGATATTTGATACGGTCATTTCGGATACAAGATTACTTTAAAAATATTATAGGAGGTTTTTGCGATGAGCGAAAAAGTGAAAAAAGGCTTTAAAATGCCTTCGTCGTATTCTATTTTGATGCTCATTATTGCCTTTATGGCAGTTATGACATGGATTATTCCAGCTGGTCAGTATGAGAAAGACGAAGCTGGGAAATTTATCACAGGCACCTATCAGGCAGTAGCACAAAATCCACAAGGGATTTGGGATATTTTGATGGCACCTGTTCGGGCTATGTTGGGTCACGGTGATACCAGCAAGGCTATCGACGTTGCCTTCTTCATCCTGATGGTTGGTTCCTTCTTGGGCGTGGTCAATGAAACGGGTGCGCTTGATGTGGGGATTGCCTCTATCGTGAAACGTTTCAAAGGCCGTGAAAAAATGTTGATTTACATTCTCATGCCTTTGTTTGCCTTGGGTGGCTCCACCTATGGTATGGGTGAGGAAACCATGGCCTTCTTCCCACTGCTAGTTCCAGTTATGATGGCGGTTGGTTTTGACAGTATCACTGGTGTGGCTATTATCTTACTTGGTTCTCAAATCGGCTGTTTGGCTTCTACTGTAAACCCATTTGCGACAGGTGTTGCTTCTGATGCGGCAGGTGTGTCTTTGGCAGATGGTATGATTTGGCGGATTATCTTCTTTATCGTCATTTTGGGCTTGGGCGTTTGGTTCGTTGCCAACTATGCTGAAAAAGTGCAAAAGGACCCAACTAAATCTCTCGTTTACAAACAACGTGAAGCAGATATGGCCCACTTCAATGTCAATACTTCAAAAGAAGAAGTAAATGCTGTCTTAACCCCTGCTCAAAAACGTGTTCTTTGGGTATTTGTCTTGACCTTTGTTGTCATGATTTGTAGCTTTATTCCTTGGGAAGACTTGGGTGTCTCTGTCTTTGCTGATTTCAATACTTGGTTGCTTGGCTTGCCAGGTATCGGTCAAGTCATTGGTAGCTCAACCTATCCATTTGGCTGGTGGTACTTCCCTGAAGGAGCTATGCTTTTTGCAGTAGCAGGTGTCTTGGTCGGTGTGGTCTATGGCATGGATGAAGCGCGTCTTGTCAAGGCCTTTATGAATGGTGCTGCGGACTTGCTCAGCGTTGCCCTTATCTGTGCAGTGGCGCGTGGTATTCAAGTGATTATGAATGATGGTATGATTACGGCGACCATTCTACATTGGGGCGAAGTTGGTTTACAAGGTCTATCTTCACAGGTCTTCATTATTTTGACCTATCTCTTCTACTTACCGATGTCCTTCTTGATTCCATCCACATCTGGTCTTGCAGGCGCATCAATGGGTATCATGGCACCTCTAGGCGAATTTGTCAATGTACCAGCTCATTTGATTATCACAGCCTTCCAAGCAGCTTCTGGTGTATTGAACTTGGTTGCTCCTACATCAGGTATCGTAATGGGTGCCTTGGCTCTTGGTCGTGTGGAAATCGGTACTTGGTACAAGTTTGTTGGTAAATTGATTGCAGCTATCGTCCTTGCCTCAATCGCTATCCTTGTCATTGCGACATTCTTCTAATCGAAAATCTGGGTCAGTTTCTATCTTTGAAGCAGATGAAATCTGGCTCAGTTTTTCCTTTTGTGATAGAATGGAATTAGTAAGAACAATAGTTTAATCTGTTGAAAGGAGTAACAATGGAAACAAGTTTTATTCAAACTACTCATCAGGAAGAGTGTGTCCAGGCTATTAAAGATTTGGTGGCTTTTCCGTCTGTCCTGCACGAACATCAAGCTGAGACACCGTTTGGTCAAGCTATTCAGGATGTTCTGGAACATACTTTAGCCATGACGGAGAAAATGGGGTTTAAAACCTATTTAGACCCTGCAGGCTATTACGGTTATGCAGAAATTGGTCAGGGGCAAGACTTGCTGGCTGTTCTCTGCCATTTGGATGTCGTACCTGCTGGTGATCTCAAGCAATGGAAGACGCCGCCTTTTGAAGCAGTCGTTAAAGATGGCTTCCTGATTGGTCGAGGTGTTCAGGATGATAAGGGACCATCTATGGCAGCCCTCTTTGCTGTTAAGGCTTTAATGGATGCAGGTGTTTCCTTTACCAAACGCATTCGCTTTATTTTTGGTACAGATGAAGAAACGCTTTGGCGGTGTATGAATCGCTACAATCAACTAGAAGAAGTAGCAACTATGGGCTTTGCACCAGATTCCTCCTTCCCTTTGACCTATGCGGAAAAAGGCTTGCTCCAGGCAAAATTACATGGACCGGGTCATCCTTGTTTGAATATCGAAGCTGGTACCGCCTATAATGTGGTTCCTGCCAAGGCTAGTTATTCAGGGCATTTGTTGGCCGGGATTATTGCGGAGTTAGACCAGCTCGGTTTTGACTACGAAGCAAAGGATGATCAAGTGACTGTCCTCGGTATTTCTCGTCATGCAAAAGATGCTGCGGAAGGTGTTAATGCCATTGTTCGTTTGGCCAAGGCTTTGGAACATTTTGAAAATCACCCTGCCCTTGATTTCATTGTCAATGCTATCGGAGAAGATGCCACAGGCTTCAAGCTGTTTGGTGATGTAACCGATGAGCCGTCAGGTACCTTGAGTTTCAATATTGCGGGCCTAACCATCAATGCCAAGAGATCAGAAATTCGTTTGGACATTCGCATACCAGTCACAGCTGACAAGGAAAAATTAGTGGAAACCTTACAAGCCAAGGCTCAGGAATGTGGTCTGACCTATGAAGAATATGACTACTTGGCAGCACTGTATGTTCCACTGGATAGCCAGTTGGTATCGACACTGATGTCGGTTTATCAGGATAAGACTGGTGATATGGTTAGTCAACCAATTTCATCAGGTGGAGCGACCTTTGCTCGTACCATGCCAAACTGTGTGGCCTTTGGAGCTTGTTTCCCCGATACAGAGCAGACAGAGCACCAGGAAAATGAACGCATGCCATTGGAAGATTTGTACAAGACAATGGACATCTACGCTGAAGCCATCTATCGTTTAGCAGCGGAATAACAAAAAAAGAGGCTGGGCAAAAACTAGCCGCTCACATATAAAAAAACGAGCAATTCCAATTAGGATTTGCTCGTTTTCCATTTCATGCTTTATAATTATAATAACGACAAAACAACTAGAAAGGCATGAAAATGTATAAACAGTATAACACAAATCAGTTAAGTTTGGAATTAAATCTTGCTTGGGATTTACCTGCAACGCATGAGGCTCGTCTGATTAGTCAGTTTGTGGATACTATTCCTTTATCCGTTCTATTAGAAGAAACTTCCCATACTGGTCGTCCAGCCTTTCATCCAGCCATGTTGCTCAAAATGACCCTGTTCGCCTATGCTCGCCAGGTATTCTCTGT
>NZ_POIZ01000021.1 GCF_002960425.1 Streptococcus suis
GGAAGCCTTTTTATATTGTACAAATAGCCACGATTCTGGCAAAAAGACCGACTATCAGACCAATAAACAGAAAAAGACAAACGCCTCTTAAGTGTTTGTCTTCAATCTGAAACGACTTCCGTAGGGGAGGTCGTTTTTGCGTTTTCTAGAGGAGGAACAGCTTTTTTTCCGTTGTGATACGGAAAAACAAAGGGCAGGTATTGGTTTACAATTTACTAGATGGATCATATAATAAGGATATATTAAAAACAAGAAGAAGGGGAGGTTATGAAGACAATCAAATTAGTGACAATCGGTGGCGGCTCAAGTTACACTCCAGAATTGGTTGAAGGTATGATTCTTCGTGCACATCAATTACCCATTCGAGAATGGTGGTTTGTTGATGTTGAACAGGGAGCCCAAAAACAGGAAATCGTTGTTAATTTAGCACGGCGCATGGTCAAAAAAGCAGGTTTGGACTGGAAGATAGAGTCGACCTTAGACCGAAGAGAAGCATTGTTAGAGGCTGATTTTGTAACGTCTCAGTTCCGAGTTGGCCAACTACCTGCAAGATACTTAGATGAGACCATTCCCTTGAGTTATGGGATGCTGGGGCAAGAGACCAATGGGGCTGGAGGAATCTTTAAAGCTTTTAGGACCATTGAAGCATATAAAGGGATTATAAAGGATATGAAGGACTTGTGTCCCAATGCTTGGTTGATTAATTTTACGAATCCTGCTGGTATCGTAACGGAAGCCATTGCTAATGAACTCCACTGGAAGAAAGTAATTGGTCTGTGTAATATCCCTATTGGTCAAAAGAAACTTGCTGCTCAGATTTTAGGTCAATCAGAAGGAGACCTAAGTACGCGCCATGTTGGGTTAAATCATTTTCATTTTCATGAAGTTTTGGATAAGTATGGGGAAAATCGTACACAAGTAGTCTTAGAAACATTGTATGGGGATTTGAGAGAGGAGACGCCAGAAGCAGTCAAAAATATTACCAATCTAGAGTTTCCTATTCAATTGCTTCGGACGATTGAAATGTTGCCATGTGATTACCATCGTTATTATTTTTTGGAACAAGAAATGTTAGAGGATACTTTGGAACAGTATCGTCAGGGTAATGTACGAGCCAAGGTTGTGCAAGAAGTAGAGACAGAATTGTTTGAGCTTTATAAAGACCCACAATTGAAAGACAAACCAAAACAGCTGGAACTACGTGGGGGTGCCTACTATAGTGATGTTGCCTGTCAAATCATTTGTGCTATCCATAATGATAGTAGAGAAGAATTGACCGTATCTACTGTAAATAGAGGAGTTATTCCCTATCTACCTGAAAATTGTGTGGTAGAAGTCACCTCGATAATCTCTGCGCAAGGAGCAACTCCACTAGCTTGTCCACCAACTCCGCCGATTGTAACCGGTTATTTACAACTGATGAAGCAAATGGAGCTTGTCACTGTTCAGGCAGCAATGACAGGTGATTATTCACTGGCTTTACAAGCTTTTACACTAAACCCGCTTATTTCAAATGGACCACAAGCTGAGGCGCTATTGCAAGATATGTTACTTGCACATGAGAACTATTTGCCACAATTCGCACCAGCTATACAGCACATAAAAGAGAGAAGGAACAATCAATGACTAAAGACAAGGTATTTTATCAATTTCCAACAAATTTTTTGTGGGGTTCTTCTACATCAGGACCTCAAAGTGAGGGAATTGAGCCAGGTGATGGAAAAGGAAAGAACAACTGGGATTATTGGTATAGTATTGAGCCTGAACGATTTCATAACACAATTGGCCCTAGTCAAACATCAACATTTTACACACATTATGAAAAAGATATTGATTTATTAGTTGAAACTGGGCACACTGTATTTCGGACTTCCATTCAATGGTCGCGTCTTATACCAACAGGTACTGGAGAAATCAATCAAGAAGCGGTGTCCTTCTATCGTTCAGTTTTTTCTTTGGTAAGAGCAAAGGGAATTCAACTCTTTGTCAATCTTTATCACTTTGATCTTCCCTATTGTTTACAAGAAAAAGGTGGTTGGGAAAATAAGGAAATTGTTCGAGCTTACGAAGCATATGCACGTACATGTTTTGAGTTGTTTGATGACTTAGTCGATCGTTGGATTACCTTTAATGAGCCGATTGTTCCAGTAGAGTGTGGTTATCTAGGAAATTATCATTATCCATGTAAGGTTGATGCAAAGGCGGCAGTTGCGGTGGCTTATCATACACAGTTGGCAAGTTCTTTAGCTGTAAAGGCATGCCATGAGGTAAATCCTCATAAAAAAATCGCTATTGTCTTGAATCTAACTCCAGCCTACCCTCGTAGTGAGCAACCAGAGGATATAAAAGCAGCTCGAATTGCAGAATTGTTTCAAACAAAGAGTTTTCTAGATCCGTCTGTGTTAGGAGAATATCCCGATGAATTAGTCGAGCTGATTGATGCATATGGTCTAATGCCAGAGGTCAGCGACGAGGAACTAGCCATAATTAAGGAAAATCGTGTGGACTTCCTAGGGGTGAATTATTATCAACCCCTTCGGGTACAAGCTCCAACCAATAGTTGGAAAGAGGGAGAACCTCTTACTCCGGAACATTTCTTTGCCCCATATGATATGCCAGGTAAAAAAATGAATCCACATAGAGGTTGGGAGATTTATGAAAAAGGGATATATGATATTGCGATAAATATTAAGGAAAATTACCATAATATCGAATGGTTTGTAACAGAAAATGGTATGGGAGTTGAAGGAGAGAGCGCATTTAAAGACAGTGGACTCATTCAAGATGATTACCGGATTGAATTTATCGAAGATCATTTAGTTGAATTACATCGAGCTATCCAAGAAGGGGCGAATTGTAAAGGATACATGTTATGGACCTTTATTGATTGCTGGTCTTGGTTAAATGCATACAAGAATCGCTATGGATTAGTTGAACTGGATCTAGACACGCAAGAAAGAATTGTTAAAAAATCAGGCAAGTGGTTCAAGAAATTGAGCGATGCCAATGGTTTTCATCGCTAGGAGGGAATGATGGTGGAACTGGGCTTTTCAATTTATCCTGAAAACTACTCGCTAGAAGAGAGTCAAGCTTACATTAAACTGCTGCACCAATACGGAGCAAGGCGCCTATTTATGAGTTTATTGCAACTTGAAAATGGAGACCGAACAGTTTTCGAATTGTATCAAAAACTAATTGACTATGCAAATCAACTAGGGATGACTGTCATTGCAGATATCAGCCCCCATTTTATTGCAGCACAAGGTTGGGAAGGGGCATTGATGGAGCGTGCAGCTGAACTGGGGTTGGCTGGTATTCGTCTTGATGAAGCTCTTCCTTTGGAAGAAATCATTGAGATGACACATAATCCATACAACATAAAAGTTGAATTAAATTTGAGTACAGATAAGACCTTGTTGTCCAAGCTTTTGACTAGTCCTGCAAACAGGAATAATATCATTGCCTGCCATAATTTTTATCCTCATGCTTTTACAGGTTTATCCGAAGAGCATTTCTTAGAGATGTCATCTTTTTATCATCAATCTGGCATAAGAACTGCGGCATTTGTCAGTGCACAAACAGCTTCTGAAGGACCATGGCCATTATCTGAAGGTCTACCAACATTAGAAGATCATCGGTTCTGGCCCCTTCCCTTGCAAATTGCTTGGATGAAGGCAACGGGTTTTATTGATTCTATTTTGATTTCAAACCAATTTATTTCGGAGGAGGAGCTACAATCCATTCAAACAGCTTTAAGTGAAGATACAATCAGCCTCATGGTTGATGTCGAGGAAGGTTTGACTCCCGTTGAAAAAGAGATTGTAGCGTTTGATCATGTTTATAGAGGAGATATTTCTGCTTATGTTCTGCGTTCAACCATGCCTCGTGTGGTGTATAAGGACGCATCTGTACCGGCTCGGTCAGACCAAGCAATTCCTGTGGGACGAGGGGATATCTTAATTGATAATGATTTATATGGTCGCTACAAGGGTGAATTGCAAATTGCACTCAAAGAATTTACCATCAGTCCAAAGGTAAATAAGGTCGGACGAATCAGCCCAGACTATCTTCCCTTGTTAGGCTTTATTAAACCCTGGCAAAAGTTTAAGCTGGTCATAGCTTCCGAGCACTTTCACTAATGATACGGAAAAAGTAGGGACCTCTAGAAATCGCTTCCATGTTATAATGTACATATAAGAAATCAAAGACTGTTGGAGGAAAGGAGGGAGCATGTTATCTAAAAAAGAAGTACGCTTGTTAGAGGTTTTACTTGCAAAACAGGAGACATTCGTACCAAGCATAGAGCTAGCTAAGGTGTTATCAGTGAGTGATCGAACGGTAAGAACGTATATTCATCAACTGACATCTTCTTTAGAAAATAGCGGTGCTCATATCCTTTCAAAACAGGGTAGTGGTTATTGTTTACAGATTGAACGGCCAGTTGAGTTTGAAATGTTTTGGCAGGAGCAATTGCACCTAAAAAAGCAATTAACCGATTTAACCCAACTAGAAGAAGCGGGTGATCGGCAACGGTATATTCTCAATAAGCTCTTGTTTGAGGATCCGATTCAGTCACCAGATTGCTTACAGAGAGAGCTATTCATTGGAAAGACTACACTTCATTCCATTTTGGCGGATATTCGGAAACTGTTCACACCCTATCAACTAGAACTCCTAGTGACACGTAAAGGAATTGAGCTAAGAGGGGATGAACCTGCTATCCGTCACTTTATTATGGATTACTTTTTTGATGAGGGAAATGTTCAATCTGTTTACGGGGTTGTCGAAACCAATCTGTTGCCAGATATACGATTCACAGACTTAATGTTAATCGT
Source organism: Streptococcus suis (assembly GCF_002960425.1). Lineage (GTDB taxonomy): Bacteria > Bacillota > Bacilli > Lactobacillales > Streptococcaceae > Streptococcus > Streptococcus suis_S. Next base: position 4,836 of record NZ_POIZ01000021.1, read on the forward strand.
TTTAGACGAGTGTCGGGATGCTAAATTACGTTTATCGGATTTTGTCATGCAGAATCTAGTGCTCCATATTGCTCTTCTTTTACAACGGATGAAAATCGGGTCTGGTCTAGACCGATTTCCGATATCGGAGCGTATTCAGTCGTCTCAAGAGTATCTTGTAGCACAGCGGATTATTGAACGAATCGAAGAAACGTTTCAAGTGACGATACCACCAGAGGAAGCAAATTATATTGCTTTGCACCTTAAGGTAAAACTAACGGGGAATCCGAATCAAGATGGTGAGGTGGAAGAGAGATTTAGACAAAATGTGGAGAACAGTCTCCTGCATTTATCACAATTAACAGGCCTAGAGTTGTCAAAGGATCAGCAACTATTCAAAGGAGTTCTGGCCCATTTGATGCCATTACGTATTCGTTTGGAGAATAATATTCAACTGGGAAATCCCCTCACTGCTGAAATTAAAGACAAATATTTTGAGGCTTTCGAATTAACAAAAACAGCATTTGCAGCGATACCAGAACTAATGGGGTATTCGATATCGGATGATGAGTGGGCTTACCTTACCTTACATGTGATGGCGGCCATAGAACGTTATCAGGGATTTAAGAAGACCAGAGTATTGGTAGTCTGTGCTACCGGAATTGGAAGTGCATTGATGCTAAAGAATCGCTTGGAGAAAGAATTTTCATCCAGCTTAGAATTTCTTGATACGGTTAGTTATTATGAAGTGACAGAGGAACGACTGAAGGACGTTGATTTGATTATTTCATCCATTAGCTTGTCGAATCTAATTTTTATGACCCCAGTCATTAATGTCAGCGTCTTCTTATCAGAGAAGGACATAGAGGCTATTCGATCTCATTTACAGCAAACGACCCCAGTTATTCCTGACCAAGGGGAAAATGTGCTAATGGAAGTAGGTCAGGCTAAGCAGATTGCAGAAGCCGTATTTGCTCCACATAGAATAGTCTACCTTGAGGAGGATTGTAACCGAGAAGTAGCCTTGAAGAAACTAGTAGCTTCTTTGAACGAATCCATTGAACCTGATTTTATTGATCGCTTTATAGAACAAGTGAATTTACGGGAATCTTACAGCCCGGTTGTCTTTGGGGATCGGTTAGCCTTCCCTCATCCAGCCTTGCCGATGAGTTATTCAGAACAAATTGTTGTAGGGATATATAAGAATGCTGTGGATTGGGGTCATGGAAAGCAAGTTCAATTCGTCTTCTTATTGTCACCTTCAAAGGGGCGAAATACCTATCTAAAGCATATTTCACCTTGTCTGGTTGATTTTGTGCAAGATAGAGTTCTCCAAGAACGTTTGTTGGAACATCCAAATTATAGTGAATTAATGAATATTTTTATTCCCCTCATTCAAAGAAAGGGGTAGGAGGAGTTTTTTATGAAACACATTATGTTAGTTTGTAACGCAGGTATGTCTACAAGTATGCTTGTAACTAAGATGCAAAAAGCAGCAGAAGAAACAGGGGTTGAAGCAACTATTTGGGCTGTTCCAGTATCTGAAGCCGATAATGAAGTTGCTCAAAAAGAGATTGATGTATTGCTCTTAGGCCCCCAAGTAAAATTCTTATTGAATGACTATAAGGCAAAATTTGAGCCAGCTATCAAGGTAGATGCTATCAATATGATGGATTACGGAGTAATGAATGGGGCTAAAGTTCTAGAAGCAGCTTTAAAATTGATGGAGGCCTAGTATGAGTTCTCCAGAGTATCTTGAAGCCATCATGGGGCTGATCATGTACGGTGGTGAAGCGAAGGGATTTGCTAGTCAGGCGATTCGAGCAGCCAAAGAAGGTCGTATTGACGAAGCGGAAGAGCTGCTCCACGACGCAACTGCTTCATTGAATATTGCCCATAAATCACAAACACAATTACTAGCAAAAGAAGCAGGTGGAGAGTCTGTAGAATTATCTTTGTTAATGGTACATGGACAAGATCACTTGATGAATGCTTTGACATTTATTGATTTAGCGAGAGAGTTTGTAGATCTTTATAAACAGATTGGATAATTATAGGAGGACTGGGTTATGAAGATATCAAAAATAGGTCAAGTTCCAATTGAGCGACTTTTCGCTACTATTCGCCAATCCTTAAAAGATGATTTTCAGCAAAATACGGGTTCCACCTTGCAAGATCAAGACATTACCCAGGGACTTACTTATACTAAAACATTTGGTGATAAAGGTCAGCACAGTGTCAAAGTGATCATCGAAGAGTTTTCAGCACCCAATTGTTACGCAGTCTGTTTTCACTCTAACCGAGGTAAAGAACATGTTTGCTATCGGCTAGAAGATTTAGGGAATGCTCAAACCAATATAGAGTATTCTTATGAGATGGAAGCTGGTGATATTTTTGTAAAAGGTAACTATTTTCTCATGGAAAAACTGTTTTCAAAAAGTATAAAACGCCAGACAGAGGCCCAATTAGAAGCCCTTATTCGCCATTCTGTAGACGGGGCTTCAGCTTAATATTTCGATCATATACAATAAAAAAATAGAAAAGGAGACAGATTATGTCAAATATTTCTGAAAAGTTTATGGAAATATCTGGTAAGATTGGTTCGCAACGTCACTTGATTGCGATTCGTGATTCCTTTATTTCCATGATGCCTATTACCATGGCAGGTACGGTGGCCGTTCTTTTGAATGTCTTTCTGAGGGATATTCCAAACAATATGGGCTGGACAGGTTTTGCAGAGGCCATGCAGCCAATTATTAACATCAATGGTTATGTTTATTTTGGAACCATTGGTATCATGGCGCTTGTTTTTTCCTTTACCTTTGGTTACAACTTGTCTTTGATGTACAAGGTCAATCCTTTGGCGGGTGGTTTGATTTCCTTCGCCTCCTTCATTTCAACTATTCCTCAAAGCCTTACCATTTCAACCGCTTTAGAAGGGGTGGACAAATCGGTTATCACTGCTTTGGAAGAACTTGGTTTGACCATTGTTACCACTGATGGTGTTTCTGTATTAGAAACCAGTGAGTGGGGAGCAATCGCCTTGAAATACGGAGGTGCAACTGGTCTCTTCACAGCCATGTTTATTGGTTTCTTGGCAACCTTTGTTTATGCAAGTTTGGTGAAACGTAATATTATTATCAAGCTACCAGACTCTGTTCCACCTGCAGTTAACAAGGCTTTCGCGGCTATTATCCCAGGAACAGCGGCAATTTATGCTTCTTCTATTGTGGCCTATCTTGTATTCTCTGTATCTGGTCAGTCTTTGAGTGATGTGGTATCAACCTACATTCAGATGCCCTTGCTTGGGCTCTCTCAAGGTCTTGGCTCAGTAGTGCTGTTAACCTTCCTTGTCCAGCTCTTCTGGTTCTTTGGCCTACATGGTCATAACGTATTGGCACCGATCATGGATGGTATCTATGGTATTGCTTTGAATGAAAATACAGCGGTTTATGAGGCAACAAGAAATGTAGCAGACCTACCTTGGCTATGGACACGCGGTTCCTTTGATGCCTATGCTCAAATGGGAGGTTCAGGTGTAACACTAGCTTTGATTATCGCTATCTTCCTCTTCTCCAAGCGGGAAGAATACAAGATGGTTGCTAAGCTATCCGCTCCGATGGGAGTCTTTAACATCAATGAACCTATTACCTTTGGTATTCCGATGGTATTGAATCCACTCTTTGTCATTCCATGGTTGATTGTGCCTCCAGTTTGTGCAGCTATTGCTTACTTAGCGACTGCTGCTGGCCTTATTCCTCCGGTCTTTCTAGCTGTTCCTTGGATTACCCCTCCAGGACTCTACGCTTATCTAGCAACAGGTGGTAATGTAATGGCAGCTCTAGTCTCTCTCTTCAACCTCTTTGTAGCCTTCTTGATTTGGACTCCATTTGTTATTGCAGCCAATAAGGTTAAGGCTGGTGAGGACTGATGTTTTCTAAAAATAAATCTCCCCTCCTGCTGGCACTCGGCTTCTTTCTGATTGCGATTAGTCCACTGTACGGAAATAAGTATTTCAATATTATTTCTGGTTTGGTGTTCATCTTACTCAGTGTACTTAGAAGTAGGAGAAAATAATAACAAGTGGGAAAAAAACGACTTCCGTAGGGGAGGTCGTTTTTGTCTGTCTATAGGTATTTCTTCTCGCTCAACCAAGCGTGGATAACAGAGAGAGTTTTGTCTTGGAACTTACCAGATTCGTACATATGGTCTGCTCCTGTTAGGGAAACCAGAACAGAATCTTGGTAGTTTTTAGCTGTTTTTCGGGCAATGGCAGATACGGTCATCTTGTCCTCGCTTCCTGTGATGACTAGGACAGGTCCTGTAATCTTGCTGAAATCGACATAGCCAGCTCTGCTTTTGTCAAAGAAAGGAAAGGCCATTTGGGTATAGACCTTGCCAGACTCGGGCACCAGGGTCTTGAAAACCTCTTCTTTTAGGGCAGGCTCCTGAACGTTGAGGCAGTAGCGGAAGAATTCGGCTTTATAAGGTGGCATGGGCTTTTTCCAAAATCCCCAGCGCAAGAAGTGACGGATGAAGCAACGAATCATGGTTGGATAGAAAGCAAAGATGTCAGCCGTTGGAGCGGGTCCCATGAGAATCATACCAGCCACCTGAGTGCGTTCCGCAACCATTTGGGCCAAGAGGCAGCCCAGAGAATGCCCCAAGAGTAGCGGTGGTTCGTCTAAGCTCTCAACCAAGGCGACTAAATCCTCAGTATAGTCTGTCAGGCTGACGGCACCGACCTTTTCCATGACATCATCATAAGGGAGGTCGTGGTAGCGTAGGCTAGGTGTGTGGACCCGCAAGCCCATGTTTTCTAATTTACGGGCAAAATCTCCCCAGACGGAGCCGTCACACCAGGTTCCGTGAATTAAAACGATATCTTTCATATTCTCCTCCTGACTTTTTTCTATTATAGCATGCTGAAAGCTAATTGTTAACTGTCTGTAAAAGAGTTAACATACTAGTCACATTTCTTTAAGTCTTGTGCAAGATAAGTTGGTTAAGATAGATGCAGAAGTAATAACTCTTTGAAAATCAAAATCAGACCTTGTTGACTTGATTTGATGACTGAAATGCTCCAGTGGAGCCTTTCAGCCTGTTCCCTTGAAATATAAAAGGAACAGAGTTCTATCTGTATGAGTAGAAACGAACTACGTTCGCCTATCTCCAACCTCCAAAGGTTCCCCGAACCTTTTTGTAGCGAACAGGTTCGCTCTATCTCCAACCTCCAAAGGTTCCCCGAACCTTTGGAGCTAGTCTGATTTCGATTTTCATTGAGTATAGATTGAAAGGATTTGATGAGTATGAATAAACAAACACTTCACAAAACTATGAAAGCTGCCCTTGCTACTGCCATGCTGGGAGGAATGTTAGCTCTGGGACAAGAAGCTGTTAAGGCGGATACAGAATTGACAGATAGTCCCACGCTTTCAGCCTTGACTGTTCAAGTAGAAGAAAAGGAGCGGTTGAAACAAGAAGCAGAGGCTAAAGCTGCAGCTCAAGCAGCCTTGACCACAAATATGGTATCAGAGGTTGCTGTAGAATACACAGCCAATACCTATCCTGCTGGTCAATGTACATGGGGAGCCAAGGAAATGGCGCCTTGGGTTGGCAACTATTGGGGAAATGGTGGCGCCTGGGCAGCCAGTGCGGCAGCTCTTGGTTATGAAGTAGGAACAACTCCTAAGGTTGGCGCAATCGCTGTTTGGACAGACGGTGGTTATGGTCACGTTGCCTATGTTACCGATGTAGCGGCCGACGGCACTATTCAAGTAATGGAATCAAACTATGGCGGAGCCTACTACCCAAGCAATGTACGTGGCTTCTTTGATCCAACAACCACTAGCGAAGGAACTGTAAGCTATATTTACCCTCCAGCTGGGGTCTAGGGATAGGCCTTATTTCGCTCCGAGGAAGGCTTGGACGAATAAGTTGGCAGGACAAACTGAAAAATGCAAAGGTCTAGAAATAGGCCTTTTCTAAGTGCAGAGGCTCCATTTAAAATATTTATACCCCTGATAGAAATTATATATTGGCTCATAAGATTCTTTCGTGATATGATAGTACAATCTGAAAAAGAAAGAGTGTACAATTCATGAAAAAATTAGCTTTATTTGCAACAACAGCCCTAGCAGCCTTTGCCTTGGCAGCTTGCAATTCTTCAACATCAACTAGCTCATCAAGCAGCACAGACCAAACTCTCTTGGCACAAATCAAGGAAGAAGGTGTCATTCAAATCGGTACGGAAGGTGCCTATGCTCCATACTCTTACCATGACGAGAGCGGAAAATTGGTCGGCTACGACGTAGAAGTTGCTGAAGCAGTTGCTGAGAAATTGGGCGTTAAGGTCGAGTTTGTTGAAACCAAGTGGGATTCCATGATTGCAGGTTTGGACGCGGCACGTTTTGATACTATTGCCAACCAAGTCGGTGTGACAGACGAGCGTAAGGAAAAGTATGACTTTTCAGCACCATACACCTATATCTACGGAGCTTTAGTAACCCAGAAAGATAATACGGAGATTACAGGTTTTGCTGACTTGGCAGGTAAAAAATCTGCTAACAGTTTGACTAGTAACTGGGCAGATTTGGCGCGTGAAAACGGTGCGGAAGTTGTCGGTGTAGATGGATTTTCACAAGCGGTTGAATTGTTGAATACAAACCGTGTGGATGTGACCATCAATGACAACTTGGTTTACTTGGATTACCTCAAGCAACACGCAGATGCACCGATTAAGGTTGTGACCTTGACAGACGATGTTTCCACAACAGCCTTCCCAGTGGTTAAAGGAAATGAAGACCTTGTCAAAGAAATCGATGAAGCCTTGGCGGAATTGGCTAGCGAAGGAAAATTAGCTGAAATTTCAAACAAATACTTTGGCGAAGACGTATCGAAAGCCAAGTAAGCAGGAGAAACCATGACAGATAGAGTATGGCAATTAGTGATTGATTCATTTTCGCAGATACTTGTTCCAGGATTGTTGGTGACCATTCCACTGACAATCCTGTCTTTTGCCTTTGGCTTGCTCTTGGCTATTGGAACGGCCTTGGTACAGGTAGCCAATCTTCCAGTACTCAAACAACTGGCTCGTTTTTATATTTGGATTATCCGTGGAACACCTCTCTTGGTCCAGCTCTATGTCATTTTTTATGGCTTACCAAGTTTGGGTCTGGTCATTGATGCCTTCCCATCGGCAGTCCTAGTGTTTTCTATTAACACAGGTGCCTATGCTGCGGAAACCATTCGGGCCTCTATTGAGTCCGTGCCTAAGGGGCAGCTGGAGGCTGGCTATTCTGTCGGGATGAGTTTTGCCCAGACCATGCGTCGCATCATTCTCCCCCAAGCCTTTCGAGTGGCCTTTCCACCCTTATCGAATACCTTGATTGGTCTGGTTAAGGACACGTCACTGGCAGCCAACATTACGGTCTTGGAGATGTTTATGGCAACCCAGCAGATTGCGGCTAGAACCTACGAGCCGTTCATTCTCTACTGTGAAGTGGCCCTTATTTACCTAGTCTTTTCAACTATATTGACCAAGCTTCAAGCCTATGGTGAGAAGAAGTTAGCAGTCTATTAGGAGGTTCAGATGATACAAGCAAGTGGAGTAAAGCTGGCCTTCCATGGACAGCAGGTTTTAAAGGGAATTGATGTTCAGGTCAATCCAGGAGAGGTGGTTGTCATCTTGGGACCATCTGGTTCAGGGAAAACAACCCTTCTTCGTTCCTTGAACTTTTTGGAAAAAGCTGACGCGGGGCACTTGGTTTTCGGTGAAGACAGCTATGACTTGGCTAAGATTGGTCATAAAGAAATCGCAGCTATCCGCAAGCGAACAGCTTTTGTTTTTCAAAACTACAATCTCTTTGCCAACAAGACTGCCCTGCAAAACGTGACGGAGGGTCTGATTGTGGCTCGAAAGGTGCCCAAGCAAGAGGCTGAAAGAATTGGTAAAGCAGCCTTGGACAAGGTTGGGTTGTCGGACAAATATGATTTCTATCCAAGTCAGTTATCCGGTGGTCAGCAGCAACGGGTCGGCATTGCCAGAGCTATTGCGACCAATCCAGAGGTCATTTATTTTGATGAGCCAACCTCGGCCTTGGATCCTGAGTTAATCGGTGAAGTCTTGGCAGTCATGATGCAGTTGGCCAAAGAAGGCATGACCATGGTCGTCGTGACGCACGAAATGGGCTTTGCGCGTGCAGTGGCCGACCGAGTGATTTTCATGGATGGGGGTCAGATTATCGAAGAAGGTCGCCCAGAAGCTATTTTTGACCATCCAAAAGAAGAACGAACCAAGCAGTTCTTGGCTCGGATTCAGAAAGAAGAACTATAGAAGGAAAACACTGGCAATGCTGGTGTTTTTCTCATACCTAAAGAAATAGATGTTATAACCTTCAAAACACTTTTGCATTTTTTACTAGAATTGGATATAATAGATTAAAGAAAACGTTTGCACAACATTTTATACAAGTTGGCAGGATTTTATGGAGGGGAGCCTATGACGACTTTGGCAGATGTGGCTAGGCTAGCCAATGTTTCAAAGATGACGGTGTCGCGTGTCATCAATCATCCAGAGCAGGTCACTCAGGAATTACGGACCCTGGTTACAGCTGCGATGGAGGAGCTTCATTATAAGCCCAATGTGGCGGCAAAAGCTCTTGCAGAAAAGAGAACCTTTATCATACAAGTCATTATTCTGGAGAAGATGGACGATGTGGAGCCTTACTATATGGACCTGTTGGCAGGAATTGCGAATGAGTTGAATAAAAGCAGTTATACCTTGCAGCTGGTGACCAGTGCTGATTTGGTAACGGACCAGTGCGATGGCTATATTGTAACAGGAGCCAGAAAATCGGATTACAGCTGGTTGCAGAACTTAGGAAAGCCTCTTATTTTATTCGGAGAAAATCAGGCAGGTTTGCCTTTTGTGGACTCTGACAATTTTACAGCAACTAAGTTAGCGACAGAGTTTGCTCTTGCCAAGGGCTACCAATCTGTTGTCTTTGTGGGGATTGATTTACCAGAGCCTTTTGAAAGCAAACGCGAAGAAGGTTATTTGGCAACCATGAAAGGTCGTGACAGTCAACTCTATCGCCTAGAAAACAACTCCCAGCTGGCCGAAATATTTATTAAAGAGTTTGAGGATTTACCAGACAACACTTGTTTTATCTGTGCTTCGGATTGTTTGGCCTTGGGGATTAGTAGAGGTCTACAGGCTATGGGCAAAGCTATTCCGCAGGAGGTGGGGATCATTGGATTTGATGGTTTTTTTATCGACAGAATGTCCAGCCCTGCCCTGACAACTATGAAACAACCCATTCGAAAAATGGGAGAGGTGAGTGTCAAACGCCTGATGACGCTCTTGGATGGCCAGACCTTGGCCAGTCAAGGCTACTATTGTCAAGCCAGTTTAATTGAACGAGAAACTACGCCATAGTAGTTTCTTTTTTTACTGCAGAATATAGAAGAAATTGCTTTTGGGCTTTGATAATTAGCATAAAACATTAGAAAAATTGACAAATAGTCCAAGAGTGAACACAAGCCTGTGTTTTATTTGGTCTTTTTGTTTCCGCTTTCAAGACTTATAATAAAACCATAAAAATCATTTCAAAAAGGAGAATTGAAAAATGGATTTTCTTCAAACCCCATTAAACTGGTTCTCGCAAAACATCTTGCAGAATCCAGCCTTCTTCGTAGGTCTTTTGGTATTGGTGGGCTATGCCCTCTTAAAGAAAAAGCCTCATGATGTCTTTGCAGGGTTTATCAAAGCAACGGTCGGCTACATGATTTTGAACGTAGCTGCTGGTGGTTTGGTAACAACCTTCCGTCCAATCTTGGCAGCCTTGAACTACAAGTTCCAAATTGATGCGGCAGTTATCGATCCTTACTTCGGTCTTGCAGCAGCAAACGGCAAAATCGCTGAAGAGTTTCCTGATTTCGTATCAGCAGCAACGACAGCTCTCTTGATTGGTTTTGGTGTCAACATCCTCTTGGTTGCACTTCGTAAGGTTACAAAAGTACGTACTCTGTTCATCACTGGACACATCATGGTACAACAAGCAGCAACAATCTCATTGATGGTGCTCTTCCTTATCCCAGGTCTTCGCAACCAATTTGGTACAGCAGCTATCGGTATCATCTGTGGTATCTACTGGGCAGTCAGCTCAAACATGACTGTTGAAGCAACGCAACGCTTGACAGGTGGTGGTGGATTTGCCATCGGTCACCAACAACAATTCGCTATCTGGTTCGTAGATAAGATTGCTCCAAAACTTGGTAAAAAAGAAGAAAACTTGGACAACTTGAAGTTGCCTAGCTTCCTTAACATCTTCCACGATACAGTTGTTGCATCAGCAACCTTGATGTTGGTATTCTTCGGTGTTATCTTGTTCATCTTGGGTCCAGAAATCATGGCAAACCCAGAAGTGATCACTTCAGGTACTCCATACAACCCAGCTAAACAAGCCTTCTTCATGTACGTTGTACAAACAGCCTTCACTTTCTCAGTATATCTCTTCATCTTGATGCAGGGTGTACGTATGTTCGTAGCAGAATTGACCAATGCCTTCCAAGGTATCTCAAGCAAACTGCTTCCAGGTTCATTCCCAGCGGTGGACGTTGCAGCTTCTTACGGCTTCGGTTCATCTAACGCAGTTCTTTCAGGTTTTGCCTTCGGTTTGGTTGGTCAGTTGATCACTATTGTTCTCTTGATTGTCTTCAAGAGCCCAATCCTCATCATCACTGGTTTCGTACCTGTATTCTTCGATAACGCAGCTATCGCAGTTTACGCTGACAAACGTGGTGGTTGGAAAGCAGCAGCAATTCTTTCATTCCTGTCAGGTGTCCTTCAAGTAGCTCTTGGTGCAGTCTGCGTCGGCTTGCTTGAATTGAGCGGTGGTTACCACGGAAACATCGACTTCGAAATCCCATGGTTGCCATTCGGTTATGCCTTCAAATACCTTGGTATTGCTGGTTATGTTCTTGTCTGCCTCTTCTTGTTGGCAATCCCACAACTTCAATTTGCAAAAGCAAAAGATAAGGAAGCTTATTATCGCGGTGAGGCGCAAGCTGACTAACACTCTTCGAAAATCAAAAGGATACGTCGTCAAGAGCCTTGGTGAACTCTAGTTCTACCGTCGGCTGCGTTTCCTAGTCTGCTTCTGATTTTCATTGAGTGCCTGTTCTTCAGTAAGATGATAGTCCTTCGAAAATCAACAGAACAAAACTTCATTTATTACTCGGTTCATTAAGAAAACAACAAAATATATTTTATAAAAAACAAGGAGAAAACAATATGGTTAAGGTATTAACAGCGTGTGGTAATGGCATGGGTTCATCCATGGTTATCAAGATGAAGGTTGAAAATGCTCTTCGTCAACTCGGTGTAACAGATTTCCAATCTGCTTCTTGCTCAGTAGGTGAAGCAAAAGGCTTGGCAGCAGGTTATGACATTGTGGTTGCTTCTAATCACTTAATCGCAGAATTGGAAGGTCGTACAAATGGTCATTTGGTTGGTCTTGACAACCTCATGGACGACAACGAAATCAAGACAAAACTTAGTCAAGTATTGTAATTGAAAAAGGGGGCGGGATTTCTTCCCATCCCCTTTCACATAGAGAGGAGAACAACATGAATTTACAGAAAGCATTTATTGAAAACAATTCTATCCGCTTGGGCTTGACAGCAGAAACTTGGCAGGAGGCTGTTCACAAGGCTGTTGAACCGCTGATTGAAAGTGGTGCTGCGACAGAAGAATACTACGATGCTATTATCGCATCAACTGAAGAATACGGTCCCTACTATGTGCTTATGCCAGGTATGGCTATGCCTCATGCCCAGGCTGGTGTCGGTGTCTTGAAAGATTCCTTTGCCTTGATTACCTTGACAAAACCAGTAGCCTTCTCAGATGGTAAGGAAGTTTCTGTCCTCTTGACACTTGCAGCGACAGATCCAAAAATCCATACTTCAGTAGCTATCCCTCAAATCATCGCCCTCTTCGAATTGGAAAATTCCATCGAGCGTTTGATTGCTTGCAAAACTCCAGAAGAAGTATTGGCAATGGTTGAAGAGTCTAAAAATAGCCCATACTTAGAAGGTTTAGACTTAGAAAGCTAATCTGACGACAAGAAATTGACATAGACATAAATGAAAGGAATTGAAGTAGAGTAGCAAGGTCTGACAGTCTGGAGACACTAGACTGTTCAGTCTTCTATTCCTTCTTGGTAATAGTATTATGACAAAACATATCCCAAATCTACAGGTTGCATTGGATCATTCAGACTTGCAAGGTGCGATTAAAGCAGCTGTCTCTGTTGGTCATGAAGTGGATGTTATCGAAGCAGGTACAGTTTGCTTGCTCCAAGTTGGTAGCGAGTTGGTAGAAGTGCTTCGTAGCCTTTTCCCAGACAAGATTATCGTTGCGGATACCAAGTGCGCGGATGCTGGTGGTACGGTTGCTAAAAACAATGCCGTTCGTGGTGCGGACTGGATGACTTGTATCTGTTCTGCAACTATTCCAACTATGGAAGCAGCTTTGAAGGCTATCAAGGAAGTGCGTGGTGACAAGGGTGAAATCCAAATCGAACTTTACGGTGATTGGACTTATGAACAAGCTCAACTCTGGTTGGATGCGGGCATTTCACAAGCTATCTACCACCAATCACGTGACGCCCTCCTTGCTGGCGAAACTTGGGGTGAAAAAGACCTCAATAAAGTGAAAAAATTGGTTGAAATGGGCTTCCGTGTTTCTGTAACAGGTGGTTTGGATGTTGATACGCTTAAATTGTTCGAGGGTGTAGATGTCTTCACCTTTATCGCTGGTCGCGGTATTACAGAGGCGGCAGATCCAGCAGCTGCGGCGCGTGAATTCAAAGACGAAATCCGTCGTATCTGGGGGTAAGGCCCATGGCACGACCAATCGGAATATATGAAAAGGCAACACCCAAGCACTTCACATGGAAGGAGCGTTTGGAGTTTGCCAAGGAATTAGGTTTCGACTTTGTGGAAATGTCGGTGGATGAGAGCGATGCACGTTTGGCACGTTTGGAGTGGACCAAGGAAGAGCGTTTGGAGCTGGTCAAGGCTATCTATGAAACAGGTGTCCGTATTCCGACCATTTGCTTCTCTGGTCACCGTCGCTACCCGCTAGGTTCCAATGACCCTGCTCTTGAAGCTAAGTCTTTGGAAACCATGAAACAGTGTATCGAACTGGCTCAGGATTTGGGCGTTCGGGTCATCCAGTTGGCTGGCTATGACGTCTACTATGAGGAAAAATCACCTGAAACCAGAGAGCGTTTCATCAAGAATCTTCGTAAGGCCTGCGACTGGGCTGAACAAGCTCAGGTCATGTTGGCTATTGAGATCATGGATGATCCATTTATCAACTCTATTGAAAAATACCTGGCTGTTGAGAAGGAAATCGACTCGCCATATCTCTTTGTCTATCCAGATACTGGAAACGTGTCTGCTTGGCACAATGACATTTACAGCGAATTTTACTTGGGCCACCGATCTATCGCCGCCCTTCACCTGAAAGATACCTATGCAGTAACTGAAAACTCCAAGGGTCAATTCCGTGATGTCCCATTCGGTCAGGGTTGTGTGGATTGGGACAATATGTTTGCAGTCTTGAAAAAGACCAATTACCAAGGTCCATTCTTGATTGAGATGTGGTCTGAAAACTGCGAAACGGTTGAGAAAACGCGAGCAGCTATCAAGGAAGCACAAGATTTCCTCTATCCATTGATTGAGAAAGCGGGGTTGAACTAATGCCAAAAGATTTACAGGAAATGCGCCAACGGGTTTATGAAGCCAATATCGCCCTACCTGCCCACGGACTTGTTAAATTCACTTGGGGCAACGTATCAGAAGTCTGCCGAGAACTTGGTCGCATTGTCATTAAGCCCTCTGGTGTGGACTATGAAAAGCTTTCCCCAGAAAACATGGTCGTTACGGACTTGGATGGAAATGTGGTAGAAGGTGATCTTAATCCTTCGTCTGATTTGGCGACTCACGTTGCCCTCTACAAGGCTTGGCCAAATGTCCATGCCGTTGTTCATACGCATTCGACAGAGGCAGTTGGTTGGGCTCAGGCAGGTCGAGATATTCCATTCTATGGAACCACTCATGCGGACTATTTCTACGGTCCAGTACCATGTGCCCGTTCTTTGACGGCTGAGGAAGTGAACTCGGCCTATGAAAAAGAAACAGGAGCAGTCATCGTCGAAGAATTTGAGCGCCGTGGCATCGATCCAGTGGCTGTTCCAGGAATTGTTGTCCGTAACCATGGACCATTCACCTGGGGCAAGGATCCAGCTCAGGCAGTCTACCACAGTGTTGTCCTTGAGGAAGTAGCTCGGATGAACCGCTACACAGAGCAAATCAATCCACGGGTGGAACCAGCACCAAGCTACATCATGGACAAACACTATCTCCGTAAGCATGGTCCAAATGCCTACTACGGCCAAAAGGGCGATGCTCACTAAACTTGGTTTCTAGAAAAAGGATTAGAAGAATGAGAAAAGAGCTCTCCTCATTCTTCTTTTTTTGAAAGGAGAGGACATGAGAAAGTCTTTACAAGATAGTTTGACAGAGATTGCCTACTATCTGGAATTGATTTTATCTGCTATTTTAGGACTAGCCCTCTTAGCTCTATCAGGCTTGTTGTTGGCGGATTTACTGGGGTCCTTGACGGGTGGCATTCAAGATGACACCTTTATCCAGATTTTTTTGAGCAAGGCCATGACCCTAGCAGTCGGGGTCGAGTTCATCAAAATGCTCTGTAAACAATCGCCCAGCACGGTGATTGAGGTGCTCTTGGTTGCCATTGCCCGTCAATTGATTGTGGAACATGGGTCAAGCATGGACTACTTGATTGGTATTGTGTCGGTTGCCATCTTATTTGCAGTGAGAAAATACCTCTTTACCCAGTTTGATGATTCCAACAACATCATCATGCGGGCCAGCCAGAAGGTCAGGGTTGCCAATATCATTGCACGGGTAAAAATTCCTAGCGAGGGCAGTGAAACCCTACGTGAATTTGTGACCCGCAAACTCAATGAAGAGGAGAAAACCATTGCTATTGGTGCCTGTGTCTATCTGAAGAATGTGGCTCTACGGATTGACAATATGCATGGAGATTTGATTACACGGGTGGAGATTATCAAGAGCATCTACTAAGTTATTTAGGTGGGTCGGCAATTTTGAATGAAGATGCACGAATACGTTCAGTTTTTATAATTATTAGAAATTGGTGCATAAATGTGTTAAGATAGAGAAAGAGAGGAGGGAAAACGGTGTTACTAGATAAAAGCAGTTGTGCCTTATTGCGTCATTTGATTGGTATCCAAGAGCCAGAAACCATTATGGCTATTTCCAAGGAATTGCAACAATCGCGTAGAAAAATCTACTACCACTTGGAAAAAATCAATGCTTCTTTGCCAAAAGGTATTGAAGCTCTGGAAAGTCTGCCTCGGATAGGCATTCGCTTGTCCGAAGAGCAAAAGCAAGCCTGTCGCCAACTCTTAGATTCCATTGATTCCTATAGCTACATTATGAATATGGATGAACGTATTCAATTGATGATGGTCTACATTTGTATCACACCCGAACGGGTAACCATTGAAAAGCTTATGGAACTGACAGAGGTTTCTCGTAACACAGTCTTGAATGACCTCAATGAAATTCGATCGCAACTGACACAGGAGCAATATAAGATGACCCTCTATGTGTCCAAGAGCCAAGGCTATAGCTTAGTTTGCCATCCCCTGAACAAAATCCAGTATGTCCATTCTCTACTCTATAGCATTTTTTCAGATGCTAACAAGGGCTTTCTTCAAGTCCTTGAAGAGAAATTATCGGATCTAGTCGAGTACCAAGTTCTCTTCTCAGAAGAAATGGTTCGGTTCTGGCAAGGTCAGGTTGCCGGTCTGGAGAAAAAACTAGGGAAGAAGATCAATCGCTATGAGATTGAGTTTATGCTTAAGGTTCTCCCCTTTCTCTTACTCAGCTATCGCAATATGGAGTTGGATGAGTTGGAAGAACGAGCCATTCTCAAGGAATTTGAACAGGTTCGTGAACGGATCGAGTATCTAGTTGCCCAAGATCTGAAAGAGGCACTTTGGTCTAGTTTTGATTTGGAGTTAGATGATATTGAGGTTTCCTTGATTGCTATCTTACTCCTATCCTATAGGAAAGATAGCGATGTTCATGTCACCAGCCAGGATTTTGATGAATTAAAACGGGTGGTTAATCGTTTTATTCACCACTTTGAAGTCCATTCTTCCTTTGAGTTGGAAAATCCAGAGGAGCTAGCTAGACATCTCTTAGCCCACTGTAAGGCCCTACTATTCAGAAAGACCTATGGGATTTTATCCAAAAATCCAATGGTCAAGCAAATCCAGGAGAAGTACAGCACTTTATTTGCCGTTACCCAAGTTTCCAGTAAGATATTGGAGGAAGAGTGGCAGATTGAATTGACCGATGAGGATATTGCCTATCTGACCATCCATCTCGGAGGAGCCATTCGTCGAAGCGGTACTCGTAAGGTTCAGAGCCAGAATATCTACTTGATTTGTGATGAGGGAGTGTCTGTCCAACGGCTACTTTATAAACAGTGTCAACACCATCTGCCTGACAAGAAAATTGGAGCAGTCTTTACCACGGAGCAATTTAAGAGTGTTGAAGACTTGCTGGAGGTGGATTTCTTGATTACCACCAGTGAAGGATTGGAAACGGATTTTCCACTGGTACGGGTCCATCCAATCTTGGATTTCGATGATGTACTCAATCTGACCCACTTTGCCAAATACCGTAGCCTGTCTGATGAGAAACAGGGATTTGCGGTAGAGCTGGATAAGCTCTTAGCTGGCTACTTAACCGACGGAAAGACAGTCCAAGAACTCAAGGGCAGACTGCAAAAGCTAATCAGCAATGAACTGCTGTCCAATATGTCTAGCCGAGATATTGAAACGGATTTGTACTGATTTTTACTTGCCCATGCCTTAAAGTCCAAATGTGAACACAAGCCTGTGTTTTATTTGGTCTTTTTTTTGTGACCTTTTGCGCATATACTAGAAACATAGAAATACAATCAGCCTTATAGGAGGAATGAAAAATGGCTAAAGTTCAAGATATTACAAGAGAATCATGGATTCTTTCAACTTTCCCAGAGTGGGGAACTTGGCTTAATGAAGAAATTGAAGAAGAAGTAGTGCCAGAAGGCAACTTTGCTATGTGGTGGCTTGGTAACTGTGGTGTTTGGATTAAGACACCTGGTGGTGCGAACGTGGTCATGGACCTTTGGTCATCTCGCGGTAAGTCAACTAAAAAAGTAAAAGATATGGTTTGGGGTCACCAAATGGCCAATATGGCAGGTGTCCGTAAATTGCAACCAAACTTGCGTGTACAACCAATGGTTATCGATCCATTTGCCATCAATGAATTGGACTACTACCTGGTATCACACGTCCACAGCGACCACATGGACATCAGCACTGCAGCTGCTATCATCAACAATCCAAAATTAGACCATGTCAAATTTGTAGGACCAGTTGAAAGTGGCGATATCTGGGAAAAATGGGGCGTTCCAGCTGACCGTATCATCCGTATCGCACCAGGTGATAGCTTTGAATTCAAAGACATCAAGGTACACGCTGTAGAATCCTTCGACCGTACTTGCTTGGTAACTCTTCCAATCGAAGGCTACGAAGAAAACGGTGGCAAACTAGCAGGACTTCCTGTGACAGATGAGCTCATGGCTCGCAAGGCAGTCAACTATGTCTTTGAAACACCAGGTGGAACCATCTACCACGGTGCAGACTCACACTTCTCTAACTACTTTGCAAAACACGGTCGTGACTTCAACATTGACGTTGCTATCAACAACTATGGTGACAACCCAATCGGTATCCAAGACAAGATGACATCAATCGACCTTCTTCGTATGGCAGAAAACTTGCGTGCTAAGGTGATTATCCCAGTTCACTATGACATCTGGTCTAACTTTATGGCATCAACAGATGAGATTCTTCAACTATGGAAAATGCGTAAAGAACGCTTGCAATACGACTTCCATCCATTCATCTGGGAAGTTGGTGGCAAGTACACCTATCCACTTGACAAAGACCGCATTGAATACCATCACCCACGTGGCTTTGACGATTGCTTCTTGGAAGATTCAAACATTCAATTCAAAGCTTTGCTATAATAGATCACTCCGAGGGCGGGACGCAAGTCCTGCCTTTTGCAAATGACAAGCGAAAACGCTTTATGGTATAATAGAACTATGACTTTATTAAAGGAGAATAAGATGTCACAACTTTCAGTAAATGCAATTCGTTTCCTTGGTATTGACGCCATTGAAAAATCAAAATCAGGTCACCCAGGTGTTGTTATGGGTGCAGCTCCAATGGCTTATAGCCTCTTTACTAAAGAGCTCCGTATCAACCCAGCTCAACCAAACTGGATCAACCGCGACCGCTTTATTTTGTCAGCAGGACACGGTTCTATGTTGCTTTACGGACTGCTCCACCTTTCAGGCTTTGAAGATGTGAGCATGGACGAAATCAAGAACTTCCGTCAGTGGGGTTCAAAAACGCCAGGTCACCCAGAATTTGGTCATACAGCAGGTGTTGACGCGACAACGGGTCCTCTTGGACAAGGTATCTCAACTGCGACAGGTTTTGCACAAGCAGAGCGTTTCCTTGCGGCGAAGTACAACCGCGACGGCTTCCCAATCTTCGACCACTATACTTATGTCATCTGTGGCGATGGCGATTTGATGGAAGGTGTTTCTGCAGAAGCGGCTTCTTATGCTGGTCTTCAAAAATTAGAAAAACTGATCGTTCTTTACGATTCAAACGATATCAACTTGGATGGAGAAACAAAAGATTCCTTCACAGAAGATGTGCGTGCTCGCTACAATGCTTATGGCTGGCACACAGATATCGTAACAGACGGAACAGATGTAGATGCAATCTTTGCTGCTATTGAAAAAGCTAAGGCAGCTGGTAAGCCATCTCTTATCGAAATCAAGACTGTCATCGGTCACGGTTCACCAAACAAACAAGGTACAAACGCAGTCCATGGTGCGCCGCTTGGACCAGAGGAAGCAGAAGCAACTCGTAAGGCACTTGACTGGAACTACGCTCCATTTGAAATTCCAGCAGAAGTCTATGCTGACTTCAAGGCAAATGTAGCAGATCGTGGTGCAGCAGCTTACGATGCTTGGGTGAAATTAGTAGAAGACTACAAGCAAGCTCATCCAGAATTAGCAGCTGAAGTAACAGCTATCTTGGAAGGTCGCGATGTAGTGGAAGTGAAACCAGAAGACTTCCCAGTCTACGAAAATGGCTTCTCACAAGCAACTCGTAACTCATCACAAGATGCCCTCAACGCAGCAGCTAAGGTCTTGCCAACCTTCCTCGGTGGTTCAGCTGACTTGGCTCACTCAAACATGACCTATATCAAGGAAGATGGTTTGCAAGATTCTGCGAATCCACTCAACCGTAACATTCAGTTCGGTGTTCGTGAATTTGCTATGGGTACTATCTTGAACGGTATGGCAGCCCACGGTGGACTTCGTGTCTATGGTGGTACCTTCTTCGTCTTCTCAGATTATGTGAAGGCAGCGGTTCGTTTGTCAGCCCTTCAAGGACTTCCTGTGACTTATGTCTTCACTCATGACTCTATCGCAGTTGGTGAAGATGGACCAACTCACGAGCCGATTGAGCACCTGGCAGGACTTCGTGCTATGCCAAACCTCAACGTCTTCCGTCCAGCAGATGCGCGTGAAACACAGGCAGCTTGGTATTTGTCATTGACTAGCAAATCTACACCATCAGCACTTGTCCTCACTCGTCAAAACTTGACAGTTGAAGAAGGAACAGACTTTGACAAGGTTGCCAAAGGTGCTTATGTGGTTTATGAAGCAGCAGGCTTTGATACAATCCTTCTTGCATCTGGTTCAGAAGTCAACTTGGCTGTCAAAGCTGCCAAAGAACTAGAAGCAGCTGGTACAAAAGTTCGTGTGGTTTCTGTGCCATCAACTGAGCTCTTCGATGCTCAAGACGCAGCTTACAAGGAAGAAATTCTTCCAAATGCTATCCGTCGTCGTTTGGCTATTGAAATGGGTGCTACTCAAAGCTGGTACAAGTATGTCGGCCTTGACGGTAAAGTCCTTGGTATCGACACATTCGGTGCATCAGCTCCAGCACAAACAGTTATTGACAACTACGGCTTCACTGTAGAAAACGTAGTGAAGTTGGTTGGAGAATTGTAATAAACAGTGTAGAGACAGCCTTTCGGGGCTGTTTTCTGTTATAATAATTTTATGAACTATACCTTAGAAGAAAAAGAATATTTTATGTCTCAGGCCTTGGTAGAGGCTGAAAAATCACTGGACAAGGATGAAATTCCTATCGGCTGTGTCATTGTTAAGGATGGACAGATTATTGGTCGTGGGCACAATGCCCGTGAGGAACTCAATCAGGCCATCATGCATGCCGAAGTCATGGCCATCCAAGAAGCCAATCGAGTGGAAGGGAATTGGCGACTGCTGGACACGACTCTCTTTGTCACCATTGAACCCTGTGTCATGTGTAGTGGTGCTATTGGACTGGCCCGTATTCCCCAGGTGGTCTATGGAGCTGCCAATCAGAAGTTTGGGGCTGCAGGCAGCCTCTATGACATTTTGACCGACCAGCGGCTCAATCACCGTGTGGAAGTGGAAACGGGGATTTTAGAAGAATCCTGCGCTCAGATTATGCAAGATTTTTTCAGACAGAGGCGAGAAAAGCAAAAAGCTGAGAAAGAGGCCTTGAAGGCGCAAGAGGAAACAGCTTCGGATAGCTAGTTTGTAGTCCAAACTTGCACTTTCATCGATTTGTGTTATAATAATAAACGGAGCAACATTCGTGCGTGAAGCGGGTCAGGGGAGGAATCCAGCAGCCCTAAGCGAAGTCGGGTGTGTGCTCTTTTTGTCTATGGTCTAATAACCCTTTGAAATCAAGTTTTCAGAGGGTTTTCCTTTTCTTATTTTTAGAATGAAGGGCAAAATAGGGGCGACGGCCTGATCAGGTACTTTTATCTCCGTCTAGGGACTGATTTTTGAAATTTTCTATTGATATATTTGGAAAAAGGAGTAAAATAGATTTCCACTTAAGAAAACTTTTGTAAAGCTCTGCTATTCTACTGGGGAATAAGGAGGAAGGCCTATGTTTTTATTTGCTTTTCCAGGTATGGGTAAGACTACCCTCGCTAAGAAATATGCCAATGTAGTGGATTTAGAGATGTCTGACATTAAGTACGATAATAGGAGCGTCAGCCATTTGACCAAGGAAGAACGGAAATCTACTCCTCGGCCTATTAAAGACAAGAATTATAAAAATATCTATATAGACAAAGCCTATGCCTTGCATGAGGAGGGCAAGACTGTCCTTGTTGCAATGAATTTCCTACTGAGAATGTTATTGGTAATGCTTGTCCGTGGAGCTGTCCCATTTCATATCTACATCCCGCATCCTCGTCTGAAAGCGGAGTACAGGCAGCGCTACATTCAACGTGGAAATAATAGTAAATTTATTTTTGAAGTCATGACCATTTGGTATCCGACTCTTCTGCCTCTCTACCTACTGTCTAAGGTATGTCCCAGCTTTATCAGTGTTACCCAGTCAGGCGAGTATTTAGAAGACTATTATACAAGTGCGGTTTACAAACAATTTTCAGAAAATAACATTCGAGCGAACTCTGTTTTATGAAAATGAATGAAAATTGATAAATTCCTTGAAAAAAACATGATAAAGCGTTATCATATTATGGTACATAAATGGAGGAATGACATGACACATATTACATTCGATTATTCAAAAGTCTTGGGCCAATTCGTTGGAGCTCAAGAAGTAGAATACATGCAACCACAAGTTACCCTAGCTGACCAAATGCTCCGTCAAGGAACAGGTCCTGGTAGCGACTTTATCGGCTGGTTGGATTTGCCAGAAAACTACGACAAAGAAGAATTTGCTCGTATCAAGGAAGCTGCAGCTAAGATCCAAAATGAAAGTGAAGTTTTGGTAGTTATCGGTATCGGTGGTTCTTACCTCGGTGCTAAAGCAGCTATTGATTTCTTGAGCAATGCCTTTGTAAACTTGCAAACACGTGAAGAGCGTAAAGCACCACAAATCCTTTACGCTGGAAACTCGATCTCATCAAGCTATCTTGCTGACTTGGTAGATTATGTAGCAGATAAGGATTTCTCAGTTAACGTGATTTCTAAATCAGGTACAACAACTGAGCCTGCCATTGCTTTCCGTGTCTTCAAAGAATTGCTTGTGAAGAAATACGGTCAAGAAGAAGCTAACAAGCGTATCTATGCGACAACTGACAAGTCAAAAGGTGCTGTTAAGGTTGAGGCGGACGCAAATGGTTGGGAAACCTTTGTTGTCCCAGATGATGTCGGTGGCCGTTTCTCAGTCTTGACTGCAGTTGGTCTTTTGCCAATCGCAGCAGCTGGTGCAGACATTGATGCCCTTATGGAAGGTGCAAACGCAGCTCGTACGACTTACACTTCAGATAAAATTGCTGAAAACCAAGCCTACCAATATGCAGCTGTTCGTAACATCCTTTACAGAAAAGGTTATGTAACAGAAATCTTGGCTAACTATGAGCCATCACTGCAATACTTCAGCGAGTGGTGGAAACAATTGGCAGGTGAGTCAGAAGGTAAGGACCAAAAAGGTATCAACCCAACATCTGCTAACTTCTCAACAGACTTGCACTCTCTTGGACAATTCATCCAAGAAGGAAACCGCAACATCTTTGAGACAGTGGTACGTGTTGACAAACCAAGAAAAAATATCTTGATTCCTGAAATGGCAGAAGACCTTGACGGTCTTGGCTACTTGCAAGGTAAGGACGTTGACTTTGTAAACAAAAAAGCAACGGACGGCGTACTTCTTGCTCACACAGATGGTGGCGTACCAAACATGTTTGTGACCCTTCCACAACAAGATGAGTTCACACTTGGTTACACCTTCTACTTCTTCGAGTTGGCGATTGCGATCTCTGGTTACCTCAATGCGATTAACCCATTTGACCAACCAGGCGTAGAAGCCTACAAGAAAAATATGTTCGCTCTTCTTGGCAAACCAGGATTTGAAGAACTCGGTGCAGAATTGAACGCACGTTTGTAAGAAAATGAAACTTTAATCCCGCCTATCAGAGTTCGTGTCAACATCTCAGCGCAGTGGTTGATTGGGTTTAACAGTCCAGTGGACTGTTAAAGGTTGGAGATAAGATTTGCGAAGCAACTCTCAGCAGTTCGTGTTTCATACTCCCAATCTGGCCTAATCAACTTGTGCGGGGGTGTGAGGACGAACTCTTTTCTATGTCTTGAGTTTTATCACACTCCCAGTTTTTCTTTCCTTTGGAAATGTGGTAGAATAGACACTATGAAAAGAGAGTTTTTTGTAGTAGGAGATGTTCATGGTAAATTTGAACTCCTACTCGATATTTTAAAGAAATGGAATGAAGAGCGGCAACAGCTGATTTTTCTTGGCGATTTGATTGACCGGGGAGAAAATTCAAAGGCCTGCCTAGAGTTGGTGCGACAGTTGGTCTATGAAAAAGGTGCTATCTGTTTAACTGGTAATCATGAACGGATGTTTCTAGCTTGGTTACGCGATCCAGTTGATCGCTACGACCACTATCGGAGAAACGGTGGAGATACGACCATCAATTCTTTACTGGGGCGTCCCTTGGATGCGCCGGTAGATGGCCTGGTGGATGCCAATGCGGTAATGGATCGATATGAGGAATTGATTGATTTTGTCAAATCTTGCCCCTATCATATGGAGACTGAGCGCTATATCTTCGTCCATGCAGGAGTTGATTTGACCTTACCAGATTGGCGTGAAACCAATAATCATGATAAGGTTTGGTTACGCACCCCTTTCCATGAGGCTGAAAATACCACAGGAAAAATAATTGTTTTTGGACATACACCTGTTTACAATCTCTATCAGACCAAGCTCCGCATCAGCCAAATCTGGACCAGTCCAGATGGAAAAATGGGGATTGACGGGGGAGCTGTTTACGGCGGAGTGCTACACGGGATTGTCCTGGATGATACAGGTCTGGTACAGGACTACATTGTCGGAGCAGTCAATCCGAGAAAAGTCATAGATGATTAAAACAAAATTTCCCCAAATTTTCAGAAAATTTTGATATAATAGACATAATATTACTTTTAGATTGGAAACATTATGACTGCACAAAAAATGACTGCCCAAGAGATCATTGCCTTTATCGGTAATGCTGTGAAAAAAACGACTGTTAAGGTGACCTTTGAAGGTGAATTGGCTGGTCCTGTTCCTGCTGAAGTGACAAAGCTTGGCAATGTCCTCTTCGGTGACTGGAAGGATGTCGAGCCACTTTTGGCAAACTTGACTGAAAATGTAGACTACGTGGTTGAGCAAGACGGCCGCAATTCAGCTGTGCCCTTGCTGGACAAGCGTAATATCAATGCCCGTATCGAGCCAGGTGCCATTATCCGTGACCAAGTGACAATCGGTGATAATGCCGTTATCATGATGGGCGCGGTCATTAACATCGGTGCGGAAATCGGTTCAGGTACCATGATTGACATGGGAGCTATCCTTGGTGGTCGTGCGACGGTTGGTAAAAACAGCCACATCGGTGCAGGTGCGGTTCTTGCAGGTGTCATCGAGCCAGCTTCGGCTGAGCCAGTGCGTGTTGGCGACAATGTTTTGGTCGGTGCCAATGCCGTTGTTATCGAGGGCGTGCAAATCGGTAGCGGCTCTGTTGTCGCGGCGGGTGCTATTGTGACCCAAGACGTCCCTGAAAACGTAGTAGTGGCAGGTGTGCCAGCTCGCATCATCAAGGAAATCGACGCTCAAACCCAACAAAAAACAGCCTTGGAAGAGGCTTTGCGGACACTCTAAGAGGTAGCTATGCTAGATTTAATCGCGATACGTCGGGCCCTCCACCAGATTCCAGAGCTGGGCATGGAGGAATTCAAGACCCACGCCTTTCTTATGGAGACCATTGAAGGTTTACTTCAAGACTGTTCTTTTGCACAAGTCCGTATATGGAAGACAGGTATCTTGGTCTATCTGACAGGCTCTGCTCCTCAAAAAACGATTGGTTGGCGGACGGATATTGACGGTCTACCTATCGTGGAGGAAACGGGCCTGGACTTCAAGTCCCTCCACCCAGAACGTATGCATGCCTGTGGACATGATTTCCACATGACTATTGCCTTGGGGCTTTTGGAGAAAATGGCAGAGCAGCAACCGAAAAATAACCTACTCTTCTTGTTTCAACCTGCGGAGGAAAATCTAGCAGGTGGCATGCTCATGTATGAAGCGGGGGCATTTGGGGATTGGTTGCCAGATGAATTTTATGGGCTCCATGTCCGACCAGACCTCAAAGTTGGTCAAATGGCCACCAACCGTGCGACCCTCTTTGCTGGGACCTGTGAAGTCAAGATACGGTTTACAGGAAAGGGTGGCCACGCAGCATTTCCCCATACCGCCAATGACGCCTTGGTGGCGGCCAGCTACTTTGTGACCCAGGTTCAGTCAGTGGTGAGTCGAAATGTCGACCCGATCGAGGGAGCGGTGGTGACCTTCGGCTCCATGCATGCTGGCACGACAAACAATGTCATTGCTGAAACAGCCTTTCTGCACGGGACCATTCGGGCCTTGACTCAGAACATGAGCCTCTTGGTGCAAAAACGGGTGCGGGAAGTGGCAGAGGGAATTGCCCTGTCCTTTGGAGTGGACTTGGAGATTGAGCTAAATCCAAGCGGCTATCTGCCTGTGGAGAACAATCCTCAACTGGCTGATGAGTTGATGACCTACTTTGATGGTGTTGACGGAGTGGAGATGATTGATTGTCCACCTGCCATGACGGGTGAGGACTTCGGCTACCTGCTCAACAAGGTTCCAGGTGTTATGTTCTGGCTGGGTGTGGATACGCCTTATCCCCTTCACAATCCACGTCTCAGTCCCAAAGAGGAAGTGCTTCCCTTTGCTGTGGATAAGTTGAGCGATTTTTTGAAAATAAAAGCAAACTAGACTGGAATTTCCAGTCTTTTTCTGAAAGAAAAGGAGTTTCTGTGGATAAAAAAGAAATTCGGCAAGAGGTCTTGCAGAGATTGAAAGCCCTGACTAGTAGCCAGCGAGCAAGATGGAGTCAGCAGCTAACGGAGCGCCTCCTTGCTTCTGAGGCCTATCAAGGCACAAAGTCGCTTGGGACCTACCTTTCCATGCCCCATGAGTTTGACACTTCTTACCTGATTGAGCAGGCTCAAAAGGATGGCAAGCAGATTTTCATCCCTAAGACCTATTCACAAGGGCGTATGGATTTTGTAGAATATAATCCGGATGATTTGGTGAAATCCAGGTTTGGAGTTTGGGAACCTGGTACTTATTCACAACCTGTGGATAAGTCTGTGGTTAAGTTGATCCATGTTCCTGGTTTAGCTTGGAATCAAGCGGGTTTTCGAGTGGGCTATGGAGGCGGTTTTTATGATCGCTACCTAGCAGATTATCAGGGGAAAATGGTATCGACCTTGGCAGACTTTCAAGTCTATGATTTTGAACCAGATCTATTTGATATTCCAGTAAAGGAGTTGTTGATTTTTGAAGAACTTTTTTGATAAGCGCTATCCTGTGACCAATGCCTTGTTGGCAGTCACGGCTCTTGTTTTTCTTTTGATACAAGTGTTTCGATTTGGGCAGACCACTACAGCCTATACGATTTATGAATTTGGTGGTATGTATGGTGAAGTGGTGCGGTATGATCCGACTCAGTTGTGGCGCTTGATTTCTCCTATCTTTGTCCACATTGGTTGGGAACATTTTATCTTTAACAGTATTACCTTACTTGGTTTGGGCTATCAGCTAGAGGGACTGTTTGGGCCTCGGCGCTTCTTTCTCCTTTATCTCTTGTCTGGTATTATGGGCAATCTTTTTGTCCTCTTCTTTACACCAGATGTGGTTGGCGCAGGTGCGTCGACCTCGCTCTTTGGTCTTTTTGCAGCTATGGCCCTTTTGAGGAAATTTAGTCGCAGCCCCTATCTACAGGTTCTTGGTCAACGATACATGGTCCTTTTGGGATTGAACTTGGTATTGGGTCTTTTCAATCCAACTATTAGTATGGCAGGGCATATTGGAGGAGCTATTGGAGGTTGTTTGGTCGTGATTTTCCTTCCACCTCTTGTGGAAAAAAATCTCTTTACAGGGAAACAGATTTTTTTCAGTTTTCTTGGCTATCTGGGATTGCTTGCCTTGTTATTAGGAATATTTTATCTGATATAACGAGGCTGGGCAAAAACTAGCTTCTCGCATATAAAAAAACGAGCAATTCCAATTAGGAGTTGCTCGTTTTCCATTTCATGCTTTATAATTATAATAACGACAAAACAACTAGAAAGGCATGAAAATGTATAAACAGTATAACACAA
>NZ_POIZ01000022.1 GCF_002960425.1 Streptococcus suis
AGTCAAAAGCAGTGAGGCTTGAACAAAGTGAAAGCCAGCGTCTTTAGGCGCTGGCTGGTGATGTGGGCTTATAGCCCTTGTTCAAACCACCCGTTTGACGGGTGGTCATGATTGTTCTTCTGTTGTCTGGGCCAAATCCCCCTTTTGTTCTCTCTTGTTTTCCTTGAAAATAGGTGTTCCTGTAAAGCCATACCAGAGGGAATGAACAAAGAACTGCTCTAAAATCCGTTGGCGTTCTGGCGTGACAGCTCGGTGGCATTCATCCACAACAAAAGCTAGATTGAGATTTTTGACACGTTGGTGGAATTTCTCGTGCTGTCCTTCTTCAAATTGACGCAGGAGGGTATTGAGTTTCTGGATAGTGGTGACCACGACACATCGGTCTTCTGAAGCTAGATTTTTCAATAAGTGCTGGGTATCGTCCGTCTGGTCAATATCTATCATGTCATTTTCTGCGTAGGACAGAAAGGCAGCTGTGGTCTGCTGGTCAAGGTCCGTACGGTCAATGACAAAAATGGTCTTCTCAATGGATGGAATTTGCAGGAGATTGCGAGCTACCTTGTAGGAAGTCAGTGTCTTACCTGAGCCTGTCGTGTGCCAGATATAGCCTGACTGACGAAGACGACTGGCTTCTCTGATGGCTTCGATGGCATGAATTTGATAAGGTCGAAGCAGGATAAGGGCTTTTTTGTCGTCGTCGATAACCGAATATTGCATGACCAACTGATGAGCCATCGGGATGGAAAGGACCTCTCTGGCAAAGTCAAATAGATGGGGCTGAGCTTGGTTCTTCTTATCAACCCATTTGGTCAAAAAGCGGTCGTTGAGTTTGGATTCTTTGGCAGCGGCGATGTAGCGGGTATCAGTGATATTGGACACTACAAACATCTGCAAGCTCGAAAAGATACCCTTAAACTGACCTTCTTGCTCGTATTTCCGAATCTGACGAAAGGCATCCATATAGGGATGGGAACGGCTCTTGAGCTCAATCTGAATCATAGGAAGTCCGTTAATCAAGAGGGTCACATCACCCCGTCTTTGTCTAGCAGCATCGCCACCTGTCACAACTTGATTGACGACTTCATAGCTGGACTTACCCCCAGCAACATTATGCCGCCAGATGACTTCCAAACGGATGGTACCAAGACTGGCATCTTCCCGCTGGACTTGAACCTTGGCAATGCCATTCTCACCTGCCAGCCACTTGGCTGCTTCGTAGAAATTGACAAAGTTGAGCTGGTTGCGAATTTGGTGTTTTTCTTGGTCTGTCAGAGGATTGTCAGCTAAATGGCGGACGTTATTAGCCTCTAGCTTGGCAAAAAAGTTTGCCCAGAGCAGTTCTTCCGTTGTCAATTCAGGGCGGTAGACCCACTGACTTTCTCCACTGGCCAGATGGCGGATGAGTTCATCTTCTATCTGTACTTCATTGGCTGGCTTTTTAGTCTGATAAAGAGCCTGAGGGTCAACCAATTCCCGCTGACCAGGTAGTAAACGTAGACTGACTTGAAAATCTTTTAAGTCCTCTTCATTGACCTTTTGCAAGAGTTTGTGGAGATGCTTACGGAAACCGATTAACTGACCGTGGGCATCTGCTAATTTCTGTTCTGCTTGGGCATAGTGGTCAGGCTTACGCTTGATGTCCAGATAGCCTTTGACAATATCAGTCAGGCGGGCTTGTTCCACTTGGTAAACAGCCTCCAACTCTAAGGCATTGTCCTGTCTTTCTAGTTTTTCAAGCAAGCCTGCTTGGTATTCCTCTATGGCTCTCATTTCTTCCAAGAGTTCTGGTGCATAGACTGGTATGTCTTGCATAAGTTGTTTCCAAATCATCTAGACACCAGCCTTTCGACAACGCAAAAAGCCTGCCAAGACTGGCAGGTTTCGTTTACTATGGAATTGAGCAAGTGTTTTAAATCGCTTTGATATATATATATATATATATGCAAATCTGCTTAGAAGTTTCATATCTCTCTCCTAAAATACAAATAGGTATTACAAAGACTATTTTACCACACTAGGTCCCAAATTTACACAAAATATACATGCTATATATAAATTATACAAATAAAATCAGCGATAGAAAACCGCTGATTGTTCAACTTTAGATTAACCTAACCCTTGACCGCAAAGTAATGACCACTTGGGCTAGCAAAGTTAAAGTTAGGGAATGGTTCTGCATTGACAGGACTGCAGGTATCCGTCAAACCTGCAATACGTGCTTGAAGCCCATCAATGTCATCCGTTTCAAACAGGATACTTGGCTTCATATCAATCACTTCTGGTGATACCTGACGAATGAACTCATTTGCATAAACTGTTATGGTCGTTGTAGCTTCAGGATGTGGCTTCATGTCAAATGTTTCATACCCCATCATCTCAGCTTCATTGAAAATAGTAAAACCAGCAGCTGTCCAGAACTCTTTCTCAGCAGCAACATCATCCACATAAAACATCAATCCAAATTCTTTAGTAAACATCATTTCTCCTTCAATTTAGCAGGCAACCTTTGCCTTACTTACTTTGTTCTACCTTATCAGCATTCTCTATGCTTGGTAGAACTGGTATTTCTGACAATTCCTTTTTCAAACTCTTTATTTCACTCTTTAATGTCAAGTGCTTGGTCAAACCAAGCAAATACTGGCAAACCATACCAAGTAAAAGTGAACCAATCATCACCAAAATCAAGGGCATTCTAAATTGGCCGAACAAGTAATTGACAACAACTTCCTGACGATTAGCCAAAGAAAGAACGACTGTCAAAATAATGACAAGCAGCAATCCAATAAGCGATAATCTCTGTTTCATCCTAACTCCTTTTCTACTACGATAGTCTAGCATAAGAAGACTGACTTGGCAAGAAAGTCAACTTTCCACGTTGAAGAATTGGAATATAAAACCAAGCAGATTGCCTACCTCAACTTCCTAGTTCATTTCTAGGCTCAGGCTGAAATAGTTTGCCGAACTATTTCACTCCCCCGGACCTTGATTTAAAGAAAAACGCCTACCGGCGGTTCTCATCTCCAACCTAAAAAGGTCCAAAAAATGAATAAAAGGAAAGACCGTCTGCCGACGGTCCCTATTTCCAACCTAAAATGAGGCGTCAGCCTCGGGGGACAAACCAGCAACTTGCGTTACTGGTTTTCCTATTTCCAACTTAAAACGTGGGGTAACCCATTTATAAAGAAAACCGCTTGCCAGCGGTTCTCATTTCCGACCTAAAACAACCCGTCAGGGTTGTTTTAGCCACCCAGATATGCTTTTTTGACTTCTTCTGAGGCGAGGAGTTCTTTTCCTGTTCCTGAGAGGACGACTTTTCCTGTTTCTAGGACGTAGCCGCGGTCTGCGATGGCGAGGGCTTTGTTGGCATTTTGTTCGATCAAGAGAACGGTTGTTCCTTGTTTTTGGATATCTTGGATGATATCAAAAATTTCTTGAATGAAGATTGGGGCCAAGCCCATGGAAGGCTCATCTAGGAGCAAAAGTTTTGGTTGACTCATTAGAGCACGCCCCATAGCCAACATCTGCTGCTCACCACCTGAAAGAGTTGCCGCATCTTGGTTCTTACGCTCTTCCAAACGTGGGAAGCGTGCGAAGATTTTCTTCAAGTTAGCTTGGTTTTCCTCACGATTGTTGCGAAGGAAGGCACCCATTTCCAAGTTTTCCATAACAGTCAAGCCAGCAAAAACATGACGTCCTTCTGGAACTTGTGACAAGCCATCCGCTACGATTTTACGGGCAGGAACTTTTTGGATTTCATTTCCGAGGAAAGAAATCGTTCCAGCTGATGGACGGACAAGACCTGAAATGGTACGAAGGATAGAGGTTTTACCAGCACCATTGGCACCGATCAAGGTTACAACTTCTCCCTCATTGACTTCAAAGCTGACATCTTTTACAGCCTCGATTACGCCATAGTTGACGGAAAGATTTTTCACTTCTAACATTGCCATTATGCTTCACCTCCAAGGTAGGCTTCAATTACGCGCTTGTTATTACGGATTTCTTCTGGAGTACCATGCGCAATCAGACGACCGTATTCCAATACGTAGATACGCTCCGTCACTTCCATAACCAAGCTCATATCGTGTTCAATCAAGATGATAGTAATGCCAAATTCTTCCTTGATTTTACGGATGAGTTGGGTCAATTCTGCCGTTTCCTGCGGGTTCATACCAGCCGCTGGCTCATCCAAGAAAAGAATTTTTGGATCAGTCGCAAGGGCACGAACGATTTCCAAACGACGTTGTTGACCGTAAGGAAGGTTCTTAGCCAGCGTATCCGCATCGCCATCCAAATCGAAAATCTTCAAGAGGTCAATCGCCTTGGTTTTCAATTCTTCTTCATTTTTATAAAATGCTGGAAGTCGCAAGAAACTTGCGAAAACTTCAGATTTCCCGTGATTACCAAGACCAATCAATACATTTTCCAAAACCGTCATGTTTTTAAACAAACGGATATTTTGGAAGGTACGACCGAGACCTAGAGAGGCAATCTTAGAAGGAGCTTTACCATTCAAGATCGTACCAGCAAGAGAAATGGTTCCTTCACTTGGCTCATAAACACCTGTCAAAAGGTTGAAAAGGGTTGTCTTACCAGCACCGTTAGGACCAATTAAACCGACCAATTCACCCTCGTGGAGTTCCATGGTCACATCACCAACGGCAGTCAAACCACCGAAGTTCTTGGTTAAATTTTTTACTTCAAGTAATGCCATTACTTAACCTCCTTCTTCTTGAGCAAGGCTGCCACGCTAAATTCCTTAGTTCCCAACAAGCCACCTGGACGGAAAATCATCAAGAGGATAAGGGCCAATGAGTAGATAATCATGGCGATGTCTGAGTAGCTCTTGAGAAATACGTTCAAGATACCAAGCACAATCGCTGCTACAAAGGTACCTGTGATAGAACCCAAACCACCCAATACGATGATAATCAAGACGTTTACAGATGTCATGAAAGCAAAGTCTTTGGGAACGATTGTTCCAACATAACCTGCATGAAGACCACCTGCAATAGCTGCTGTCATGGCACCAAATACAAAGGCTGAAACCTTCACAAATGTTGGGTTGACACCAACGGATTCTGCCGCAATCTCATCTTCACGAACAGAAATGGTTGCACGCCCCATTGGACTACGCAAAAAGTTGACCGTTACAAGAGTTGTGATAATCACAAAAATGTAAACCAAAGGCCAGCTAGTAAAGAGTGGGATGGACATGATACCAGCCGCACCGTTTGTGACTGTACCACCATTGATAATCAAGATACGGATAATTTCCGCAACACCAAGGGTCGCAATAGCAAGATAATCACCTTTCAAACGAAGGGTTGGAAGACCTACTAAGAGAGCAACTGCCCCCGCAAGCAACATACCTACAATCAAGGCAATGGCAAATCCGCCATAAGAAGGCATCATCTTACCAAGAATACCGACAGAGTAGGCACCGATGGCCATAAAACCAGCATGACCAAGAGAGAACTGACCTGAGAAACCAACAATAAGGTTGAGACCCACGGCCAAAATAATTTGAATTCCGATTTGTTGGACAATCTGGATGTAATAGAAGTTGAGAACACCAGCTGCTACTAGACCTTGAATAAGACCAAAACCAGCCAATAAGATAGCCAACCAGATTGCATTCACTTTGAGATTTTGCTTCATGGTTACACCTTCTCTTTCACGTTCTTACCAAGGATACCGCTTGGACGCACCAAGAGGATGACAATCAATACTGTATACACAATAGCATCACGGAAGGTATCCAAACCAATCACATAAGTAAATGTTTCAATAATACCGATAACGAAACCACCTAGAGCAGCACCAGGAATAATACCGATACCACCAAGAACGGCTGCTACAAAGGCCTTCAAACCAGGAGTCATACCCATCAAAGGCTCGATTTGGTTGTAGTAAAGACCAAGGAGAACACCCGCAGCACCAGCAAGGGCTGAACCTAGGGCAAAGGTGAAGCTGATCGTACGGTTTACGTTAATCCCCATCAACTGAGCTGCATCACTGTCGACAGAAACCGCACGCATGGCTTTACCCATCTTGGTACGTTTTACGATCAATTGCAGAGCGACCATCAAGGCAAGAGATACACCTAAGATAATCAACTGGATATTGGTGACGGAGACTGGACCAAGATTAAAGGTCACAGCCTCAATCGCTTGAGGAAAGGCTTTAACATCCGCTGTAAACAATTTAATCATGCTGTATTCCAAGAAGAAGGAAACACCGATAGCTGTAATCAAGGCTGCAATACGGGTTGAATTCCGCAAAGGACGATAGGCCAAGAATTCAATAACGACACCAAGAATAGCGGTTCCAGCCATTGCTAAGATAAGGGCAACAAAAAAACGAAGGCTGCCATCAGCAATAAAGGTTAAATTGTTCAAAAGGAAATAACCCATAAAAGCACCCATCATATAGAGGTCCCCGTGGGCAAAGTTAATCAGTCTGATAATTCCGTACACCATGGTATAGCCGAGGGCCAAAAGGGCATAAACAGAACCAAGAATCAAACCGTTGACAAGTTGTTGAAGCATAGGTTCACCAATCTTTCTAAATATTTTTCAAGCTATGAAGCATTGTTACATTATACAAAATTTTCTGAAAATAAGCAAGTTTTATAGAATTTTTTAATCTTTTAAGAAAATCTAGTTATTTCAAGGGAAAAAGAGGGAAGTCCCCTCTTTTTTCACTTATTATTCTGCAGAAACTGTATCAACTGATGATTGCTCACCGTTAGTCAAACCAACAACATAAACGGATTTCACAACGTTGTGCTCTGCATCAACTGACATAGTACCTGTCACACCTTCGAAATCTTTCAAAGCTGCAAGGTTGTCTTTAAGAGCTTTTGAATCTGCTGCGCCTTCTGCTGCTTTCGCTGCCATGTAAACTGCATCATAAGCAAGGGCTGCAAACATGTTTGGCTCTTCGTTGTATTCTTTCTTATAAGCTTCGCTGAAGGCTTTCGCTTTATCGCTAGCTGATGTTACATAACCTGAAAGGTAGTAAACGTTTGTTGCTGCTGAAGCAGTTGCCAATTCAGTAAATTGTGGTGAGTCGAAACCGTCAGAACCAAGAACTGGTTGGTTGATACCAAGACCACGCGCTTGTTTCACGATTGTACCAGTTTCGTTGTAGTAACCTGGCATGATGATGGCATCAAACTCAGCATCTTTCAACTTAGTCAAGGCAGCTTGGAAGTCTTTGTCACCTGAAGCGAAAGTAATTTCAGAAACAATTTCACCTGTGTAAGTTTTCTTGAAGGCTTCTGCTACACCCTTACCGTAGTCAGAAGAGTTGTCATAGTAAAGAACAACTTTCTTAGCTGACAAGTTTTCTGTCGCATACTTAGCCATTACTTGACCTTGGTAGCCGTCTGTAAAGGTCGCACGGAAGAAGTAGTCTTGAACTTCACCTTTGTCATTAACAACCAAGTTGGTTTGTGTACCAGAAGGTGTAATCATTGGAACGCCAGCTGATGTCAAAGCAGGAATAGAAGCTGCTGAGGCACCTGATGTAGCAGGACCGATAACAACGTTGACACCTTCACTTGCCAAGCTTGTCGCAACTGTTGCTGCTTCGGCAGTTTCTGATTTGTTATCTTTTGTAACAACTTCGATTTTCTTACCACCGATACCGCCTGCTGCATTGATTTCTT
The DNA here is from genome assembly GCF_002960425.1 of Streptococcus suis. Lineage (GTDB taxonomy): Bacteria > Bacillota > Bacilli > Lactobacillales > Streptococcaceae > Streptococcus > Streptococcus suis_S. Next base: position 7,676 of record NZ_POIZ01000022.1, read on the forward strand.
TGACAGCGAGGTTAGCACCTTTTTCTTCAGTCTGACCATAAGATGATACAGCACCAGACAACTCCAAGTTGTAACCAATCTTGAAGGTATCACCGATAGCAGCACCTTGTGCTGAGCTGTTTGTAGATGAAACGGTACCACAAGCAGCAAGTAGAGCTGCGGAAGCGAAGGTAGCAAGTGCTACTGCAAATTTTCTTTTTTTCATGAAAACTCCTTAAATCTTTCTTAAATTTTACGATGTATCTAATATACTGAATTATCTGAAAATTGTCAACAAAAAAGAAAAAAATTTTTAAAAAAGTAAAAACAGGCCATCAAGCCTGTTCAAACATTACAATGCTACTTCTTCTTCCCGCCATAAACTACCAACAAAATTCTGGTCTAACTCTTTTATATAGGACGGAAGAACCTTCTTAACAAATTTTTCCTTCTTCAACTTTTGCATGGTTGCCTCTGCCTTTTCCTGATCCATATAGACCAGAACATAACGGAGTTTCCTTGAGTGATAATGAATATCTCCGTACTGGTTCAACTTCCTAGCATCACGGTTGTAATGTAAATAAACAGTTAGGCAGGTGCGCTCTCTCTTCTCAAACATGGTTTCTCCTCTAAGAACCTGTAATCACAAGCACTTCCACTTGTGATTACAGGTTCTAAAACTTCTCTTGTTTTATTATACCTTTTTCAGAGGAAAATGAAAAGGTCAAACTGAATGGTATAGCCGTTTAGTTTACTTTTAGTACTTGCTCCAACTATCTGGGAGATAGTTGGAGGTGGGAAATAAAGCGAACCAAGTTCGCATCAAAAGTACAGGTAAAATTTGGAGTGTGAAATACGAATTGCGGAGATTGGCTGTGCAAATCTTATCTCCAACCATCAACCTCGCTTTTTCTTTTCTAGGCTCGGCTACGAATAGTCCACTGGAGCTTTTCAGTCGTCGAAGTAATAAAAATCAGCTACATGACGATATAGAAAAAAGGAGGTACTGGATACCTCCTCCATCAACTTATTTTGCTTTGGTATTGTCCATGATTTGATCAATGAAGCCGTAAGCTAGCGTTTCTTCTGCTGTCATCCAATAGTCACGCTCGGCATCCTTGTGGATTTGTTTCACTGTTTTACCTGAATTATCAGCCAAGATTTTTTCCAATTTGTTACGGGTTTTGAGCAAGTGCTCAGCAGCAATAGCCATATCTGTTTGTTGGGTACCACCACCAGTTCCACCCATTGGCTGGTGAATCATGTATTCTGCATTTGGCAACATGAACCGTTTGCCTTTGGCACCGCTTGATGCAATGATGGTTCCCATGCTTGCTGCTGTTCCCATAACGATGGTTTGCACATCAGCCTTGATAAAGTTCATAGTGTCCACAATAGCTAGACCTGCTGACACAGAACCACCTGGCGTATTGACATAGAGATAGATATCCTTCGTTGGATCTTGGGCATCAAGGAAAAGCAATTGGGCAATGATTGAGTTTGCCATATTGTCCTCAACTGGTCCTGTCAACATGATAATACGATCTTTGAGCAAACGTGAGTAAATATCATACGAACGTTCACCACGGCTAGTTTGTTCAATAACTACTGGAATCATACGAATCCTCCTTCATTTCAATAACAAGTATGAACCCATTATATAGAATTAGTCAAAATTGGTCAAATAAAAACCACGATTTTCACAGTTGAAAAAAGAAACCAGCAAGCTGATTCCTTTCTATCGATTATTTTGTACCGAACAAGCGGTCACCAGCATCTCCAAGACCAGGCACGATGTAGCCTTTTTCATTGAGTTTTTCATCCAAAGCTGCTGTGTAAATGTCAATATCTGGATGAGCTTCTTGAAGAGCTTTCACACCTTCTGGAGCTGAAACAAGAGCTACGAATTTAATGTTAGAAGCTCCGCGTTTTTTCAATGAATCCACTGCAAGGATAGCTGAACCACCAGTCGCCAACATTGGATCAACTACAAAAATATGGCGTTGGTCAATGTCTTCTGGTAATTTCACAAGATACTCAACGGGTTGAAGGGTTTCTTCATCGCGGTACATACCAATATGACCAACCTTTGCAGCTGGCACAAGGCTAAGCAAACCGTCAACCATACCCACACCTGCACGAAGGATGGGCACAATAGCCAATTTTTTACCTGCAATTTGCTTTTGAACCGTTTTGGTAATCGGTGTTTCAATTTCCACATCTTCCAGTGGCAAGTCACGCAAGACTTCGTAACCCATAAGCATGGCGATTTCATTTACCAACTCACGAAAATCCTTTGTAGAAGTCGATGTGCGACGAAGGATAGACAACTTGTGCTGAATGAGCGGGTGGGAAATGACTTGGAATTTACCCATGATGATAAAACCTCTCTTTTTTGTTTTTTCTATTTTACCAAAAATTCATGAAAAAAGCATGGGAAAAGAAAAGGAATTTATTTTTTGAGAACGATTGCCTCATACGGTCTCAATAATTGTCCAGCCAAAAATGCTGCTTCATCGTAGTTATGCATAAACAGGGAATATCCCTCGCTCGATACTTCGAAGGCTTGCTCATCGCTAGTGAAATTCACCAGAATGATGAAATCATCCTGTTCATCATATTTACGGTAGGCCATTACTGAGCTATTACCAGTCTCCATCACTTCATATTTTCCTTCAGACATACAAGGGTACTCTTTCCGAAGAGCAATTAATTTTTGATAGGTATAGAAAAGCGATTGTTTGTCTGCAAGTGCTTTTTCAACGTTGATGTCTTTGACAGTATCTCCCAAAGCCAGCCAGGCTTGACCTATACTGAAACCTGCTCCTTCTGCTCCTGTCCATTGCATTGGACGGCGAGCATTATCACGACCTTTGGCATTTATAGAAGTAATCAATTCCTCCTTGGTGAAGCCATTTTCAATCCGTTCCGCATACATGCGACGTGTTTCAATATCGTCCGCTTGGCTAATATCCGTAATCGGCGTATTAATCATACCAATTTCCTCACCTTGGTAGATATAAGGTGTCCCTGACATAAAATGAAGATAAATAGCCAACATTTTACCACTTAGTTCACGAAAGGCAGGTCGATCATCACCGAAGCGAGAAATGGCACGAGGTAAATCGTGGTTATTCCAGAAAAGCGAGTTCCAGCCTTTACCAACCAGTTCAGTCTGCCATTTGGATAGAACCTTATGCAAACGAGCTGGATCAAGCGGTGCCAGATCCCACTTTTCTTTCCCTTCCTGTTGATCAAGTCCTACGTGTTCAAATTGGAAAATCATCGAAAATTCTTTTCGATCAGGATGCGAATATAACTGAGCATTTTCTGGATTGGCACTCCAGGTTTCCCCAACAGTCACTAAATCGTATGCACCAAAGGTTTTCTCATTTAATTCCTGAATAAGAGGATGGAGAGTCGGTCCATCGGCTGTAATTAATTTTTCCGGTTCTTTTCCAATCAAATCAATCACATCTAGCCTGAAGCCACCGACACCTTTTTCAATCCAAAAATTGATCATGTCCCAGATTTCTTGTTTCAGAGCAGGATTTTTCCAGTTCAGATCTGGTTGCTTAATAGAGAATTGGTGGAGATAGTATTTGTTCAGATGTGGAACGTATTCCCAAGCAGAGCCTGAAAAGGTCGAGCGTAATTCATTCGGCTCATCAGCCCAAACATAATAGTCATAATAGGGATTATCTGGTCCTTTGAGGGCTTCTTGAAACCAAAAATGTTCATCCGAGGTATGATTGAGCACCAAATCCATGATTATTTTGATATTGCGCTTATGGCCTTCTGCAATCAGCTCTTCCATATCTTCCATGGTCCCAAATTCTGGAGCAATTCCTTGGTAGTCGCTGATGTCGTAACCATTGTCATCCATGGGGGACTGATAAACAGGACTGAGCCAAATAGCATCAATTCCTAGCTCGTGTAGATAATCTAATCGGCTGATAATCCCTCGAATATCCCCTACTCCATCTCCATTTGAATCTTGAAAACTACGAGGATAAATTTGGTAAATAACGGACTTCTTCCACCAATCTGTCTTTTGTATTTCTGGCATTTGATTGATCCTTTCTGTACAATCTTATTTACGTAAGAAAAAGGGGAATCCCCCTCTTTCTATATAATCATATTATAACTCAATTGTGGTAATTTTGCCCTCTTCTATTTCAATAATTTCAAAGGATTTCTCTTTTAGATTTGCTATTAGACGGGCAGACACCCCTGCATCTTGATTGTTCCAGACAATTTCCATACTTGTTTCATCCAGCATCTTAACTGAGAACTCTCCGTCGAAAGCTGGACTTGTATTGCGGAATTTAAGGAGTTTAAACAAGGATTGTACAACTGGCCGTTGTACTTCGTGCTCAATTTCTTCCAAATCATAGTAATGGCGATTGATATTGCGTCCTTCCTTGCTTGATTCTAAGAGCTCAATATCATTTTCGCCTGCAAGTAAACCAACATAGTAAATCTGTGGAATACCTGGTGCAAAACATTGAAGAACACGCGCCAATAGGTATGCTTGATCGTTATTGCCAAGGGCAGAATAATAAGTACAGTTAATCTGATAAATATCCAAATTATTGTAGGCTTCTGTGCTATAAATTTTCTTCACATTGGCACCTTGTGCATACAAGGCTTCACGCGTTTCCTCTGTCTCCTCATCCGTCAGCAAATCCTTAACGTCCACAACACCTATTCCATCATGTGTATCAAGAGTTGTAAATTGCTTACGAGGGCAAATCTCCATCCAGTGAACCAGACGATTGACATGACCTGAATACAAAGCGTGGAGAACCAGCATTGGCAAGGCAAAGTCATAAACATAATAATCCTGTTCCGCAATTTTTTGCTGAATGGTATAGTGTTCATGAATTTCTGGTAAGATTTCTACATCTTTTGGAGCCAATAACTGACGTGGAAAATGGAGCATTTCCCAAATATCTGGCTCCACAAAGAAACAATTGGTTCCTATTTTTTTATTGGCATAAGCAAAGGCGTCCAAACGAATAATCGAAGCACCATGTTCTGCCAACTGTTCCAGATTTTCTTGGATGAACCGGCGTGTTGTCTCTGTAGTCACATCCAAGTCAATCTGCTCTTCATCAAAGGTACACCATACCTTCTCCTCGCTACCATCAGCAAATGTTGCAATTCTATATGGAGCACGAGGTTTCCGTTTGTAAATGAGGTCAACATCTTCCTGAGTCGGCTCACCATTTGGCCAAAAGTTTTTATAGCGAATAAACAAATCGGCATAAGCTGAATCGTCTTTCTTTTCAAGAAAATCAAGGAAATATGGGGATTTAGCAGAAATATGATTGATCATAAAATCGAACATCAGATAGTAGTCCTTGCTCAATGCTTCAATATCTGACCAATCTCCAAATGCAGAATCCACCTTTGTATAATCCATTGGCGCAAACCCACGGTCACCAGATGATGGGAAAAACGGCAGAATATGGATACCTCCCACAACATCCTTTAATGGCCCCTCAAGAACTTTTTTCAAATCCTTGAGATTCTTGCCTAAACTATCCGAATAAGTAATCAACATAGCTTGATTTTTAATTTTCATAGATTTTCTCCTTTGTAAGCCTTTTCTTTTTTCCTTGTTAGAAAAGGTTGAACAAGTCAACCTTTCGATTTATTTGACAGAACCACTCGTCATACCTGAAATAATATGTTTTTGGAAGACAAGATAGACAAGTAAGATTGGAATAATTCCCACCACATAGGATGCAAATGATGGTCCATAATCACTGAAATACATGCCTTGATAGTTGTATTGGAAAAGTGGTAAAGTCCACATGCTTTGGTCACGGTTCAATACCAAGAGGGGCAAGAGGAAATCGTTCCAGACCCAGAGGGCATTGATAATCAAAACAGTTGCATGCATGGGTTTCATGAGTGGGAAAATGATTTTCCAGTACATGGTAAATTTATCACAGCCATCAATAGCTGCCGCCTCATCCATTTCCTCAGGAACAATGGTCTTAATATAGCCGACGTAGAGGAAGAGGGCCTGAGGAACTGCATAGGTCAAATAGAGGATAATCAAGCCGACAATATTGTTCAAACCAAGGCTTGACATTAATTTGGTCATTGGGAGCATAATCACTTGAAAAGGTACAAAAATCCCAATAATCAAGAAAAAGTAGATAAAGTTAAACACCGTCTGGCGTTTCATTTGACGGGCTACGGCGAAGGCTGCCATTGGAATAACAAGTAGAATCAAGCCAACAGCAACAATCGTAATCAAGGCAGAATTGCCAAAATATTGTACAATCCCATCGTTAAACAAGCGTTCGTAGTTGTTTAAGGTGAAATTTTCAGGAAGACCAAAGAAGTTGCTCGTGATTTCCTTGGTTGGTTTGAACGAACTTATAATCGTCACAAGTAGCGGAATAAACATGAAGAGAATACCGCTAAAGAGCACGAGATAGACCCACCAATTTTTCTGTTTTTGAGTATTCATGACAGTCCTCCTAAATTTCAAATTTCTTCGAAATTCTCATCTGAATCAATGAGATGACAATAATGAAGATGAAGAGTACTACAGCCAAAGCATTGGCATAAGAGAATTTGTTGTCTACAAAGGCATAGTTGTAAACGAGTAAGCCCAAGGACTCTGTTTTCCCATCAGGACCACCACTTGTCAGTGCAAAGATAAGGTCAAATGCTGTCAAACCTGATTTCATTGCCAAGATGAAAACCATACTGATAGAGGGCAACAAGAATGGCAGCTCAATGTTGAAAAACTGTTGAGAACGAGTCGCACCATCAATTGCAGCAGCTTCCTTCACATCTTCTGGAATACTTTGTAAACCAGACAAGAAGATAATGACCGGCATAGCTAAGCCCTGCCAGAGAGCTACAAAGATAACTGCTGGAATGACAGTATTTTCTTGTACCAATAAGTTTTCCATCAACCAATCAATATGCAGAATCTCACCAATTTGTGTGAAACCATAGTTGAACAATTGGACAAAAATCAATCCTAAAGTGACTGTGGATAGCACCGCCGGGAAGAAATACCAGGTTCTAAAGAAACCAACTGCTTTAATCTTACGATTGAGCAGGGTAGCCAACCAAATCCCTATGACTATTTCTCCAATGATTAAACCAATAGTGAAGATGATGGTAAAGGTCATGGAAGTATAAAAATCAGGATTTTTTAAGATGTCTAGATAGTTTTGAATACCAATTAAACTAAAATCAGATGTCAATCCATTCCAATCTGTCAAGCTGTAATAGATACCTGTAAATAGGGGATAGAAGAAAAAGATTAGCTGTAGACCTATTGGTATAGCAACAAATAGATAGGGCCAATATTTGGCAATAAATCCTTTTTGATTCATCATGGTACTCCTTTTTTCTAAAATGTATAGTTGCTTAGGGTCAGCTTGAATGGAGCGGTTAGGGGGATTCAAACCGGCCCTAAGCAACTATTAAAGAAGAGCTAGGCTGAGCTAGCCCTTCTTTATAGTTAAACTTATTTGTTATTTCATTGGATCAAAGAATGCATTCAGTTTTTTCACTAATTCTGCTGAGTTAGGATTTTTAACCATTTCAACAGTGATATTCCAGAACTCTTCTTCTGATTCCCATTCAGATTGCAACCAAACTACATGTTTGTCAGTGAAGGCATATTGTGTAACTCCAGCAGTTTCTTCAAACTTGCCTTCAGTGTCTACTCCTTCAACTGAAGTTGGTGAGCCATCTACATCATAGTATTTTTGCATCACTTCTGGACGTGAGAGGTATTCTAAGAATTTTTTAGATTCTTCTGGGTGCTCTGTATCAGCAGAAATTGAGAGAGCAAGGTCTGCTGCGCCGATGGTATAGTCGCCACCTTCTTTATCACCGGGGAAGGTAAACATACCATATTCAAATTCTGGTTCTTGTTGGTTAACGGCTGTAGCTGCCCATGTACCTTGTGGAAGCATGAGAGCATCTCCTGCCGCAAAAGCTGCCACTGCATCTGCATAGAGGGCACCTGTTGCACCTTTTTGACCATTATCTGTCAACAGTTGCAAGCGTTCTAAGACAGCTTTTGTTGTAGCATCATCTTGAATCGCTCCCTTCGCACTGCGGATCAGAATATCTTCTGCACCATCAAATCCACCTGCGACAGTTACCCAAGCTAACTGATGGTAGCCGTTCAATGACCAAGCGTCATTCAATGAAAGGGCAAATGGTGCTGCACTGCCATCAGCCTTGATTTTATCTACCAAAGCTACAAATTCTGCATAGGTAGTAGGAACTTCGAGACCTAATTCTTTGAACTTATCTTTATTATAGTAAATACCATAAGCATTCGCTGTCAAAGGAAGGGTGTAATTTTTTTCGTTAACAAGATAAGGCGTTACAGCACCATCTTTTAGATGACTGAGACCTGCATCATCACCAATTTCTAGGAAACGACCATCTGCTGCATATGCTTTGAAGTCCGCATTTTGTGGATAAATGTTGATGACATCTGGCGCTTCGTTATTTGCCATACGGGTTTTTAAAACAGTTCCTGCATCTGGTACATTTGAAAATTTAATATCAATCGCAGGATTTTCTTTTTCAAATTCATCAATAATTTCCTGTAGAGTTGCTTGCATTTCTGGTTTTTGTGAGAAATATTCAATCTCAACCTTATCACTACCACCACTTGCATTCCCACAAGCAACCAAGAAGCTGGCAAAAGCACAGACGGACGCACATTTTAAAAATGTTTTCATTTTCATTATAAAATCCTCCTAGATTTTGTTAAAAATATATTGTACACTAAAATAATCTTTTTGAACATGTGGCATTGTAAGACCGATGTTCATTAATTCATCCCCGTAGAATGTTTCTCCTAATTGAGGGCATTCATACAAGGCATCTGGATCAAGTCCTTTTAATTGAACTTGTAAAAGCGGAGCTTCTGATTGAGCCAGTATCTTAACAAAGGTGAATACCGCTTGACTTTTATCTTTATTGACATAATTGGCAGCCCAGGTATTGCTTGTTTTTTTCAAGCGATAGAGCAAGCCTTCCTGAACTGTTGAGCGAATGGATTTGAAGGTTTGAACTTGCTGACGAATTTCATCCAATTCCACTTGAGAAAGTTTCGTTAAATCCAGCTCGTACCCAAAGGCTCCTCCCATCATTGCCACATTACCACGTGTTGCAAGCGGAGTGATTCGACCAACTTGGTGGTTAGGAACTGCGGACACATGGGCTCCCATAGAAGAAGCAGGTAAAATCAAACTAGTCCCTTCTTGGATAGAAAGTCGACCAATCGCATCTGTATTATCACTAGCCCAAGCCTGTGGCATGTAATAGAGTAAACCTAAATCATTTCGGCCACCGCCACCAGCACAGGATTCGAACAAGATGTCTGGAAAACGCTTTGTAAGGGTGTCCAATACACGATATAGCCCTAAAATATAGCGATGATGGAATTCAAATCGTTGATCATTTGCATAATATGGCGACATACTCGTAATATTGCGATTCATATCCCATTTTACATAACTAATCGGAGCTGACTCTAATATACTTGCGACAGATTCGATAATATAATCACAAACCTCTGACCTGGTCAGATCCAGCACCAATTGTTCTCTACTGAAAATCGGTTTCCTTCCATCAATATGGATGGCCCAATCTGGATGTTTCCGATAGAGATCACTTTCTACTGAAATCATCTCTGGTTCAAACCACAGTCCGAATTTCATACCAAGTTGGTTTATACGATCAGCCAGTCCATCCAAACCATTTGGCAACTTTTCCAAATTGACTTTCCAATCACCCAATGAACATTCATCATGATTTCGTTTTCCAAACCAACCATCATCTAGTACAAAAAGTTCTACTCCAACTTGACTTGCCGATTTCGCCATCTCTAAGATCTTATCTTCAGTAAAATCGAAATAGGTCCCTTCCCAGTTATTAATGAGGATCGGGCGTTCTTGATGACTAAACTTCGAAGCTACAATATGATTTTTTATGAACTCATGACTATCTTGTGTCATGCCAGTCAACCCTTTATCAGTGAATGATAAGAGGACTTCTGGTGTTTGGAAACGTGAATGTTCCCCTAATTCCCAACAAAATTGTTCATCGTTTAATCCCATGCCCCAACGACAGGTCTCTAAAGGTGTCACTTCAACAAATCCAGTGAAATTTCCACTATATACTAATTGAGCAGCGTAGACATGACCACTATCTTCGGTTACAGCAGGGTCCGCGAGTGCTATGAATGGTGTTTTTGAATGACTTGAGGCTCCTCGAATACTTCCAATGGAAAATTTACCCTTGGTTAAGGGTGTCTGTGTCCACTCCTTTTCAAATCCATATCTGCCCGCTAGGCTATGTACAACAAAATCTTTGTGTGGGAAATCAAGTGTAAAAGACAAAGCCTTTTCGATTTTTGTTGGAAATTGACCTGTTTGAATAACTGCAGATCGGGTCAGATAATTCGCCTCCTCAAACACACTGTACTGAAGAGTCACCGTAATGTCTGTTAGCTGATCGTAGAGATCAATCTCTAGACTATCTACCTCGTCCTCATCAGCAAAACTAGAAGGTAATCCTTCAAGTGCTTGTTTGCCTTTCTTTATTCTGTGTGCCTTATACTTTAAATCCAAGGCCACACCAAACTCATTTCGCAAGTCAATTGCAGCTGTGCGGAAATCACCTAATCCATTACTAGAGTACTCCTGTTGTAAGGTATCCATAGAGAATGTCCTGTTGCCAGAAATCGGACTTGGTGAAAAGGAACGATCTAGATATGTGATTTTGTTTCCCGGACTAAAATTATTAACCTTTTTACCAAAATATCTGTGAACTAAATCTCCCGTTTCCAAAATTTGAATTATGTATGAAAACTCCCTCGTTTGTAGGTGGAACAAGCGATTTTCTTCTAAATAGTGAATCATATTCTTCTCTCCCATCTCATTTACATACTTTATTTTATAAAATGAAAACGCTTTAATTAATAGTCTTTTGTATCATAAACATGTTATAATGTTTCCTATGGAGGATGGAAATGAATATTCTGAATATTTATAATGAGCTTGACAGCCATAATTTTGACCTAAATGTTGACCATTATGGTGCCGAACAATGTGATAAGAACTACTCATTTGGACCAACAATCCGAAATAACTATGTACTTCATTTTATTACGAATGGCAAAGGGAAGATTACAATCAATGGTGATACGACTGAACTAACCGCCGGAGATATTTTTGTACTTCCAAAAAATCAATCTATTTTTTACCAGGCTGATGGGATAGAGCCTTGGACCTACACTTGGGTAGGGTTCAGTGGCTCACGTGCTGAAAGCATCCTGACTCAAACTCGACTTCTAGAAAAATATTATCTCCATTCAAACCTCGATTCTCCTATATTAAAAAAGATGATTGACATCAATCATACAAAAAACCAATCTCTTCCAATGACTACGGAACTAATTCTTATCGGTCATTTGAATCAATTGCTCGCAGCACTTGTTGAAGAGTTCCCGAATGATGCATTTAAAGATGCCAATACAATTGCAAAAAATTATGTACATCACGCAATAAAAATAATACATAGTCAATATAGCAGTCCCATTAAAGTATCTGAAATCGCGGAGCAATTGGCCTTAAGTCGTAGTTATTTGTATAAAATTTTCAAGCAAGAAACTGGCTACTCTATCAAAGATTATATTGTTCAAGTAAAAATGAACCACGCATGTCAACTACTCGCTACTCCAGAACTTAGTATCACTGAAATCGCAAATTCTGTCGGCTATTTTGACCCCTTGGTGTTTAGCAGTGCCTTTAAAAATCAATATCACCAGAGTCCAAGTGATTATCGGAAATTTCATAGTCATTAATTCTACACACCAAGACATTTCAAATTCACCAAAAGCAAAAAGGATATTCTGAATGAATGACAGAACATCCTTTTTAATTATCTACCAAACACTCCTACAATTCGTTCACAGGCTTCTTTTATGGTTTCGAACGGTGCTGCTGCATTGAGGCGGGCGTGGTGGACACCTTCCTTTCCAAAGGTTTGTCCATCATTGAGAACCACTTTGGCTTCTTCTTTCAATTTGCGATGCAATTCATTATGCTCCAACCTATAGGCAGAAAAATCAAGCCAGACCAGATAGGTTCCTTGTGGTTTTACTACCTTGATCTTTGTCTGTTGAGTCAGGTAGTCCGTCACATAATCAATGTTTTTCTCAAGAACTGTCTTCAATTCCTCTAACCAAGGACGACCATGTCGAAAGGCTGTTTCAGTCGTAATCAAGCCAATGGCTGGAATTTCGTGCTGGTTATTGACCAACTGTCTTCTCGTAAAAGCCTTTCTCAATTGTGGATTTTCAATAATAGCAAAGCTATTTTTCGTACCTGCAATGTTGAAGGTTTTTGTTGCAGACGATAAAACAAGTGAAAAATTCTTAAAACCCGGACTCACAGTGTTGAAACTGTGGTGCTGGTTTCCATAAAGGGTCAGATCTTGATGGATCTCATCTGAAACTAGCAAGACCTTGTGTTTACAGCACAATTGACCAATTTTTTCTACCTCTTCCTTGAACCAAACACGACCACCTGGATTATGGGGATTGCAGAAAATATAGAGTTTCACTTCCTGTTCTACAAGGTCACGCTCCAATTGTTCAAAATCAATCTGGAACTGTCCGTCCACCACCTGCAGTGAATTCGTCACCAATCGGCGATTGTTCAATTTTACTGTACGAGCAAAGGGTGGGTAGACAGGAGTATTGATGAGAACAGCATCTCCCTCCTCAGTAAGAGCCTGGATAGCTACCGAGAGGGCTGGCACTACTCCCTCAATCAAAACAATACTTTCTTTGCTGATTTCATAGCCGTGTTGTTTTTTTTCCCAATCAATAATAGATTGATAGAGAGAATCACTAGCGTAGGGATAGCCAAAGATATGTTGGTCTGCATACTGGCGAATGGCAGAGCGAATTTCGGGTAGGGCTTCAAAATCCATATCAGCAACCCAGAGCTGTAAAAGTTCTGGATCCTGCTCACTGGCCTTCCACTTTTCTGAATGGTGATTTAAGCGATTGGGTCTGGTTGTAAAATCATACTGGGTCATATCTTATCCCTCCAAGGCTGTTTTCAAATCTGCAATCAAGTCATCCGCATCCTCAATGCCGATAGACAGACGGAGCAGGTCATCCGTTAGCCCGTAAGAATGGCGGGTTTCAGCTGGAATATCTGCGTGGGTCTGAGTGGCTGGGTAGGTAATCAAGCTCTCCACTCCTCCCAAACTTTCCGCAAAGGTAAAGACCTCTAGGGTATTGAGAATGTGAGGAATGCGACCTTCATCCGCTACCTTGACAGAAATCATGCCTCCCTTGCCCGTGTAATAGACCTGCTTGACAGCTGGGCTGGCTTGTAAATAAGCGACAATCTTCTGGGCATTTTGCGTTGCCCGTTCCATACGCAGAGAGAGGGTTTTCAGTCCACGCATGAGAAGGTAGGCATCTAGGGGAGAAAGGGTTGGACCTGTGGTATTTTGGTCATAAAAGAGTTTGTCGTAGAGAGCCTGGTCATTGGTCATGAGCACGCCTGCCAGTACATCATTATGCCCTGATAGATACTTGGTCGCAGAATGCAAGACCACATCGGCTCCAAGTAGAAGGGGATTTTGATAAATAGGGCTGTAAAAGGTGTTATCGACAATTACCTTGGCACCTTTGGCATGGGCGACAGCCGAAACCTTAGCAATGTCAAACTCCACCATGAGGGGATTGGTAGGTGTTTCAAGGAAAACATAATCTGTCTGGTCCGTGATGGCAGCTAGGAGCTCCTCCTCAGTGTTGGCATAGGTGAAGCTAAAGCGCCCCAACTGCTCCTGCTCATTGAACCAGCGGAAGGAACCCCCGTAAAGATCACGCGCCGCAACTACCTTGCTTCCAACAGGAAAACCGTTAAAGAGCAAGACCAAAGCAGCCATACCAGAACTGGTCACGAGCGCATAGTCAGCCTTTTCAATGGCAGCTAAGGTTTTCTCCAAGCTAGCTCTGGTCGGATTCTTTGTCCGTGTATAGTCAAAGCCTGTCGATTGCCCAAATTCGGGATGTTGGTAGGTGGTCGAAAGGTGAATAGGGGAAATCAAGGCCCCAGTTTTTTCATCGTTGTTGATGCCAGTATGTGCCAAAATCGTATCAATCTTATAATCTGTCATAACATCTACTCCATTCTAACTTACAATCTAGTCTAGCATGAAATAGGAGATTTGGTGTGAAAAATATCCAAAAATACTTATAGAAAAACAGCAAGCTTTGTTATAGTTTTTCTTTATAACAAAACTTACTGTCGTTTACATATAAATAATTGAAAAACCGCAACTGAATTGATATAATAAAAGAAAGAGAGGTGATTGTCATGAAATTCCAGTTTAACAAGCATTTCTATCGGTATAGTGCCTTCTATTCTATGATTTTTTGGACTTGTTTTTTTCTGTCAGACATTTTGCTAGACCCTTCTCAAACTCCTGCATGGTATAGCCTACTAGCCTGTCTGATTATTTTTATCAATGCCATTCGGGTATTCTTCTTCAAAGAAGAAAAGGAGCTCACTCGCATAGGTTATATCTTCTATATCGGATTGATTGTGGTGATTATCTATCTTAAATTCGTGTTGGGCAAGTAGAAAGGAGTCTACTATGTTTAAACAATTCAATACAGCATTTTATCGAACCTGGGAATTTTATTTCTCTGTCATTTGTATCCTACAAGTGATGGATGCTGCTCTACGTGGACCATTCTGGTTTATCCGTTTTCTCCAGCTTGCTCTCGGGCTCTATGCTGGCTATCTAGCTTTCTTTAAGCCAGGTAGCTGGATTCAAAAAACATGGCAGATTTTTCTGGTCATTGGCTTTATTGTCAGTTGGACAATCATTTCCATCTTTCTACTGTGAGGATTTTCTATGGTTAAGGAATTTAATAAAGAATTTTATCGGAGTTTGAATTTTTATCTCATGATCCTGTTATTGCTGGGGAGTATTGGGGAGTGGCTAAATAAGGGACCTAGCCTCTGGCTTGCACTCTTGCTCTTTGCTGCTGTCGGTACTGCCCGTTGTGCCTTTTGGTCTAAAGAATGGACCCTGAAAGCAAATTGGCAAATCTATCTCTGTATCGCTTTCTTACTAGTTGGGGCTTGGATTGAATTTTTTAGTTAGATTGAAAGGAGCGTAGAATGCGTTCCTTTTTTATTCCAAAATGGACAGAGATTTTCTGCTAAAGATGGTATAATAAAATCATGCAAAAAATTGAGTTATTAGACGGAGAGCGGATTGACCAGCTCTTCTCAACAGATGTTCAGATTATTCAAAATAGGGAGGTGTTTAGCTACTCGATTGACAGCGTCCTCCTTTCGCATTTTCCAAAAATGCCTGCTCAGAAGGGGCTGATTGTTGACCTTTGTAGTGGAAATGGGGCGGTTGGCCTCTTTGCCTCTACACGCACCAAGGCGCCTATCATTCAGGTTGAATTGCAGGAACGCCTAGCCGACATGAACCGCCGCTCCATCGCCCTCAATGGTCTAGAGGAACGGGTCTCGGTCATCAATGATGACTTGGCAAACTTGCCTCAATATGATTTGCGGTCCAAGGTGGATTTGATGCTCTGCAATCCTCCCTACTTCAAGGTGGACGAGGGTTCAAACCTCAATGAAAGCGAGCATTATCTTCTAGCCAGACATGAAATCGCAACCAACCTAGACAGCATTTGCCAGGTGGCCCAACAGGTGCTCAAATCCAATGGTCGCTTGGCCATGGTCCACAGGCCCGACCGATTTTTAGATATTCTTGATAAGCTAAGGACCTACAAATTGGCTCCCAAACGGATCCAGTTTGTCTATCCCAAGGCCAGCAAGGAGGCCAATATGCTACTAATTGAGGCTATCAAGGACGGCTCGGTGGACGGTCTGCACATCCTGCCACCTCTGGTTGTCCATGAAGAAAACGGAGACTATACTCCTGCTATTCGTGAGATTTATTATGGAAAATAAGGCCTACTTTTATGTCTTGGAATGTGCCGACGGAAGTCTTTATACCGGCTATACGACTGATGTGGTCAAGCGGCTTGCTACCCATAATCGTGGGAAAGGGGCCAAGTACACCCGCGCACGCTTGCCTGTCAGCCTACTCTATCAAGAAGCCTTTGCCAGTAAGCAGGAAGCCATGTCTGCCGAGGCACTCTTTAAGAAACGCAGCCGACAGAGCAAGTTAGACTATATCTCAGAAATGACAAAAAAACCTCGCTCCAGATTGAACTGCTCCCTGTCAAGTGGACAATGAAATAATAAAAGATTAGGCGACGGCCTTGTTCCTCATTTCAAGAGGGGCAAGGCCGTTGTTGCGTTCTTGAAATCGTTGATGATT
>NZ_POIZ01000023.1 GCF_002960425.1 Streptococcus suis
AGAGGTCAAAAAGTGGTTGAAACCGAGATAGGCTTCCTCCTAATGAGCATGAATCTAACGAAATTGGCTAAGAAATTAGTCCAAGAGAGTAGAAAAAGAAAGAAAAACACAGATAGTTCGGCTGGATTTCATCAAAATCAGCTCGAATCTATCTGTGTTTTTTATTTACCGGCTAGTTTTTGCCCAGCCTCTTCATGATTATAGAAAGAATGAGAGGACCAGGCCACCTAAAATACCGCCTACAAGTGCTGCTAGAATGTTGTTGGTAGCTTTCCCAACCTTTCCTCCACGCGCTACAGAGGCTACAAATACTCCTACTCCTGCTGCTAATCCCATATCGACCCAGGCATCACCTGATTGAGACATAAGACCGACACCATGATTGAGACACCATACCGTACCGACAACCATGGCCGCTGCTAACCAGCCACCAATTGGTCCAAAATGCTCGACCATTTTTCCCCAGGTCAATCGAATAACAAATGGGAAAACAAAGGCACCTACAAGTGTCGCTATTGCTTGTTGAATTGTCATGATAATCCTCCTAGTCTTTTTCCATATCTTCTTCAATCTTAGCTGCAACCAGTCCACCAATTGTAGCCCCAACGATAATCAAAAGGATAGTCGGTAAAGAATCAGCAATAGTACCAAATCCCTTCATAAATGCATCTCGAAAAATACCGCAGATAGCAATACCTAGTCCCATATCAACAAATGCTGAGTCAGCATCATGTTTAATAAGTCCTAGATAGTGGTTCATATACCACATTGGACCAATGATAATAAAAGCCGCGAAGAAACCACCGATAATACCATAAGCTTCTGCAAATGCTCCCCAGACACTCATGACAATCATACCTGCAATCATATAGCCAATAGTTGAACGTAAAAATTTCATAACTTCTCCTCTTGTATCAATCTCTTATTGATAAACTGGTGGGAAACTTCTTCCATAGAAGAACAAGCTCCCACCTACCAATAGATTATTTTTCTTTTAGATAGCTCAAATCATTTTTGTGCAAGGTTTCCGCAAGTAAGCCTTCCTGTTGAGCCACTTCTTCCTCTGACCAAGCATAATACGCTGCCATTTCTTTCAAAATGTCTGGTGCTACCGCATCCAATTGCTCACGCATAAAGAGCATGTAGTTGGTACGACGAAGAAGATAGTCAACTGCAGTCAAGGTCATTTCTTCCTTCATGGCATAATGAAGAGAAAGCAAATCACGTTGATTAAGGTCAGACACAGCCTCTACTTTATGGTTCAAGGCAAATACTTTTGGCGCATTTGAGCCGTACAAGTTAGCTAGGTAGAGAGCATCATCGTAGTCCAAACCTTTTTTCACCCCTAATTGTGCCAGGTGTTCAATCTCTTCTGCTACGTTTGCAGGGTTCAATTCCCCTCCAGAAACTGGATAGGTCTTCGAATTGATGAGTTTGAAGCTACGGCCATATTCTTCTTTGAGAATGTCTGCTACTTTTTCTAAGGCACCTTCTGCCATCTTACGGAAGTCAGTAATTTTACCACCAGCAAGTGTCAGCAAACCATTGTCATCACGATCAAGGGCAGAGCCACGTGATACAGCTGAAGGATCCAAGTGTTTTTCTGAAACACTACCTTCCAAATGTGTCAAATCATGTTCCACATCGTCACGAGTCTTTTCATTGTTCAAGTAGCCTTTGACCGTTTCAATCAGGCTATTAAAGCTGTCATCACTGAGCTTACCGTTGTTACCACCGTTATAGTCGGAAGCACCATTGCCAGACAAGAGGGGACGAAGACCTGCCCAACCGCTCTCAATGTCATCCAAGGTCAAGTTTGCTTCTGGGAAGCGATTGTTGACAATATCTAGTAGGTAGTCAACGTCTTCTTGAGTTACCATTGGATTCGCCAAATCACCAGTATAGTCCGTATCTGTCGTACCAAAGTAGGTTTTATTTTCACGTGGAAGGACAAAGACCATGCGACCATCTGCGTGACCTGTATCAAAATAAGTCGGCTGTGGCACAGACAAGCGAGAGCTGTCGACAACTAGATGTACACCTTTGGTTGGACGCATTTGAAGGACACCTGAACCTTCGCCACCGAGGTTGCGTACTTCATCACTCCAAGGTCCTGTTGTATTGATAACCAAACGTGCACGGATTTCAAAGGTACTATCTGTCAGCAAATCACGAGCGACGATCCCGACAACTTTTCCAGCCTCATCCTTGATGAATTTCTCCGCTTTGACACGGCTAGCAATCAAGGCACCATCTTTGGCTGCCCGTTTGATATTTTCAATTACTAGGCGAGCATCATTGTTACGGAAGTCAAGGTAAACTCCACCACCAAGCAAGCCTTCTTTTTTCAGGTGAGGTGCCCGTTCTAGGACTTCTTCTCTCGTCAACACCTTATTGGCAAGGTCTGTATTGTTGACGCCAGCCAAGAGGTCATAGAGGTCCATAGCCACTTTCAAGCGGAAGAGGCTAAAGGTAGAACCCTCTTCATCATAGACTGGTAGCAACATTGGATCTGGTTTTGGAATATGTGGGGCAATATTTTGCACAACTGCACGTTCTGAAACCGTATCGGAAACCACTTCTACATCAAATTGTTTGAGGTAACGAAGTCCACCGTGAACCAATTTGGTTGAACGGCTGGATGTCCCTTCGGCAAAGTCTTGCATTTCAATCAAGGCTGTTTCCATGCCACTAGCAGCGGCTTGGAGGGCTACGCCAGCCCCCGTAATCCCGCCACCGATAACCAGAAGGTCCAACTGTCTATCTTGCATTTTTTCAATCGCTAAGCGACGTGTTTCTTTTGAAAATTCCATGTTTTCACACTTTCTATTTCTTTACTCTTCATCCAATTGTGCAAATAATTGCGTTGCGGCAACTGCTTTTTTCCAGCCTTTATAGAGCTGTTCTTTGCGCGCTTCATTCATAGCTGGCTGGAAGGATTGACCAACTGCATTCAATTCTTTCAATTTATCCAAGTCTTTCCAGAAACCAACTGCCAGACCCGCTAGAAAGGCTGCACCAAGAGCAGTTGTTTCCAAGTTTTTCGCACGCGCAATCTCAATACCAAGAATATCCGCCTGGAATTGCATGAGAAGACTGTTCATAGCCGCGCCACCATCAACCTTCAAAACAGAGATATCAATACCTGAGTCAATCTGCATGGTATCAATGACATCGCGCACTTGGTAGGCAATGGATTGAAGGGTTGCCTTCACAAAATCTTCCTTGGTTGTTCCACGTGTCAAGCCAAAGACAGAGCCGCGTGCTTCTGAATTCCAGTAAGGAGCTCCCAAACCAGTAAAGGCTGGTACAACATAGACTTCATCATTGCTAGTTGACTTGCGGGCCAACTCTTCCGATTCAGGTGACTCTTTGACCATTCGCATACCGTCACGAAGCCATTGCACAGCTGAGCCTGCGATAAAGATGGAGCCTTCCAGTGCATAGTAGACCTTACCGTTTATACCATATCCGATAGTGGTCAAGAGGCTATTATCAGAAAGCTGCATTTCCTCACCTGTGTTCATGACGATGAAGGAACCTGTTCCATAGGTATTTTTCACCATACCTGGTTCAAAGGCCAACTGACCGAAGAGAGCTGCCTGCTGGTCACCGGCCATACCAGAGATTGGTACTTCTGCTCCGTAAAAATGGAATGGAGCTGTCGTTCCGTAGATTTCTGAGTTGGAACGAACTTCAGGCAACATAGCTTTTGGAATATTGAGCAATTCAAGGATTTCATCATCCCACTTGAGCTCTTTGATATTGTACAACATAGTACGTGCCGCGTTTGAGTAGTCCGTCACATGGCACTTACCATTTGTCAATTTCCATACCAACCAAGTATCGATGGTTCCAAAGAGGATTTCCCCCTTTTCTGCACGCTCTTGGGCTCCAGGAACTTGGTCCAAAATCCAACGAACCTTGGTTGCTGAGAAGTAGGCATCAATGACCAAGCCGGTCTTCTTATGGAAGAGGTCTGCATGCCCATCTTGTTTTAACTGATCTGCAATGTGAGCTGTCTGACGAGATTGCCAGACAATGGCATTGTAAATTGGAAGTCCTGTTTCCTTGTCCCAAACAACTGTCGTTTCACGTTGGTTTGTAATCCCAATCCCTTCAATCTGGTCTGGACGAACGCCACTTTCAATAAAGGATCCCGCAATGACAGACTGGACGGAATTCCAAATTTCATTGGCATTGTGTTCTACCCAACCTGGTTTAGGGAAAATTTGCGTGAATTCTTTTTGGTAACTACCCACTTTTTCGCCTTTTTTGTTAAAGATGATGGCGCGTGAGCTCGTTGTACCTTGGTCGATGGCCATAATGTATTTTTCAGTTGACATGTCCTGTCCCCCTATTTTTTTGTTTTTTGAAAACGCTTCCGTTTTCCTTGTGACTTTATTGTAAACTATTTTTTCAAGATCATCCTATCAATTTTTTTAGATTTTTTAAAAAAATTGATAAAGCAGGATTTGCATATAAAAAAACTTCCTAGAAAACTAGAAAGTTTATCACCGTCGTTCAATTCGGAAGTGTGTTCGCTCAACCAGGCGCTTGGCCTGCTCTAATTTGCGCTGATGAATTGTCTGAATCAAACTTTTTAGGTCTTTCAATTCCTGAACAGTTGGCATAGCATACACTTGGAAAAAGGGGCCCTTCTCCCATGGATAATCGTGGCAGATAACCAAATCATAGGATTGGTCTGGTTGGACAGGTTCGATTTGAATGGACCGATTGCGTTCTAATGACTGACGGAGGACTTGCAAGATTGGTGAACTAATAACAGATGGATAGCTGGATGCCCAACCAATCTGTACCATAGCTGGCTCCACCTGCATGAAATAAGAAAATAACTGGCTCAAGGACCTCAGATGACAAACTGCCATCTCTTCCTTTCTCCCAAAAATCTCGCTGGAAACATGGCGTAAAATACTGCTTGCTGCCATTTGCACGGACACTTCATAAGAACCAAGTTCATCAAAGCCACTCTCTATGCAGGAAGTGAAAAAATAGAGCTGACTAAAGACCTGATTGAGATGATAGAGTTCCCCCTCTTCCACTGCCAAATCTGTTTGCAATAAGACCTTGACCTGTTGAAAGGCCCAACTAGTCGCTGCCATGATGGGACCACCAAAGCCCAATACCTGTTCTAATTGATGAGCAGCCAATATCCCTTGACTGAACAAAAATGCAAAAACAGACATGGTGTCCCCCTCTTGAAAGGAAGCCGATGATTGCTGGCTCAAGGTCAAAAACAGTTGCCGTAGTTGCCGATAGAATTTATGTTGCTCATAAGGAGCCATTAGCTGATAGACCGCCTGAAAATCCAAATCTTTCAAGCGCATTCTCTTCTGGACAATCATCAACCATAGGGCTAGCTGATGAGCCTGTCTTGGATTAAAGGGGGATTGATAAAAGCGTTCAAAAATTGGCAAATGCCCCAGTTGTTCGACAAATACTCGTTCCTTTTCTAGTTCCTTTAAAGGCCGGGTCAGCCAAAACAAGTGATAATAGAGATAACGAATTTGCAATTCACTGCCACGCAAACGACCGCTTCGAATAGTCACCTGAAACTCTTTCAAGAATTGGTTTATAGAGGACAGGTGTCTGTTTAAGGTTGCCTCACTGAGTAACAAATCCTGCGCCAGCATGGGAATAGAGCATTCATTCTTATCAAAAAAATAGAGTAAAATATGGTACTTCACACTCGTTCGACACAGATAGGCAAACAGGTCTTGGATGGATAAGGTGGCGCCACGGTGCAGTAGGATTTCCTCTTCTCTAATCTGAAAAACAAGTCCAAACGGCTCCTCTGCAACCTCTTCAGAAAAACTCTCTATATAGCGTAACAAGGTCGATTTAGACAGATGCAATTCCTGAGCCGCCTCTTTTATCCCAAGGGCTGTGACCGACTTTCTCAAAAGAAGGAAAAGCTGGTAAATAGCACGCTCCCGTTTCTCTAATAAATCTAGTATATGCACCAGCTCACCACCTACTCTCTATCCTCTTTTTGCCATAGATAACGATTGGCTGCTTCAACAAGAAATGGTTGCAAATCCGTCCTCCTTGGTAAACAGAGCCAAGCTTCCTGTAGCAAGTCTTCCACCGTCATTTCCTTAGAGATGGCAAGAGCAAGCACATTCATCTGTGCTATATGATCAGAGGTAGACACCAGTTGCCCACCAAGTATGCGTCCATCCTTTCGACTAACCACCATTTTAAAGTCGATTGTTTCCTCATCCCACTGGCTAAAGGCTTGTTGAATACGGATAGTGTCGGTATCTAACCACAAATTTGCTTCCCTTTCGGTCAGACCGACACTGGTCAAATTATAACCAAATACATGGGTGGAAACAATGCGTTCAACAGCTCTTAAAGGCTTCTTCTTAGCCAAAAGGTTTTCTGCAACCAAGCGACCTGTCAAGATAGCATGATTGATCATGGGCAGATAGGCCTGCCCAAACATGGTCACAGGCATCCGAATTAAATCTCCTACCGCAAAAATTCCAGATTGACTGGTTTCAAGATAGTCATCCACCAGAATACTGCCGTCTGTATGCAAATCAACTAATCCTTCCACCAAATCTGTATGAGGTCTAAAGTTGGTCCCCAAAAGAACAAAGTCAGACAGGTAGGTTCCCTGCAAGCTGCTTAACTGGACTTGACCCAGTTCATTCAAGCTGACTTCATTGATGGTTTCTGAAAAATGATAGTCCAAGCCTATCCGTTCAAATTCATTCCAGATAAAGTCGACCATTTCCTGATCAAAATACTTGGCCAAGGGCCATTCTTGCGACTCCATCAATCTAAGCTTCAAAGGCAGACGACTGAGTGCTTCTAGGCTTTCAAGCCCAATTTGACCAGCACCTATTACCGTCACACTCTCTGCTTCTTCTAGCTTTTCAAAACTCTTTTGGGCTTGAGCAATGGATTTACTGGTCAATATCTTTTTCGACAGGTCAACCGAGTGGTGTTCCCAGACTTGTTGGGCACCCATGGCTAAAACAAGGTAATCATAGGTCACATCCTGATGTTTATTTTCTTGCTTCAGTCTGACCTTTTTTAATTCTGCTTCTATGGAAATGCATTCCCATCCAAGCAAGAACTGAATGGCTGACTGCTCTAGCCCTTCAAAATAGCGAATTCTTGCTTCTTCCCAGCTTGAAATTTCTCCTTTTATTTTCCAATTCAGTGCATTTGGAAAATAAGCGATACTCTCTTCTTTGTCAATCAAGTAGATAGTGGCTTGTGGATAACGTTTTTGGCATTCCATTGCAGTTGTCAAGCCAGCAAATGAAGCACCAATGATAACAATATTCATTCCGCAACCTCCCTTCCTCTCCATTATAGCACTGACTGTTCGATTTTTTCTTGAAAAGGTTTACAGCTTAAAAAAAAACACACCAGATAACTGATGTGTTTAGATAAACTGAAATAAAAGGTCGAAAATGACAGTTAACGTCTTGGTTGACCTAGCTATCGAGTTTTTAGGCTCGGGTTAAAAACGTCCACAGACGTTGCTCGCTCTCTTATTTCTTGGCTCGCGTTAAAACAGTCTATCCGTAGACTGTCCTCGCTTTCATGTTTTCAGGCTCGCGTTAAAATACTTCGCTTTTTTATTTTCAAGCTCAGGTCTTCTGTGGTCACTTTCGTAGTTCTTGGTGACCAGCTGAAACAGTTCCCCGAACTGTTTCACTCCACTGGACTATTCTTATCCCCTGACTATCCTCGCTTTCGGGTTTTTGAGCTCGGGTTAAAAACGTCCCCAGACGTTGCTCGCTCTCTTGTTTCTAGGCTCACGTTAAAACAGTCTATCCATAGACTATCCTCGCTTTCATATTTTCAGGCTCGGGTTGGACGTTTTTAATAATCCGGTCTTACGACTCCTGTTACGGTGGCTTTGGTTGCTTCGTAGTCGCCGTCCACTACGACTTTGATAATGCGTTTGGCATCTTCTTCAGGACATGGTACCAACGGTAAGCGAAGGGGACCAACTTCAAATCCAAGATAGTTGAGAACTGCCTTAACAGGAGCAGGACTTGGATAAGAGAAGAGGGCATTGACTTTTGGAATGAATTTGCGTTGCATAGCAGCTGCTGTTCGGATGTCTTGTTGCTCAATAGCTGTGAACATTTCATACATTTCATCACCATTTGTATGGGAAGCCACTGAAATCACACCGTCTGCCCCCAAGTTCATGGCATGGAAGGCATCTCCGTCTTCACCTGTATAAATCAAGAAATCTTCTGGTTTGTTTTCAATCAAGTAAGCCATATTGGCAAGGCTAGTACACTCTTTGACCCCAATGATATTGGGATGTTCTGCCAAACGCAACATGGTTTCTGGTGTCATTTCCACCACCACGCGACCTGGGATATTGTAGATAATGATTGGCAAATCTGAAGCATCTGCAATGGCCTTGAAGTGTTGATACATGCCTTCTTGAGATGGCTTGTTGTAATATGGCACGATGGCAAGACCTGCCGCAAAGCCTCCGAATGCCGCTACTTCCTTAGCAAACTCAATCGAATCGCGCGTATCGTTTGTACCAATACCTGCAATCAAGGGAACGCGACCATTGACAATTTTTTGCACGGCAGCAAATAATTCCAACTCTTCCGCGTGAGTGAGGGTTGGACTTTCAGCAGTTGTTCCTGCCAACAAAATCCCTTCCGTATGATGAGCCAATAGATGTTCAACTAATTCTGGCAAAACATCATAGTTAATTGCCCCGTCTTCCTTAAAGGGCGTAATCATAGCCGTAATAATTTTTACATCTCGCAAATCTTGAATAGACATAGGTTACCTCTCTTTCCTTGCCAAAAAAGGCTGAAAACAGCCTTTGTTTTTCTAAGTTTTCAAACTTATTTCAATTCAAATTTCAACTCTGTAGTTGGACGAACCAAGCCACGCTCATGAAGGGTTTCAGCGATTTGAACAGAGTTCCATGCAGCACCCTTGAGTAAGTTATCAGAAACAACCCACATGTGGATACCGTTTTCCTTATCCAAATCTTTACGGATACGACCAACAAAGGTATCACGGCTACCGACAGCGTTAATGGCTTGCGGATAAATTTGATTAGCCACATCGTCTTCTAAAACAGCTCCTGGGAAGGATGCAATAGCTGCTTTCACTTCTTCAATCGGTGCAATTTCTTTAGTTTCAATGTAAACAGACTCAGAGTGAGCTGACAAGACTGGAATACGGACGCAGGTTGCAGAAACGGCAATGCTGTCATCTTCCATGATTTTCTTAGTCTCTTTTGTCATCTTCATCTCTTCGTAAGTGTAGTCATTTTCAGTGAAGAGGTCGATTTGTGGAATGGCGTTGAAACCGATTGGGTAGTGTTTCTTATCGCCACCAGAAGGAAGAATGTTCGCTTCTACCGCTTTGGGCTCTACACCGTCATTCAAAACAGAACGAAGTTGAGCCTGAGTTTCCAAGATAGCTCCCATACCAGCACCAGAAACTGCCTGATAGGTTGATACGATAATCCGCTCCAAGCCCCATTTTTGACGAACAGGTTCAAGAGCAACCATCATCTGAATAGTTGAACAGTTTGGACAAGCAATGATACCATTGTGGGCATCAAGCGCGTGAGCATTTACCTCAGGAACAACCAAGGGCACATCTGGATTTTGACGGAAATACGAGGTATTGTCCACGACAACAGCCCCTGCTTTTACCGCATATGGAGCATACTTGGCAGATGTAGAACCTCCAGCTGAGAAGAGGGCAATATCCACTCCTTCAAAAGCTGTTTCTGTTGTTTCTTCAATGACAATGTCCTGTCCCTTAAACTGCAAGGTCTTGCCTGCTGAACGGGCAGAAGCCAAGAAACGCACTTTCTCGATTGGAAGTGTTGACTCTTCCAACATTTTAATCATTTGGACACCAACTGCACCAGTTGCACCAACAACAGCTACTACATAAGCCATAGAAATCTCCTTTAAGTCAATTCTTCAAAATTTTCTAAAAATTTGTTATTTCATAATTATACCATAATATTTTGAAAAGAAAAGCCCTGAGAAAACTGAATTTCTCAGGACAGAGCAAATTATTTTCCTAAGGAACGAACGTAGAAATCAACTGCTAACAATGCCTCTGCTACATCTTCTGCTGAAATCGCAAATGGCATACCATGAATCGTTTCGCCTTCAATAGTTGCTTGTTGACCAACCTTCAACAAATCTTCATAGCTCGCATCAGCTAGATGCAATTCTGCTAGAGTAGTTGGCAAGTTCAAGGCTTGATAGAAACGAATATACTTTTCCAACTCTTCTTTAGGACGATTTTCCAAGAAGAGTTGTGTTAAGGTACCATAAGCAACTTTTTCGCCATGTGTCAGATGATGAATATCTCCTTCCAAAGCAGTAAAACCATTGTGAATAGCATGCGCCGCAGCCAGACCTGCACTTTCAAATCCAAGTCCACTTAATAAGGTATTGGCTTCAACAATATTTTCCAAGGCAGTTGTCACAACCTTGGCTTCACAACTAGCCATAGCCTGCAGTCCGTAATCAAACAAGGTCTTCTCACAAGTTTGAGCAATAGCAATACCTGCAAGCGTCTGCGCACCTCCTGCCATGGTTGTTCCATTGCTTTGCAAAATAGCACGCGCCTCAACCCAGGTCGCTAAACCGTCTGCAATACCTGAGGCTAATAAACGAGGTGGTGCTTGACAAATGATAGCTGTATCTACTAACACAAGATCCGGATTCTTCTTGTAGAAAATATAGCGTTCAAAAGCTCCTTCTTCTGTATAGATAACAGATAATGCTGATGTAGGAGCATCTGTTGAGGCAATCGTTGGAGCAATCACAACAGGAACTGCAAGTAAATCTGCAATAGCTTTAGCAGAGTCTATAGCTTTTCCACCACCTAAGCCAATAATGACATCGCTCGCTTGCTCTTGACCGAGGGTCACCACACGTTGAATTTCTTTATCGGATGCCTCGCCGTTAAAAACGACACGATAAGGTATCATACCTGCATCGGTCAAGTATGTTAGAAACTTCTCACCAACAATGCCGTACACCAAATCATCACAAAGAATCAAAGGCTTTGTTCCTAATTTACCGATAGCTTCAGCGCCTTGAAATAAGACATTCTTGCCCTGAATATAACGCGACGGACTAGCAAAAACTTTCATAAACATTCCTCCTGTAATTTTTCATTTACTTTATTATATTTGTTTTGATAGAATTTTCAATACTAAAGTGAAATCATTATTCTTTTAAGGAAAACAGTAGTTTCGGTAACTCTTGTACAGCTTTTTCCAACTGTTCAATTGAAACTGGAAGCCCCTCAAGACTGGTTCGACAGGTTTGAGAAAGACCAGTAGTTGACGAAAATGGTAACGAGCTTAGGGGTGGCAGTAAGTTTAAATCTCTATAAAATTCCAAATAAGACTGCCATTCCTTTTCTGAACAATTCCTCAATTGCAACAATACAAGATGTACACAAGTAAAAATTTGTTCTTCTTTGCCTTGAATACTTTCTGAATAGCGGGCGATGATTTCTGTATAGAGCAGACTAACCAATCGAACGGCATCATGATGCGTTGCCATTCCAGTTAAAAAGGTGATGACTTCGACAACATCTTCCAAAGACTTACTAGTGGCCTGTAATTGATAGGACTGATAAGCATCTTTTCCTTTGGAGAGCAATAATTGCTCACAACCTTGAATGAGCAAGCGATCCATCACACTGACCTGCTCTTCGTCTTGGCAAATAGACTCCGCCGCTAAACACGTCAAACAACGTACCAATCCCAATTCCAAAATAAACAAAGGGGCATGATGTAAGAAGAGTTGTGTATCTGCAATGACCAAAGAAGGTTCACCCAGTTGCCCCCTGACCGTATCACTGCGTGAATACCCTTCATGAAGAATAGCACAAGAAGAGGTTGATGCAGGCGTTGATAATATCGTCGGAATCAAAACATATGGAAGTTCCAACAAACCTGCTACTAATTTGGTCATATCCAATATCCGACCACCACCCAAGCCAATCACCATGTCTGCTTTATGTTCTTCTGCAGTTCTAGCATGTGCAAATACTTGAATGTCTGTAACATCTCCCATTAAAAAGGAAGTCATTGGCATACAACCATAACATGTAATATTTTTTATAAACTTATTCCCAATCTTGTTATAAATTGTTTCGTCACACAAAACAAGGGGGCGGTGACCTATTTTCAAGATTTCGACCGCACTTTCATACAGGATACCTGTTCCCTGGATATAGCGTGAAGGACTTGAGATAGCTTTCATAACCGACCCCCTATTTCTTATTCTATAAACTCTTTGCCATGAATAGCAGACCAATCTGCTGCAAAATCAGTTACCGCTTTGTCGATAGATGGCATGGCAAAGGCGGCCTCAAAAACATCTGTACCAGCTGTAATTGCCTGAGCACCATTTGCAAATGCTTGATTGACTTGTTCTACATTCTTAAAGGACGCAGCTAAAATCTTACTCTCTGAACACTCACGATCAATGACTTCCGCCAACTGAGCAATTACTGCATTTGAATCAATATTTAAATTGGCCATACGGTTATAGTAAGGTGCTAAATAGTCTGCGCCCGCAGCAATGGCCAACAAGCCTTGAAAAGTTGTATAAATCGCTGTCGCTGTAATCTTAAACCCTTCTGCTTTCAGGGTCTTGATAGCTGCCAATCCTTCTGGAGTTACTGGAACTTTAATGTAGACATTCTCAGGAGCCAGCTCACGAATTTTTTTCGCATCCGCTAAAATCCCCTCGTAATCTCTTGCAACAACCTGCACATGCAGGGAAGGTTCCGGACCAAGTAGGTCTCTAATGTCTTTTAAGCGTTTAAAAAAGTCAATATCCCCCTCTTTCTTTGCAATAGTCGGGTTAGAGGTTACTCCCGCAAGCGGGAGAACCTTGGCCCATTTTTTGATTTCTTCTACATTTAACGTGTCCAGCATAAATTCCATAGTGATAACCTCTTTTACAATGTATGTTCAGTACGTCCGATAATATCGTCTTGGGTCGCTCTGGAAAGAACATTGAAGAATGCTGAGTAGCCTGCGACACGGACAATCAAGTCACGGTGTTTTTCAGGATGTAACTGAGCATCAAGCAAGGTTTCTCTCGAAACAACATTGTACTGAATGTGGTACCCATGCAAGCGGTTAAAGAAGGTCCGCAAGAGGGCAATCAATTTTTGTTTGTCTTCTTCTTTAGCAAGAGTTTGTGGATTGACCTTCTGATTGAGTAAGACACCACCAACAATTTCGTGCGTTGGTAATTTCGCAACAGATTTCAATACAGAAGTTGGTCCATTTTTATCCATATTATGAGATGGGGAACAACCTTCCGCCAATGGTGTACCTGCATTTCGACCATCCGGTGTCGCCAAAGTACCACGACCTTGTCCAACGTTTGCTGAAATAGATGAGGTACCTGAATAGCGAATACCACCAATTGGACCACGTCCAAAACGAGTGTTTGGATACTTGGCAATCTCATCCACATAAATATTATAAGCTTCTGTCACCAACTGGTCTGCGTAATCATCATCGTTACCGTATTTTGGTGCATCCTCAATCAACATTTCTTGGATTTCTTTACCACGTTCACCAGCATAGTCCGTTTCCAAAGCATGCCACAATTCTTCTGGTGTCAATCGTCCTTCTTCAAAGACTAATTTCTTAATGGCAGCTAGAGAATCGGACAAGTTGGCAATCCCAACCTGCAAGCCAGAAATGTAGTCGTAAATCGCCCCACCTTCTTTCAAGTGCTTACCACGACCGATACAGTCATCTGTCAGAGCCGAGCAAAGAATGTCCGGAACTTCTCTTTCTAAGGCAATATCAATCGCATTTTCAACAATAACACTCATCCGTGTCAGATGACGAAGTGTCTTCTCCCATGCCGTTTCAAGCTCTTCAAATGACTTCATGTCTTTGAAGTGACCAAAGGCTGGAGCAAATCGTTTGCCTGATGCAGGGTCAATCCCATCATTCATTGTAATCAACAACACTTTCGGGAAGTTCATATAGCTCATACCTGTACAACGGTAACCCCATTTACCAGGAACAGCCGTTTCTACACAACCAATCGCGCTGTAGTCATAGGCATCTTCTTCCAAGACACCTTTTTCAATAAAGGATGGAATGATAATTTCATCGTTGTTGAAGGCAGGCATACCAAAGCCAAGTTTCATTACTTCTATGCATTCATTCATGAAACGAGCATCAAGACCTGCATGATAGCGAACGGTCAAGTTTGGCTGTGGTAAATGTGTTTGGGCAACAGATTTCAATACTAAGTAAGAAAGTGGATTGACAGCATCTTTCTTATCACGTGTTTGTCCGCCAATGGTAACGTTTTGGTAAAGCGGGCTACCTGCTGATGAGAAGGTGTGAGACTGACTACGAACCTTGTTGATGGTAATGGTCTTAATCCACAAGTTAGTCAACCGCTCAACGATACTTTCTTCCGTTTCTCTACCTGCTTCCAAGTCCGCTTTCACGTACGGATACATGTATTGGTCAAAACGTCCATAAGAAAGGGAATGTCCATTAGACTCAATTTGCAAGATACACTGAATAAACCAGACAGATTGCACTGCTTCTGCAAATGTTTCTGCGGGTTCATACGGTACCTTCGAACAAATACGAGCGATTTCCAATAATTCTTGACGGCGTTGAGCGGTTGGTGCTTTCTCTGCCAATTCAGTAGCCAAGGCAACAAAACGATTGGCATATGCTTTTACTGCGTCAATGATGATAAAGATTGAGTCATAGAAATGGTACTTGTC
Source organism: Streptococcus suis (assembly GCF_002960425.1). Classification (GTDB taxonomy): domain Bacteria; phylum Bacillota; class Bacilli; order Lactobacillales; family Streptococcaceae; genus Streptococcus; species Streptococcus suis_S. Next base: position 14,800 of record NZ_POIZ01000023.1, read on the forward strand.
AAAGCTTGCTGGATCCGTCAAATCAAGCTTAGCTTTTGCTTCACGTACGCGTTCCTCAAAACCACGCAAACCATGTTCCAATACCTTTTGGTAGTTAACAGCCAAGTGGGCATCGCCAGAGTTCATCTTGCCTTCCATACCAAAGAATCCTGTTTCCATATAGACTTGAACTTCTTCTGGAAGCAAGACACCTGCTCTTGCACGTAAGTTATTATTTTCCCAGAACGGAGCGATACTGCGCAACTGCTCCTTGGTTTCCTCGGTAATATAGAAGACATCTCCATCCCGTTTTTCAAATAAATCCAATTCGTTTAGAACAAATTCCAAGGTATACTCTGGAAAAATTGGAGCATCCTTGTTCGAAGAAGCTTGGTTGCCTGCAATCAAACTTTCTTCTTCAATGTACAGTGTCATATTTTCCAAAATTTCTTTTAGCATGTAGGCACGCTTTAAGACATTTGGTTTCTCTTGGTGTTCTTTGTAAGCCTTTGTGGCTAAAATTGCACGCTCTGCATCAATGTATGGTTTTTTATCTAAAACATCTTCGCGGTACTTGAGCATGCGATCGGTCAAATTACCGAAATATTCTGTCTTAATGCTAGTACTTGCTACCTCAGTAACTACTGTTTTCATTTTAATTTTTCCTTTCTTTCGAAACGTTATTTTGTTTCGTTTGTAATTAAAGTATAACTTTTACAACTAATTTTTGTCAATAAAGGAGAGATAGCACTTGAAAATAGCAATCATTTAGCACAAATGTGCAAAATCTAATGAGTGTTTTTTACTAGATATTTTCCTTTTGTTCGTTTTCATAGGCAATATTATCTTGAATTTTGAAGAACGGAAAATAAACAATAGTTGACATAGCCAAGATAATGATTTGAACAACCGCACCTTGCCAACCACCGACCATGAAACCAGAAATGATTGCAGGAGTTGACCAAGGCAGTGTTACACCTGAGAAGGGCTGCATAAATCCTATTGAAATAGCACCGTAGACAATGAAAGCTGCCAAGATTGGTACCAATACAAATGGAAGAAACATGACTGGGTTCATAACAACTGGAAAACCAAACACGACAGGTTCATTGACGTTGAAGATGGCTGGGAAAGCTGCTACCTTACCAAGTGCCTTGTATTGTTTTGATTTTGCTGCAAATAGCATTGCAAATACTATACCAAATGTAATTCCTGAGCCTGACATAATCAAGAAACTATCCAAAAACTGCTGGGTCACGATATGAGCGCCATTTTCCAAAGACAACTTATCTGCTGCTAGAAGAGCCTTGTTGGCATCAAGGTTTGACAAAAGCAAGGCAGTAACAACACCATTGACAACGGATTGACCATGCACACCAAACCACCATAGGAATGATATAAAGAAAGCAATTCCAATAGCACCTGGCAAGGAACCAGTCAAACCTTGAAGAGGCACTTGGATCACATCGTAAATCATTTCAATGAAAGTACCACCGTTAGTCACCATCTTAGAAATGATATATACAATCATAGATAGCAAAAAGATAACAAAGGCAGGAATCATCGCCTCAAACTGTTTAGCAATAGCTTGGGGTACTTGCTCAGGCATTTTTATCACGATATGACGCTGAATAAAGGTTGTATAGATAGCCCCCACTACCAGTCCAATGATGATTGCTCCGATAATTCCTTGACCACCAAACCAAACTTTTGCAATGGCATCTCCAATTGGTTCACCTTCTGCTGGTATGTAAGATGACCTCAAGAGAATAAAGAAGGAGGACAAGGACAAGACACCCGCTGGAAGTGGCTCAACACCGCTATTCTTTGCATAAGAATAGCCAATCGCAAAACAGGAAATCAAGCCCATGATTGCAAATGTGCCACTATAAACCTGCATGAATGGCTCAATCCAATCCGCTCCAAATAGAGCAGCAATTGCATTGTTCAAGCCTTCAAAAGGTAACTGGCCAATAATGAGGAAAATACTTCCCACAACTGTTAATGGAAGGATAGCCAACATGCCATCCTTTAAAGCGATAATCCCTTTCATGTTTACAAACTTCATGATCGGAACAATAATTTTTTGTGTATCTACTTTAGCCATGGTCCCACCCCTTTATGAAACTAAACTTAGAGCTAGTTGCAAAACTTTTTTTCCGTCTAGCATTCCATAATCAGCCATAGGAATGACTGCAATCGGAACATTCTTTTCATCACAAAGTGCTTTAGATTTATCAAAAGTATAGGCAACTTGTGGTCCTAACAGTGCCACATCTATTTTGTCTAGATAGTCAGCTATTTTTCCTTGAGAATGAGCATCTATCTCTACCTCTACACCCGCAGCCTCTGCTGCTACTTTCATATTGTTGACCAACATGCCAGTAGAAAATCCAGCCGCACAAAAAAGAGCTATTTTAACCATTTTGGTATCCTCCTAAATATAAAATTGGTTTAACTGACTTTTTTTAATTCTTTTCGTAAATCAATGATTTCCTTAATCAAATTGATTTCTGTAATCGATGTCATGAGATGGTCCTGTGAATGCACAAACAGGGCTGTGATTTCTGATTTTATTCCACTGGCTTCTTGAGCTAAAAACTTGGTCTGCATATTATGCGCCTCTAACAAAGCAGCATCTGCCAAGCTTAACTCCTGTTCAGCACGTTCATGCTCACCCGATTTTATAAACGATAATGCTTGATAGGCATGACTCTTAGCATCACCTGCATAGATTATCAAGCCCATAATAATTTGGTCCGCAACAATCATTTCCATTGTTCCTACCTCCTTTTCTTTTTTTAGTAAGTTTTTATGTTTCTTTCGTAAACAAAGTATATCATTTCATCTCAATATAGTAAATAACAAAATCGCTCTTTTTCACCATTTTTGAATAAATTGCACTTTTGTGCTTTTTTTGATAAAATAAAAACATTTACTATCCACCAAGGACAATAAATGTCATTATTTAACCTATCACAAAGAGAAATAGTTGGTGTCTCCATCTAGCTTCAACACCTTCAAGATTGTCCCTTCGTCCGTCACAAGATGATTGATATAACCTGCTCGCAAAATAGCTAGTATTGCCTGAGCCTTATGCTCTCCGTAAGCTAAAGCTAGCGTATTGGGAATATTTTTCAGTTCTTCTAATGAAATAGCTATCGTCCTATCTTGTAGGTCTTCGACAACGGGCTCTCCATTATGATTAAGACAACGACAGCAGGTTTCACCAACCGCCCCCTCTATAGATAACTGATGAAAGTCAGCTTCTGTTAACATATCCAACCACTGAGGATTATTAGCATCTACCCTACCACCAATTCCGACAGCCGCCACATTCAATTTTTTCCAGTCCGCTCTTAACTCTTCAAAATATCTGGATGACAAAATTCCTTCAGCAAGACTTTGATTTTCTTGGATAATAGTCGCGTTGATAAAACTGCACTCTCCTCGAAATTTATTGGCCATATCATAAATTAGAGTATTGACATGATAGCGAGCATGAATATGACTTGGGCCACCAGCAATAGGAACAAATTTTAAACCTTTCATCCGGTGATGTCCCATTTTCTCAACGATTAAACTCAAACTTCTGCCCCAAGAAAAACCAACTATCATGTCATCATCAATCAAATTAGTTAACATATCAGCTGCTGCTTCTGCTAAACGAGATTCTAAAGCAGAAAGATCGCCATCTGAGCTATTCTCTACTAGTTCAATCCTCTTAAGACCATACTTGTTTTGAACATATTTCTCCAACTGATAAAGTCGCTTATCAAAATCTTGGATTTCTATTTTAACAATGCCTTCTAACTTGGCTTTAGTCAGCATTCTACTGACTGTTGTTCTGTAGATTCCTGTTTCCATGGCAATCTCTGCCTGACTTTTTCCTTCTATGTAATAGAGATAGGCAATCTTTGCTAATTGTCTTCTTTTTTCTAGCTTCATTCTTTCCTCACTAAACGATAGTGACCTTAACATTGGCTTTTTCTAGTTCAGCTACAAAAATCTCTGCAATTGAGGTATCCGTAATGACTTGAGCAACTTGACTTAGACCAAATCGACGTACGGTCCCTTTCTTAGTAAATTTGCTGGCATCTGTCAACACAATCATCTGCTCTGAAACTTCAGACATATATTGAACGACCTCACTTCGCATCAAATTCTTTCCTGTAAAGCCGTGCTCACTGTCAAAACCATCTGTTCCTACAAAGGCTTTATCTACATGAAAGAAATGAATCATTTTTTGTAAAAGGGGACCAACTGTCACTTGTGAATCTTTTTGAAATTCACCACCTAATAAAATAACTTGACAACCATCATACTGTCTAACATAATTAGCTATAAAATATGAGTTTGTGATAATAGTTACGTTTCTTTTTGTCTTGCAGATTTCCTCTGCTAACAGAGCACAAGTAGAACCAGACTCAATCATTACTGTTTCATTATCTACTACTAATTTTACCGCTTCCTTCGCGATTCTTTTTTTCACATCGTAGCGAAAAGACATTCGAATATTTAAATCGTCTCCACTATTTAAAACAGCATAGCCATGTTCTCGCCTTAGCAAACCTCTAGATTCTAACTTATCCAAATCTTTACGGATTGTTACCTTGGAAACTTCCAACTGTTCAGATAAACTATTTACATCAATTTTTTCATGTTGAGATACGAGTTCTATAATTTTATCTAGTCGTTCCATTTTATCACCTCGTACTTATTGTACCAAATTATCACCAATTTTCAACTTTTTAACCTTAAAACACTTACGTTCGTAATTGCAAAACTTTCGTTTATAGTGTAAAATTGTATTGTAGCAAAGGAGAAGTCTTATGAACTCGACCAAAGGTATCATTTTTAACATTCAACACTTTTCATTACATGATGGTCCTGGTATCCGTACAACTGTTTTCTTAAAAGGATGTCCTTTACGTTGTCCTTGGTGAGCTAATCCCGAGTCGCAAAAGCGCAATCCCGAACCAATGTTAGATGCCAATACCAAGAAAACTACTATCATGGGGGAAGAGAAAACTGTTGATGAAATCATGGATGAAGTTATGAAAGATGTTGATTTCTATGAGGAATCCGGTGGTGGACTTACTCTATCTGGCGGGGAAATTTTTGCTCAATATGAATTTGCAAAAGCTATCTTAATGGAGGCAAAACTGCGCGGACTTCATACTGCTATTGAAACAACCGCTTTTGTTGAGCAACAAAAATTCGCTGAGTTAATCCAATATGTTGATTTCATTTACACTGATTTAAAACACTATAATACTATTTCACATCGAAAGATTACTGGAGTTAACAATAACCTTATTATACAAAATATAGAATACGCCTTTTCTATCGGAAAAGAGATTGTTTTACGAATTCCTGTCATTCCAGAATTTAATAATTCATTAGAAGATGCTGAGCAGTTTGCCTCACTTTTCAACCAACTCAATATTGATGAAGTTCAACTACTTCCCTTCCATCAGTTTGGCGAAAATAAGTACAAACTTCTTAATCGTAACTATACGATGACCGACGTTAAGGCTCTCCATCCTGAAGACTTGGCAGATTATCAGGCAATCTTTTTGAAACATAATATCAATTGTTACTTCTAATCACACTTTTAATGATATTAACTATCAGAATGAGCAGTATTGACTGATCCGTTCAACGTTCAGAGCAAATTGAATATTTACACTTCTACAAAGATATACTGAATAATAGAACTCTTGGAAACATTATTAAAATGTTTCTGAAAATCACATAACAAAAAAAGCCCACCTCAAGGGTGGGCAAGGGCATCGTTTCCGATGAGAATAGAAGGTTCACACAACTATTCAAGGTCCGCTCCTGCGTTTCAATTTAATGAAGACCTCCCTAGCGTCGAATGTGACATAGTCACTACTCGGCTCATCGCATGAATCTATTCTACCATAATCTCAAGGATTTGCAAGCCTGATTACTCCATTCGTTCTTGAATGGTTACTTGTACTCTATCACCAGCCTGTTTTCCAATAGCTGCTCGAATAGCCTTTTGAATACCAATAATGTAACAGATATTGCCTGCTTCATCCTTAACTCCCATATTGACAATGGAGCCATCATAGGAATGATCGTCAAATGTCGCGGTTACTTTGACCCTCCCCTTGCCAAACTCTTCTCGTATATCATAGGGAAATATGACATAGGCTCCACCCTTGTCCGGTACTGGATGGATAAGGGCTTCAAATTCATAGACTTTATACATGGCTCCTCCTAGATGTACTTACTAGCCTCACGGATGGACAAGCCTGCCATTTGAGAACTGTATTTGTCAAGAAAAGCCCGCACCCAGTCAGGATTGGTCTTAGAATAATCCCGTAAACTCCAGCCAATCGCCTTGTTGATGAAAAATTCTGTCTGATTGAGATTGTTGACCAGGATTTTCTCTAGTAACTCTGTATCTGTCTTTTCTTTCTGCAAGAGTTGGTGGTCAATGGCAATCCGTCTCAACCAGAAATCATCATCCACACTCCATTCCAAAATGGTCTGCTTGGCCTCTGGATTGTCCAACACAATTTTACCAACTAACTTGTCCAAGCCGTCGATACTATCCCACCAAGATTTGCTTTGAGCCAGTTTTTTCAAACGGGGTAAATCAGCTAAAACCAGCTCTTTTTTCTTGGTGACCAGATAATCAATGGCAACATATTGAAATTCACGGTAGTTTTTGGCCCAGCAAGCCTCTACAAAGTTCCAATCAATTCCCGAAGCCTTAAGATCTTTGAAGAATTGCCTTGCAACTTTTCGACGGTCAGGTGTTCGAATGCCTAGAAATTCAAAATGATTCTTCATATAGGCTTTCATAGGCTGGGCATGACTGGCATCCGCTACCGCCAACAAACGTTTTTCTAATTCTTCAATCTTCATTTTGCTTACCTACAAGAGATTTTTGAAGCCAGACAATATCATGCCATGTATCAAATTTATAACCAACTTTTTTGAAATGAGCTACCTGTTCATAGCCCCTCTTCTCATGGAGTGCTATAGAGGCTGGGTTTGGTAGGGCGATACAGGCTAAGAAGTTTTTAAAACCACGCGCTGTCAAGTCCTCTTCCAAGGCATCATAGAGCAAGGAACCGATTCCTTTTCCACGTGCTTCTTGCCTAATATATACAGATAATTCCACCGTCCAATCGTAAGCCGCACGGGCATAGTAGCTTGAAGCATAGGCATAACCTACAAGAGCTCCCTCTTCAACTGCGACCAGATAGGGAAACTTCTCCAAGGTCTTTTCAATTCGACTTACAAAGGCTTCGACAGTCGGCACTTCTGTTTCAAAGGTAATAGCAGTCTTTTCTACATAAGGAGCATAAATTGCCACAAGGTCTGCAGCATCCTCTATCCTTGCGGAACGAATGTCTATCATTTAGTTCTCCAATAATTCTCTATCATAAATGGTATAGTCACAACGATAGATAATCAACCGTTTACCATCAATCAAGAGTTCAGAAGTCTTAGGTGCATCAGATGCATAAAGAGACACTTTATCACCTACATAAGTAGCAAGCGGGGTTCCGTTTTGCGAACGAATCAAAACCACCTTTGCCTTACCTGTAAAATCATTTTTGAGACTAGATACCATACGGTTAACAAGCGGAATTGCACGATCGTAATTTGCAATATCTACTGTGGTTTGATATTTCGCATACAAGTCTTCCAAACCTTCTTCTGCTGCAATCAAAGATGAGCCCACGTGGTCAATTTCGTAATTCCCAAGTGTCACCTTCAAGACAGACGAATCCGCATTGGAATAGCCTTCGGCATCCACCGAGTCAAATTCCTGATTCCGCGAAATCGATAGGGACTTACCAGACATTTCATCTATCAATTGAGAATTTTCATCGTATGTCCGTACCGTCATCTCCAGGCCAATCCATTCTTCCTTGGTATTTTTCCACCAATTTGAAATTGATTGACAGGCAGACAAGGTGACTAGGCTAGTTACTAAAACTGCACTGAGGGCTAACTTTTTATTCCATTTCATATAAAACCTCCAATAGTTGATACCTTATTGTACCATGTATACAAAAAATACCAAAATGACCAGCAGATTGCAGTTTAGAACCCCAAAAATAGCATGGTAATCTTATATAACCTATTCTGTAAAAGAAATAGGAAAAATAAAATAAATATCAATAAATTCATTTCAAAATTACTATATAATCATTTGACTTTTTGTTTGAAAAGGGTTACATTTTATTTGATATATTAACAAGGAGGAACGCTTATGAAGTTACTTGGAAAAGTTGCGCTGATTACTGGTGCTGCATTTGGTCTTGGTAAAGGAATTGCTGAAGTCTACGTAAAAAATGGGGCTCAAATCTGTATGATAGATAGAGATGAAGCCGTTGAGACAACGGCACAAGAATTGCGAGAAAAGTATCATGCAGACATCATTACACATATAGCTGATGTTCGTGAAATAACACAATTACAAGAGGCTGTAAATAAAACGATTGCTACATTTGGTTCTCTACATATAGCCTGTTGCAATGCTGGAGTCTGTCGATTGGCTCCATTTGAAGAATTTACAGAAGAAATGAGAGATTTCCATATCGATGTAAATATCAAGGGTGTCTGGAATACTTGCCAAGTCGCCATTAAGGAAATGCTAAAAGGAAACGGAGGTAGTATTGTCATTGCTTCTTCTGTCACAGGAGATATTGTGGCAGATCCTGGAGAAGCAGCTTATGCCATGACAAAGGCTGCAACAGTAGGTTTAACTAAATGCTTAGCGGTTGAATATGCTCAAAAAAATATTCGTGTGAACTGTACACAATTAGGATACGCACGTACACCAATGGTAGAACAAATGGCTTTAGAGTCTAATCCTGAAAACCCTGAGCAAATCATCGAGGGAATTGCAAAAGCAATTCCAATGAAACGATTAGCTGACCCTAAAGAAGTTGGAGAATTATTTGCTTTTCTTGGAAGCGATGAAAGTAGTTATATAACAGGGGCTCAAATTGTCATTGATGGAGGAGCTACTCTGCCAGAGACTGTTGATATGGGAGTCTAACGCACAATGTAATTAAAAGGAGAATAGCAAGATGAACCATCATCAAGGTATTCTCCTTTTATGCTATAAAAAACCGCCCTATTGGACGGTCATTACACCATTAAAAATTGAAGACATCATTCAAATTCTCAGCCATAGTCGGATGGGTGAAGATTTGAGTTTTGAAGTAGGTATAAGGGATTTTATTATCAATGGCCATAGCAATCAAGTTAATCAGCTCCTCTGAATTGCGACCAAAGAGAGTCGCCCCCAGAACAAGCTTACTTTCCTTATCCACGATAACCTTGAAAATGCCTTTGAGGTCATTATTGACATGGGCACGTGGCATATTGGCAACAGGCAATTCATTGGCAATGTAGTCGTAACCTGCTGCCTTGGCTTCCTTCTCGGTCAGACCGACACGAGAAAGCACAGGCGTGATAAAGACGCTGGTTGGAATAGACTTACGTTGGCTCAAGCTGTAAGTTCCAGTTCCAGTCAATTTACCGAAGACGATACGGAAGTCGTCTAGAGATGTGTAAGTGAATTGTGGTCCGCCATTGACATCGCCCACTGCATAGACACCTGGAACAGTCGTTTCGCAGTAGTCATCCACCTTAACGGCACCATTTTCCAAAAGCTCAATCGCTGTATGTTCCAAGCCCAAGTCAGCAGTGTTTGGCACACGACCTGTCGCATAGAGGACAGCATCAAAGTTAGCTGTTTCACCATTGACAGTCACGGCAACTTGCTCTCCTGCAGCTGCTACTTGCTCGATTTTCGCACCCAAGACAAAGGTCACGCCTGCTTCTTCCATATACTCCTTGGCTAGCTTGGCAACCACTTCTTCTTCTCTCGGTAAAATAGCAGAGCTGGCTTCATATACTGTCACCTGACTACCGAGTTTGCTGTAAAGTCCAGCAAATTCAAGGCCAATGTTACCACCACCGATAATTGCCAACTTGTCAGGACAAACCTCCAAATTCTGAATGCCAGTACTGTCGTAAACGTGTGGCGTATCCAACAAGCCAGGAATTGGAAGAACACGCGACTTAGCACCTGTGTTAATGATAACAGTTTCAGCAGTTAACTCAAGGCTTTCTTCTCCAGCAACTACCTCCACAACCTTGTCAGCCACAAAACGCGCGTGACCTTGATAGAGATGAGCTCCACTGCCTTTCAAGACTGCTTCGTTTTTGTTGCGAAGACGAGTGGTGATGGTTTCTTTTTGCTCCATGACCTGCTCAAAGGTCCAGTTTTTATCCGCTGCTACCAAGAGGGTCTTGGTTGGAATACAGCCGATATTGATACAAGTCCCACCGAACATAGCAGGATTTTCCTCAACCAAGGCAACCTTTTTACCAGCTGCAGAAAGCTTTCCTGCTAAGGTCTTTCCAGCCTTACCAAAACCGATAACTAACAAATCAAATTGTTCCATAAGATACTCCTTTTAATGTTTTCAACCCTAGTCTATCAAAAAAGAAAATTTTTGGCACAATTCTGCTACGGCCATGGAATTTTGGCTCACTTTAGTAAAAAAATAGATAAAAATTAGACAAGATGGCATAACTTTTGCTACAATGTATCCATACACTAATCAATTAACACAAAGGAGTTTTCAATGCGAAAAATATTACACTATTGTAAAACCTATTTCCCCATTCTTTTAGCCAGCTTTGGCTTTGTAAGAGGCTGTCAGATTATCTTTGAAGAATTGGCCAAACCAAATGGCATGGAAGCCAAGTATCCCTTGTTTTTACTAACTATCTCTGTTGCTACCCTTTATATCATTCCTCTGGTCTATTTTATCCGCTACTTGGAAAACCGCTATGCTATTTCCAAAAAAGTCAGTCATTTAAGTTGGATTTTGGGACTGACTGCCGGAGTGGCTTTTTCAGACTATGGACACACAGCTATTGGCTACTTTTTGCTAGAGATTGTTAAGGTCAGTGATGATTTTCGTTATGACTGGGGGGCTGCTGTTTCTGCCCCGTTTGCAGAAGAGTTTGGCAAGGCTCTGGTTGTTGTCTTAGTTTTACTAATTGCAAAAAAAATGACGATCAAACATGCCTTGGTCAGTGGTATCATCGCTGGTCTTAGTTTCCAAATCGTTGAAGATATCATGTTCACTTTTCGTGATATGTTTATTGGTAAACTGGATGGGTTTGAGACCATTATCGGTCGTGTTGGACAGGCTGGTTGGACCCACTGGGTATTTACCATGCTCTTTGCTATTGGCATGGTGGCACTTTTTACCAAACAAAAAGCCATGTCAATAGTTCAAGGTCTATTTTGGATTGCGGCAAGTATCAGTCTGCACTTCTTCTTCAATTCTCCATTACACACTGGTATGTTGACAACCCTACTCCCAATGGCTAGTGTCTTGCTGGGACTTCTTGCCTTTCGAACTGTTGATACATTTGCAGAATAAACTAACAAAGAGACTAAATGATAAGCATAAAATCACCTTTACTAATTGTGATTCTATGTTTTTTTATCTAATCATCTTTATGCTATCCTGACTTTCCAACCCACCTCACCAGTTCCTTTATCCTAGCTTTATCTTAACTTTTTAAATTCGTTTTAGAAAGGTTTGTAAATACCGAGAAGTATGATTAAAAAGTTCTCTCACATCCTACTTTTTCATCAAAAATATATGGTATATTGACATCTTGATTTTACTCTTGTATAATTAAAGTGATAAAAATAAGTTAGGAAGATTTACTATTAGAAGTTGAAAAATAAAACATGTCAATTGGACTGTGGTTCGTTAATAGAAGGGAAACAAGATGAAAAACAAAACTATTTTTATGATTGCATTGACTCTAGGATTATTATTACTATTTTGGAGAGGTTCACCCCTTAATGCAGCAGAAAGTAACTCTTATATAGCAGACCATAGTCAGAAAGTTGAGTTGGACAATCTAACCCTACCAACAGAAGTTAGAGTGGGCGATTTTGGACAAATACGCCGTAGCCTCTCGGATAGTTACTACGACTTAGAATTCAGTCTTGATTTTGAGGTAGAGGATGCTTCTGTGCTATCAATAGGAGAAAAAGGAGATTGGAAAGCACTTAAAGCTGGAATAACATCCGTTACCGTCCTTCCAGCACAACCAGATAAAAAACAAAGTTTTTTAAATGAATTATCACAAAAAAATTGGACTTATTTTCCTGGTGTTTATTTAGGACAGACTCCCGTTTCTTCACATCAACAATCTTCCCCAGAAAAGACGACCTTCACTGTAACCGTCCTCGAAACAAATGAACCCCACCAATTAGACACTCCAATTCCTATGTATAGACTATATAATCCAGTTAACCACGAGCATTTTTATACCTCAGATGAGCATGAAAAAGATTATCTGGTAAAAATTGGATGGGGAAATGATGAAGGAATTGCTTGGCATTTCATAAATGCTACTTCAAATGACAAACCTGTTTATCGTCTCTATAATCCCATTCTCAAAGACCATCACTATACCTTGGATAAACATGAGGTAAACGTTTTAACAAGTCGATTTGGTTGGAAACAAGAAGGTATCGGATGGTATTCAAATGGAAACAAAGAAGTGCATCGTTTGTTTCATCCAGGATTAGTCAGTGGTTCCCATCACTATACCTTGGATAAAAATGAAGTCAGAGTACTTCAAGAAAGAGGTTGGATCTATGAAGGTGTCGCTTGGTATGCTTATTAGGTGGAGATGGAACATTCATTTCAAGAATTATAAAAATTACTGAGGAGACACATTCTACAAATAGTCAGACTATTTCTCTAAATAAAGAGCGTCTAAACTCACATAAACAGAAAAGCATAGACTCATTTTACCTAAATAAAATGAGTCTATGCTTTTTTCTTGCCGGCAATCCTATTTTATAAACTTCTATTGTTCTATCTAGAACAACCCAACTGCTGTACCATCTTCTGCCACGTCCATATTGAGGGCAGCAGGTTTTTTTGGAAGTCCTGGCATAGTCATGACATCACCTGTTAAGGCAACGATAAAGCCTGCACCTAATTTTGGCACAAATTCACGGACTGTAATGTCAAAGTCAGTCGGTGCCCCCAGCGCAAACTGATCATCAGAGAAGCTGTACTGGGTTTTAGCCATGCAGACTGGCAATTTATCCCAACCATTCTTAGCAAATTCAGTCAATTGATTACGGGCTTTTTTCTCGAAAACGACACCAGTACCACCGTAGATTTGCGTAACAATCTTAGTCACTTTCTCTTCCAAGCTATCCTCAGCCTTGTAAAGACGTTGGTAGTTGGCCGCTTGATTTTCAATGGTGGCAACAACTGTTTCAGCTAGCTCAACACCACCATCAGCGCCATTTGCCCAAACGCTCGCCAACTCAACAGGTACACCAATTTCAGCGCAAAGTTCTTTCAAAGCAGCGATTTCATCAGCTGTATCTGAGACGAATTCGTTAATAGCAACGACTGCTGGAATACCATACTTCTGGATATTTTCCACATGACGTTTGAGGTTGGCAAAACCAGCTTTCACTGCCTCTACATTTTCAGTTGACAATTCTGTCTTAGCTACACCACCATGCATCTTAAGGGCACGAAGTGTTGCGACAATGACCACTGCATCGGGTGCTTTTGGCAGGTTCGGTACCTTGATATCAAGGAATTTCTCTGCTCCAAGGTCAGCACCAAAGCCTGCTTCTGTGACGGTATAGTCGGCCAATCGCAGAGCGGTTGTGGTTGCCAGGACTGAGTTACAGCCATGAGCGATGTTAGCAAATGGACCGCCATGGACAAAAGCTGGCGTGCCATAGATAGTTTGGACAAGGTTTGGTTTGATAGCATCCTTCAAAATGAGGGTCAAAGCACCTTCCACCGCCAAATCACGCACGTAGACAGGACTGCGATCGAAACGATAACCGATCACGATATTGGCCAATCGTTCTTTCAAGTCATTGATGTCTGTCGCCAAACACAAAATCGCCATGATTTCAGAAGCAACGGTAATATCAAAACCATCTTCACGAGGAATACCATTGAGCGGACCACCCAAGCCAACAGTTACTTTACGCAAAGCACGGTCGTTGAGGTCCACCACCCGTTTCCAAATGATACGGCGTTGGTCAATACCGACTGCATTTCCTTGGTGGATATGGTTATCAATCAAGGCTGAAAGAGCATTGTTTGCCGTGGTAATGGCATGCATGTCGCCTGTAAAATGCAAATTGATGTCTTCCATTGGCAAGACCTGAGCATAGCCACCACCTGCAGCTCCGCCCTTGATACCCATAACAGGACCCAAAGATGGCTCGCGGAGGGCAATCATGGTTTTCTTGCCAATCTTTGATAGTGCATCAGCCAAACCGATGGTAATAGTTGACTTACCTTCACCAGCAGGTGTTGGGTTGATAGCTGTTACTAAAATCAACTTACCTGGTTCATTGTCTTTCACCGCATTGATCTTATCAAAAGATAATTTTGCCTTGTATTTTCCATAAAGTTCAATATCATCAAAGCTGATACCAACTTTTTCAACGATTTCTGTGATAGGTTTCAAGGTCACACTTTGTGCAATTTCAATATCTGTTTTCATGAGAGCTCCTCTTCCTTAATTTTCACAAACATTATACCATACAAAAATCAATTTTCGCATCATTTTCATCAATTTACAGAAAATGTACGGTTTTTAACGATTATTCCTTATTTTTCTTGGAAGGTGTTCGAAAAATCAGTCTAGAAAGACTACTGATAATCGTATTGAGTAAAACTTTGTGAAAATCCCTTCTCAGAAACTTTACGAAAAATGGAAATTCTAGTAAAATATGTACATGAAACTATTGATTACATCAGGTGGAACAAGTGAAGCCATCGACCAAGTCCGTGCCATTACCAATCATGCCTCTGGCAATCTCGGAAAAATCATTGCTGAACAGGCTCTGAAAGGTGGACATGAAGTGACACTGGTTACAACAAAACAGGCTCTTAAACCACTGCCACAAAAGAATTTAACCATTATTGAAATCACAAATGTTGAGAGTTTAAAATCGACTTTAGAACCTCTGGTTAAGTCCCACCACGCCCTCATTCATAGCATGGCGGTATCAGATTATACACCTGTTTATATGACTGGCTTGGAGGAAGTTGAAACAACCGAAGATATCTCTAGCTTATTAGATAAGAAAAATGCTGAAAGCAAAATTTCTTCCAAAGATGACTATCAGGTCCTTTTCCTCAAGAAAACACCCAAGGTCATTTCCTATGTCAAGAAATGGAATTCAGCTATCCAACTAATCGGCTTCAAGCTCTTAGTAGATGTTCCAAAGGAAGAACTATTTGCAGTTGCCCGCCAAAGTATTGAACGCAATGGTGCAGACTATATTGTGGCCAATGACTTGATAGACATCAAGGGCAATCAACATATCGCCTATTTGGTAGACAAGACTTCTGAAGTTCAAGCGACTACAAAAGAAGAAATTGCTCAGCTGATTTTGAAAACCTTGGAAAAAGGAGAAACAAATGGCTAATATTACTCTTGCCGTTACAGGCTCCATTTCTGCCTATAAGGCAGCAGACTTGACCAGTCAATTGACAAAACTGGGTCATCAGGTGACTGTCCTCATGAGCCGCTCTGCTATGGACTTTATCACACCCTTGACCTTCCAATCATTGTCCAAAAATCTAGTCCACACAGATGTCATGTTAGAAGAAAATCCTAGCTCTATCAAGCATATCGATATTGCCAAGGCGACAGACCTCTTCATCGTGGCACCTGCTTCTGCCAATACCATCGCGAAATTGGCACATGGTTTTGCAGATAATATGGTTACCGCAACAGCTCTGGCTCTACCTCTTGGGACCAAAAAACTAGTTGCCCCTGCCATGAATACCAATATGTACCTAAATCCTGCTACACAGAAAAATCTTCAAACCTTGGCAGAATACGGCTTTGAGGAAATCAAACCACGCGAAGCTCTACTAGCCTGTGGCGATTTTGGAACAGGTGCCCTTGCTGAAATTGAGATTATATTAGAGAAAGTGAGTTCTATTTTTAATGAAAACTAACAAAGCCAACCAAGTCGCAACCCTAGCTATTTTTATTGCTGTTATGGTCGTGATTGAAACCATCAGTCAGGCTATCTTTGCTGCCTTTGTCCTCCCTGTCAAACCAACCATTACCCACATTCCTGTTATCATTGCCAGCATTATTTATGGTCCTCGGATTGGTGCCCAGTTGGGTGGATTTATGGGGATAATGAGTATCATCCGTAATAGCATAATCCTTTCACCCTTGAGCTATGTTTTCTCTCCCTTTGTTGAGAATGGAAATATCTATTCTGTCATCATCGCTCTTGTACCACGGATTTTGATTGGCGTGACTCCATACTTTATCTATAAATTACTGCAAAATAAAGCAGGTCTTGCACTCGCTGGTTTAACCGGTACGCTCACCAACACCATCTTCGTTCTTTCCGGAATTTTCTTCTTCTTCGGTGGAGTCTTCAAAGGAGATATTCAAGCTGTTTTGGCAGCCATCGTCTCTGTCAATTCTATCGCTGAAATGGTCATTGCAACCATTCTAACCCTTACCATTGTTCCTGTTTTGCAGAAAGTTCGAAAATAAATATCAGAAAATCATGTGAAAGCGTGATTTTTTTTTTTGAAAATGGTATAATGAAAGCGTTTAATAGAAAAATTTTAAGGAGATATGCGATGACTTATCAAGAAAACTATCAGACATGGCTCGACTTTGCGGACCTTCCAGATTACTTGCGTGAAGAATTAGTCGCAATGGATGAAAAAACCAAAGAAGATGCCTTCTATACAAACCTTGAATTTGGTACAGCGGGAATGCGTGGTTATATTGGTGCGGGTACTAACCGTATCAACGTATTCGTCGTTCGTCAAGCTACAGAAGGTTTGGCAAAATTGGTAGAATCAAAGGGTGAAGAAGCTAAAAAACGTGGTGTTGCCATCGCTTACGACTCACGTCACTTCTCTCCAGAATTTGCCTTTGAATCAGCTCAAGTTTTGGCAGCGCATGGCATCAAATCCTATGTATTTGAAAGCCTTCGTCCAACTCCTGAGTTGTCATTTGCAGTTCGTCATTACAATGCCATCGCAGGTATCATGGTGACTGCCAGCCACAACCCTAAAGAATTTAACGGCTACAAGGTTTACGGTGAAGACGGCGGACAAATGCCACCAGCTGATGCAGATGCATTGACCAACTTCATCCGCGCCATTGACAATCCATTTGCAGTTGAATTGGCTGACCTTGAAGCAAGTAAGGAAAATGGCTTGATTACAGTTCTTGGCGAAGAAACTGATGTTAAGTATCTTGAAGAACTCAAAGACCTCAACATCAACCCTGAACTGATTGCGGAATACGGTAAAGACATGAAGATTGTCTACACACCACTTCATGGTACGGGTGAAATGTTGGCTCGTCGTGCCCTTGCACAGGCTGGCTTTGAGTCTGTTCAAGTTGTGGAAGCACAGGCAACTGCTGACCCTGACTTCTCTACTGTCGCTTCACCAAACCCAGAAAGCCAAGCTGCTTTTGCCCTTGCGGAAGAATTGGGCCGTGAAGTCGGTGCAGATGTTCTTCTTGCAACTGACCCAGATGCTGACCGTGTTGGTGTTGAAGTTCGTCAAGCAGACGGTTCTTACTGGAACCTCTCTGGTAACCAAATCGGTGCTATCATTGCTAAGTACATCCTTGAAGCCCACAAGCAAGCAGGTACACTTCCTGCAAACGCTGCCCTTGCTAAGTCAATCGTATCCACTGAGTTGGTAACTAAGATTGCTGAAAGCTACGGCGCTACCATGTTCAATGTCTTGACTGGTTTCAAATTCATCGCTGAGAAAATCCAAGAGTTCGAAGAAAAACACAACCATACTTACATGTTTGGTTTTGAAGAAAGCTTCGGCTACCTCATCAAACCATTCGTGCGTGACAAGGATGCTATCCAGGCTGTGCTTATGGTTGCTGAAATTGCTGCCTACTACCGTTCACGTGGCATGACCTTGGCTGACGGTATCGATGAAATCTTCAAAGAATACGGCTACTTTGCTGAGAAAACAATCTCTGTTACCCTTTCTGGCAAAGACGGTGCAGAACAAATCAAGGCAATAATGGCTAAGTTCCGCGATAACTCACCAGCACAATTCAACGCAACTGACATCGCAGTCTTTGAAGACTTTGCCCTTCAAACCAAAACAGATAAAGATGGAAACGTTGAAAAACTCACTACTCCTCCATCAGATGTCTTGAAATACACCTTGGCAGATGATTCTTGGTTTGCCGTTCGTCCTTCAGGAACAGAACCAAAAATCAAATTCTACATTGCAACGGTTGGTGAAACCCTTGCTGAAGCAGAAGAAAAAATCGCCAACATCGAAAAAGAAATCAACGAATTTGTTGGGTAAGAATTGGAAATCAAAAAGAGTCGCACACCGCGGCTCTTTTTTTGGCTCTATAATTTCTGTAGTGGGTAAAACCACTGTAGAGATTATGGAGCCTTTTTGAGTATAGAAAAAAAGTCCCATATGACCTATAATGAAAAGCGACTAAACAACTCATTAGAAAGACTCATATGGAACAACTAAATCTTATCACAAATTTTCTCAGAATTAAAGACAAAAATATTACTATCTCTAATGAATATGACCTGGGAACTCACTTAGAACTCCACGGTCACTTGGATTACACAGCCCCTAAATGCCCAAAATGCACGGGACAAATGGCAAAATACGATTTCCAGAAAGCCTCTAAAATCCCCTACTTAGAAACAGCTGGCTATCCCTTACTTATCCGCCTCAGAAAACGTCGTTTCAAGTGCAAAGAATGTGGGAAAATGGCTGTCGCTGAAACTCCTCTTGTCAAGAAGCACCATCAAATCGCTGTCGCAGTTAACCAGAAAATCGCTCAATTACTCATCGAAAATCAAGCAATGACACATATCGCACACAGGCTATCCATCTCAACATCATCAGTTATTCGAAA
This sequence comes from Streptococcus suis, assembly GCF_002960425.1. Lineage (GTDB taxonomy): Bacteria > Bacillota > Bacilli > Lactobacillales > Streptococcaceae > Streptococcus > Streptococcus suis_S. The sequence continues at coordinate 33,793 of NZ_POIZ01000023.1, forward strand.
ACTAAATGAATTCAAATTTGAAACGGATTGGAACAAGCTTCCAGAAGTCATGTCCTGGGACGAGTATGCCTTCAAGAAGGGGAAGATGAGCTTTATCGCACAAGATTTCAACTCCCTGAATGTCATAACCATTCTGGACGGAAGAACTCAAGCAACCATTCGAAACCACTTTCTGCGCTATCCTAGAAAGGTTAGAAATCGGGTCAAAGTCATTACCATGGATATGTTTAGTCCATACTACAAATTGGCTAGACAACTATTTCCAAACGCCAAGATTGTTCTGGATCGCTTTCATATCGTGCAACACCTTAGTCGTGCTATGAACCGTATCCGTATTCAAATTATGAACCAACTCGATAGAAAATCGCCGGAATACCGTGCCTTGAAACACTACTGGAAATTGATACAACAAGACAGCTGTAAAATCAACGATAAACGATTTTATCGCCCTATGTTTCGAATGCATTTGACTAACAAGGAAATTCTAGAAAAACTCCTATCCTACTCAGATGAACTCCGACAGCACTATGAACTCTATCAACTTCTCTTATTCCACTTCCAAAAGAAGAACTCAGACCATTTCTTTGACCTCATCGAACAGGAATTAGCCACTATTGATCCTATTTTCCATACGGTATTTAAGACATTTCTAAAGGATAAAGAAAAGGTTTTGAATGCCCTGGAATTGCCTTATTCCAACGCCAAACTGGAAGCTACCAACAACCTCATCAAAGTCATTAAGAGAAATGCCTTTGGTTTCAGGAACTTTGAAAACTTTAAGAAACGAATTTTGATTGCCTTAAACATAAAAAAAGAGAGAACGAATTTCGTCCTCTCTAGATGTTAGCTTTTCATCTACCCACTACAGTTGACAAAGAGCCCTTTTTTTGATGAATAAAGAGAGGCTGGGCAAAAACTAGCCGCTCATACATAAAAAACGAGCAATTCCAATTAGGAGTTGCTCGTTTTCCATTTCATGCTTTATAATTATAATAACGACAAAACAACTAGAAAGGCATGAAAATGTATAAACAGTATAACACAA
>NZ_POIZ01000024.1 GCF_002960425.1 Streptococcus suis
TTTTATGTGACTTTTAGTCCGTCACGCTCCGTAAGGTGCGTGACAAATAAACCACCCGCTATGCGGGTGCGCGACGAAGGTTATACCAAAAAAACTCCAAACGCGATACAATAAAGGTGTTCAAGCCAATTGTAAAGCGAGAGGAGAAAAGTATGGCACAAAAGGCACATAGTTTATCACATACAAAGTGGTTGTGTAAATACCACATTGTCTTCACCCCTAAGTATAGACGAAAAATCATCTATAATCAATATCGAAGTAGTTTGGGAGAAATATTCCGACGTTTGTGTAGTTATAAAGGCGTAGAAATTATCGAAGGACATCTGATGCCGGATCATGTTCATATGTTAGTCAGTATTCCTTCGAGATTAAGTGTATCAAGCTTTATGGGTTATTTAAAAGGTAAGAGTGCTCTTATGATGTTTGATAAACACGCCAATCTCAAATATAAATTTGGCAATCGCCATTTCTGGGTAGAGGGCTATTATGTAAGTACAGTTGGACTTAATGAAGCCACAATTAAGAAATATATACAAGAGCAGGAAAAGCATGATATAGCACTTGATAAATTGAGTGTAAAAGAGTATGAAGATCCCTTTAGGGATAATGGCAAGTAGTACGAATGCCTCTTTAAGAGGCTAGTGACGAGTCAAAAGCAGTGAGGCTTGAACAAAGTGAAAGCCAGCGTCTTTAGGCGCTGGCTGGTGATGTGGGCTTATAGCCCTTGTTCAAACCACCCGTTTGACGGGTGGTCATGATT
>NZ_POIZ01000025.1 GCF_002960425.1 Streptococcus suis
GGATTGGCATCACTCTTCTTATAGCTTTTCTTCTGCTCTTTCTGATATGTTCCGTAGGGAATCAGAGGTGTTTTCTCCAGGTCATCAACGATAAAGCTATAATTTTCTTCACTTCCATAACCTGCATCTGCGACAATGTGTTGAAAGAGTTCTAAGGTTTGGATGGATTGAAGAAAAGGCTTGAGTGTACGAGTGTCAGTTGGATTCGGAAACAGTCCGTAAGCCAAGGCAAACTGGTTGTTTGTACCAAGTTGAAGGTTGTAACCGGGTTTGAGCTGACCATTTTTCATATGATCCTCTTTCATCCGCATGAATGTTGCATCGGGATCCGTTTTAGAGTAGGAGTTTCGCTCTTGTAGAATCTGCTTATCTCGTTCGTACTTCTGTTTCCGAACAAGACAATCCTCTTTCAACTTTCTCTTGAGTTTCTTAATTCTTCTTCGTTTCTGTCTGTTGGCTGATCCACCTTTAATGGATTTAGGCTCTTGTGAGATAGCTTCTTCCACCTCATCCAATACTTGTTCTGTCTCATGGAGGAGTTGTTTGAGTCCCTCGCTAGTGAGGCATTCTTCCTGGGACAAGGCAGTATTCACCCCTTCTTGAACTAGATTGTCATAGAGGGCTGAAATACTTCCATTCAAGGCATCTTCATAGCGTTCAACGGCCTTTTTCCACGTGAAAGAATACTTGTTGGCATCAGCTTCTACCTTGGTCCCGTCAATGAAGAGAGCCTCATCTTCAATCAATCCATTCTCTCTGAGAAGGAGGGTGAAGTAGATGAAGGCAGTTTTGATGAGCTGATTGGCATGTGTGCTAGCCCGAAAACTGTTTATGGTCCGATAACAGACATAGGTATCCTGACTCAGCCATTTCATAGGAATGACTTCTTCATTCATTTGAACGATTTTCCGACCAGAGAATACCTGACGAGCATAGGCGAACAGGGTCATTTTGAGCAACATGGCTGGATGAAAGGCAGGACGACCTGTGTGGGAAGTTTCTTCCAATAGAATGGATAAAGGAATAGTATCCACAAACTGACTAATCAGACGAGCCTCGTGAGTAGCAGGTAAATCCCAAGCAAGATTTAATTCCAAACTTAACTGATTTGTGTTATACTGTTTATACATTTTCATGCCTTTCTAGTTGTTTTGTGGTTATTATAATTATAAAGCATGAAATGGAAAACGAGCAACTCCTAATTGGAATTGCTCGTTTTTTTATATGCGAGAAGCTAGTTTTTGCCCAGCCTCTTTTCGTATTATTCTAAAACAAGCTTAGTTTTGATGCCGTCTATATCGACAAAGGCTGCAGAACTATTCATTCTTTCTATCTTTAAGTTTGCAGCGGAGGCGCGTTCCAAGGTTGCTTCAAAAGCTTCTGGATTGGAATAGATGACCGTATAGTAGGCAAGTCCTGGCATGCCTTCAGTTCGTGTTTGGAGATGTTTGCCACCCCATTCATTGACAGCCAGGTGGTGATGGTAGTCGCCTGAGGCTAGCCAGGCTGCAGATGGGACCGAGAATTTATCCTCGACAGCTAGGACCTCTTGGTAAAATCGGCTAGAAGCGGCGCTTTCTCGAACGGACAGGTGAATATGGCCCATGCGACTGCCAAGCGGCATCTGATAGACTGCGTCAGCTTTTTTTCCTAAAGCATAGATCGTTTCAGCATCCATAGGCTCAGTAATGCCGACGATGCGGCCGTCTGGGCGGACATCCCAAGTGTCTTGAGGCAGGTCGCGGTAAATTTCGATGCCGTTACCTTCGGTGTCGGCTAGGTAAATGGCTTCGCTGTAACCGTGGTCGCTGGCGCCTTGGAGGGGAATCTTATTGTCGATAAAGTGGCGGAAAATGGTGCCTAAGTCCTCTCGGCTAGGTAGGACAATGGCCAAGTGGTAGAGTCCGTAACTTTGGTCGGCATCTCCGTCTTGAGCTGTTCGGATGAGGCGAACTAAGATGGTCTGACCGACGCCGAGGTCGATTTGGTTTTGACTTTCCGTCAAAATTTGCAGGCCCAGTACCTGCTAGTAAAACAGGCTTTGGAGTTCCAGATCGCGGACGTTGAGGGCGACATGGCCCAGTTCAAATTGGGAATTGTACATGGGAATACCTAGCTTTCTGATACAATTTATAGGAATTTTCGAGTTACTTAGTATCTTTTGGTGAACTAATATGTAACGAATAGACTTTTGAAAATTGATTTTTATCTCATAGCTTTCTCAACAAGTGCGCTATCTACGATTTGGATAAAGTGTGTAATTCTATTTTCAGCATTAAAATCGTAAATATGGACAAAGTCTGCTTGGAAGGATTTCTCAGTAAGGTTGTAGGTCCCCTTGTAGTAGCCATAGACCATGACACGGTTTCCTGAAAAGGCGTAATCAACAGGTGTGGCACTATAACTGGTCCATTCAGAACCTAGTCTTGCATGGACGTTTTCAATCACTGCATCTGGACCGATATAGGTACCAGCATAGGGAAAGCCTGCAGCTTCTGTCCAAGAGATATCAGCAGCCAAATGGCTTTTGAAATCTTCTATTCGACCTTGAGCAGTAGCTAGATAAGTTTCTTCTAAAATATTTTTATATAATTGATTTTTTGACATAGGTATTTTCTTTTCTATTGAGCAACTGCCTCTTGGAAATTTTTTTCCAAATCGTCTACTGTACGAACTTTATTGATAAGATTAAAGAAGTTTCCGTCTTTTTCGAGTAACAAGGTTGGGAAAGAGGTTACCCCCATTTCATATGCCTTGATAAAGTCTGGGTGTAGACTTTCTGGTTGTTTCAAGTTGCTTGATAGTTCTTCCATAGCCTTTGTAGGTAACTGATAGCTACCGATTAGGCTGGTGTAACTGTCTGCTTGACTGAGGTCTAACCCATCTTCAAAAAATAATACTTGAATATCTAATGTCAGCTGAGCAAGCTGGTGTGGTTCAACATAGTTTTTCAAAACGGAGTAGGCTCTAGCAGGACCAAGGGAGTCCATGATAAAGTTCGTATCCTTAAACAATTGATTGTAGTTATCGCCAAAAGACATTTGGTAATAGCTTTCGATTTGTTTGTTGATGGTCTGTGCCTGCTGGAAATCAGCCATTTTCTTTTTGTTATCTCCGACAAACAAGCCTCCGTTAATGACCTCTATTTCTATGTCAGGATGGTCTTGCATGAATTTTGTGAAAATGTGGTTAAAGCCGTAGGTCCAACCACAATAAGCATCGATGATGTAATATAGTTTCATTTTAATTTTCTTTCATCTTATTTTCTTGGTTTTTGATTAGAATTTAGCATTGCTTTTGGAAGTTTTGGAATCTTCCTCAATTGGCACAATAACATCCCAGAGTTCTGCAATTTTATCATCTTCAACTCGATAAAGGTCATAGAAGGATGTCTATTGACCTGTAGAGTCTAAGCTTCTAACAAAGCTTGAGCTTGAGCTTGCAGACCAGCGATAGCTTCCTCTGACAATACCAACTGTCCATTTCCCCATGCTTCTGGGTTGACGGTAGTCCCTGTAAACTCACCAACCACTTGCATACGAACAAACGGTAGGAGTGCATGGTAGCTAGCGAACATTTGGTCATGTCCAGCATTGGCAACAGATGATACAGTAACAATTTTGTCTTGTAGTGCAGATGGGCCACGTGTTTCTGACAAGTCTAGGGCACGGCTGAGCCAGTCAATCAAGTTCTTTACAGTACCTGGAATAGCAAAGTTGTAAACTGGTGAGAAAATCCAAATAGCATCTGCAGCCATAATCGCATCGCGTGCAGCTTGGACAGCTGGCAAGACTGGTGTTTCAAAATCTTGGTTCATAAGCGGAATTTCTTTATAGTTAAGATAAGATACAGTTGCTTGACCTTCTAAGATGCTTTCAGCCTGTTTAGCCATTTGGTGGTTGAATGAACCTTCACGTAGTGAACCGACGATAAATAGAATGTTTTTCATGATCTTATACCTCTAACAATTTTTTCTTCCCTGCTCTCGCAGTTTATGGTATTATTGTAACAGGTACTAAAAATAAAACAAGTACGATTTTTTTGAATAGTCACTATCTTTTTATAAAGTAATGCGTAGTATCAAGGGAAAATAAAGGAGAAATTATGGCAACTTTCACACACCATACAGTTCCAGAGTGTCCTTATGTGACCACTCAGAGTGTCTTATCTGGGAAATGGAGTATCTTATTACTACATCATATCGAAGAAGGTCCCATTCGGTTTAATGAATTGCATCGTCGATTGACAGGGATTTCCCAAGCAACCTTGACCAAGCAGTTGCGTCAGCTAGAAGATGATGGTTTAATCACTCGGAAGGTTTATGCACAGGTTCCGCCAAAAGTGGAATATGAACTGAGCGAGATTGGTCAGGAATTTAAGTTGGTTTTGGAGCAAATTGAAGTTTTCGGCGATAAGTACATCGAATTTGTCAAAGCAAAAAAATCTGAATGAGTTCGTAGCTCATTCAGATTTTGTCTTTTATAGTTCGTCATCCTTAACTGCATTTAACCAATCGGCAGCAGCCTTGGCTGTGCTTTCAAGGGCACCTTCTTTGAACGGTGATTGGAGGTTTGCGGCTTCAACCACTTGCAAGAAGGACTTGGTACCACCCAAATCACAGATGCGGATGTAGTCTTCCCAAGCATTTTCATCGTGATCTACCTGCGTGCGTTTCCAGAATTGGAGGGCGCAGACTTGGGCCAAGGTATAGTCAATGTAGTAGAATGGGCTGGCAAAGATATGCCCCTGGCGGTACCAGAAGATACCACGGTTGAGGGCTTCTGACTCAGAATAATCACGGTCTGGCAAGTAGAGGTCTTGGAGTTTTTTCCAAGTCGCCTTACGTTCTGCTGGTGTCATCTCTGGGCGTTCATAGACTTCGTGCTGGAAGTGATCCACCAAGACACCGTAAGGCAAGAAGAGAAGGGCACTTGCCAAGTGGGTAAACTTGTACTTATCCACCTGTTCCTTGAAGAAACGGTCCATCCATGGCCAGGTCATAAATTCCATAGACATGGAGTGGATTTCACAGGTTTCATAGGTTGGCCAGACAACTTCTGGACTTTGGATCCAACGGGAACGATAGACTTGGAAGGCGTGACCTGCTTCGTGGGTCAAGACATCAATATCACCGCTGGTACCGTTGAAGTTGGAGAAGATGAATGGGCTCTTGAAGTCAGGGATATAGGTACAGTAACCACCGCTATCCTTGCCAGTTTTAGCAACTAAATCAAGTAATTCATGTTCAACCATAAAATCGAAGAACTCGCCTGTTTCTGCGGACAATTCACGGTACATGTCTTGGGCCTGATTGACGATAAAATCTGGGTCGCCTTGTGGCACCGCATTGCCGTCTAAGAACTCAAGATTGAGGTCGTAGTGTTTGAGGCTTGGTACCTGCAAGCGTTTTGCTTGGCGTTGACGAAGATTTTGTACAATCGGTACGATATGCTTGAGGATTTCCTCACGATAAACCTTGACCATGTCACGATTGTAATCAAAACGGTTCATCTTGAGATAGCCGTATTCTACGTAGTCCTTGAAGCCAAGTTTGTGGGCGATTTCCGTGCGGACCTTGACCAACTCATCGTAAACACGGTCAAAATCAGCTTCCTTGCTTTCAAAGAAGGCAGTTGTGGCAGCAGATGCAGCCTTGCGGACCTCGCGGTCAGTTGATTGACCGAATGGCCCCATTTGCGCCAGGTTGTAAGTCTGACCTTGGAAATCAATCTCTGCACCAGCAATCAGTTTACTGTACTCATCGGTCAATTCATTTTCCTTTTGGAACAAGGGAATCACATCAGACGAGAAGGTCTTGAGCTTGTTTTCTGCCTGCATGAAGAAGGTTTGAGGCAAGATGTCTGACAGTTCTTCCTTGTAAGGCGTCTGGACAATGACACGGTAGTAGTTGGTGGTCAATTCTTCAAAGAGTGGCGAATATTCATTCCAAAACTTGGTTTCTTCATTGTAGAACTCATCGTTCATGTCGATAGTATGACGGATCATCCAGAGGTTGTACTGGGTATCGACCAGGTTGAGTAATTTTGTAATGGCTGCCACAAGTGTACGAGTTGTTTCCAAATCGCTAGCCGCAGCCAACTGGTCTGTCAGGTCAGAAAATTGAGCTTTGATAGCTTCATAATCTGGACGAACATAGGTATAGTCTGAAAATTTCATATGTTTCTCCTTTTGTATTGCTACCTTCTATCTTACTCTTTTTGAAAACGTTTGGCAAATCCTGACTCGTCCATGTTCACATTGGGCTTTGTTTATGGTAAAATATAGGAGATTATTAGAAAAAATGAGGTTGTAGACATGTCTAAATTTTTAGTTTTTGGTCACCAAAATCCTGATACAGATGCCATTGCATCATCATACGGCTGGGCTCACTTGGAGCGTGAAGTGTTTGGTCGTGATGCGGAAGCAGTTGCACTTGGAACGCCAAATGAAGAAACAGCGTTTGCGCTTGACTATTTTGGGGTTACTGCACCGCGCGTGGTTGAGTCTGCTAAGGCAGAAGGTGTTAGCCAAGTCATCTTGACTGACCACAATGAATTCCAACAATCAATCGCAGACATCAAGGATGTGGAAGTGGCAGCTGTTATTGACCACCACCGTGTCGCAAACTTTGAAACTGCAAACCCATTGTACATGCGTTTGGAGCCAGTAGGTTCAGCATCTTCAATCGTTTACCGTGCCTTCAAAGAAAATGGTGTGACGCCTCCAAAAGAAGTAGCTGGACTTCTCCTATCAGGTTTGATTTCAGATACCCTCTTGCTCAAATCACCAACCACTCATGCAACAGATCCACAAGTAGCAGCTGAATTGGCTGAAATTGCTGGCGTGAACTTGGAAGAATATGGCTTGGCACTCTTGAAAGCAGGAACCAACCTTGCCAGCAAGTCAGCAGAAGAATTGATTGACATCGACGCAAAAACCTTTGGTTTGAATGGCAATGATGTCCGTGTGGCCCAAGTCAACACAGTGGACATTGCAGAAGTCTTGGAACGCCAAGCAGAAATCGAAGCAGCTATGACAGCAGCATCAGCAACAAATGGCTACTCTGACTTTGTTTTGATGATTACAGACATCGTTAACTCAAACTCTGAAATCCTTGCCCTCGGTAGCAACATGGACAAGGTGGAAGCGGCCTTCAACTTCAAGTTGGAAAACAACCACGCCTTCCTTGCAGGTGCCGTTTCACGTAAGAAACAAGTGGTACCACAATTGACGGACGCTTTCAACGCTTAATGAATTTTTCCACCGACCTCGAACCAGAAGTCGGTAGGAGGCCTTACCTAGCACCTTCGGGTGCTTTTTTTCATTATCGTCATTTAGTTTATCTTTTATTACGTCGACGATCGAGGGAAGAAGGATAAGCAAAAAGAGCGAGGAGTAATCCGTCGCTCTTTGTTTTATAATTTTATTTGCGTGTTTGTCTCAATTTAAATTTCTTTTTTAGTCCAACTTGAACCAAACGAAAACCGATGAGGCCTGTAGCACTTGCTAGTGCGAGGGCAGGAAAAACAGGGATATCTAAAGCTAGATAGATATAGCTAGCAATAACTGTAATTAGGCTAAATAGAACAATATTCACAAAGAACAAGAGTTCATTGATGCGTTCTTTTTTTGCATTTTTTACCTGATAGGCTTGAACAGTTGTGTTTTTCTCTTTCGGGATAGACTCTTCGTACTGGTATTCTTGGGACTGATAGTGTCTTAATGCCATATCGTCTCCTTTTCTGCTTCTTAAGCATATCATAACATTTATAAAATTTTATGTCAGCAATATTACAATATGGTTACAAGAAAAAATGAGAAAAGTCTGAACATTAAAATGCTGGTGGTGACTTACCAGACATATCTCTTTTTGATATAATTATCTTTATGGGAAAAATTATCATTACAGCAACAGCTGAAAGTATTGAACAGGTCAAGGAACTGCTTGCGGCAGGGGTTGACCGCATTTATGTTGGTGAAGCTGACCATGCTCTTCGTATTCCGACAAACTTTACTTATGATGAGTTACGGGAAATAGCAGAGCTGGTCCATGGTGCAGGCAAGGAACTGACTGTTGCCGCAAACGCCCTTATGCACCAAGACATGATGGACAACATCAAGCCATTTATGGACTTGATGAAGGAAATCAAGGTGGATTATCTGGTTGTAGGCGATACAGGTATTTTTTATGTCAACAAGCGAGATGGTTACAATTTTAAGCTGATTTACGATACCTCTGTCTTTGTGACTTCTAGTCGCCAGATTAACTTCTGGAAGGACCATGGGGCTGTTGAGGCCGTTTTAGCACGGGAAATTCCGTCGGAGGAACTCTTTGACATTGCTAAAAACTTGGAAATCCCTGCGGAAATCTTGGTTTATGGTGCTTCGGTTATTCACCATTCCAAGCGAACCCTGTTACGGAATTACTATAATTTTACCAAGGCTGATGAAACTGACTTGTCACGTGGACGTGGTCTTTTCTTGGCTGAGCCGAGCGATCCAGATAGCCATTATTCAATTTTTGAGGACAAGCATGGTACCCATATCTTTATTAACAATGACATTGATATGATGACCAAATTGGCAGAATTAGATGAGCATGGCTATCGTAACTGGAAGTTGGATGGTATCTATTGCCCAGGTCAAAACTTTGTTGAAATTGCTAAGCTTTTTGTTCAAGCAAGAGATTTGATTGAAAAAGGCGAATTTACTTATGATCAGGCCTTCCTTTTGGATGAACAGGTACGCAAACTCCACCCAGCTGAACGTGGTTTGGATACAGGTTTCTACGAATTTGACCGTAATAAGGTTAAATAGAGTTTACTGTACTTTATTGATTTGTGTCTTTTAACACTAAATTCCCCATCTGACTGGTGTGAGCGAATATGCTTGATTTCCAACTCACTTGGAAAATTTGCCTATCATTTTTATAAATCATCTATATTGCAAATAGAGGAGATTGTACATTATGTCAAAAACATTAAAGCGTCCCGAGGTCTTGTCACCTGCTGGGACTTTGGAAAAATTAAAGGTAGCCATTGATTATGGTGCCGATGCTGTCTTTGTCGGTGGTCAGGCCTATGGTCTGCGTAGCCGGGCTGGTAACTTTACCATGGACGAGATGCGGGAAGGGATTGAATATGCCCATGCCCGTGGTGCAAAGGTCTATGTAGCGGCCAATATGGTCACCCATGAAGGAAATGAAGAAGGGGCAGGAGCCTGGTTCCGTGAATTGCGGGATATGGGCTTGGATGCCGTTATCGTATCTGACCCGGCTCTTATCGTTATCTGTGCCACTGAAGCACCTGGTCTTGAGATCCACCTGTCCACCCAGGCTTCATCGACCAACTATGAAACCTTCGAGTTTTGGAAGGAATTGGGCTTGACTCGTGTCGTTTTAGCCCGCGAAGTGACCATGGAAGAGGTGGCTGAAATCCGCAAACGGACAGATGTTGAAATCGAAGCCTTTGTTCACGGTGCCATGTGTATCTCCTACTCAGGTCGTTGCGTTCTCTCCAACCACATGAGCAAACGCGATGCCAACCGTGGCGGCTGCTCCCAGTCTTGCCGTTGGAAGTACAACCTCTACGACCTACCTTTCGGCGAAGAACGTCGCTCCATTAAGGGGGAAATACCAGAGGAGTTCTCTATGTCTGCGGTGGATATGTGCATGATTGACCATATCCCAGATATGATTGAAAATGGGGTCGATAGCCTGAAAATCGAAGGCCGTATGAAATCTGTCCACTACGTGTCAACCGTGACTAACTGCTACAAGGCGGCGGTCGATGCCTATCTAGAAAGTCCAGAAAAGTTTGAAGCGATCAAACAAGACTTGATTGACGAAATGTGGAAGGTTGCTCAACGGGAATTGGCGACAGGTTTCTACTACAGCCCACCGAGCGAAAACGAACAGCTTTTCGGTGCCCGCCGTAAGATTCCAGAATACAAATTTATCGCCGAAGTAGTGGCCTTTGACAAGGATGCTATGACTGCAACCATTCGCCAACGCAATGTCATCAACGAAGGTGACCAAGTAGAGTTTTACGGACCAGGTTTCCGCCACTTTGAAACCACTATTCAGGACTTGCATGATTCAAATGGAGAAAAGATTGACCGCGCCAACAAGCCGATGGAACTCTTAACTATTAAGCTGGACCGTGAAATCTATCCTGGTGACATGATTCGTGCCTGCAAGTCAGGTCTTATCAACCTCTACCAAGAAGATGGACAGTCATTGACTATTAGAGCATAAAATAAAAGGCTGAAGTTCAGCCTTTTGTTTGTTTTTGGGAGGTTTTTACACTTTCTGGAACCAGGGTGATTTTCTTAATATCTTGGATATTGATAATGCTGGTTACCCGACGTTTGAAATTTTTCATGATAATCCGTTGGCGTTCCTTATCGTATTTGACAATATCGCCTGTAAAACTGCGGTCGTTATAGATAACATGAATAGCCGCTTTCTTGTAGAGGGCTAGTTCTAAATTGTTCTTAATTTCTTCCTTGCTGTCAGGCTCAATAGTCTTAGGAGCTTTGCTATTGCCCAAAAAGATATTGACCTGCTCTAAAATAACTTCCAAAAATCTCTTCATGGCATTATCCTTTCAAACTTGCTATAATTATAGTATCCAATTTTCGCAAAAATGACAAGTTTTTTCGAACAAATAAGTGAAGGAGGTAACAAATGGCAGAATTTACATTTGAAATCGAAGAAAAACTCTTGGTCCTATCTGAAAATGATAAGGGCTGGACCAAGGAACTCAATCGTGTATCATTTAATGGTGCACCAGCCAAGTATGATATCCGTACCTGGAGCCCTGACCACACTAAGATGGGCAAGGGGATCACGCTCAGCAATGAAGAATTCCAAGTGCTTTTGGATGCATTTGCTAATAAATAAAAGAAGCCTAAGCGAAAAAGGCTTCTTTTTTCTACCATTTGTCAAGTCCATCAAGGTATTTGACGAAAAATATTTTGAGTCTCGAAATCCAAATATGGAAATTATTTTATTTTGGACTAAAGTTTAGTGTAAAAAGTGT
>NZ_POIZ01000026.1 GCF_002960425.1 Streptococcus suis
ATTCCGTTGGGATGGTCCACTTCGTGGAAAGTAAGGATATCGATCTTGGCAATCAGCACATGACCTATGGCTATCAGTTAGACACTTCTGACAATATTAAGGTCCTACAGACTGCTTCCACGGAAGGGATAAATGGGACCATCATTGAAATGAGTCGCTTCCAACAGATGAAACAAACCCTATCCCGTGGTGGTTTCAGTTCGCATGAAACCATCTATCTGGATAGCGAACAAGCCCGTATCCTGGCTCAAGGACTGGTTAAGGTTGCGGAAACCACTCACCAAACCCTTGAAAAAGAGACCTCTGCCACCCTCACTGAGGTAAATGAAGTCTATAGTAGCTTAGGAAATGTTCCTTTTGGTTTTCGACTTAGCTCTGATGAAGTGAGACAAGCCTATAGCAGTGCAGGTGTTGACTATCATAGTCTGGTAGGAGACAGCACCCTACGGGTTGAGAAGTTTATTACTCGCTCCAATCAACTCAAGCAGGATTTAGTGGACTTAGAAAGTCAAATCCAAGCAGGGATCGAGCAGAAAGTAACGGAAGACCAGACATTAGCACAGAGGATACAAGAATGGACCAATTGAAACTTGTAGCCTCTTCTTATATATTTAAACCACTAAATTTATGTTATACTATGAGGTAAGAAATGCTCTTGCTTGATAGGATTTCATAAAGGAGGTCTAGGATGAAAAAAGTAATGAAAGTTATTATCGGCATTTTGTTAGTAATCGTGATTGGAATTGGAGGAATTGGATATATGCAATACAAGGAACATGAGAAAATGGTCGCTATTGCTACTAGTGAAGAGGCTAGAGCTGTTTACGAAAAACACATGAAAGCGAATGACCCAAAAGCATTAACGGCTGATGGAATTATAAAAACTTATGAAATTGACACTGAAACACTAGAGTATAATCCCATGGGAGGAATGATGGTGAGAATTTATTTTAACAATGCTACAGATTTGGATTTTCATTTTGGTTTAATAAAAAACGAAGATGGAAGTTATGAAAGTTATGGATATACAGTTTCACCGAAATTATCTAAAATATTGAAAGGAGAGGGAGATGAGTAGTAAATATCTCGATGAGCCTAATCTTCAAATTGCAATGACCGAGTATAACGATATTTCAAAAGGTCGAGAGGTGAAAGATCAATACGACCGAAGTATCGGTTATGTCACCCTCGACTTCGACAATGAGAATGGCAATGGTGAACAGGTTTATGCTGTTGTGAAAGATCCAAATTTGCCCAAAGACCAAGTGTTGGAAGTAACGGTACTATTTCGAGGTTCGACTGGACCAAATGAAGTGTTGTCAAAACCTGCAGATGTGTGGAATGACTGGCTTGAAAATGATCTTTTTTTAGGTTTGCGCGTCTTTATATATAAGCATCGCATTTATGCTATTCTATGAGGTAAGAAAGCTTCTTGCTTGATAGGATTTCATAAGGGAGGTCTAAGATGAAAAAAGTAATGAAAGTTATTATCGGCATTTTGTTAGTAATCGTGATTGGAATAGGAGGAATTGGATATATGCAACATAAGGAACATGAGAAAATGGTCGCTATTGCTACTAGTGAAGAAGCGAAAAAGGTTTATGAGGATTTCATGAAAAAGAGAGATCCTGATGCCTTTGAACAAGATGGAGTCATTCAATCTTATGAAATTGACACGAACAGTTTAAAATACAATCCTATGGGTGGGTTGATGGTAAAGATTACTTTAAATGGAAGTCAAGAATTAGAGGTTGATTTTAATTTGATTGATAATGGAGATGGCACATATCATTCAGCCTATTATATATATTCTCCAGAATTAGATGAAATTACAGCAGAGGGATATAATGACTAAGAAATATTTAGATGATGTAAACCTTCAAATTTCCATGACAGAGTACAACTCTGGTATGCAAGAGAGAAAAGTTGTCAGGGATCAGTATGATAGAAAAATAGGCACAGTCACCCTCGACTTCGACAATGAAAATGGCAATGGTGAACAGGTTTATGCTGTCGTGAAAAATCCAAACCTGCCCGAAGACCAAGTTACGGAAGTAACGGTTCTCTTTCGAGGCTCAACTGGACCAAATGAAGTGTTGTCAAAACCTGCAGATGTGTGGAATGACTGGCTTGAAAACGATCTTTTTTAGGTTTGCGCGTCTTTATATATAAACATCGCATTTATGCTATGCTATGAGGTAAGAGGTACTCTTATTTGATAGGATTTCATAAAGGAGGTCTAGGATGAAAAAAGTTGTCAAAATACTTGTTGGTGTTATTGTCGCCATAGCACTTGGAATAGGAGGACTTGGATATATGCAACACAAGGAACATGAGAAAATGGTCGCTATCGCTACTAGCGAGGAGGCGAGGAAAGTTTATGAAGATAAAATTAGAAGAGAGGAGTCAGTTGCTTTTACTAATCAAGGGGTCATTCGAACTTATAAAATTGATGAGGCTAGTTTAGAATATAATCCAATGGGAGGACTTATGGTTGACGTATTTATAAATGACGATAGAGAAGCATATATTAGTTTTAATTTGATTGATAACGGAGATGGGACATATAGTTCGGCGTATTATATTATTTCAGCTAAATTTAATCATCTACTAGAAATGGAATAAAGAAAAATGGTTAAAAAATATATAGATGATCTCAGTCTCCAAACCGCTATGACTGAATATAACTCTAGTATGGTTAAAGGTAATGAAGTCCAAGATCAATACGATCGAAGTATTGGTTATGTCACCCTCGACTTTGACAATGAGAATGGCAATGGTGAACAGGTTTATGCTGTTGTGAAAGATCCAAACCTGCCCGAAGACCAGGTTACGGAAGTTACGGTTCTCTTTCGAGGCTCGACTGGACCAAATGAAGTGTTGACAAAACCTGCAGATGTGTGGAATGACTGGGTTGAAAACGATCTTTTTTTAGGTTTGCGCGTCTTTATATATAGGCATCGCATTTATGCTATACTATGAGGTAAGAAAGCGTCTTACTTGATAGGATTTCATAAAGGAGGTCTAGGATGAAAAAAGTTGTCAAAATACTAGTTGGTGTTATTATCGCCATAGCACTTGGAATTGGAGGAATTGGATATATGCAACACAAGGAACATGAGGAGATGGTCGCTATTGCTACTAGTGAGGAAGCGAAGGCAGTGTACAAAGAAATGATTCTTTTTGAGGACCCCGAAGCATTTACTGATAAAGGAATTGTTACTTCTTATACAATTGATACAGACAGTCTATACTACAATCCCATGGGAGGAATGGAAGTAACTCTATTTATTAATGGTGAAAAAGAACTTGAATTTCAATGTGGAATCGTAGAGAACGATAAAGGTCAATTAGAGTCAACGGGTTATGTCTATACGGCTGAATTATCTGAGTTGTTTAAGGAGGGACAACATGAGTAGTAATTTTGTCAATGATCCCCAACTTCAAATTGGAATGACTCAGTATAAAAAATTAATAGAGGGAAGGGTAGCAAAAACGCCAAATGGTCAATCTATAGGCACAGTCACCCTCGACTTCGACAATGAGAATGGCAATGGTGAACAGGTTTATGCTGTCGTGAAAGATCCAAACCTGCCCAAAGACCAAGTGTTGGAAGTAACGGTACTATTTCGAGGCTCGACTGGACCAAATGAAGTGTTGTCAAAACCTGCAGATGTGTGGAATGACTGGGTTGAAAACGATCTT
>NZ_POIZ01000027.1 GCF_002960425.1 Streptococcus suis
AGAGGTCAAAAAGTGGTTGAAACCGAGATAGGCTTCCTCCTAATGAGCATGAATCTAACGAAATTGGCTAAGAAATTAGTCCAAGAGAGTAGAAAAAGAAAGAAAAACACAGACAGTTCGGCTGGATTTCATCAAAATCAGCTCAATCTGTCTGTGTATTTTTTAGTTATTGGCTAGTTATTGGCTAGTTTTTGCCCAGCCTCTTTTTGTTTTTTTCATTTTTTACCGTTTGGCCATTGATACAAAAGTGACCTTATCTGGTCGATAGGTGATGGTTCCGTACTGAAAAGGACGGCCGTCCGCCAGAAAGGTGGTACTGGTGACGGAAACCACCATGTCGTAGCCAGCCAGATCCAGCAAGGATTTTTCTTCCTCCGTTGCAAAGCGGAAGGAAATTTCCCGGCGTGAATGAGAGATTCCTAAGCCCAGGTCCGATTCTAGATACTGATAAATCGATTTTTCAGCGATTTCCTTGCTGAGATAGGGAACAATCCTGCGGTCAAAGTAGGAAATCTCATACTCTAATCGTTCTCCGTCAATAGTCCGAACGCGACTGACACGGTACAGATCCGTTTTTTCATCTACTTCCAATTCCTTCATGACTTCTAGTTGACCCTGTACGATGTAGAGATTGGTCAGTTGGGTCTGGACTTGATGGTGGGCAGAGCGGTTGAGTTCGCTAACGGTCTTCAATTCAGACACGTACGGTTTTCTGATCAGGTTGTGGTCCAAGATAATCGAGTTTCTCCCCTGACGCTTTTGAATATAGCCATCCATTTCTAATAGCGATAGTGCCTTGCGGATAGTATCCTTGGAATAGGAGTAGATCTCCATTAGCTCATTTTCGGTTGGCATCTCCTGATTGGCCTGCCAGATATTTTGTTCAATTTTTTCCTTGATGTCTGCGTAGACTTTCTTATATTTACTCATGGTGACTCCTCAACTCTTCTGTCACTAGTTTAACATATTTAGGAATAATCGTCAGTTTTATAGCTTTTTTAAAAGAATTCTAGAATAATTACGTAAAAGTTTCTAAATTGTTCCGTAAAAGAGTTGACAAATGGAAACGTTTACGTTACAATTAGTTTACAAATACGGAAACGTTTTATTTTAGAATACGATGAAGAAAGGAGACCTATGAAATTACTAACAGTCAATGTCCATGCCTGGTTAGAAGAAAATCAAGACCAAAAGTTGGACATACTTGCTCAGACCATTGCTCAACAGCAATACGATGTGATTGCCCTGCAAGAAGTCAATCAACTGATGGCAAGTCCCTTGGTAACAAAGGACTTACGCAAGGACAATTATGGTTTGGTTTTGCTTGAAAAGCTGAAAGAGCTGGGAGTAGTAGAATATTCTTATTTCTGGTCCAATTCTCATATCGGCTATGATAAGTATGATGAAGGTATTGCTTTTCTAACAAGATTACCGGTCTACGAAGTGGATGCCTTCTATTGTAGTCAGCACCAAGATCTGACATCAATCCTGTCTCGCAAGATTATTGGATTGACGGTGGCATGTGGGAATGAGTTGATTGACTTCTATTCCTGCCATATCAATCTTCCAGATAGTCAAGAAGAAAATCAGTTGGAAAATATTCGCTCGATTATTGAGAGAACGGATTCGAATCGCTTGAAAATTCTCATGGGTGATTTCAATACGGATGCTTTATCTAATCCCCAAGCCTATCAAGCTATCAAGGACCTGGGCCTTTATGATAGTTATGATTTGGCAGAGGAAAAGGACAGCGGTATCACTGTTGAAAAAGCCATTGACGGATGGGCAGGTCATAGCCAGGAAAAACGTCTGGACTATGTGTTCTTAAATCAGGAAAGACAGGTTCAATCCAGTCGAGTGATGTTCAACGGGGACAATCTTCCTGTAATATCGGACCACTTTGGTGTGGAAGTAAGATTAAGTATTTAATGGTCAACAGACCAAGAAAAATTTAAGGAGAAAAACATGAAAAAATTTCTTAGTTTCGAATTTTGGCAAAAATTCGGGAAGTGTTTGATGGTCGTGATTGCCGTTATGCCAGCGGCAGGTCTCATGGTTTCTATCGGGAACTCGATTCCACTAATCAGCCCAGAATCAGAACTCTTGATTCGTATCGGGAACATCATTGCTCAAATCGGTTGGGGGATTATCGGAAACCTTCACTTGCTCTTTGCCTTGGCAATTGGTGGTAGCTGGGCTAAGGAAAAGGCTGGTGGTGCCTTCTCAGCAGGTCTTGCCTTCATCCTTATTAACTTGATTACAGGTCACTTCTTTGGTGTGACGACTGACATGTTGGCAGATGCGACTGCGACAGTCAGCACAGTTTTTGGTACTGAGATTCCGGTTTCAGGTTACTTCGTCAATATCTTGGGTCAACCTGCCCTTAACATGGGTGTCTTCGTTGGTATCATTGCTGGTTTTGTAGGGGCAACAACCTATAACAAATACTACAATTATCGCAAATTACCAGATGTATTGACTTTCTTTAACGGTAAACGCTTCGTACCATTTGTGGTCATCTATCGTTCTGTGCTTGTGGCACTTGGTTTGGCAATTTTCTGGCCAATCGTTCAAACAGGTATCAACAGCTTTGGTAAATGGATTGCGACTTCGCAAGAAACAGCTCCAATCTTGGCACCATTTGTTTACGGTACCTTGGAACGTTTGCTTCTTCCATTCGGTCTTCACCACATGTTGACCATTCCGATGAACTATACATCACTTGGCGGTACCTATGACATCTTGACAGGTGCTCAAGCAGGTACACAGGTATTTGGACAAGATCCGCTTTGGTTGGCTTGGATCACAGACTTGATTAACCTGAAAGATGCAGGCGACATGGCTCAGTACAATGATCTCCTTGCTAATGTAACACCAGCTCGTTTCAAAGTTGGTCAAATGATTGGTTCATCAGGTATCCTTATGGGCTTGACCTACGCTATGTATCGCAACGTTGATCCAGATAAGAAGAAAAAATACAAAGGTATGTTCTTATCTTCTGCACTTGCAGTATTCTTGACAGGTGTAACCGAACCAATCGAGTTCATGTTCATGTTTGCGGCAATGCCACTTTATGTCGTTTATGCTTTTGTGCAAGGTGCGGCCTTTGCCATGGCTGACGTTGTTAACTTGCGTATGCACTCATTTGGTAATATCGAATTCCTTACACGTACACCGATGGCGATTAAAGCTGGTATCGGTATGGACGTAGTTAACTTTATTTGGGTAACAGCCCTCTTTGCAGTTGGTATGTACTTCATTGCCGACTTTATGATTAAGAAATTCAATCTAGCAACAGCTGGACGCAATGGCAACTATGATACAGAAACAACAGATGTAGTTTCTAACTCAAACGTAGATACTGCGGATGCCAATTCACAAGTAGTTCAAATCATCAACTTGCTTGGTGGCCGTGATAATATCGCAGATGTGGATGCTTGTATGACTCGCCTTCGCGTTAGTGTCAAAGATGTGGCACAGGTTGGAGATGAAAATGCTTGGAAACAGGCTGGTGCTATGGGCTTGATTATCAAAGACTCAGGTGTTCAAGCAGTCTACGGACCAAAAGCAGATGTTCTCAAATCAGACATTCAAGACTTGCTAGAATCAGGCGTAGCTATTCCTCGTACAGAGATTGTGGCGACAGAAGAAGTTGCTCCTGAGACTCAGTTCAAGGGTGTGACGGAGACAGTTTTCTCTGTTGCTGAAGGGCAAGCTATTGCCATCACAGAAGTAAAAGACCCAGTCTTTTCACAAAAAATGATGGGCGACGGTTATGCAGTTGAGCCTAGCTCCGGCAATGTTTACGCACCAGTTTCAGGTATTGTAACTAGTGTCTTCCCAACCAAACACGCTGTCGGTATTTTGTCTGACAAGGGTGTAGAAGTCTTGGTGCACGTCGGCCTAGATACGGTTGCACTAAACGGTGCTCCATTCTCGGCTAAGGTAACAGATGGTCAACGCGTTGAAGCAGGAGACTTGCTCCTTGTTGCAGACCTTGAAGCTATTCGCTCAGCAGGACGTGAAACAACCATCGTCGTTGCCTTCACAAACACAGCTGAAATCAAATCTGTCAGCCTTGAAAATCTTGGACAGATCAGTCAAGATGGCCAAGTTGCGACAGTTGAGTTGTAAAATGAAAAGACAAGTTCATGCGAGCTTGTCTTTTGCTTTTAAAAATCTTCTCAATCCTTGCTATTTATGATATAATAAAGCGATTTTATAAAATGTAGGAGGTTCCCCATGGGACGTAAATGGGCCAATATTGTAGCCAAGAAAACCGCAAAAGACGGTGCTAACTCAAAAGTTTACGCCAAATTTGGTGTTGAAATCTATGTAGCAGCGAAAAAGGGTGACCCAGATCCAGAAACAAACTCAGCGCTGAAATTCGTTATCGACCGTGCTAAGCAAGCGCAGGTTCCAAAACACATCATTGACAAGGCCATTGACAAGGCAAAAGGAAACACAGACGAAACCTTCGTGGAAGGTCGTTACGAAGGCTTTGGACCAAATGGTTCAATGTTAATTGTTGATACACTTACTTCAAATGTAAACCGTACAGCTGCTAATGTTCGCTCTGCCTTTGGTAAAAACGGCGGTAACATGGGTGCATCTGGTTCCGTATCATTCATGTTTGATAAAAAAGGTGTGGTTGTATTTGCTGGTGATGATGCAGATGCCATCTTCGAATTGCTCTTAGAAGCAGATGTCGAAGTCGATGATGTAGAAGCAGAAGACGGCACGATCACTGTCTATACAGCCCCAACTGATCTGCACAAGGCCATCGTGGCACTCAAAGAATCAGGAATCCAAGAGTTCAACGTCACTGAACTTGAAATGATCCCACAATCAGAAGTATCACTTGAAGGCGATGACCTCGCAACATTTGAAAAACTCTACGACGCCCTCGAAGACGACGAAGACGTCCAAAAAATCTACACGAATGTAGATGGCTTTTAAGCAACAAAAACTGTCCATGAGGACAATTTTGGGCTTAAAAGGTTGGTGATTGGAACTGCCGGTAGGCAGTTTTCTTTTTATCTAAAAAATAGTAGCACTTTTTTTATATTAAAAGGTTAGAAATTCTGGGGGACAGTCATTTTTATTAGAAGGTTGGAAATAGAAATCGTCGGCAGACGATTCTCATTGGACTGGGACGTCCTAGAAGGTTGGAGATGAGAACCAGCGGCAGCTGGTTTTCTATTTGTTTAAATGTTTGATAGCTACCAGTACTTTAAAGGTAGAAAATGAGGTATAAGAGATAACTATAGCAATCCTTAGTAATTAGCTATTTGAAAGCTTGTAGCTTTTCTGTTATGATAGAACAGTATCATTTTTAGGAGGAGCTATGTCAAATAATTTACTTGTTTTACAATCGGACTTCGGTCTGGTAGACGGTGCTGTGTCAGCTATGATTGGTGTGGCTCTTCAAGAGTCACGTGACTTGGTTGTCCACAACCTGACCCACGATATTACACCCTACAATATTTTCGAAGGTTCTTACCGTCTCTTTCAGACCGTAGAATATTGGCCAGAAGGAACAACCTTTGTTTCGGTCGTTGACCCAGGAGTGGGTTCTAAGCGTAAAAGTGTCGTGGCCTTGACGGAGCAGAACCATTTTATCGTAACCCCAGACAACGGAACCCTTTCCTTCATCAAAAAACATGTCGGTATCAAGGCGGTTCGTGAAATTTCAGAAGTGGCCAATCGCAGAGCCAATACGGAGCATTCCTACACCTTTCACGGTCGCGATGTGTATGCTTACACAGGTGCCAAATTGGCATCTGGTCATATCAGCTTTGAAGAAGTGGGGCCAGAGTTGGATGTAGCTTCCATCGTTGAAATTCCAACTGTTCCGACTGAAATAGGTCCTGATTTTGTAAAAGGAGCCATCGATATTTTGGATGTTCGTTTCGGTTCACTTTGGACCTCCATCACGCGTGAGGAATTTTACACCTTGAATCCTCAGTTTGAGGACCGCTTTGAGGTGACCATCTACAACAACGATATGTTGGTCTATCAAAACCAAGTGACCTACGGAAAGTCCTTTGCGGACGTGCGAATTGGTCAACCCTTGCTCTATATCAACTCGCTCTACCGAGTGGGATTGGCTATTAACCAAGGTTCCTTTGCCAAGGCCTATAATGTTGGTGTCGGTCAAAACTGGCACATTGAAATCAAACGCATTAGTAATTAAAGAATTATAAGGAGATACTTATGAAAAATAATTCAATCAGAACTGTCGTTGCGACCGGTATCGGTGCTGCCCTCTTTGTTGTCATTGGCTTGCTAATCAATATTCCTACCTTTGTTCCAAATACTTCTATTCAGCTCCAATATGCTGTTCAGGCACTTTTGTCAGTCGTGTTTGGTCCTGTAGTTGGCTTCCTTGTTGGTTTTATTGGGCATACGCTTAAAGATTCTTTGACATACGGTCCTTGGTGGTCATGGATTTTAGCCTCAGGAGTAGTTGGTTTGGTCATTGGTTTTGCCAAAAATCGTCTTCGTGTTCAAGAAGGGATTTTTGAAGGAAAAGATATTTTGGTTTTCAATATTTTCCAAGTTGTAGCCAATGTCATCGCCTGGGGGATTATCGCTCCAGTTTTGGATATTGTTATCTAAAGTGAAGCAGCCAATAAGGTTTTCACTCAAGGCTTGGTAGCAGGAGTTGTCAATAGCATTACAATAGCCATTGCTGGTACTATCCTTCTTGGTGTGTATGCTCGTTCCCAAACTAAAACAGGTAGTCTGTCAAAAGATTAATGTTTTTCAATACCTGTAGATGTAAAAATAGAATAAGTTCAAATGATGTGATCAACCTAGAAAATTTCTAGGTTGATTTTTTTGAGAAAACAATTGATAGTATGATATAATAATATAAAAGAAGGGAGGGATTATGTATGGCTTGGACAGAAGAAAATCTAGCTCCTCTCATTCACTCTATTCTCAATCCAGGTGAGGAGATACTAACGATTTATCAGTCAGAAAGGACGGATTCTCTCTATGTCTGTGTCCTGTGGAATACCTGTTATTATAAGGTCTTTCGTATCAGCAATCATTCTTCCACCTCAAGCTATAAGCAACCGACCTTCTATGACTTTCACGGAGAATTTTATATGAAGGGGGCTATCCGAAATTACCTTTATCAAGAGGGGAGCTGGTACGCCTTAACCAAACAAGGTTACTACTTACTTCAATTTTTCCAGAAGGCTTGGGATGTCAAGCAGGATATTTTTGCAAGTTGGTATAAAGGAAGGTTGCAGGTTCGGTTGCTCATAGAGGAAGAAGAAGGAAACTGTATGGTTCACTACCGGTTTCCTGATCATCAGGCTAGGGAGGTTGAGCGCCTTTTGGCATCAGGCTTACTAACAGCCACCTATCTTTCTCGTTCCTCTCTCAAGTTACGGATTAGCCGGTTTGTAGCACCCTATATAGAGGTTATCCGACAAAGCCACCTCTACCGTAAAAAACCGAGTAAATCCATGCTTCAATGGGAAAAATACCAGTCCCAATTGATTGAGCTTCAAAGGACTTACCGTTTGGTAGAAGAACCACCACCATCTACACTTATTGGAAAATGCCTGCGCAGGCTACAATTTTATCTTTGCTCTGCTATTGTCAGCTACTGGGAAGAAGTGATAAGAGATGTGGAATGGCAGGAGAGCGAGGAAGTGGAGGAACCTAAAAAAACGGATAAACAGAGCAATCCTATCGAGGATAAGTGGCAGAAAAATATTTCTAAGCGACACAAGCGAAAAGTGGGGCAACTTATTGGAGATGACACCTTGGAAAAATTAGAGAAACTCAAATCTGAATTGGAAGAATAAGTTTCAGTTCAGATTTTTGTTTTTTAGTCTTGTAAGCGGTATAATAGTCCTTGACTTTTATGAGAAATGTCAGAAATCTATCATCTATTGCAAAGATTGAGAAGGAGAAATCATGTCAAAAGACATTCGCGTATTGTTATATTACAAGTATGTTCCAATTGAAAATGCCAAAGAATATGCTGCAGAGCACTTGGCTTTCTGTCAGTCTATCGGACTCAAAGGCCGTATCTTGATTGCCGACGAAGGTATCAACGGTACCGTTTCTGGTGACTATGAAACAACTCAAAAATACATGGACTATGTTCATGCCAACCCATTGTTCAGCGATTTGTGGTTTAAGATTGACGAAGAAAATGAGCAAGCTTTCAAGAAAATGTTTGTTCGTTATAAAAAAGAAATCGTTCACCTTGGTCTAGAAGACAACGACTTCGACAGTGACATTGACCCACTTGTAACAACAGGTGCTTATTTGTCACCAAAAGAATTCAAGGAAGCTCTTTTGGACGAAGACACAGTTGTTCTAGATACCCGTAATGACTACGAGTACGACCTTGGGCATTTCCGTGGTGCCATCCGCCCAGACATCCGCAACTTCCGTGAATTGCCACAATGGGTCCGTGATAACAAAGAGAAATTCATGGACAAGCGCGTAGTTGTTTACTGTACTGGTGGTGTTCGCTGTGAGAAATTCTCAGGCTGGATGGTTCGTGAAGGTTACAAGGATGTCGGTCAGTTGCACGGTGGTATCGCAACCTATGGTAAAGACCCAGAAGTTCGTGGTGAATTGTGGGATGGTAAGATGTACGTCTTTGACGAGCGTATCGCTGTCGATGTTAACCATGTTAACCCAGTTGTCGTTGGTAAGGACTGGTTTGATGGTACACCATGTGAGCGCTATGTCAACTGTGGCAACCCATTCTGTAACCGCCGTATCTTGACATCAGAAGAAAACGAGCACAAGTATGTTCGTGGCTGTTCAGCTGAATGCCGTGCTCATGAGCGCAACCGTTACATCACTGAAAACGGCTTGACCCGTCAAGAATGGGCAGAGCGCTTGGAAGCGATTGGGGAAACCTTGGCTCCAGCAAATGCCTAATAACATCAAGATTGCATTGAGAAATCAGTGCAATTTTTCTTTTCCTGTCTTGTGCTGTCTGTTACTTGGTGAGTGCTAGGAACGAAAGAGTTAACCAGTATTTTCCAAGCTAGGCCGAATGAATAGAAATAAGTAGTTCACGAAGAAGCGTCCCCTTTAATCGTTCGTCATAGCTTATGGATTGGGAGAAAGGGAGAATTCTTCCTTTTTTTCATGCTGGATTCTGATATAATAGGAATATGAAAAAAGTCATCGAATTTAAGAATTTTTCCTTTAAATACAATGCGCAGACGGATGCGACCTTACATGGTATTGATTTGACCATTTATGAAGGAGAGAAGGTGCTGATTATTGGGCCATCTGGTTCAGGTAAGTCCACTCTCGGTCAGGTCTTGAATGGGATTATCCCTGCCATCCATAAGGGAACCCATACAGGGGATTTTGAACTGATGGGGGTCTCTGCCTTTGACCAGTCTATTTACCAAAAATCTCTTCTGGTCAGCACCGTTTTGCAGGATACGGATGGTCAGTTTATTGGGCTTTCTGTAGCGGAAGATTTGGCTTTTGCGCTGGAAAATGACATGGAAACCTTGGCGACCATGAAGGAACGAGTTCATGACTGGGCTGTACGCTTGGACTTAAAAGAACTGTTGAACCTTCGTCCCCAGGATCTTTCGGGAGGTCAGAAGCAACGGGTCAGTCTTGCGGGGGTCCTAATCGATGAAAGTCCGATTTTGCTATTCGATGAACCCTTGGCTAATTTGGATCCAAAATCTGGACAGGATACCATTGACTTGATTGATCGTTTGCATGCACAAGAGGGAACGACGACCATTATTATTGAGCACCGCTTGGAAGATGTCCTCTATCGTCAGGTAGATAGGATTGTACTGATAAATGAAGGGCGGATGTTGTTTAATGGTCATCCAGATCAGCTCCTGCAGACCAGTCTTCTCAAAGAAAATGGCATCCGTGAGCCGCTTTATATTTCCACCTTACGAGCCTTGGGTTATCCCATCCAAACAGCGGGTCAGCTCTCTTCAGTTTGGGATATTGATTTGGGTCAATTAGAAATGGGCAAACTCCCTGAAATCAGCTTGGAAGAAGTGGCAAAGGAAGTTTTGCTTGAAGTACGTGATTTACAATTTGCCTACTCGGATAGGCTCATTCTTTCAGATATCCATTTGAAGATACATAAAGGTGAGCGTTTGGCCATTGTCGGGAAAAATGGAGCTGGAAAATCAACCTTGGCCAAGGCCTTGTGTGCCTTTATCCAACCCGATGGGGAAATGCTGTGGCAGGGGCAATCAATCAAGGATGATTCTGTCAAAGAGAGGGCGGAGCGGATTGGCTATGTCCTTCAGAATCCAAATCAGATGATCAGTCAGACCATGATTTTTGATGAAGTGGCCCTTGGCTTGCGAATGAGGGGAGTGACTGAGAAGGAAATTGAAGCCAGGGTCTTTAAGATTTTAGAGGTCTGTGGTTTGTACCAGTACCGCAAGTGGCCGATTTCAGCCCTGTCCTACGGTCAGAAGAAGCGGGTGACCATTGCTTCTATCTTGGTGCTCAATCCTGAGATTATTCTATTGGATGAGCCGACGGCTGGTCAGGATCAACGTCACTATCAGGAAATGATGGACTTCTTGGACCAACTAAATGCCCAGGGGCACACCATTGTGATGATTACCCATGACATGCAGTTGATGTTGGATTACTCGGATAGGGCTATTGTTGTGGTGGATGGACAGATTATTGCGGATGCTAGTCCTGCTGAAATCTTGTCAGATGCACAAGTCATAGAAGAGGCTAATTTGAAAGAAACATCCATATTCCACTTGGCGGAACGTTTAGGCGTTAATCCACTGGAATTGACTATGTTTTACATGCAAGCAGAAAGGAGGGGGCAATGAGTCAACAACATTTAATTGGTTATCATAAGGGAACAGGCTTTATTTATGATTTGTCTGCTGTGAGTAAGCTCTTATTTTTCTTGATTGTGACCATTCTTGCAATGGTGACCTACGATACGCGTTTGATTGCCTTTATTGCTCTATTTTCGCTTTCCTTGTTTAAATTATCAGGTATTCGCTATAAGGATGTTTCCTTTGTCTTGCTGTTGACCATTGTCTTTGCCCTGCTTAACGCTCTGATGGTGCATCTTTTTGCTCCAAGATACGGAGTGGAGCTATATGGTGCGGAGACGGTTTTGATCTCTGGTTTGGGTCCCTATTCTCTAACCAGTCAACAACTCTTTTATCTTGTCAATCTACTCTTGAAGTATTTTTGTACAGTACCCCTGGCCCTTGTCTTTTTGATGACCACTCACCCAAGCCAATTTGCCTCAAGTTTAAATCAGATTGGGGTATCCTACAAAGTTGCTTATGCGGTTAGTTTGACCATGCGGTACATTCCAGACATTCAGGAGGAATTCTATACCATTCGGATGTCCCAGGAAGCGCGTGGTTTAGAGTTATCACAGAAGGGCAAGCTAATGGATCGGATAAAGGGGAATCTAGCCTTGGTTATTCCCTTGATTTTTAGTTCGCTAGAGCGGATTGATACCATTTCAACGGCTATGGAGCTGCGTCGATTTGGAAAAAATAAAAAACGGACCTGGTATACCTACCAAGCCCTGCAAAGGGTAGATTATCTTGTTCTAGCCCTTATTGTAGTTCTAGTTCTAATTACAATCGGTCTGTTAGTTGTAAACGGTGGTCGTTTTTACAACCCGTGGAGATAGAAAAAGGAGTTTCAGTCGAAACTCCTTTTATAGCGGTCGTTTATTAGGCATACCAGCCTTGCGTGGAAACTTGTTTGGGGTTTCCTTTTTCTTTTCAACGATGGTCAAGGTGCGAGGGTCGCCGTTTGGTAATTGGTAGTCAA
The DNA here is from genome assembly GCF_002960425.1 of Streptococcus suis. Classification (GTDB taxonomy): domain Bacteria; phylum Bacillota; class Bacilli; order Lactobacillales; family Streptococcaceae; genus Streptococcus; species Streptococcus suis_S. The sequence goes on from NZ_POIZ01000027.1 coordinate 11,809, forward strand.
TATTTTCAATGACCTTGCCAAAAAGGAGGGTGAGGGCATTCTTGGCTTGGGCCAATTCATCCTCGGCACTGGATGCCTTGAGGGCAATGAGTTTGCCATTGAGTTTTAAGTATGGAATGGTCAATTCTGATAAGATTTGCATACGAGCAACTGCCCGAGCTGTAACCAGGTCAAATTGGGCACGAAATTGCTTGTCTTGGGCAAAATCTTCTGCTCGACCATGATAGAAATGAACATTTTCCAACCCTAATTCCTCTGCCAACAAATGCAAGAAATTGATCCGCTTGTTGAGAGAGTCAATGATGGTTACATCTAATTGAGGGTAGATGATTTTCATGGGCAGACTTGGAAATCCTGCCCCTGCTCCGATGTCTAATAGGCGGAGGGGCTCATTTTGGATATGCCCTTGCAGAATTGGCGCGATAGAGTCATAAAAATGCTTGAGATAAACATCCTCTTCTTCTGTAATGGCCGTCAAATTGATTTTTTCATTCCATTCTACTAAGAGTTGAAAGTAGCGGAGAAATTGTTGTTTTTGTAGGTCAGTTAGTTGGATGCCTTGGTCAGCCAAGGTCTTGTAAAATACTTCAGGTTTCATAGTTTTATCTTACCATAAATTCTTGAAATTGTGGAGAGGTGGATAAGGAAGAACAGACAAGAGCGCCTATTTAGTTAGTTTATAGTCATTTGAAGAGCTTTGATACATGGTCACTTTCGGATTGCTGGACTTTAAGGAAGTGACCTGCTTGGCATGTCCTATTTCCAACCTAGAACAGCCTCTAGGCTGTTCTAGCAACCTGTACCTCAGTTCCTTGTCTGAAAGCTCTTCATTCGTCTATTGTATTTGTAACCCATACAATAAGAAAAGGCTGGGCTTAGGCCCAACCCTGTTCTTATTGACCATCCGAGGATTGCTCTGAGGATGAAGTATTGGTTGCTTCTGAGTCAGCTGTAGTATTTTCAGTTTGAGATTCTGAAGAGGAGCTTTGTGTTGATTGCTCAGTTGATTCACTGGAACTAGACACTGTGCTACTATAGTTATTGTAAGTATTATAATTATTATAACTATTATAAGCATTGGATAAAGAGCGGCTGCCTCTCAAATAGTAATTTGAACCATAGCGAACCAAACCACTCGGCACTTCCCATTCAGTAGCAGTATAGTCAGAATGCATATAGGCCATCATATTGTGATAAACGTCTGTAGCAACTCGCATCCCATTATCTAAGATCGGGGTCATACGGTTGGTGTAACCGGTCCAAACGGCCATGGCATACTGGCTAGAGTAGCCGACGAAGTTCTCATCTGGAACGACACTGTAGCTATAGTTAGCTTCAGGAACAGAAGCAAGAATGGATTCTGTTTCGCTGTCGGTATAGTTTGAGGTACCGGTTTTACCAGCCATCGGAATACCGCTGACAGTAGCGTTTAGTCCGTAACCATAACTCAATACAGATTTCATCAAATCTGTCATCATATAGGCTGTTTCTTCCGTCATAACACGGTTCCCTTGAGGAGCATACTCCGAAACTGTTCCATCGCTAAAGACAATCTTATTGACATATTGTGGAGCGTAATAAGTTCCGCCATTGGCGAAGGCAGCATAGGCAGCAGCCATTTTTTCAGAACTTGCTCCGTACTGACGACCTGTATCGGAAGTGTTACTAGAAATCGCATTTGAATAGTGCATTTCAGGATAGTCAATACCGATACTGTTCAAGAAAGCTAGAGAGTTTTCCAAACCAGTTGCTTCTAGGGCCTTGACCGCTGTAACGTTTCGTGAGTACTGAATAGCCGTCTTAACCGAAATAGATCCGTAAAATTGCTTATCCCAGTTATTGATAGGAATGGTAGTGCCTGGGAAATTGTAAGGACCGTCGACGATAATGTCTGCTGTTGACGTGTAGACGCCATGTTCGTAAGCAGGGGCATAGTCGGTGATTGGTTTCATAGTCGAACCAAAGTCACGGTTGGTTTCAACGGCCTGGTTGGTACCGAAGGAAACATTACTTGATTGGTGCCGTCCGCCCAACTGTGCAACGACCTTACCGTTTGATACATCCACGACCGTAGAGGCTACCTGCATCAAATCATCCGGGTAGCTGACATACATATCGGTATTGTAAATGTCCCACAACTGCTGTTGAGCAGCAGGATCTACGTTTGTATAGACATCCATACCCGTAGTTAACAAGTTGTAGCCTGTTTTAGCCTCAACTTCTTCGATAACCTGCTTGAGATAGTTATCCATATAAGCAGGATAAGCTGCTTCATTGGATAGAGCCTGTAAACCATCAGTGACTGGAGTCAGCACAGCTTGCTCGTACTGGGCATTGTCGATGTACTTTTCTTCCAACATTTCAGCTAGGACTAAATCTCTGCGTGTTTTAGCATCTTCAGGGTTGGTATAAGGATCGTATTGGTTAGGAGCTTGAGGCATACCTGCCAGTAAGGCGAGCTGGGCTAAAGTAAGATCTTTCAATTCTTTACCATAGTAGGAATGTGCAGCTGTTTTCATCCCGTAGTTTCCATTGGCCATAAAGACTTTATTGACATAGTAGGTCATGATTTCTTGCTTAGTCTTGTCTTTTTCCAGTTGGGTTGCTAACCAGGCTTCTTGAATTTTCCGTTTGATGTTTTGGTCTTCGGAAGAAGTTGAGAAGTAGGTCAGTTTGATGAACTGCTGATCAAGTGTCGAACCACCTTGTAAGCGTCCGCCCGTCAGGTTGTTAACCAAAGAACCAGCGATACGGATAACGTCCACACCCCTATGGTTGAAGAAGCGCTGATCTTCAATCGCAACGATGGCATTGACCAAATCAGTCGGAATTTCTTCGATTTTTGCGCTGGATCGTTTTTCTGCTCCTAGGTCAGCAATCAGACTGCCATTTTTGTCATAAATCTTACTGGATACTGTGGCTGTCAAGCTTTCTTCGGTTAGCTTGGGTGCTGTTGCGATCCAGTAGCCTACCAAGAGAGAACCAGCTAGAAAGGTAATAATAAAGCCAGCTAATAAGATATTTGCAACTACTAGGAGAGTTTTTTTAATACTTGTAGTTTTCAAAAGAGTCACCACCTAATAATTTTTTTTCAACCACTTCAAGATAAGGTACGCTAGGAAAACGTCCCATTTGAACCTCAAAGCCAAATTGCCTAATGAAAGAGAGAGGCATAGATTTACTCCCCTTATCTGTTTGATAAAACTCAATCAAGTGGACAGCCGGTAAGAGATAGGTTTCTTTTAGCGTTGAAAAGTGAAGAAGAACAAAGCATACGCCACCCTGCTTTACAACCTGTTTCATGTGTTCAATCTGATGCTCATGAAAATTCTTCATGGGCATGGATGCTTTTTGTCGCGTTTCCTTGGCTTCGAAATCGATATAATGTTTTTTGAAGACTCCTGAATAATCCGTTGTAGACGCTTGGCGAAAATAGGCCTCAACAATTTTCGCACGGCTTCTCTTGGGATAATCAACCTTTACAATCTGCACAGGAGTAGGTTTCTTGTGTATAACCGCGATCTCGTGAGCTAGGTAGTACAGATTGCTATCATTGATGGCAGCTTCAAAGGACATTCCTCGATTGGCGAAGCTAATTTTTTGAGATGAAACAGAATTGGTTCTATTGATTTTTTTAGCTATCTTATGAGGATAATTGACCATAGAACTCCTTCTTGATAAAATAATATCAGCATATTATACCACAATTAGTGAAAAGAGTACAAGGAATGGATACTAAAAGCCTTTTGATAACAGGGTACAAACATACGGATTTAGGTATTTTCTCAGACAAGGATCAACGGTTAGCTATTATAAAGTTGGCTATCAAGCAGGATCTTGTTCGATTTTTGGAGGATGGGGTTACATGGTTTGTCCTGACAGGTCAGTTGGGTTTTGAATATTGGACTTTAGAAGTTTTAGAGGATTTGCGTTCGGAAGGTTATAGGTTTCAAATAGCGACCATTTTCATGTTTGAAAACCACGGAGAACACTGGAATGAAGCCAATCAGCTAAAGTTACAGCGCTTTAAACAGGCGGATTTCATCAAGTTTGCCTATCCACGTTATGAAAATCCTGGTCAATTTAGAGATTACAATCAATTTTTAATTGACAATACAGATGGTGCGTATATTTTTTATGATTCCGAAAATGAAACCAACTTGAAATATTTGTATCATCAAGTCTTAAACAAAGAGGAGTATGATAGAAAAACGCTTACCTTTGAACAACTGAATGAAGTTGCAGAAAATTTTTCAAATTCTGAGTGATTTGACTTGATTTTTCCCTATTTTTTTTAATATAATAGGGCTAATGATGTTTTAGATATGGGAGAGAGAAATGGCAAGTATTAAATTTACAACTAAAGATATTTTTGAACAAGATTTTAAGATTGGTTTCCGTGGCTATGATCAGGATGAAGTCAATGACTTTTTGGATGATATTATGAAAGATTACGACGCCTATGAAGCCATTATCAAGGAGTTGAAAGGCGAGATTGCTCGTTTGAAGGCCCAGGTAGCAAACGCTCCTAAAGTCGCTGCTGTTGAAGAAGTGAAAGATGTTCTTCCGACGGAACGTCCATCTTCAGCTACAAACTTTGATATTCTTCGTCGCTTGAATCGTTTAGAAAAAGAAGTGTTCGGTAAACAAATTGTTCAAGACTAGTATAGTCTTGTGTGCAATTTTTGGATAATCGCGTGGTAGTTTACTACCATGAGGAAAGTCCATGCTAGCACTGGCTGCGATGCCGGTAGTGTTTGTGCTAGGCGAATCAATAAGCCTAGGGACGTTGATTAACGTTACGGCGGTTAAAATGGCTACGTCTTCGGATATGCCAAAGTAGACCTGAAAGTGCCACAGTGACGAAGTTTTTATGGAAACGTAAAAAATGGAACGCGGTAAACCCCTCAAGCTAGCAACCCAAACTTTGGTCGGGGCATGGGATGGATGGAATTGAACAGAAATCCTGACTGCGAAAGCAGTAGACAGATGATTATCGAAGGTGGTAGGACCTAGTACCACTGGAACAAAACATGGCTTACAGAAAATTGCATAATAGGTAGCTAGCTTTGCTAGCTTTTATTGTAGAGGAAAAAGATGAAAAAACAGTTTGAATTGATAGCGACAGCCGCTGCTGGTTTAGAGGCAGTTGTTGGTCGTGAAATTCGTAATCTTGGCTATGACTGCCAAGTTGAAAATGGTCGTGTACGTTTTGAGGGGGGAGTGGATGCTATCGCTAGGACAAACCTCTGGCTACGTTCGGCAGACAGGATTAAAATTATTGTTGGACAATTTCCAGCAAGAACCTTTGAAGAACTCTTTCAAGGGGTCTTTGGGTTGGATTGGGAAAATTATCTGCCCTTAGGTTGCAAGTTTCCAATTTCCAAGGCCAAGTGTGTCAAATCCAAGTTGCACAATGAGCCAAGCGTACAGGCTATTTCGAAAAAAGCAGTTGTTAAGAAATTACAAAAACACTTCTCTCGCCCAGAGGGAGTGCCGCTCCAGGAAGTTGGGGCAGAGTTCAAGATTGAAGTATCTATCTTGAAAGATCTAGCGACAATCATGATTGATACGACTGGGTCTAGTCTCTTCAAACGTGGTTATCGGGTAGAAAAAGGTGGAGCACCGATTAAGGAAAATATGGCAGCAGCGATTTTGCAACTGTCCAACTGGTATCCTGATAAGCCTCTCATCGATCCAACTTGTGGCTCAGGGACATTTTGTATTGAAGCTGCTATGCTGGCCAAAAATATAGCCCCTGGCTTAAAACGCAGCTTTGCTTTTGAAGAATGGCCTTGGGTGGATGAGCAGTTGGTAGCAGATGTCCGAAAAGAAGCCCAGGCTGCTATAAAATCAGATTTGGTCTTGGATATTGCGGGTTCAGACATAGATGCTCGTATGGTTGAGATTGCCAAGAAAAATGCCTTTGCGGCTGGAGTAGACCAAGATATAGTATTCAAACAGATGCGTGTTCAAGATTTACGGACGGACAAAATCAATGGAGTTATTATTTCCAATCCCCCCTATGGTGAACGTTTGTTGGATGACGATGCAATTATCACGCTCTATCGTGAGATGGGGCAGACCTTGGAACCCTTGAAAACCTGGTCTAAGTTTATATTGACCAGTGATGAGCAATTCGAGAAGCGTTTTGGTAAGCAGGCAGATAAAAAGAGAAAATTATACAACGGTACTTTAAAAGTTGACTTGTACCAATTTTTTGGTCAGCGAGTGAAACGCCAGACCGTAGAAGAGAAAGAGTAGGAGGATATTGTGGAAGAAAATAAGAATAAACTACCTTTGGAAAATGAAAAAGTTTTGGATTTCGAGGTAGCCAAAGATTTAACCATTGCAGAAGCTGTGAAAAAACATAAGGAAATTGAAGCAGGTGTGACGGAAGATGATAGTCTTTTAGACCGTTATATCAAGCAGCACCGTGATGAAATCGAATCACAGAAATTTGAAACCAAGGTCAATCATTTGTCCCTGGTGGAGCCTTCTACCGATGAAAAAGTAGATGTAGTACAGGCAGCAAGTCTTTCAACTACCTTGCCTGAGGATCTTCAAGTAGCTAGCCAGAAGGTAACAGAGCTTGTGGAAGAACCAACAGCGACCTTGGAAGAAACGATAGTTGCAGGCGCTGCTGTCGTTGACAGTGTAACAAGCACTCCTTTAGCTGAAGAGGATGATTGGGGTCAGGCAGAGGAAGCAGAGAAGGATAGAAAGAAAAAAATCTATTTCTGGTCTGCACTAGCAGCTCTCTTTCTTGCTATCCTCGCAACAGCCTTCATGTGGTTGAACTCTGTCAATAAATCGACCACAGAAACAGCTAGCAGTTCAAGCAGTAGTCAGACATCGACCACTGCAAGTAGCTCGGCCGATGCTAACAGCCTAGCTTTTGAACAGCTCTATACTAGCTTCTTTACAGACAGTAGTTTGACCAAACTGAAGAATTCCGAGTTTGGTAAATTGGCTGAGTTGAAGGCTCTCTTGGACAAGATGGATCCGAATTCGGAGACTTATAAAAAGGCTAAAGAACAGTACGATAGCCTTGAGAAAGCCATTGCTGCTATTCAGGCAATGAATGGGCAATTCGATAAAGAGGTCATCGTAAATGGTGAAATTGATACAACTGCCACAGCTAAAGCAGATGCCAGTCTTTCAGCTACTAACACTGGTATTAGCTCGGTGGATAGCTTATTGGCTTCTGTTGTCAATTTTGGACGTTCACAGCAGGAAGTGGCGGCTAGCTCGGCTACAGCCGTTGCTGCTCCAGCTGAGAATACTCAAGCTGCTGCGACAAGCACCGAGACCAGTGCCCCAGCTTCAACAGAGAGCGCAGTAGCTAGTGGTGTGGCTGTTACTTCTGTTTCTGGAGCAGCGACTGCCTATGGTATTCCTGTACCAGATGGAGTAGTTCTGCAGCGTGATCGCAGCCGTGTGCCTTACAATCAAGCCATGATTGATGATGTCAACAATGAAGCTTGGACGTTTAACCCTGGTATACTAGAAAATATTGTGGCTATTTCGCAACAACGTGGCTATATTACTGGTAATCAATATATCTTGGAAAAAGTGAATATTATCAACGGTAATGGTTATTACAATATGTTTAAGCCAGATGGGACCTATCTCTTCTCGATTAACTGTAAAACGGGTTACTTTGTTGGTAATGGTGCTGGTCATTCGGATGCCTTGGATTACTAAGCAAAACAAAAAAGCGGTTGACCCGCTTTTTTTTGTACCCTAGATCTTAGATCGGTTTTCTTTCAAAGGCATCGCTTGAAATGCCTTGTGAAACAATCAATTTTGCCCATTCTTTAGCTGAATGCAGGCTGTGGTCCTTGTAGTTGCCACAGGATTCAATGGTTGTCCCTGGGACGTCTTCCCAAGTAATGCCATCAGCAATTTCTTGCAAGCTAGCCTTGATGACTTGAGCGATTTCTGCAGGGTCTTGCTTGCCCCACATAATCATGTGGAAACCTGTACGGCAACCAAAAGGAGAGCAGTCAATCAAACCGTCAATGCGTTGACGAATGAGCTTGGCCAAAAGATGCTCGATAGTATGCAAACCAGCAGTATCCATGGCATTTTCGTTGGGTTGAATTAAACGAATGTCAAAATTTGTGATGATATCGCCTTTTGGCCCCACTTCCTCTGAAATCAAACGGACATAGGGTGCCTTAACAATGGTGTGGTCCAATTCAAAACTTTCAACGGTAACATCTTTTTTCATGTCTTCCTCCAAACTATTTGATGAATTTATTATAACATATTTGTCAATTTGGAATTGTGAAATCGGTTCAAATATGATAAAATAGAAACAGATTTTGTGAAAATCGAATTTAAAAAAGAGGTAGAAATATGGAACTCATTACACTTGTAGTGGCTCTTGTTTCTGCTCTCATTGGTTTAGTAATTGGCTACTTTGCCATTTCTTTGAAGATGAAATCTGCAAAAGAAACTGCAGAATTAACCCTTTTAAATGCAGAACAAGAAGCTAGTAATGTTCGTGGTCGTGCGGAAGAAGAAGCGGAAGCTATTTTAAAAACAGCTGAACGTGACCGTCAGACCTTGAAAAAAGAATTACTCTTGGAAGCTAAGGAGGAGGCTCGTAAGTACCGAGAAGAAATCGCAGAAGAATTTAAGTCAGAACGTCAGGAATTGAAACAGATTGAAGTACGTTTAACCGAACGTGCCAGCAATTTGGATCGAAAAGATGACAATTTGACCAATAAAGAAAAGACTTTGGAGCAAAAAGAACAAAGTCTAACTGATAAATCTAAACACATTGATGAGCGAGAGCAAGAAGTTGCTAAGTTAGAAGAGCAAAAAGCTCTTGAATTAGAACGTGTGGCAGCACTCAGTCAAGAAGAAGCTAAAGACATTATCTTGACCGATACTCGCGACAAGTTAACGCATGAAATCGCAACTCAAATTCGTGATGCTGAACGTGAGGTCAAAGAGCGTTCGGACAAGATGGCCAAAGACTTGTTGGCCCAAGCCATGCAACGGATTTCAGGTGAGTATGTGGCAGAACAAACTATCACATCTGTTCATTTGCCAGATGATGCCATGAAAGGTCGGATTATTGGACGCGAAGGGCGTAACATCCGTACCTTTGAAAGTCTGACTGGTATTGATGTTATCATTGATGATACGCCAGAAGTCGTTGTCTTATCAGGTTTTGACCCAATTCGTCGTGAAATTGCTCGCATGACTATGGAAACCTTGCTTCAAGATGGTCGGATTCACCCGGCTCGTATTGAGGAATTGGTTGAAAAACACCGTGTGGAAATGGACAATCGCATCCGTGAGTATGGTGAGGCTGCTGCCTACGAAGTTGGCGCACCGAACCTTCACCCAGATTTGATTAAGATTATGGGACGTTTGCATTTCCGTACCTCTTATGGTCAAAATGTTCTTCGTCACTCGATTGAAGTGGCCAAATTAGCTGGGGTCCTCGCTGCTGAGTTGGGCGAAAATGTCAACTTAGCTCGCCGTGCAGGTTTCCTCCACGATGTTGGTAAGGCCATTGACCGTGAGGTAGATGGTAGCCACGTTGAAATTGGAACAGAATTGGCTAAGAAGTACAAGGAGCATCCGATTGTGGTTAACACCATTGCCAGCCACCATGGAGATGTAGAAGCGACAAGTACCATTGCTGTTATCGTAGCGGCGGCTGATGCCTTGAGTGCAGCTCGCCCAGGTTCTCGCCGTGAGTCTATGGAAGCCTACATCAAGCGTCTACAAGACTTGGAAGAAATTGCCAATAGCTTTGATGGAATTAAACAATCCTATGCTATTCAAGCAGGTCGAGAAGTGCGGATTATTGTTCATCCGAATAAGATTTCAGATGATCAAATTACCATCTTGGCCCATGATGTCCGTGAGAAAATCGAAAATAACTTGGATTATCCAGGAAATATCAAAATCACTGTCATCCGGGAAACAAGAGCAACTGATATTGCTAAATAAGTTAGGGGGAGCTAGACTAGCTCCTCTTTCTTTGTGAAAAAATCTTTTGCTCATTTAAAATCAGTTGAAATTCCTAGGGATTTTTGTTACACTAGAATGAAAGATTTTAAAGGAGATATCATGAAAGAGCGAGGCTTACTCATCGTATTTTCCGGCCCGTCGGGAGTTGGGAAGGGAACGGTTCGAAAGGAAATTTTTGACAGTTCGGATAACAAATTTGAATATTCAGTGTCGATGACGACACGCCCACAAAGACCTGGTGAAGTAGATGGAGTGGATTATTTCTTCCGTAGCCGTGAGGAATTTGAAGACTTAATTCGCCGTGGTCAGATGTTGGAATATGCTGAGTACGTTGGCAATTACTATGGAACTCCTTTGACCTATGTCAATGAAACACTTGATAAGGGAATCGATGTTTTCTTAGAAATTGAAGTGCAGGGCGCTCTTCAAGTTAAGAAAAAGGTTCCAGACGGTGTCTTTATCTTCTTGACGCCACCAGATTTGGAAGAACTACAAGACCGCTTAGTTGGTCGAGGAACGGATAGCGAGGAAGTCATTGCCCAGCGTATTGAACGTGCCAAGGAAGAAATTGCCTTGATGCGTGAGTATGACTATGCGGTTGTCAATGATGAAGTTCCATTGGCAGCTGAACGTGTAAAACGCATTATCGAAGCGGAGCATTTCCGTGTGGACCGGGTGATCGGCCGCTATGATGAAATGATTCGTGATGTAAACAAGTAACAGAACCTTAATAGAAAGTAGAGAGAATCCTATTATGATGTTGAAACCATCTATTGATACCTTGTTGGATAAGGTACCATCTAAGTACTCATTGGTTATTCTTGAGGCCAAACGTGCCCATGAATTAGAAGCAGGTGCCAAGCCAACTCAAGAATTTACTTCTGTAAAATCAACCCTTCGTGCCTTGGAAGAAATTGAATCTGGTAATGTGGTTATCCACCCAGACCCAGAAGCAAAACGAGAGGCAGTTCGTCGCCGTGCCGAAGAGGCGAAGCGTTTGGCGGAAGAAGAAGAGAAGAAAATCAAGGAACAAATCGCTAAAGAAAAAGAAGAAGGCGAAAAGATTTAATAAAAAACTCGGTTGGGATTACCATCCGGGTTTCTTTTCACTTACGGATTGATAGAATATTTACAGAAAGGAGGCAGTATGTTAGCACAGGTTATTGTAGACGTCCCTTTGATGCAGACAGATCAAGCCTATTCCTACCGCGTTCCAGCTGAGTTGGAAGAGGTGCTCATGGTTGGTGTGCGTGTCCACGTCCCCTTTGGCAAGGGAAATCGGCTGATTCAAGGGATTGTGGTTGATTTGATTGATGAAGATGACGTAAATAAGATACAAGACTTGAAAGAGCTTGCTGAGGTTCTGGACTATAGTCCCGTTCTCAATCAAGAGCAATTTTGGTTGGCGGACCAGATGAGGAAGTCAGTCTTCTCCTATAAAATTACCCTCTTAAAATCCATGCTGCCCAGCTTGCTCAATTCGACCTATGACAAATTGCTCCGTCCAGGGCTTGGTTTGGAAATGGCAGAGCAGCTTAGTCTATTTGGTGATAAGGAGCAGATCCGTTTTTCTGACTTGGACGTGACAGAGCAAGGAAAAATCATGCGCCTCGCCCAGTCAGGAAAAATCTTGGTAGACTATGTGGCCAAGGATAAGAAACAAATTAAGACAGAAAAATGGTACCGTGTTTGTTTGGAGAAATTACGAGAAGCAGAAATCAGCAATCGAGCCAAGAAACGCCAGCAATTAAGGGAATTTCTTCTTGAACACTCTGAAGACCAGCTCCTTTCAAACCTAAAATCGGACTATTCAGCTGATACGCTCCGCTATTTCCAAGAAAATGGCTATATAGAAGTCTGGGAAGAGGAAGTGTCGCGGACTCAGGGTGTTTTTGATAAGGTGGAAAAAACGCAGGCCTTGGATTTGAATCCGGAGCAGGCCATTGCGGTTCGTGAGATTGTGGCCTCTATCGGTCAGGAAAGTCAGACCTATTTGCTTCAAGGAGTGACTGGTTCTGGGAAGACGGAGGTTTATCTCCAGGTCATTGATAGGGTTTTAAAAATGGGGAAAACGGCTATTATGCTGGTACCTGAAATTTCCTTGACCCCTCAGATGACCAATCGTTTCATCTCTCGTTTTGGTCAGCAGGTTGCTATTTTGCATTCGGGCTTGTCTGAGGGTGAGAAGTATGACGAGTGGCGGAAGATTGAGGCGGGAAATGCCCAGGTGGTTGTCGGAGCTCGCTCAGCTATTTTTGCACCATTGACAAACTTAGGTGTTATCATCATTGATGAAGAGCATGAGGCGACCTACAAGCAGGACAGCAATCCGCGCTACCATGCACGTGATGTGGCAAAGTTGCGGGCTGATTATAATCGGGCAACTCTGGTCTTGGGGTCTGCTACGCCCAGTCTTGAAACACGGGCTCGGGCTAGTCGAGGAGTTTATGGAAGGCTGACTCTTAACCAGAGGGCCAATCCCTTGGCTCGTATTCCAGAAGTGGAAGTTGTGGATTTCCGTGATTACATTGGTCAGCAGGAGGCTAGTAGTTTTACCCCTATTCTGATTGATAAGATTAAAGAAAAGCTGGCTCGTAAGGAACAGGTCGTTCTTATGTTGAATCGGCGTGGTTATTCTTCTTTTGTCATGTGTCGTGATTGTGGGAGTGTTGACCAGTGTCCCAACTGTGATATTTCCCTGACGCTCCACATGGACACAAAAACAATGAATTGCCACTACTGCGGTTTTCAAAAGGGGATTCCTCAGACCTGTCCAAACTGTCAAAGTCGTTCCATTCGTTATTATGGTACGGGTACGCAAAAGGCCTACGATGAATTGCAGGAGCTCTTGCCAGAAGCTAGAATTTTGCGTATGGATGTGGATACTACCAAGAAAAAAGGTGCTCATGAGGACTTGCTCGAACGGTTTGGTCGAGGCGAAGCGGATATTCTTCTGGGAACTCAGATGATTGCCAAGGGCTTGGATTTTCCCAATGTAACGCTGGTTGGGGTGCTCAATGCTGATACGGCCCTCAATTTGCCTGATTTTCGGTCTTCTGAGCGGACCTTCCAGTTGCTAACTCAGGTAGCCGGTCGGGCCGGTCGAGCTGATAAGGAAGGGGAAGTCCTGATTCAGACCTATAACCCCAATCATTATGCCATTGCTTTTGCTAAAGAGCAGGATTATGAAGGTTTCTATCGTTATGAGATGGGCATTCGGAAAAATCTTGGCTATCCACCTTACTATTTTACCGTTGGCTTAACCTTTTCGCACAAGTCGGAAGAAGTTGTCGTGAAAAAAGCCTATGAAACAGTAGCCTTTCTCCGTCAACACTTAACAGATGCAATTCAAATCCTGGGACCGACGCCCAAGCCCATTGCCAGAACCCATAATCTCTACCACTACCAGATTATCTTGAAATACCGGCATGAAGACCGATTGGAAGAAGTCTTGAACCAGATTTTGGATTGGACACAGGAGAGAGAAAATCAAGATTTGCGGCTGATTATTGACAATGAACCGCAGAATATGATGTGATACCTTCACTAGAAAGAAGCTTATGAGCCTACTACCAATCAATCAATTTGCAAAAAGAGCGGGGTAACTTCCGAAACCCTGCGGCACTATGATCGTATTGGTCTCCTAAAACCCTATTCTCAAAATGAGAGTGGGGTTCGTTTTTACCATGTAGAGCAATATGAAAAACTCAGTACCATCAAGGAATTAAAATCTTTGGGTTTGACCTTGGCAGAAATAAAGGACTTTTTGAGGACTGTCAGATACAAACAAGTATGAATCTGATAGAATATCAATTACAGGTTGTCCGACAAGGTCAGGATCACTTGAGAAAAAAATTAGTCAGACGGCAAGAATTTTTGCAAGAGGTTCTGCAGGGAGACTATGAATTCCTGGTTGTCCGAAAGCAGTTGCCAGAAGTATCATTTTTACGTCAAAGTCTATACTTTGAAAATCCAGTTCAGTTATACGAAGCGGTTATGGAAACGAATAGAATAAATCCTACTGACTTATAGCTAAAGCTATTTTGAGTTTAATAAATGGTTAATGAATTATTAGATACCAGTGAAACATTTTGAGTCATACAGCTGATTCTTAAGCTGTTTTTTCTTACACGGAAAATTGCGAAAATCGTGAAATTGTTTTCAGTAAGCTGTTTTCGCTTGCACATTTTCTATATTATGGTATAATTATTTTCTGTGAGTATCCCTCACTTACTCGTGGCTAGACCATGAGTCATTAGACCAAAAGGAGGAACATATCAATGGCTAAATACGAAATTCTTTATATTATTCGTCCAAACATTGAAGAAGAAGCTAAAAACGCTTTGGTAGCACGCTTTGACTCTATCTTGACTGACAACGGTGCAACGATCGTTGAATCAAAAGCATGGGAAAAACGTCGCCTTGCATACGAAATCAAAGATTTCCGCGAAGGTTTGTACCATATCGTTAACGTTGAAGCAAGCAACGATGAAGCTCTTAAAGAGTTTGACCGTTTGTCAAAAATCAACGGCGACATTCTTCGTCACATGATTGTCAAACTTGACGCGTAAGAAGGTAGTTTATGATTAATAATGTAGTATTGGTTGGTCGTATGACCCGTGATGCAGAACTTCGTTATACTCCGTCTAACCAAGCTGTTGCGACTTTTACTTTGGCGGTTAACCGCAATTTTAAAAATCAAAATGGTGAGCGTGAAACGGACTTTATCAACGTAGTCATTTGGCGTCAACAAGCTGAGAATTTGGCGAATTGGGCTAAGAAAGGTGCTCTGATTGGTGTTACAGGTCGTATCCAGACTCGTAGCTATGATAACCAGCAGGGACAGCGTGTCTACGTGACTGAGGTGCTTGCAGATAGTTTCCAACTCTTGGAAAGCCGTACTGCCCGTGAAGGTCAAGGTGGTGCTTATTCGGCTGGCAACTCGTTTGCTGGTGGGAATGATTACAGTTCGCCTTATCAAGCACCTGCACAATCTACACCAAACTTCGCTCGAGAAGAAAGTCCATTTGGAGCAAGCAATCCAATGGATATATCAGACGATGACCTGCCATTCTAGGTCTGAAAATAATAATATAAAGGAGAACACACATGGCTCAACAACGTCGTGGCGGTTTCAAACGCCGTAAAAAAGTTGACTATATCGCAGCTAACAAAATTGAATATGTTGATTACAAAGATACTGAGCTTCTTAGCCGTTTCATTTCTGAACGTGGAAAAATCCTTCCACGCCGTGTAACTGGAACTTCAGCTAAAAACCAACGTAAAGTAACAACAGCTATCAAACGTGCTCGCGTTATGGCATTGCTACCATTCGTAAACGAAGATTAAAAAAACAACCCCGACGGGTTGTTTTTTCATGAGCTTGAAAATGAGAAAGCGAGTAGGTCCAGTGGACCATTTTTTCTTGCGCTCTGGAAATATGAAAAGCGCAATAACAGTATGGACTGTTTTTTCATGAGCTTGAAAATAAGCAAGTGAAGAATATTATCTATCCAGTCTGTTTCAGCTGATTATACAGGCTTATGTCAATGAATAGCATTTCCAGGTGTCTTGATAGCTGGACTGTATAGATGGATAAAAGCGACTGGAATATTCCAATCGCTTTGTTTTATTATTGAACTGGTGACATGGCATTGCGGATATTGTATTTCTTCTTCAAGAAGTAGCGACCTCCGAAAGCTGCAGCTCCAATAAGGATGGTAACAAGTGGAGGCAAGACAGGGTTTAGGCTAGTAGGGATTAGTGCTGCCAAGAGGAAGACAAGTGACCACGCCAGTGTAGCAAGACCAAGGAAGAGGACTGCTTTCAGTAATTTAGGGCGTTGGCCAGTTTTGATTTGCTCTCTGTAAACGAAGTGATACATAAAGTACATACCTGCCCCGACACCAAAACCAATAACTAAGAGGGTAAAGAATCCATATTGGGCACCTTGTCCTAACAAGTTCATCAAGCCATTGATACCAGCGATGATAGCCAGCATAAAGAGACTAGAATCCAGCCACATCAACCAAGGATTTTCGTTGTATTCTACCTGGTCTTTCTTCTCTTGTTCAGAAAGGCTCTTGCTAGCTGCCCACTCACTTGGTGCTCCATAGAGATTGCGAGCTGTTACGCCAGTTTTTTGTTTCTCGATAATAGTCGGCAAGATTTCTTCCAAGAGTTCTTTAATTTCACTATCAGACTTACCATCTTTGATAAGCTGGTTGGTTGCGATGTGGATGAATTCCTGGTTTTTCTTGGTTAATTCTTTAAATTCTGTAAATGACATTGTAATCTCCTAATGTTAGAACCATCTCTTACGAATGAAGTAGAAGGTTAATGATAAGCTGATGGCAAAGGCGAAGAGGATAATCCACCAAAATGCGTAGGGAATATCGTTAAAGGGAATGATGTTATCCTTAAAGTTCATACCATAGGCAGAGAAGACCATGGTTGGAATGGACATGACAATGGTCATGAGGGCCAAGGTTTTCATGATGGTATTCTGGTTGTTGGAAATGATGGAGGCAAAGGCATGGGTCATCGAATTCAGGATGGAACCATAGATATCTGCCATCTCGATTGCCTGTTGTGTTTCGACCAAGGTGTCTTCCAGCAAATCTTCGTCTTCTTCGTATTTTCGAAGGAGACGAGAAGAACTAGCCAACTTTTTGACTAACCGTTCGTTGGTTTTAAGGGATGCCTTGAAGTAGACGATGGTTTTTTCCAATTCCATGAGGACGATTAATTCTTCGTTACGAGTTGCTTCATGGAGTTGTTTTTCGATTTCTTCACTCTTTCTGTCGATAGTCCGTAGGGCTGACAAGTAGAGTTGTGCATTGCGGTACAAAATTTGGAAAACAAAACGTGACCGCATAAAAGTATAGAAATTGCGCAGTCTCCGATGGATAAATTGATCAAAGAGAGGCAGAGGTTCCAAGCAAGTGGTGATAATGGCATCTGCGGTCAAGACAATACCAAGCGGAATGGTGATATAGTAGGTCTTATTATTTCGCTCTTCAAGAATAGGAACGTCCACCAAGATTAGTGTGTAATCATCTTCGACGGTGATACGAGAAGATTCTTCCGCATCGAGCGGTGCTCGTAGGTCAGCGATATCAATCTTATAGTGTTCAGCCACTTCCATGGACTCGCTCTGGGAGGGGTTGACCAAATTGATCCAAGCCCCAGGTTCAAAGGTTTGGATTTCTTCTAAATCAGTCATGGTTGATAGAAAAATCTGTTTCATATGATGCCCTCCTTTGTACATTGATGCGTTGACGCAACCTCTATTATACCAAAAAATGTACTATTTCGGAAAGGTTTTATGCAGAAATGTGTTATAATATGGAGACATTTAAGTGAGTAAGTTGTACGGTCTTTTTTTATCTCTCATGGTACAGCTTAGAGCCTCTTAAGAAAGGAATTGAATACGCCTTAACCACTGTGTGAAAAATGGTCATTTCCGTGTATACGGATGAGAGTTTTTGTGTCTAAGAAATCAAAGATTTCGGACTTACCACCTATTTTCACCGTAGGTTTTACGTGTTTTGTATCTTAAATTATGCAAGAAAATATTGTGATTCATGGGGCGCGTGCCCATAATTTGAAAAATATTGATGTGACTATTCCGCGTGAGAAGTTGGTGGTGGTGACTGGTTTGTCGGGATCTGGTAAGTCGAGTTTAGCTTTCGATACTCTGTATGCCGAAGGCCAACGTCGTTATGTGGAAAGTCTATCAGCCTATGCTCGTCAATTCTTGGGCAACATGGACAAACCTGATGTGGATTCCATAGAGGGTCTCAGCCCTGCTATTTCCATAGACCAAAAAACAACTTCGCGTAACCCTCGTTCGACGGTTGGGACGGCGACTGAAATCAATGATTATCTCCGCTTGCTCTATGCTCGGGTCGGGGTGCCTTACTGTATCAATGGTCATGGTGCAATTGCGGCTTCTTCGGTGGAACAAATCGTTGATGAGGTCTTGGAATTGCCTGAACGCCAGCGTTTGCAGATTTTAGCACCTATTGTGCGAAAGAAAAAGGGGCTACACAAGACCATTTTTGAGAAAGTGCAGAAGGATGGCTATGTTCGGGTCCGTGTCAATGGAGATGTCTATGATGTGTCGGAAGTGCCTGAGTTGTCTAAGAGCAAGGCTCATAACATTGAGGTTGTGGTCGATCGGATTGTCATCAAAGAAGGCATTCGTTCGCGACTTTTTGACTCCATTGAGGCGGCCCTGCGGATTGCGGACGGCTATGTCATCATCGATACCATGGACGATAAGGAACTGCTTTTCTCTGAGTACTACGCCTGTCCAGTTTGTGGCTTTACGGTGCCTGAGTTGGAGCCTCGCCTCTTCTCTTTCAATGCTCCTTTTGGGTCTTGTAGCGACTGTGACGGTTTGGGCATGAAGCTGGAAGTGGATACGGATTTGATTGTCCCAGATGCCAGCAAGACCTTGCGTGACGGTGCCTTGGCTCCTTGGAATCCAATCTCTTCCAACTACTATCCTCAGATGCTGGAGCAAGCTATGAACCATTTTGGTGTGGACATGGACAAGCCTTTCGAGGAATTGACGGAAGAGGAGAAAAACCTGATTTTCAACGGTTCTGACGGGAAGGAATTCCATTTCCATTATGAAAATGAGTTCGGTGGGGTGCGGGATATTGACATTCCATTCGAGGGCTTGATTACCAACATCAACCGCCGTTACCGTGAAACCAATAGTGATTATACACGGACAGTCATGAAGACTTACATGAATGAATTGACCTGTGGGACCTGCCACGGCTATCGCCTCAATGACCAAGCCTTATCTGTCAAGGTCGGTGGTGAGAAGGGACTTCATATCGGGCAGTTGTCTGACTTGTCCGTAGCGGATCATCTGGAAGTCATTGAAAATCTGACCTTGTCTGAAAATGAAGCCACCATTGCGACACCGATTGTCAAGGAAATCAAGGACCGCCTGTCCTTCCTTAATAACGTAGGTTTGAATTACCTGACATTGTCCCGAGCAGCAGGTACCCTTTCGGGTGGGGAGAGTCAGCGGATTCGTCTGGCGACCCAGATTGGCTCCAACCTATCTGGTGTTCTTTACATCTTAGATGAGCCGTCGATTGGTTTGCACCAGCGGGACAATGACCGCCTGATTGCTAGTCTGAAAAAGATGCGTGATTTGGGCAATACCTTGATTGTGGTGGAGCATGATGAGGACACCATGCGTGAGGCGGACTGGTTGATTGATATCGGTCCAGGCGCAGGTGTCTTCGGTGGAGAAATCGTGGCCTCTGGAACGCCTGCCCAAGTAGCTAAAAACAAGAAATCCATTACAGGTCAGTACCTGTCTGGCAAACGAGAAATTCCAGTCCCTCTAGAACGCCGTGTCGGAAATGGTCGTTTCCTAGAGGTAACAGGTGCCAAGGAAAACAATCTGCAAGATGTAACGGTCCGTTTTCCACTCGGAAAATTTGTTGCGGTGACAGGGGTGTCTGGATCTGGTAAGTCAACTCTGGTCAACTCCATTTTGAAAAAAGCTATCGCCCAGAAACTCAATCGCAATTCGGACAAGCCAGGCAAGTTTAAAACCATTTCAGGAATTGAACACTTGGACCGCCTGATTGACATTGACCAAAGCCCGATTGGACGGACACCACGTTCCAACCCAGCTACCTACACAGGTGTCTTTGACGATATTCGTGACCTCTTTGCCCAGACAAATGAAGCCAAAATCCGTGGCTACAAGAAGGGGCGTTTCTCCTTTAACGTCAAAGGTGGTCGTTGTGAAGCCTGTTCGGGTGATGGGATTATCAAGATTGAAATGCACTTCCTGCCTGATGTCTTTGTTCCTTGTGAAGTCTGTCATGGACATCGCTACAATTCTGAAACCTTGGAAGTACACTACAAGGAGAAAAATATCGCTCAGGTCCTTGATATGACGGTTAATGATGCGGTCGAGTTCTTCAAACACATTCCAAAAATCGAACGCAAGCTCCGCACCATTCAAGATGTGGGCTTGGGCTATGTGACTTTGGGGCAACCTGCGACAACTCTTTCGGGTGGTGAGGCTCAGCGGATGAAATTGGCTTCTGAACTCCACAAGCGGTCAACTGGTAAGTCTTTGTATATCCTGGACGAGCCAACGACTGGCCTACATACTGAGGACATTGCCCAATTACTCAAGGTCTTGGCCCGATTTGTCGATGACGGCAACACTGTCCTTGTCATCGAGCACAATCTGGATGTGATCAAGACGGCTGACCACATTATCGACATGGGGCCAGAAGGCGGTGTCGGTGGCGGTACCGTTGTCGCGACAGGAACGCCAGAAGAAGTGGCTCAAAATCCAGCCAGCTTTACAGGCCAGTATCTGAAAACTAAGTTGAAATAAGCAAGTAAAAAAGAGCCGTCGGCTCTTTTTTACTCTTGAGAATACTTTTTTTTACTTGCAATTGCTTAAATGGCATAAATTCGCTATAATAGAAAAAATAAGGTTTCAATAAGGAGATGTCCATGCAATCTGAATACGTTTTACTCTGCAGTCCATACCGATATAGCTCGGTTTTTGCGAATGTAGTGAATAGACAATTTATCGAAAAAGAACTACTGAGTGTCGTCATGCCAGGTGTCAACATTACGACAAGAAGTATGCTGAGAACCATGTTGGAAACAAACTATGGTATTACGGATGAGTCGAGTTTGAAGGAAGAAATTGCCAAGCTTGAAAATGGTGATTATCATGCTTTAGAAGATATTTCTTCATTTCTCAATGGAATAGAGAATTCAGAGGTAAAAGAATTTTATCTTTCTTTACATGAATTAACAGATTCTCGAAACATCCAAGGCTTTGACGATTGCCGTATTATTGATGTCTTAACGAAATCCTATGCAGCTCGCTTGATTTCCAAAGAAGAATTTGAGGAACTCTTTACTAAGCAAACGGAACGTATCAGAAATGGTTATCAAACTTGGGAACAGTATCTAGCATCTTGTGTACTTGGAAAATTGCTTCAATTTATCCCAGCTTCAGAAACCATTAAAAGTGTTGAAGATTACATCATAGATATTTATTCCTTCTGTATTGCACCGACCAATGTATTTGCCTATGGGACGTTTTGGGCAAATCACGACTTGGCTCATTTGACAGCCTTGTTAGAAAACTTCTTGCCCGAGGAAATTCTTACAGATATCAAATCCAGACAAAATCTTGTCGATTATAAGGGGCAGATTCCAGGCTTGAATGCACCTTCAAATGCCTTGATTGCTTACTTTGATGAAAAATACATAGACACAAATTTGATTGATACCAATCGTTATGATTATCTAAGTCAGCTTGCGGACTATGTTTTTTGGACACCACTGGTTGAGAACAATCTGGAATGGCTGATTACAGAAAAGAATCTGAAAGAACAAGACACAATTCTGTTGCCGACAGAATTTGCCAGCTATTATTCAGCCAGCGAATTTTGGGATTGTTACAAAAAATACCCTGAATTACAGAATGAACATATTTTTGCCATGTTTAAAGGTGTTTTCAGTATAACTGTCTTGTTTACGGAAGAAGCAGCATACACCTTTAAGAAAAAATTATTCGGAAAACCTGCACTGGTTAAAATCCCTTGGGACCAAGTTCCTTTACAGGCTTCCCTTGATTTAGAATTTAAAGAGAGCAGAATCCTTTTGGATAAAAAGGTTATTTCTGATGTCAGTCCAGTTTTAAGTGAAATTGGTTTAAATGAAGACACATTATCAAGCCTAAATTCTCAAGAAAGAAAAGCACTTGAAAAGGAATGGCAAGAAAAAATGAATCAGTTCCTAGAGAGTATTCCACAACGAATTCGTGAATTCAAAGGGAAATGAGAGGAAACTGGTTGAGTTGTTCAAAAAGTCGCATTAGCGGCTTTTTATTTTGCTGCTGGAAAAAATTGGTATTTGCCCGCATTTCTGCTATAATAGTTACAAAATCTTTGGAGGTGTAGAATGCAAAAAAGACTTGAAAAATTTGAAGCAAAATTAGCCCAATCAGATGTGGATGGGATTTTGGTAACAGGTCAGAACAATATTTATTACCTGACAGGTTTTTGGGGAACAGAGGCAACTGTATTCATCAGTGGCAAACGCCGTTTGTTTGTAACGGATGCACGCTATACTTTGATTGCCAAGGCGACAGTGCAAGGCTTTGATATTATCGACAGCCGTTTTGCTCTTGAAGAGATTGCCAAGCTAATAAAAGAAGATCATCTTGAAAAAATTGGTTTTGATAGCGAGGTAACTTATGGTTTCTATCAAAGTCTGACCAGCATTTTTGAGGGGTATCAGTTGGTCGCTATGTCCAACTTTATTGAAGACTTGCGTATGATTAAGGACGAGAAAGAAATTGCGACCATTCGTCGTGCTTGTCAGATTTCGGATCAGGCTTTTATGGATGTTCTTGACTTTATCAAGCCAGGTCAGACGACTGAGATGGATGTCAATCATTTTCTGGATCACCGCATGCGTCAACTCGGTGCAGAAGGGGCATCGTTTGAGTTTATCGTAGCGTCTGGTTACCGCTCTGCCATGCCCCACGGAAGAGCTTCAGAAAAGCTAATCCAAACTGGTGAAAGCTTGACCTTGGACTTTGGTTGTTACTACCAGCATTATGTCAGCGATATGACGCGGACTATCCATATCGGCCATGTTACTGATCAGGAGCGAGAAATTTACGATGTGGTCTTGCGTGCCAATAAAGCCTTGATTGAGCAGGCCAAAGAGGGTGTGACTTACCGAGAGTTTGATGCGATTCCTCGTGAGATTATCAATGCGGCGGGTTACGGAGCCAACTTCACCCATGGCATCGGTCACGGAATCGGCTTGGATATTCATGAGTATCCATATTTTGGAAAATCTGACGAACCTATCAAGGCAGGAATGGTCTTGACGGATGAGCCTGGAATTTATTTGGATGACAAATACGGTGTCCGTATCGAAGATGATTTGCTAATCACGGAAAATGGCTGTGAAGTCTTGACCTTAGCTCCAAAAGAATTGATTGTTCTATAGTTTTCAGTTTATCTTTTATTACGTCGGCAAATGAGGAAACTTCGTTTCGATATTTCCAACTTCAAATACTCCACTGGAGTATTTGAACTCGCCTCGCCGTACCTTAGTACAGCCTTCAGCTCGTTGCCTAGTACTAAAAGTAAACTGATAAACTATAAACTAGGAGTATTTTCTAATGTAGTATTAGAAGATTTGAGAAATTTGTCAGTTTGTGGTAAAATAAAACGAATAAATAAATTTTTGAAGAGGTATTCAATACAATGATTGAAGCAAGTAAACTTAGAGCAGGTATGACCTTCGAAGCTGAAGGAAAATTGATTAAGGTTTTGGAAGCTAGCCACCACAAGCCAGGTAAGGGGAACACAATCATGCGTATGAAATTGCGTGATGTGCGTACAGGTTCTACTTTCGATACAACTTACCGTCCAGATGAAAAATTTGAACAAGCCATCATCGAAACTGTTCCAGCACAATATCTTTACCAAATGGATGATACAGCTTTCTTCATGAATACTGAAACATACGACCAGTATGAAATTCCAGTAGCGACTATCAAAGAAGAATTGCTCTACATCTTGGAAAACTCAGATGTGAAAATCCAGTTCTACGGAACAGAAGTAATCGGTGTGACTGTACCAACAACTGTTGAATTGGTTGTAGCAGAAACCCAACCATCTATCAAAGGTGCTACTGTGACTGGTTCAGGTAAACCAGCTACAATGGAAACAGGTTTGGTGGTAAACGTACCAGACTTTATCGAAGCAGGTCAAAAACTTGTGATTAACACAGCTGAGGGAACTTACGTATCACGCGCTTAATCGTTTCCTCCTAGAAAGGAGAGCTTATGACAACAGAATACCAAGGTGAAATTGTTATTGCACCACGCGTTCTTGAAGTGATTACAGGTATTGCAGCAGCCAAAGTAGAAGGAGTACATTCTCTCCAAAACAAACGTGTTGCAGATACTTGGTCAAAAACATCCTTAAATAAAGGCGTCTATCTTCAAACGGATGAAGAAGGTAAGGTAACAGCAGACATCTATGTTTACCTAGAGTACGGTGTCAATGTTCCAGCTGTGTCTATGGATATTCAACGTACAGTCAAAACCGCTATCTTTAACTATGCGGAAGTTGAAGTCAATGCTGTCAATATCCATGTTAACGGCATTGTTCCTGACAAAACACCTAAACCAGCCTTGAAAGATTTATTCGGAGAGGATTTCCTCGATGAAGAATAATAGACATGCCCTGCGTAAGTGTGCTTTGCAGGCGATCGTATCCCTAGAATTTGGTCAAGAACCTGTTCAGGCAGCTCAATTCTCTTATCTTTACGATCAAGAAGAGGAACAAGACGGCATTGAAATTCCACTTTTCCTCCTCAATCTTGTCAATGGTGTTGCAGATTACCGTGAGGAATTGGACAAGGACTTGTCTAGCCGATTAAAAGCTGGCTGGACCTTGGACCGCTTAACCTTGATTGATAAGAACATCATGCGTTTGGGTCTTTTTGAAATCTTGCATTTCGAAGAAACTCCAGACCGTGTAGCTGTCAATGAAGCTATCGAGCTAGCCAAAGAATTCTCAGACGAAGCTTCAGCCAAGTTCGTTAACGGTGTTTTGAGCCAATTTGTGAAAGAAGAAGCCTAATCAGGTTTCTTTTTGTTTTTGGGCAATCGTCATTTAGTTTTTCTTTTATTACTTCGTTAACTCGCCTTGCCTAACTCTAGTTATGCCTGCGGCTATTGAGGCGAAATTGCTTCGCCCAATCTCCAGCCTTCAAAGGTTCCCCGAACCTTTGAAGCGAGTACTAAAAGTAAACTAAAAGACTATAAAAAACCGTACCCGATTTCTATCAAGTACAGTTTTGAATGACAATTAAATGCTGGCCCCTGCTAACAGGGATACCGGTAGGATGTAGTTATGCTTACTCAATTCCTTACCCTCGATTGTATCAATCAATAAATCAACCATAAGTTTAGCAATGTCATCTAAGGGTTGTTTGATAGTCGTTAGTTGAGGATAGAAGTTTTCAATAAAATGGGTTCCATCATAGCCGATGAGCTTTATATCGCGAGGAATGGAGAGATTGAGTGAACGTGCTACATTCCAGACCAACATAGCTGTCGCATCACCGGATACAAAAATCCCATCCGGCTGGTGTTTTTCGATGATGGTACGGATTTCCATTTCTTTGCGAACAGGAGTAAAGTCACTAGATACGTGATAAACGATGGCATCTGGTAGGATAGAAAGAAAGCCTAATTGACGAAGTCCAGTCGGTGAATTGGAATCGTCATTACCAGAAATCATAATCGGACGTTGGCAGCCTGATTTTTTAAGAGTACGGGCTGCCAGAACACCTCCGGCATGGTTATCAGAAGATACAACTGGGATGGAAGGGGACAGGTTGCGGTCAAAGGCAATGATCGGTGCGGATACACGGTCGTAGTCCTTGATCCCCAAGTTATGACTGCCTGAAATGATCCCATCCACCTGGTTGGCAGCCAACATCTCCAAGTATTCTCTTTCCTTTTCGGATTCATGCTGGCTATTGCAAATAATCGTCTTGTAACCACGGTTGAAGAGTTGGCTTTCCAAATGGCTAATTAACTCGGCATAGAATATATTGTTGATATTAGGGAAAATCAAACCAACTAGCTTGGCAGACTTACCTTGCAAACTACGCGCTAAGTTATTAGGTTTGTAGCCTAGTTCTCGCATGGCTTCTTCAACTTTGCGGACCGTTTTTTCCGATAAGTAGCCCTTTTTATTGATAACACGAGAAACCGTTGTCGGGCTAACTCCAGCAAGCTGGGCGACATCAGTTAGTTTTGCGACCATAATCTAAATGGTAGTAGGTTCCAGTCGGATTGCCAGCAGTGATGGC
The DNA here is from genome assembly GCF_002960425.1 of Streptococcus suis. Taxonomy (GTDB): domain Bacteria; phylum Bacillota; class Bacilli; order Lactobacillales; family Streptococcaceae; genus Streptococcus; species Streptococcus suis_S. The sequence goes on from NZ_POIZ01000027.1 coordinate 37,735, forward strand.
GATACCATTTTGATCTGCATGAGGGAAGACACGACCAGAAAATACCTTTTCTCCTTTATTGATGAAAATTTCAAAGACTGATTTGTCAATGAAGATATTGGCAGTTAATGCACCTGCCTCAATAGCACATGAGCGGCTTGTACCGAAATCTAAAGCAAATGGCTGGCCACAATGTTCACGGTCCACTGTAATCTGTCCCTTCTCTGTATCGACAGTCAAGACAAGACCCTGATTGTCTTTATTTGCGAATAGAACGATTTCATGCTTAGTATCTGCTGAAAAATCAAGTTCCAATTCATAAACATTGTTGGTTTCGCTTTGGTTTGAAAATGGCTGAGCTTCTTGGCGAAGGCTGGTAATGGCTTCCACAGGGTACTGATAAAGTTTACCGTCCTTGATAGATAATTCTTTAACCAATGACAAACAGCCTTGGTAATCATAAGCATCTGTTGGGTATTCCACATCGGGAAGAGCCAACCAGCTGACTGACAAGGTGCGACCATCTGGAGCGTTGAAGGCTTGCGTTGCGTAGCACTCAAATCCGTAGTCTAAGTTGATCAATTCACTTGGTTCAACAATAGTTGCTGTTTCAGGATCAAAGCTCTGACCAATCTTGTACATATTTGGATAGATGTTGCCGTAGTCCAAGACTTCTTTGTCCAACCCTTGTGGGCAGTAGAGAAGGATTGGTTGCTCACCGACGAATGCAATATTTGGACATTCCATCATATAGGCAGTTAAGTCGTTTGCAAAATCCAAATCGCCGACCAAGGTCCAGTTGAGGTAGTCATTGTTTTCAGCCTTATAAAGTTTGACAATCCCTTTCTTGTCCAAGTTTTGTCCACCGACAATGGCATAATATTGGCCTTTGTAGTTGAAGATTTGCGGATCGCGGAAGTGGTCTGTCGTATCTTCTGGTTGGTCAATCAAGATTTTGTTAATTTTTTCGATATTTCCATCCTTGTCCATCAAGGCACCGATTTGGTAGGGGTGGCGGACCCAATTTTCATCACGAACATTTCCTGTATAGAAGAGGAAGAGTTTGTCGCCAAATTCCATAGCAGAACCTGAGTAGGCTCCGTGGCTATCAAGTGGTGTATCGGGATACATCACCGTACCAGTTTCTTCAAAGTGCACCAAGTCCGTTGATTCAGTATGTATCCATGATTTTAAGCCATGTGCAGCACCGAATGGGAAGTACTGGTAGAAGAGGGTCCATTTTCCGTTGAAATATGAAAAGCCATTTGGATCGTTTAAAAGCCCGTGTGGAGTTTCAATATGAAAGTTGGTTCTCCAAGGGGAACTTTCAGTGTTTTTCTTGATTTTTTCAATGTATTCAGGTGTCCAGTCAGCGTAAGCTCTGTAACGTTCTTCAGTAGTAAAAGCCATACTATCTCCAATTTTATCTAATATTTCAATTATTATAGTAAACGTTTTCTTGTTAAAAATCAAGCTTTTACCATGATTTTAAGAATTTTTTAAAAAATTCTGCAAAACGTTTGACATATTTTGTAAAAGTGATATAATTAAACCATCGAAAGAGTGAAAACACTTTCAAAAACAAATAATATTTATAAGGAGATTTTTGCAAGATGAACAATACAGAAATTGCAAAAAAAGTCATTGACGCCCTTGGCGGACGTGAGAACGTACGTAGTGTTGCCCACTGTGCGACTCGCCTTCGTGTCATGGTTGTTGATGAAGGAAAAATCGACAAGGATACAGTCGAAGACATCGAAAAAGTACAAGGTGCTTTCTTTAACTCAGGTCAATACCAAATCATCTTTGGTACTGGTACAGTAAACAAAATCTACGATGAAGTCGTTGCCCTTGGTTTGCCAACAGCGACTACTGGTGAGCAAAAAGCGGAAGCTGCGAAACAAGGTAATGCTTTCCAACGTGCAATCCGTACATTCGGTGACGTATTCGTTCCAATCATTCCTGCGATCGTAGCAACTGGTCTTTTCATGGGTCTTCGTGGCCTTCTTGGAGCTCTTGGTTATACTCTTCCAGAAGATTTGAACGTTTACTCACAAATCTTGACAGATACAGCATTCATCGTATTGCCAGCCTTGGTAGTATGGTCAACTTTCCGTGTATTCGGTGGTAACCAAACAATCGGTATCGTTCTTGGTATGATGCTCATTGCGGGTCAGTTGCCAAACGCTTGGGTTGTAGCATCAGGTGGCGATGTGAAACCAACTATCTTCTTCGGTTTCATCCCAGTTGTAGGTTTGCAAGGTTCAGTATTGCCAGCCTTCATCGTCGGTTTGATTGGTGCTAAATTTGAAAAAGCTGTCCGCAAGGTTGTTCCAGAAGTTCTTGACCTCTTGGTAACACCATTCGTAACTCTCTTTGTTATGTCTATCCTTGGCTTGTTTGTCATTGGTCCAGTCTTCCACGTGGTTGAAAACTACATCTTGGCTGGTACACAAGCTATCTTGAACTTGCCAATGGGTCTTGGTGGTCTCCTTATCGGTGGTGTTCACCAAGTTATCGTGGTATCAGGTGTTCACCATATCTTCAACTTCTTGGAAGCTCAATTGGTAGCAAACACTGGTGCTAACCCATTCAACGCTATCATCACTGCAGCTATGACAGCACAAGGTGCTGCTACAGTAGCGGTTGGTGTGAAAACTAAAAATCCTAAATTGAAAGCTCTTGCTTTCCCAGCAGCTCTTTCTGCCTTCCTCGGTATTACTGAGCCAGCTATCTTCGGTGTTAACTTGCGTTTCCGTAAGCCATTCCTTCTTTCATTGATTGCTGGTGCGATTGGTGGTGCAGTTGCGTCAATCCTTGGCCTTGCGGGCACAGGTATGGGTGTTACCATCATCCCAGGTTTGACACTTTATGCAGGTAATGGTCAGATTCTTCCATACATCTTCATGGTAGCTGTATCATTTGCCCTTGGTTTTGCTTTGACTTACTTCTTCGGTTATGAAGATGAGGAGAAAGATGTAAAAAAGCCTAGCGCTTCAGCACAAGAAACAGCAAAAACGCTTGAAGAAGCAGAGACAGGACTTGTAGCTGAAGAAACTCTTGTATCTCCACTTTCAGGTGATGTTGTTGCTCTTGAAAATGTAAATGACCCAGTTTTCTCATCAGGAGCTATGGGTAAAGGTTTGGCAGTTAAGCCAACTGAAGGTGTTGTTTACGCACCAGCAGATGCAGAAGTAACTATTGCTTTTGAAACAGGTCACGCTTATGGCTTGAAAACAGCTTCAGGTGCTGAAATCCTGATCCATATCGGTATTGATACAGTATCAATGAACGGTAATGGATTTGAGAAATTGGTAGCAGCAGGCGATAAGGTAAAAGCTGGTACGCCACTTGCTAAATTCGATGCAGCTAAGATTGCTGAAGCAGGTCTTGATGATACAACGATGATCATCGTGACAAACACTGCAGATTTCACAGAAGTTTCACCACTTGCTGAAGGTACAATTGCTCATGGTGCTGACTTCTTGAAAGTTGCTAAATAATTCTAGCCCCCCTCTTTGCTTTCATTACTTCGTTAACTCGCTTTGGCGTACTTCAGTTATGCCTGCAGCTCGTTGCCTAGTACTGAAAGTAAGATGAGAGCCTAGAAGTAAAAATATTTAGAAAAAGGCGGTAAGCCTTTTTCTTCTGTTTCTTTCTGTGGTATAATAGAACAAATAAAAAATAGGAGATATTCAGATGACAAAACTATACGGAAGCTTGGAAGCTGGTGGTACAAAATTTGTATGTGCTGTCGGTGATGAGAACTTTCAAGTAATTGAAAAAACACAATTTCCAACGACAACACCATATGAGACCATTGAACGTACAGTAGAATTCTTCAAACGCTATGAAGACCGTTTGGCAGGTATTGCCATTGGTTCATTCGGTCCAATTGATATTGACCAAAATTCACAGACCTACGGTTACATCACATCAACACCAAAACCACACTGGTCAAATATTGACTTGCTTGGTTTGATCGCCAAGGAATTTAATATCCCATTCTACTTCACGACAGATGTTAACTCATCAGCCTATGGTGAAACCTTGGTTCGTAAGGGTGTTAAGAGCCTGGTTTACTATACTATCGGTACGGGTATCGGTGCTGGTGCTATCCAAAATGGTGAATTTATCGGTGGTTTGGGCCATACAGAAGCTGGTCATACTTACGTAGCTTTGCATCCATATGATGTCAAGCATGAGTTTAATGGAACTTGCCCATTCCATAATGGTTGTTTAGAAGGATTGGCAGCGGGTCCTTCTCTTGAAGGTCGTACTGGTATCCGTGGTGAGTTGATTGAACTCAACTCAGATGTCTGGGATGTTCAAGCCTATTACATTGCTCAAGCAGCTGTTCAGGCAACTCTGCTCTACCGTCCTCAAGTCATTGTATTTGGTGGTGGCGTTATGGCACAAGAACACATGCTCAATCGTGTGCGTGAAAAATTCGTTGGTTTGATGAACGATTACCTTCCAACACCTGATGTCAAAGACTACATTGTAACGCCGGCTGTTGCTGAAAATGGTTCAGCTACACTTGGTAACTTTGCCTTGGCAAAACAAGTATCTGAAAAATAAAGGAAAATCCGAGTTATTCGGATTTTTTTGTGGCTAAAAAGCTGGTGCGAAAGGATGTAAGGGAAAGACTCTTGTAAAGACGAAGAGGTAAAGACGAAGAAGGGAATAGGATTCCTATCATCCAACATAGAATTAGGCAAATACTGCTCAAGTATGGTATAATAGGTTTTTGAAAGGACTAACTTATGATTAGAAAAGAGAAAAGATTTCCGCTAGTAGCTGATAATGAAGTGCTAGTAGGAGTAAATCCAATTATGAGTTTATATGATGAAAGCGACTTGATTAGTAATATCAAGGGGCCTTATCAAGAAAAAGAATTTGCTGGTGTATCATCTAGTCAGCCAGCGATAAGAGAGACTGGTCGCCTTGTGACAGACGATGACCTCTTGCCTCCACTCTTTGAGGCCAAATCCAGTCATTATTCGCGGAGAGAGCGTCTGCAACAATATACCCAAGCCAAACCAACTCAGGTTAAGACTCAGGGTCAAGTGGCCCGTGAGCAAGCCCGTGAGGATTTGAAGAAGAAACGGTCTGCAACCTACCTGAGAGATGAAAAACCAACGCCGGCCAAGGTCTTTGTCAAGCCACCTGTTAGCCCAACACCAGAGGTGAAGGCAGGAACCTTGTCCCACTTGGCAGATAAGCTTCGTCAGACAGACTATATCTTGGCAGATATTCCTGCGGTCTATTCCTTGAAAAAAGAGGATCGTGAGCAGGAGCAACCGGTGAGAAAAAATTCCTATGACTTTTTGAAGAAAAGCCAGGTTTATAACTATCCTGAGCGCCAGCAACAAAGAGATCGTCGCATTGCACAGGAATTAAATTTAACAACTATAGAAGAGGACTAACATGACAAAAACCTATCATTTTATCGGAATTAAAGGTTCAGGCATGAGTGCCTTGGCACTGATGTTGCACCAAATGGGCTACAAGGTTCAGGGAAGTGATGTAGAGAAATACTACTTCACTCAACGTGGCTTGGAACAAGCAGGTATCGACATTTTACCTTTCGATGAGAAAAATATCACGGCTGATGTTGAACTAATCGCTGGAAATGCCTTCCGTCCAGATAACAATGTGGAGATTGCATTTGCCGATGCACAGGGCTTTAGCTACAAACGCTACCATGAATTCTTGGGTGAATTTATGAAGGGCTTTACCAGCCTTGGTGTAGCAGGTGCCCACGGTAAGACATCAACGACAGGACTTTTGGCCCATGTGATGCGCAATATCACAGACACCTCTTTCCTGATTGGAGATGGAACAGGTCGTGGCTCAGCCAATGCCCAGTATTTTGTCTTTGAGTCAGATGAGTATGAGCGCCATTTTGCCCCTTACTATCCTGAGTACAGCATCATTACTAACATTGACTTTGATCATCCAGATTACTTCACCAGCCTAGAGGATGTCTTTAACGCCTTTAACGATTATGCCAAACAAGTCAAAAAAGGTCTGTTTGTCTATGGTGAAGACGAGCAGCTGCGTCGGATTACGGCTAATGCCCCAATCTACTACTACGGAACAGGTCCAGACAATGACTTTGTAGCCTATGATTTGAAACCATCGACGACTGGTTCACAGTTCAAGGTCCGTCACAAAGAACAAGAATTGGGAGAGTTCCAAATTCCAACCTTTGGCAAGCACAATGTCATGAATGCAACAGCCGTTATTGCTAACCTTCACATGGCTGGTTTTGATTTGAGCTTGGTTGCAGAGCACTTGAAGACCTTTGCAGGTGTCAAACGCCGCTTTACAGAGAAGGTTGTCAACGATACAGTCATCATTGATGACTTTGCCCACCATCCAACAGAAATCATTGCGACCATTGACGCGGCTCGTCAGAAGTATCCAAGCAAGGAGTTGGTAGCTATTTTCCAACCTCACACCTTTACGCGAACCATTGCCCTTTTGGATGAATTTGCGGAAGCCCTAAATGGAGCAGACGCTGTTTACTTGGCACAGATTTACGGTTCGGCGCGTGAAACAGATAATGGTCAGGTTAAGGTAGAAGATCTGGCAGCTAAAATCAATAAAAAAGGTGGTCTGGTTACTGTCGAAAATACCTCGCCGCTTTTGGATCATGACAATGCTGTCTATGTATTTATGGGGGCTGGAGATATTCAGTCTTATGAGTATTCATTTGAAAGATTGCTTTCCAGCTTGACAAATAATGTTCAATAAGAAGAAAGACGGAGGCCTATGGCCCCTGTTTTTCCGCTATTTAGGGGGATGTTTATGGAGATTCGTTTTGCTCGACTATCAGATCTAGACCAGGTTCTGGAACTTGAAACTGCTAATTTTTCCAAAGAAGAACGGATTTCGGAGCAGGTTCTGGCAACCTTTTTAAGAGAAGTACCGCAGACTTGCTTGGTCATGGAAGTAGAGGGCCAATTAGCAGGCTTTATCCTGGCCAGTCCATGGGCCTCTGCCACAGTTACAGATGAAATTTTCTATCTGGAGTCTGGTCAGTTGCCGACAGGTCAACACCTGGCTATAGCTAGCCTATCAGTAGCTCCCAACTATCAAGGCCAGGGGATAGGGACCCTCTTGCTTGCAGGTCTAAAAGAAGTAGCTGTCCAAGGAAACTATCAAGGGATTGCCCTGACCTGTAAGGAGAGCCTGATCAAGTATTACCAAATCAATCAATTTGAGGACCAGGGACCTTCACAATCTCAATTTGGAGGAAAAACCTGGTATGATATGTATTGGAAAGCTTGATATAAAGGGAATTTCTTGCATTTCCTAGGCCTTTGAGATATAATGTATAGTAACTGTGTGAAAGGAGCGATAGCGTGACAAAGGATACGAATGAAAATAACACGCAGTCTTCAAGTTTTCGCGATCAGATTTTGCGGGATTTGGAAGAATTGAAATTAAAACGTTTGGCAGACCAGGCCATCAAAGGTCAGACGGAACAACCAAACCAAGTGAAGGTTGACCAGCAAATAGAATTCCCTGCGGAACCAGTTAGCCAAAGAGAAACCATTCCAGTTGGAGAAATGACTTATCCGGAGACCTATTTGGCAGAGGAAGGTCAAGAAAATCTTGAAGAAGAGGTTGAGGAAATCATTCCATCAGAGCCTGTTGTTGAGACGGAAGACCTTGTTGTCGAGAAGGAAGAAGTACCAACTTCGGCTCCAGTGACCCAAGATACAGTCGAACGCAATCTGGAAGAGTTGAGAAGATTGGTTGCAGCGAATACCACTGGTTTTGAAAATGAACCATCACCAGTTGCGACTCCAGAAACAGAAGTTGAACCCAGCTTAGAAGAGACATTTGTTGATTTTCCAGTAGAAGATGTTTCAGCAGTGACTGGTGATACAGAAATCATCTCCCTAGAAGATACCCTTCTAGCTTCAAAAATCAATGAAACGCCTGCAGAAAAGTCAGAAGAGCCAGTAGTTGCAACAGCCCTGCCATCTAGGAAGAATCTATCGAATAAGAGCAGTCTTCAACGCCGCAAGAAACAAGACAAGGCAGCCAAGCGCATCGTATCGGTGATCATGTCTTTGATTCTCCTAGTGGTAGTTGTGACTGGAATTGCAGGTTATATGTGGATCAAATCCAGCTTAGAGCCTGTTAATGCAAAAGCTACAGAAGCTGTTCAGGTTGAAATTCCAGAAGGCTCCTCTACTTTAGAAATCGGTAAGATCTTGGTAGACAACCAGTTGGTGAAGAATGCAACGGTCTTTAATTACTATTCAAAAATCAAGAGCTATAATAACTTCCAAAGCGGTTATTACAATTTGAAGCAAAGCATGTCGGTTGACGATATTGCAAAAGCCTTACAAGAAAGTGGGACTCCGACTCCTCAGAAAGAGCCGGCAGGTAAAATCTTGATCGTCGAAGGGTATACACTGACTCAAATCTCACAGGCTATTACCAATAATACCAAGACAGAAGATAAGAACGATAAGACACCATTCACTTCAGAAGAATTTATGGCAACAGTGACCAACCCAGATTTCATCAATCGTATGGTTGCTGCTTATCCACAATTGTTTGCTAGTCTTCCAACAGCAGACAGCGGTGTTATCTATCAATTAGAGGGTTACCTCTTCCCAGCTGTCTATGAATATACTGAAGAAACAACAATGGAAGAGTTGGTTGAACAAATGATTGCGGCTATGGATGCTCGTTTGCAACCTTACTATGAGGCTATTGCTGCGAAAAACTTAACGGTTAACGAAGTGCTGACTTTGGCCTCACTCGTTGAAAAAGAAGGTTCTACAGATGAGGATCGTCGCAATATTGCAAGTGTATTCTTCAACCGTCTCAATAATGAAATGCCTTTACAGTCTAATATTGCTATTCTTTATGCACAAGGCAAGCTTGGTCAAGAAACAACTTTGGCAGAGGATGCTGGAATTGATACCAACATTGATTCACCATATAACATCTATTGGAGGGCTGGCTTGATGCCTGGTCCAGTAGATAGCCCAAGTGTATCAGCGATTGAAGCGGTTATCAATGCCAACACAACGGATTATCTTTACTTTGTGGCAGATGTAACAACAGGTACGGTTTACTATGCGAGAACAATCGAAGAACACGACCAAAACGTTGCTAAGTATGTCAACGCTCACTTAGAGTAAATTAGAAATTTATAACAAAATTATGTGGATTTCCACATAATTTTGTTTTCACAGAAAATGATAGAAAGAAAAGGAAATATAATGGCAGAAAAAACCTATCCAATGACCTTGGAAGAAAAAGAAAAATTAGAAAAAGAATTGGAAGAGCTTAAGCTCGTCCGTCGTCCAGAAATCGTAGAGCGTATTAAAATTGCACGTTCTTATGGAGACCTTTCAGAAAACTCTGAGTACGAAGCGGCTAAAGATGAGCAAGCCTTTGTTGAAGGTCAAATTTCAACGATTGAAACCAAAATTCGCTATGCTGAGATTGTCAACAGCGATGCCGTTGCTGCAGATGAAGTAGCGATTGGTAAAACCGTTACAGTTCAAGAAGTCGGTGAAACGGAAGAGGAAGTTTACCACATCGTAGGTGCTGCGGGTGCAGATGCCTTTGCAAGTAAGATTTCTAACGAAAGTCCAATCGGTCATGCCTTGATTGGTAAGAAGACAGGAGATGTGGCTATGATTGAAACACCTGCTGGCAGCTACGAAGTTAAAATCTTGAAAGTTGAAAAAACAAAATAAGGTGTGGAGAGAGTCGAATGATTCTCTCTTTTTTGCATTAGAAAACAACCATCCGACCAGATGGTTGTTCAGAACGCAGACAAACTCCTAAAAATACAAAAAATTGAAGAAGTTTGTGAATGATAGCAAGTCAATAAACTCTTAGAAACGTTGATATTTCGGTGTTTCTGAGAGTTTTTTGTTTTCAACATAAAGAAAAAAGATTGAAGAAAATTGTCCAAAATGGACTTTTTCTTCAATCTGAACAACTATCTGACCAGATGGTTGTTAGGTTTTATCTAGACCGTTGCTTGCCAGCATTTCGATTGGTCTTCTTAGAAGCTTTTTCTTCAATGATGGCAGATGCTTTTGGAGTAACATCTTTTACTGTAGATTTGTAAGGTTTTGGTGGATTGTTCTTAAATTCTTCCTCTACCTTAGCGCGAACTTTTGGCTTGAGGATGAAGTTGGTCAAGGCTTGTTGGACAAGTCCGATCATACCACCGACTACCCAGTAAAGAGTGACACCTGCTGGTGAAGTCCAGGAGAAGATGACAATCATGATTGGGTTCATATAGGCTACAGTTTGCATTTGCTTTTTCTGCTCTTCATCCATCCCCACCTGCATCAACATAGATTGGGCATAGTAGAGGATACCTGCTATAGCAGTTAGAATCATACTTGGTTGACCAAGAGGAATTCCCAGGAATGTCGCTTCGGAAATACCTGGTGTGTAGCGGGCTGCGTAGAAGAGGGCAGTGAAGAATGGCATTTGGATGAGCAGTGGAAGACAGCCCATACCGCCAAACATGCTGACACCGTATTGTTTTTGCGCCGCAAAGAATTCTTGCTGGGCAGCCAATTGTTCCTCTTGAGAACTTGCATTTTTCATGCGTTCTTGGATAGGTCCCAAGATTGGCTTGAGGTAGTTCATTTTTTCTGACTGATAGGTTGACTTCCATGATTGGTAGATACCCAATGGCATGATGAGGAAGCGGACAATCAGGGTCACTACAATGATAGCCACACCAAATCCTAAACCTTGGTTTTCAGCGAAGAAGGTGATTAGGTTCCCCATTGGTTCAACCAGATAGTTGTAAACCCATCCTTCACCGGTTGGAACACCCTTGCCATCTGTTTTGACACATCCAGCTAAAAATACAAGGCTGGCAAGAGCCATGCTGGCTAAGAGTAGACGTTTATTCTTTTTCAAATTGATACATTCCTTTTAATACATGATAGATTCTATTTTACTGTTTTTATGCACAATTTTCAAGTTTTACCTATGGCTGACCTGAAAATCATGGTAGTCTTCGAAATTGGCTAGGGTCACATCCAAATAGCTCACTTTTGCCATACGAGAGGGGCCTTTTCGGACTTCATGGATAAAATGGCTGAGCTTCTCAGCGTTCTCGGATTGAGCCAGGATGGTGACTGTCCCATCTTCATTGTTCCAAACCCTGCCGAAGATGTCTCCGATTTCCACTGCTAAAAATTGAACAGCCCAACGAAAACCAACTCCCTGCACCCGACCAGATGCAATCATTTTAACCTTTCTCATAAGTTTCTCCTTTTGACAAGACCTTTACTTTATTATATCATGGTTGGGTAAGAAAGAAAATGAGGAAATTATGGAAGTTATCCGTTCAAAATCCAATAAATTAATCAAGCAGATTAAGAAATTACAGCAGAAAAAATACCGTCGTTCATCCTACTTAATTGAGGGCTGGCATTTGTTAGAAGAGGCTTTGGCTGCTGGTGCAAGGATTGAACACATTTTGGTAGTAGAAGAGCATGTGGACAGGGTTGCCCAGTTGGAAAAGGTGACAGTGGTTAGTCCAGAAATCATGCAGGACTTGGCTGATTCCAAGTCACCTCAAGGAGTAGTAGCCCAACTGGCCCTTCCTAGTCAGGAACTCCCTGACCAGCTAGCAGGTAAATATCTGGTCTTGGAAGATGTGCAGGATCCAGGAAATGTGGGGACAATCATTCGGACGGCTGATGCAGCAGGTTTTGATGGTGTATTTTTGACCCATAAGTCAGCTGATATTTACAATATGAAGGTCCTTCGTTCTATGCAGGGTAGTCACTTTCATTTGCCGATTTATCGCTTTCCAATCGGGGATATTTTCTCTACCTTAAAACACCATCAGGTGGAGATCTTGGCGACGACCCTATCTAGTCAGTCTGTGGATTATAGGCAGGTAGCACCAGGGGCTAGTTTTGCACTTGTGATGGGAAATGAAGGTCAGGGGATTTCGGATTTTGTGGCTGAGGAAGCCAATCAGCTGGTTCACATCACCATGCCTGGTCAGGCAGAGAGTTTGAATGTTGCCATTGCAGCAGGAATTTTAGTCTTTAGCTTTATTTAAGCCAAGAAGCATAAACTGTGTTATAATAACAAAACGAGGTTTACATCTATGGGTGCTTATAAAAAAGATAAAGAATATATGGCTTATGTCGGTCACTTGATTGACACTAAAAAGGTGCAGAAGTTGGCGGACATTCCCCACCACTATCATTCGACTCGCTTGGAACATTCGATCAATGTTTCCTATACTAGCTATAAAATCGCTAAGAAGTTTGGCTGGGATGCCAAGTCGACTGCTCGAGGTGGTCTTCTACACGACCTTTTCTTCTATGACTGGCGTGAAACAAAATTTAACAAGAGTCATGCCTGGGTCCATCCACGGATTGCCAAGCGCAATGCAGAAAAATTGATTAAACTCAATAAGGTAGAAGAAGATATTATTGTCAAGCATATGTTTGGTGCAACCATTGCTCCGTCGCGTTATAAGGAATCATGGATTGTGACCTGTGTAGACAAGTATTGGGCAGTACGTGAGTTTACCCTGCCCTTACAATATAAATGGAAAAATCGAAAGGTCCTGCGTTTTCAGTAGGATGTAAAAGGAGAAGTATATGAATAACGATTCATTTATTATCAATCAGGTGGATAATACCGCCCTCAACCGTTTCTTTGGTAAGATTTATGGTGTAGTTGCTATGGGGATTGGCTTGTCAGCCCTTGTTTCCTTCTTGGCCGTTACCGTCTTCCAGCAGTTGCTTTATGCCTTGCTTAGTGCAGGTTCCATTGTGATGATGTTGGTCATGTTGGGACAGATTGCCTTGGTGGTTTCAGCTTCTACAATGGCTGCCAAAAATAGTCCAATGGCCTTGCCAATCTTCTTGGCCTACTCGGTAACAAACGGCTTGACCATCAGCATGGTCTTGATGTTTTATACGACAGAAACAGTTGCCTTGGCCTTCCTATCAGCTGCTTTGATGTTTGCTATTATGGCAGTTATCGGTATGACAACCAAGAAAAATCTTTCTGGTATGGCCCAAGCTCTGCGCGCTGCCCTCTGGGGAATTTTGATCGCTAGCGTCATCAATATCTTCCTTCGCAGCTCAGGTATTAGCTTTGCTATGTCTATCGTATCTGTCCTTGTTTTCTCAGGTTTGATTGCCTATGACAACCAACGTATCCGCGACGTTTTCGAACAGACAGGCGGCAATGTGCAGAATGGTTGGGTAGTGTCAATGGCCCTTCAACTCTACCTTGACTTTGTCAACCTCTTCCTTAACTTGCTTCGCATTTTTGGAATGATGAACAGAGATTAGTAGAATAGCGATGATAAAAAAACTCAGAAGTTTTTGGACTTCTGAGTTTTTTTGCTTACTTTGTGTCATTAGCATGGCTGGCGATGATCTCCATTTGACCAGTGAGGGTCCAGTCAGTTACATCCGCAGGTAGGATAAAGTGGCTTCCTTTTTGAAGTGGGTAGCTGGTTTCGCCGACTTGGATGGCACCTTGACCGTCAATAACACTGACGAGCAGGTAAGGAACGGTTTGCTCCATCTGGATTTCTCCCTTGGTCTGCCACTTATAGACTGTGAAGAAGGGATTTGATACCAGGAGGGTGGTGTCCAGCTTGCCTACTTTGAGTTGAGCAGGTGTTGAATTAGCTACAGGACCGATGGTCAAGACATCAATCGATTTTTCAATGTGAAGTTCACGGAGATTACCTTCATCATCACGGCGGTCAAAGTCATAAACACGGTAGGTCGTGTCGCTAGACTGCTGGGTTTCTAAAATCATGATTCCCTTACCGATGGCGTGCATGGTGCCGCTAGGGACGAAGAAGAAGTCGCCTTTTTTAACGGGTACATGGGTCAAGAGCTTGTCCCAATCTCCAGCTTGGATTTGCTGGCGGAGTTCTTCTTTGGATTGGGCATTGTGACCGTAGATGATCTCAGCCCCTTCTTCGGCTTCTAAGATATACCAACATTCTGTCTTGCCAAGTTCGCCTTCGTGAGCCAAACCATAGTTGTCATCAGGATGGACTTGGACACTGAGCCAGTCTTCTGCGTCCAGAATTTTTGTTAGGAGAGGAAAGACTTCATCTTTTGGATTGCCAAATAAATGCTTTTCATTTGTGTAGAGGTCATCTAGTCCTCTGCCCTTGTAGCGACCGTTTGAAACGGTGGTAACCCCATTTGGATGGGCAGAAATAGCCCAGCACTCGCCAGTTTTATCGCTTGGGATGTCATAGTTGTAATTGGTTTTCAGGCGATTGCCACCCCAAATTTTTTCATGCATGACAGGTGTGAGGAATAATGGTTCCATGATCTTCTCCTTATTGTTGACTTTCTATGACTAGTATAACAGATTATGGAAGAATTTTGTAGTGGGATAGAAAGGTAGGTCTTACTTGATTATGAGCTTGTCGGCTTGGCAGGCTCTATTATGAGGAAAAGGGCTAGTTGTTTTCCCCTCCCGCCCCTTGCTTGTGGTATAATATACTAAAACCGAAAGAGAGGGAAGACATGACCGTTTTTGTAAAAGACTTACTTGAAAACTTACGGATTGAATCTGCCTATAGTACAGAGGAACTGCTCCAAAAAGAGATTACGACTTCCGATATTACCCGGCCTGGTTTGGAAATGACAGGCTACTTTGACTATTATTCTCCCGAGCGTATTCAGCTCATGGGGATGAAGGAATGGTCTTATTTGATGGCCATGACAGCCCATAACCGCTACCAAGTGCTCTCGCAGATGTTCCAGCCAGAAACGCCAGTAATCATTGTGGCGCGTGGTTTGGAAATCCCAGAGGAGATGTACCGAGCGGCGAAAGAAAAGAAGATTGCTATCTGTCGCAGTAAGACAGCGACCAGCCGTCTGTCAGGAGAATTGTCCTCCTATCTGGACAGCCGATTGGCCCAACGGACCAGCGTTCACGGTGTCTTGATGGATATCTACGGCATGGGTGTTCTTATCCAAGGGGATTCTGGTATTGGTAAGAGCGAAACGGGTCTGGAGTTGGTCAAGCGTGGTCACCGTCTGGTTGCGGATGACCGTGTGGATGTCTATGCCAAGGATGATGTGACCCTCTGGGGTGAGCCAGCGGAAATTCTGCGCCACCTATTAGAAATCCGTGGTGTAGGGATTATCGACATCATGAGTTTGTATGGTGCTAGCGCGGTTAAGGATTCTTCAGAGGTCCAGTTGGCTGTTTATCTGGAAAACTATGAAACAGGTAAGGTCTTTGACCGTCTGGGGAATTCTGGTGATACCATTGAAATTGCGGGTATTTCGATTCCACAAATCCGCATCCCTGTTAAGACTGGTCGCAACATCTCTGTGGTCATTGAGGCTGCAGCCATGAACTACCGTGCCAAACAGATGGGTTATGATGCAACCAAGATTTTCGAGGAGCGTCTAGGCAAGCTTATTCAGCAGAATAAGGAAGAGGTCTAGTATGGATCCGATAGCGATTAGATTAGGTCCTTTAGAAGTTCGCTGGTATGCCATCTGTATCTTGCTAGGGTTGGTAGTGGGTGTTTACTTGGCGACCAAGGAAGCACCACGCAAGAAGATTTTGCAGGATGATATTTTAGACTTTATCTTGCTAGCCTTTCCGCTTTCCATTATCGGAGCCAGAATATATTATGTCGCTTTTTCATGGAGCGAGTACAAGGATAATCTCTTATCTGTCTTTGCTATTTGGAATGGTGGAATTGCTATCTATGGTGGTTTGATCACAGGGGCAATCGTACTCTATTTCTTCACCCGGCACCGCTTTATCAATACGCTAGACTTTCTGGATGTGGTGGCTCCCTCCGTCATGATTGCGCAAGCCATTGGGCGTTGGGGAAATTTCTTTAACCAGGAGGCCTATGGTAAGGCTGTGGAAAGCTTGAACTACCTACCATCTTTTATCCGAGAACAGATGTATATTGATGGCGCCTACCGTCAACCGACCTTCTTGTTTGAAAGTCTGTGGAATCTGCTTGGTTTTGGCTTGATTTGTGTCTTACGCAGAAGACCAAACCTGCTTAAGCAAGGTGAAATCACAGCCTTTTACCTGATTTGGTATGGTTTTGGTCGCCTCTTGATAGAAGGCCTGCGGACAGATAGCCTCATGTTCTTGGGCATCCGTATTTCCCAATGGTTGTCTGGTATTCTTATCTTAGTTGGAATCAGCATGGTTGTGGTGCGGAGAAGACAATCGTCTATTCCATTTTATCAATCCTAAAGGAGAAAATATGATTATCGAAATTTCTGTCTTGATTATTGCCCTGTCCATCGCGGCAGTAGCAGTTTACATTGTTTTGCTCTTGAAAAAATTGGGAACGGTGACGGATGAAGCCCAGCAAACTCTCAAGGTCTTGACCAGTGACATCAATGTGACCCTCTATCAGACCAACGAACTCTTGGCAAAAACAAATGTCTTGGTGGAAGATGTCAATGGGAAGGTTTCAACCTTGGATCCCTTGTTTGTTGCAGTGGCGGATCTATCCACTTCTGTGTCTGATTTGAATGCTTCGGCGCGTGATCTGACGGTCAAAGCCAAGTCGGCAGGTGCCAATACGGTAAAAGCTGGCGGAGCCCTCTCTGCCTTGTCAACTATCTCATCTCTCTTAGGTAAGAAAGGAGAAAAAAATGGTAAAAAAATCTAGTGTCTTAACCAGCCTCTTATTGGGTGTAGCAGGTGGTGCTGCCGCAGCAGCCTTCCTAGCAAGCAAGACTGGGCAGGTGGTTAAGGAAAAAGTCCTTAACTTTGCTAATGACTACAAAGAAAAACATGAGGAAATCAATGCGGATTTGGTCAACAAGGCTCAGGACTTGAGCAAGCAAGCCTCAGAGCGCTTCACAGAAGTCAAAACTCAGTTGGAAACTGGTGAATTGACAGTGGAAGATTTGGTCAAGTCAGGTAAGGAAAAATCTGTCGAAACCTTTGAGCAAATCAAGGAAAAAATCGCAGAACAAAACCTGTCAACGGCTGACATCTTGGAAGCTATCAAGGCTAAGACAGTCAAGGCACCGACTGTAGAGCTTTCTGAAGACGAGGTTGAGGATGCTGTGGTGGTGTCTGAGGATATTGAAATTGATATCGAAGATGTTCAAACTGAAGTAGTATCAGAAACTGTTTCAGAAGTAGCAAGTGAAACTGCTTCAGAAACAGGTGAAGGATAAAAAATGGCTCGTTATTAACTGTAATGGGTTGATGTTAGCTACACCTAGAGAGGATTTATTGATCCTCTCTTTTTTAATGTTGAAGGTACTTTGTATATTTATACAATTTTTGAAAGAATATGGTACAATAAGGGCAGAATAAATAAAAGTAGGAAGTCTTATGAAATTACCACGTTTTGGCGTTGAGGAATGGCTGAATGTCCATGAAAATAGCGCCATCTATGACATTGCAGGAGTATCCATTTCTGCCTTAACCTTAGAAGAATTGTTTGCCTTGTCGGGTACCAATCCTGAGGATTTTTATAAGAAATTGCAGGGCACCAAGCTCAACTATGGCTGGATAGAAGGTTCGCCAGCATTTAAAAAATCGGTTAGTCAACTCTATACAGGCGTCAAGCCAGAACAAATTCTCCAGACCAACGGGGCAACAGGGGCCAACTTGTTAGTTCTTTATAGTTTGATTGAACCAGGAGACCATGTCATTTCCCTTTATCCGACCTATCAACAACTCTACGATATTCCAAAGTCCTTGGGAGCGGAAGTGGATTTGTGGCAGATTGAGGAGGAAAATGGCTGGTTGCCAGACTTGGAAAAACTGCGTCAGCTCATTGGTCCTAACACTAAGATGATTTGCATTAACAATGCCAATAATCCAACTGGTGCTGTCATGGATAGGACCTATTTGGAAGAATTGGCGGAAATTGCTGCTGAAGTGGGGGCTTACATACTCTCGGATGAAGTCTATCGTTCCTTTTCTGAGCTGGATGTGCCATCCATTATAGAAGTCTATGATAAAGGAATTGCTGTCAATAGCTTATCCAAGACCTACTCCCTGCCTGGTATTCGTGTGGGCTGGGTGGCTGCCAATCATCAAGTGACAGATATTCTGCGAGATTATCGGGATTACACCATGATTTGTGCAGGTGTTTTTGATGATCTGGTAGCTCAATTAGCTCTGGCTTCTCGCCAAGAGATTTTGAAGAGAAATCGGCGCATTTTAGAAGAAAATCTAGCTATTTTGGACCAATGGATTGAGAATGAACCTCTCGTTTCCTATATTCGTCCAGCGGTTGTTTCTACCAGCTTTGTCAAGATTGCAGTGGATATGCCCATGGAAGATTTTTGCTTGCAACTTCTGCAGGAATACGGTGTTCTTCTGGTACCGGGCAATCGTTTTGAACGTGACGGCTATGTCCGTCTAGGTTTTGCCTGTGAACAAGAAACTCTAATCAAAGGATTAGAAAAACTATCCCAATTTTTAAGAAGATTTGATAAAGAAAACTAGCTCAGGTGGTTGAGCTAGTTTTCCTTGTTTTCAGGTGTAGTTCTTTGGAACAATTTCCGCCAATCTGGTAGAGAGATTTCAGGGCTTGGAATGGAAGTGCTAATATTGTCCCTCCAAATTTGGTAGCGGGTGTCAAAGAGTAGCCGAATGAGTTTGTCCATCATGTCCGCCTCTTGAGGAGATAATTCTTTTCTCAATCGGTCCATTTCCTGTAATTTCTGTAGGGGATTTACCGTGATGTCGCTAAATCGTTCAATCCCTGCTTGGATGAAAATTCCGAAAAAGAGGTCAAAGAAATCTTTCAATTCTTCATCCGTTAGACTAGCAGTCCAAGCTTTTAAAGTCTGGTCGGTTTGAAGGCTGTCGCTAGTTAGGGCAGGGGCTGACTTGAAATCAGTTCCTTCAATTTCCCAAGAAAATGTGATGTGTTGGAGAAGACCGATGGTGTTGCTCTGAACAATTTGGGCATTTTCAGGTGTTTCCAACATCATTCCCACGATGGAATTTTGTGGAATGAGGGGGTAAATCCGATTTTGAATGGCTCGGTAGCCAGGAGCTTCCAAATGCTTTTTATGGAGCCCTGGTGCGTCAAAGGGATAGACAGCCACAATTCGCTCTTGTAAATCTGAGGACTGCTTACTTGCGGAATAAAGGGCTAAATTACCACCTTTGGAATGCCCTGCGATATAGAAGTTCTCCTTTTGATTAGACATTATTTTTTCCAAATAATCACTTGCAGAACGCTGGGCAGGAATTTCATCCATATAGGTCATTTGGAAGTCTTCCTTCCAACCGATAATGGTGTCATCTGTTCCCCTAAAACAAGTCAGGACAGTCTGTCTGTCCAAGTGGTAGCTAATGGCGGCGAATTGTTGCTCTTGGTCCAACTGATAATCGTCAACGAAGCCAAATGCCTTGATAGACTTGAAGCGTATGGATTTGGCAAGAAGGGCAAATAAGGCTAGGCGATTTTTGGTCACCATAGAAAAGGGAGGGAAGTCATTCTGATAAGTTGCTTCAAAATGCTCAGCCAGATGATCCAGTCGGATACCATTTTCGGTAAAGGAGGTGGGCACAAGCTTGTCGAAAGGCAGGTAGGAAAGCTCAGTCAGGGCCAAAATGTCCAGTTTGTTCAGGGGCTGGTCGTAAAAACTGTCGTATTGACTTTCTTCTATGTAATTTAATAAATTTGGCATGGTAATCCTTTCCTTTTTCTTCTAGTATAGCGAAATATGTGTGGAATGACAAATTTTGATTGGAGATTTAGAAAAATCCCCCTTTTTTCCTGAATTTTAGGCTATAATATATAGTATATATGAAAAAGTGAGAGAGAGCGATGCAGAAAATACTTCTTGTTGAAGATGATAAGACCATTAGCCAACTAGTTGCCAAAAACCTGATAAACTGGGGTTATCAGGTCCAAGAGGTCAAGGATTTTCAGACGGTTTTGGACCAGATAAGAGATTTTCAGCCCCATTTGATTTTACTGGATATTGGCCTGCCTTTTTTCAATGGCTATTACTGGTGTCAGGAAATTCGCAAGACATCCCGTGTGCCCATTATGTTTCTGTCTTCCCATGATCAGCCCATGGATATTGTCATGGCGATCAATATGGGAGCAGATGACTATGTGACCAAGCCCTTTGAAATGACGGTTCTCCTAGCCAAAATACAGGGGCTTTTGCGGAGAACTTACGATTTCGTGGGTGAACAAAGTTTACTCTGGTTTGAAGAGGCTTCCTTAGATTTGAAGACTATGCAGGTGTCATATGGACAGGCTGTAGAGGAGTTGACACGAAATGAATTTCAGATATTACGGGTGCTTTTTGAGCATGGTAAGGAAGTGGTCAGTCGTGAGGAGCTGATGAGAGAACTCTGGAACAGCGATATTTTTGTGGATGACAATACCTTGTCGGTTAACATCGCTCGCCTGCGTAAAAAGTTGGCAGAACTGGGTCTACCAGATTTGATTGCGACCAAGAAAGGAGTGGGTTACGGCCTGGTGTGGACACATGAATAAGGATGATTTTAGCTCACTAGTATCAGAATTTTTACCCACTTGGCTCCGTCATCGTTGGCTGTTTTTAGTTAGCTACGGTCTTTTTGCCACGACAATTATGGCTTATAGTAGTCTCTTTGACATCGAGAGGGACCTGGTTCTCTATGCCCTCATCCTCCTTAGCATTTGTTGGCTCTTTGCCCTCCTCTGGGATTTTGTCAGGGAATTTTTCCGCTTTGGAAAAATCTGGCGTGGTCAGAAAGTAGCCACTGGTACAGCCAGTGAACGTTGTTTGCAGGAGAGAGTGGAGCGACTAGAAGTCCAAAACAAGCTCCTGCTGGAAAAACAACGTCAGGAACAGACAGAATTAGATGACTACTACACCCTCTGGGCCCACCAGATGAAAACGCCTATCGCAGCCAGTCAGCTCTTGGTAAAGGAAGTAGGCAGTAGTTCAGTCCGTCATCAGCTTGAATCAGAACTTTTTAAAATCGAACAATATACAGGTTTGGTCTTGAACTATCTCCGTCTACAGTCTTTCCATGATGATTTGGTTATCGAATCTGTCAATTTGGAAGAACTGGTCAGAAGTTTGGTCAAGAAATATTCCCTCTTTTTTATTCAGGCCAGTACCAGCTTGGACTTGGGACCGCTGGATAGGACAGTAAAGACCGACAAACGCTGGCTGGGTCTCTTGATTGAGCAGATTTTATCCAACGCCCTCAAATATTGTCAGGGGGGAACCATTTCGATTGCTCTGGACGGAGATGAGTTGGTCATTCGTGATACAGGAATAGGGATTGCAGAGAGTGACTTGGAGCGGGTTTTTGAGCGTGGTTTTTCAGGTTTCAATGGCCGCAGAACCCAGCAATCTTCGGGTCTGGGACTTTATCTCTCCCGGAAAATCGCTGCGGAGCTGGGCTATTCCCTCAAACTAAGCTCCAAAGTGGGTCAGGGAACAGAGGTGCGAATAGGTATCAAAGAAGTGGAGATGATTTTTGACTAATCTTACAAAATTGTCACGCAAATGAAAGCTAGGGCTATGGCAGACTGTCGGAGGATGGGCTAGAATGGGGGTAGAAAAAGAAAAGGAGGCAGTAAGATGACACTTTTAGATGTACAACACGTTCAAAAAATTTACCAAACCCGCTTTCAAGCCAGTCAGGTTGAAGCCTTGAAAGACATTCATTTTACAGTTGAAAAGGGTGAATATGTCGCCATCATGGGGGAATCTGGTTCTGGAAAATCCACCTTGCTCAATATTTTGGCAACCCTTGATAAGCCAACGCATGGCAAGGTCCTGCTCAATGGTGTCAATACAGAAACGATTAAGAGCAAGGAAGCTGCAGCCTTTCGTCGAGAGAAATTGGGATTTGTCTTCCAAGATTTCAACCTCTTAGATACCCTCTCGGTCAAGGACAATGTGCTCTTGCCTCTGGTTTTGTCTCGCTATCCGATTGATGAGATGAACAAGCGACTGGTTCATACACTGAATAGTCTAGGAATTGCGACCTTACAAGACAAGATGCCCTACGAGCTTTCAGGCGGTCAGCAGCAACGGGTTGCGGTGGCGCGTGCCATCATTACCCAGCCAGAAATCCTCTTAGCGGATGAGCCGACTGGAGCCCTCGACTCCAAATCAACGGCCACCCTTCTCGATATTTTTGAAAAAATCAACCAAGAGGGGCAAACCATTTTGATGGTAACCCACTCGACAGCGGCAGCTAGCCGTGCCAAACGGGCCCTCTTTATCAAGGATGGTATCCTCTACAATCAAATCTACCGAGGTGAAAGAAACAATCAGGAGATGTACCAACTGATTTCAGATACCTTGACAGTCATGGCGAATCGAGGTGAGTAATATGTTTGGACTAACCTTTCGATTGGCTCTGACCAATCTCAAAAAGAACCGCAGGCTCTATTTTCCCTATGCCCTGATGACCAGCTTGTCCACAGCCATTGCCTATATTTTCACTGCGCTTGCCTTTCATCCTGATTTAGGTCAGGTCAAGGGAGCCAATGGGGTAACCATGGTTTTGGGCTTCGGTATGATTGTAGTCATGTTGGCAGTTGCCATCATGGTCTTCTATGCCAATAGTTTTGTCATGAAGCAGCGGTCAAAAGAGTTTGGTGTCTATAGTATCCTAGGCTTGGAGAAAAAACACCTTCTCTTGATGACTTTTCTAGAAAATCTAGTTTTTGCAGCCGGTACCATTCTGACAGGCTTGTTGCTAGGATTGACCTTGGATAAACTATTCTATGCCCTCTTGCTGAAGACCATGCAGATGCCTGTGGTCCTGGCTTCAACCTTCCAGTTGAAGAGTCTGGTCACAGTGCTTATCTATCTCTTTGGGATTTTCGCCTTGGTCAGTCTATTTAATATTGGGAAACTGGGCTTGACCGACTCGCTCAAACTGGTTCAAGGTAAGAAGCGAGGGGATAAGAAAACTGGCTTCCTCTGGCTACAAACCCTCTTAGCCCTTATCCTATTGGGGTCAGGCTATGCCATTGCCCAGCTAGTGACCAATCCTTTTCAGGCGGTTCCGAGTTTCTTTGGTGCAACCTTACTGGTTATCTTTGGGACCTACCTGCTCTTCCAAGCAGGTGTTATCAGTCTCTTAAACTGGCTAAAACACCGTCAGACCTATTACTACAAGCCTGAGAATTTTATTTCTGTATCCAACTTGATTTTTCGTATGCGGAAAAATGCTCTGGGCCTTGCGACCATTACCATCCTCTCAAGCATGTTCTTGGTGACCATGGTTGGAGGACTTAATATATACATCGGTGGCAAAGATTATATTGCCAATCAAAATCCAAATGATTATTCGATTGATGTTGGAATGCAACCAACCACTTCAAAAGATCAAACGGTGAAGTGGGAGGAGTGGGCGGAAGCTATCTTAGAAGAGACGGATATTCCTGTTGAAAGTAAGGTAGTCTATCCTTACCAGCAAGCCTATTTTTCTGAGGTGACAACCCAGCAAATAAAATTTTTGACGGATGAAGAGGCCGCTGGTATGGATTTCTCTGATCGAGTGGGGATCGGTTTTGTCCTTGATCAAGCCAGCTATGAAAAGATGACAGGAGAAGCACTCCAGTTGGCATCTGACCAAGTGGCAATTTTTAGTAAGGGAGTCCAGTATCAAGCTGGTCAAACCCTCACCTTTGATGAAAAGGAGATGGAAGTTGCCCAAGTCTTGCCCAAGAATGTGACTTTAGGACATCTACCAGACCATGGTTCCTTCCTTCTCAGCCAGTATCTGGTCATTGTTGTTCAAGACTTGGCTGTTTTTGAACATCAAGCTGAGAATCGCTATTATATGGGCTTTGAAAGCAGTTTATCAGAAGAAGAGCAGGTAGATAGCCATGAATCAGGACGTTTTGAAAGTGAGCTTTGGGAGTCCAATATATTACCGAATGGAACGAACTCCATCATTCTGGCCTATCGTGCCTATGCGATGCGTGGTTTCTTCAGTTTTGCAGGTTCACTTTTCTTCATCGGCCTCTTGTTATCACTCATCTTTTTGATGGCGGTGGTGCTGGTGATTTACTTCAAACAGATTTCAGAAGGCTATGAAGACAGAGATCGCTTCGTCATTATGACCAAGGTTGGTCTGGATGAGGATCAGACGAGACAGTCCATTCGCAAGCAATTGCTGACCGTCTTTTTCCTACCTATCCTACTTGCCTTTGTCCATCTTGCCTTTGCCTACAAGATGCTATCATCCATTCTTTTGTCTATCGGCGTGGTTAATGCAGGGCTTATGTTGCAGGTGACAGCAGGCATCTGTGGTGGCTATCTCCTACTCTACCTAGTGGTCTATGCCATCACAACACGATCTTACAAACAGATTATTTCCTAAACTTGGGGTGACCCAAGTTTTTAATTTTTCCACTATTTTGTTTTACATACTAGTCACCTTGTGTTATACTATAGGTACAAAGCTAATAGGTAAAACAAACTAGTGATAGAAGACAAAGAAAATCACTTTTATTTTTATCAGACTAGTCGGTATTACAAACTAAGGAGAGGAGAGCTTATGAAAGAAACCCAGATGCTTAAGGGGGTCCTGGATGGCTGTGTATTGCAAATAATCAGCCAGAAGGAGATTTATGGTTATGAGCTGGTTCAGGAATTGCGAAGTCAGGGCTTTGAAAACATGGTCGGAGGGACAGTCTATCCCCTCCTTCAGAAGTTAGAGAAAAATAGCCTGATTTTTAGTCAGAACAAGCCATCGCCAGACGGGCCAGACAGAAAGTATTTTTATCTGACAGACCAGGGGAAGGCTTATTTAGAAGATTTTTGGTCTCAGTGGGCTGAGCTGGTTCAAAAGGTTCAGCGATTGAAAGGAGAATAAGATGAGCAAACAAATGGAATACCGCAAGCAGATTGAAGTGATTGAAAGCCAGTTGACCAAGGAAAACAAGGAGTATATGGGCCGTATCAATGGCTATATGATGATTGCCTCTGTCTTTCACAGGCAGGAAGAAGCAGTGACTGCCCAGCTCTTATCCATTTACCAAGATGTTCTTGAAGCCCAAAAAGACGGGCTTTCGGCGGAGGATTTTCTGGGTAAAGATAGCAAGCAGATGGCGGACGACCTACTCAGCTATCTCCCACCCATTGGTTTTTCTGAAGTCGCCAATCTGAGCGGCCTCATGCTGGTCATCTATCTAGGTAGCCAATGGCTGATGGATTTTGCAGGGACAGGAACCATCTCCCTCAACTGGCTGGACCTGATATGCGACGCGCTACTTAGCCTCCTCCTCCCTGCTGGGATTTTCCTCATCATTCGCAGTCTGATTTACCAGACCAGCAAAATCAAGATATGGGCAAGCTTTCTCTGCATTCCCCTTCTTTTTCTTGTTATTTGCGGACTTCGTCTCTGGGCAATGCCCAAGGAACCTGACCTAGTCTTGACTGGCTGGGGACTTCTAGTGCCACTCACCTTGCTCGGTCTCGCTCTGCTATTTTTCCAAAAGGAAAAATTAGTCCGCTATGTCTTTTTACCGACCTATCTCTTTATGATTGTTGGTGGTGTGGTAAATATGGTCATGACCGTTCCAGTTTGGCTCAATCTGATGTTGGTCATCCTTCCAGCCATGGCCTTTTGGATCGGAACTGCGATTTTGTTGGTGGGGAAAAGGAAATAGATGGTATATTTTGGTATAATAGAGTGAGGTTTTTAGGGTTCGATTGATAGACTGGAAATAAGAAGTCACATTCGGCGCGTTATGCTAGCCCCTCGTGTCAGGTAAACTGCGGGGGTATTCTGATACTAGACTATATTTTGCCAATTCAGAGATAGTCTATGAATCGCTAACGAAAATAAACCATTTGACAATTGAATAAAGGGGTGCTATACTCTAAGTAATGATGATGAGAGTTCCAAAGGAACACAAAAAGCCCCCAACGTTGCAGCGTTGAGGGTTTTCTTTTTGGCTCTAAGCTTTTTCAAGCTATGCCCTAGGGTTATTTGTTGCGTGAGTTGAGCCAATACTCAAACAATGCTGTCAGGATAGATACCAGCAAAGGAGCAACAAACGTGATGATAAGTAATTCCATTTAGAACACTTCACCCCCTTTCTATCCCAAAGGGGCAAGCAAAGTATATCAGAATAGCGATTGACCTGTCAATCGCTCGAATTCATCCCTATTTGCTTATTTGTAATCAGATTATAGTTCTAGCAAGAAGCACCCCTGTATGAACGGAATATCTAGTAAAATCGGAGATAGAAGATGACCGACAGGAAAAAAGGCTGTTTCATATTACGAAAAAGCCATCAATACTCTCTAGGGTGAATACGAGGGTGAACAAATTACTAAAACAACTCATTCCAAGGTTACAGAAACCTTATTAAATCAACATTTATAGACAACAAAGGAGTAAACCATGACATTTGAAGAGATTTTACCAGGCCTCAAGGCCAAGAAAAAGTATGTTCGCACAGGCTGGGGCGGGGCGGAGAACTACGTCCAGCTCTTTGACACCATTGAGGTCCACGGGCAAAAGCTGGAGGCGACGCCCTACTTCCTCATCAACGTGACGGGCGAGGGCGAAGGCTTCTCCATGTGGAGCCCGACCCCTTGCGACGTCCTTGCGACCGACTGGGTAGAAGTTCATGACTAAGACAGCCCTCATCACAGGCGTTTCCAGTGGCATCGGACTAGCTCAGGCAAGGATTTTTTTGGAAAATGGCTGGCGTGTCTACGGGATTGACCAGGCCAGCAAGCCTGATTTGGCAGGCGATTTCCACTTTCTACAGCTGGACCTGACTGGCGATTTAAGCCCAGTCTTTTCCTGGTGCCAGACAGTTGACGTCCTTTGTAATACCGCAGGCATTTTAGACGATTACCGACCCCACCTCGATATTGAGGAGGATGAATTAGTTCGCATTTTCGCGGTGAATTTTTTTGCGGTGACAAGACTGACTCGCCCCTATCTACAGCAAATGGTGGACAGACAGGCCGGTATCATTATCAATATGTGCTCCATTGCTTCTAGCCTTGCAGGTGGAGGAGGCTCCGCCTATACGGCCTCCAAGCACGCTTTGGCAGGTTTTACCAAGCAGCTGGCACTGGACTATGCCAAGGACAAGGTTCAGGTCTTCGGCATCGCCCCTGGTGCAGTCCAGACAGGTATGACCCAGAAGGACTTTGAGCCTGGTGGCCTAGCGGACTGGGTGGCAGATCAGACCCCTATCGGACGCTGGACCCAGCCCAGCGAAATAGCAGAGCTGACCTTCATGCTGGCTACTGGCAAACTTGCCTCCATGCAAGGCCAGATTATCACCATTGACGGCGGCTGGAGTTTGAAGTAGAAAGGAGCACCCATGACCCCTACACAACTCTGGCAAGAATTTCTTGCCATCAACCCCCAAGCAGGTCCTGAGCCAGAGGCCTGGGCTTTTGGGGCGGAAGCTGATCGGCTGGCTGACTTGGTGGCTAGAGGCATAAAAACTTCGACCAGCTCTGCCCATGCCCTCTACGCAGTAGAGGGAGAAGAAATTCCAACAGCTGGTGGCTATGCCATCATTCTGGACGGTCAAGGTCAGGCTGCCTGCATTATCCAGACCACCAAGGTCTATGTGACGCCCTTTTCCCAAGTGACGGAAGATCATGCCTATAAGGAGGGCGAGTTCCGTCAGGAAGGGGACTTGTCCGTTGTAAAAGAGAAAAGTTTGGCTCACTGGCGACAGGTCCATGAAGAACTTTTCACGATTTGGCTGGCAGAAGCAGGCCTGTCCTTCTCAGAAGATATGCTAGTCGTCTGTGAAGAATTTGAATTGGTTTACCCTAAATAGACCATTCTACTGGATGCAACCAACCTGTAGTTTGTTTTCTAATACTAACATTTTTTGAGAAACTGGCTTCATTCCAGTTTCTTTTATTGTTCACGAAAATTCCTTATCATACTGCCATTTTCCAAAAAAAGTAAAATTTGCTATAATAGGGTCATAACAATGAAAAGAGAGATACTTATGAGCAATAACTATGCAATTATCCTAGCGGCGGGTAAGGGAACTCGCATGAAGTCTGACTTGCCAAAGGTCTTACACAAAGTGGCAGGAATTACCATGTTGGAGCATGTCAAACGGGCTGTAGATGCTATGGAACCTGCTAAAACAGTAACCATTGTCGGTCATAAGGCAGAATTGGTGCAGACTGTTCTCGAAGGGCAGTCAGAGTTTGCCCTTCAATCTGAACAGTTGGGGACAGGCCACGCCGTTATGATGGCAGAGCCAGCTTTGGCAGGACTAGATGGTCATACCCTTGTTATTGCAGGTGACACACCACTGATTACAGGCGAGAGCTTGAAAAACTTGATTAACTTCCACATCAGCCACAAAAACGTTGCGACTATTTTGACAGCTCAGGCTGATAATCCTTTCGGCTATGGTCGTATTATCCGCAATGCAGACGGCGAAGTCTTGAAAATTGTTGAGCAAAAAGATGCCAATGATTTTGAAAAACAAGTCAAGGAAATCAATACTGGAACCTACCTTTTTGACAACAAGCGTTTGTTTGAAGCCCTTAAGGACATCAATACGGATAATGCCCAAGGTGAATACTATTTGACGGATGTTATTTCCATTTTCCGTCAGGCAGGGGAAAAGGTCGGTGCCTATGTCCTCAAAGACTTCGATGAAAGTCTGGGTGTCAATGACCGTATCGCCCTTGCGACTGCAGAAGCTGTCATGCGCAAGCGGATCACTGAAAAGCACATGATTAACGGAGTAACGTTTGTTAATCCAGAAGCGACTTATATTGACATCGATGTGGAAATTGGTGCAGAAGCAGTCATCGAAGCCAATGTTGTCTTGAAAGGTCAAACAGTCATCGGTGAGCGAACTGTCTTGACAAACGGAACCCGAGTACGTGATTCAAAAATCGCAGCAGATGTCGTTATTAGCAATTCAGACATTGAAGAATCAGTTATCGAGGAAGGAGTGACAGTAGGACCATTCGCCCATATCCGTCCAGATAGCCTTCTGAAAAAAGATGTTCACGTTGGAAACTTTGTGGAAGTCAAGGCTTCGACACTGGGTGAAGGAACCAAGTCAGGTCACTTGACCTATTTGGGTAACGCAACTATCGGCAGTAATGTCAATGTTGGTGCAGGTACCATTACTGTCAACTACGATGGGAAGAACAAATACAAGACGACCATCGGCGACAACGCCTTTATCGGTTCCAACTCAACCATCATCGCTCCAGTAACAATCGGTGACAATGCCCTGCTTGCTGCTGGCTCTGCCATTACCAAGGACATTCCAAAAGATGCCATCGGTATTGGTCGTGGTCGTCAGGAAAACAAGGAAGGCTATGCGACCCGCTTTCCCTTCCATCCAAGCCAAAAATAGGTGATACCATGAATTTTGAAGAAAAAACAATTGAGCGAAAAGAGATTTTCAAGGGGCATATCTTTGATGTCGTTGTTGACGATGTCTTACTGCCAGATGGTAACACAGGCAAGCGTGAACTGATTTTCCACAAGGGGGCAGTATGTGTCTTGGCAGTCACTCCTGAAGGTAAAATGATTTTGGTTAAACAATACCGCAAGGCTATCGAGCGTGCTATCTATGAAATTCCAGCAGGTAAGTTGGAACTAGGCGAAGAAGATACGCTGGAAGATGCTGCCTTGCGTGAATTGGAAGAGGAAACAGGCTATACCAGTGACAAGCTGACCTTGTTAGCAGATTTTTACTCTGCTATCGGTTTTTGTAATGAGCGTATTCGCCTCTATTTAGCTGATAACTTGGTTAAAGTGGAAAACCCTCGTCCCATGGATGAGGACGAGGTCATTGAACTGTCTTATGTAACTCTAGAAGAAGCCTTGGAGCTTATCGCAAGTGGAGATATTTGTGATGCCAAGACCATCATGGCGGTTCAATATTTACAACTCATGAGAAAGTAGGAGATGACAGTGGGCAAGCCCTTGTTAACGGATGACATACTAAAACGAGTGAAAAAAATGCAGGAAGCTGATACAGATGAACGCTTTGGGCATTTTAGTCCCAAGCAAACGGTATCCATGGATGAAAAGATTTTTGAGCCCATTTTAGATGAAGACTACCAAGGCTACGAGGAAGGACAGACCATCCGTATTCCCGTCAAACCATCGGTGGTAAAAAGTCGTAGAATTGAAACCATCAAACGCGAAGAATTTCGGGGAAAAGTCAATAAAATTCTCTTTTGGGTCATCCTTTTACTAATTGTCTTTATTATTGCTGTCTTGTTTATTTAAGGAGAAATCATGAAATTTGGAATTATCGCAGCCATGCCCCAGGAGCTGAAGATTTTGGTAGAGCAGCTCCAAGACAAGGTAGAAGTAGCTGTCTTGGGTCGGACCTATTACCAAGGCCGTATTGGTCAGCATGAAGTAGTGCTTGTCCAGTCGGGCATTGGCAAGGTCATGTCAGCTATGTCGGTGGCCATCTTGGCTGACCGCTTTGCAGTGGACGCCATTGTCAACACAGGCTCAGCAGGGGCAGTAGCTGACGGGATTGCCATCGGTGATGTGGTGGTAGCTACTCACTTGGCCTACCACGATGTTGATGTGACGGCTTTTGGCTACGCCTATGGGCAAATGGCAGGGCAGGAATTGTATTATCCAGCTGACCAAGTCTTGTTAGAACAGTTAACAGGCGTTTTGGCAGAGCAGGAAATAACCAGTCATCAGGGTCTGATTGTGACCGGTGACAGTTTTATTGCTGGTCAGGATAAGATCGCCAGCATAAAGGAAAACTTCCCAGATGTTCTTGCTGTGGAGATGGAAGGAGCGGCCATTGCCCAAGCGGCCGTTAATACAGGTAAACCTTTCTTAGTCATCCGTGCCATGAGTGACACAGCTCAGGGAGATGCCAATATCACCTTTGATGAATTTATTATCCAGGCAGGTGAACGGTCTGCTCAGACCCTGATTGCCTTCTTAGAACAAGCATAAAGCAAGCCTCGCGAGGCTTGCTTTTTCTGAAAACCATGAAAAGACCTTTGAAACAGCTGAAAATACCGAATTTTTATCTATAAAACACAAAATTGCTTGACCAGATACTTTTTTTTTTTAGTATACTAGTGAAAGTGTTTTTTGACACAAAAATATGAATATAAAACGGAGGTTTTTATATGAAACTCAAAAGATGTTCTAGCAAGAAACAACTTCATAAGTGGGCCAAGTCGGGTGTTGTTTTTGCTTCAATCGCAGTCCTTGGTGGCGTGGTTGCTCCTGTGGGCGGTCAGCTACTGAATACTCCTAACACTGTTTACGCTCAGGAGAAGACTACTAAGGTTATTTATGGTATCAGTAAGTTTTCGAGCAGCTCTATGACGAGTGAAAGTTCGACAATTATTGAATATATACCTACAGGTGTCTCAAAAACATACGTAGCCCCTGTTATCGAAGGGTATAGGTTAGAAGCTGCTAGGGCAAGCTATCTAGATACGATGACGACCGTTCCTCATAAGGATGGGGTTGTTACTTTGCCGGATGGGTTTAGTGATAGTGTTATTGGAGTAACTTTTGCATATTTTGCAATTGAACAGCCGGTTGAGACTCCAGTTGAACAACCAGTTGAGCAGCCGGTTGAAACCAAGCCAACCGAAACCAATCCGTCAGATACTAAGCCATCAGCTTCAAGCGAGTCCACTAGTCCGTCCAGCACTAGCCAATCAAGCGCCACTAAGCCATCAGCTTCAAGTAGCTCCACTAGTCCGTCCAGCACTAGCCAATCAAGCGCCACCAATCCATCAGCTTCAAGCAGTTCCGCTAGCCAATCAAGCGCCAGCAAGCCAGATGAGACGAAACCAACCGAAACCAAGGTTACTGAGGACCAAGTATCCACTTCACCAGTCTATCGCCTTTATCATGAAGACTTGAAGGTCCATCTCTATACCAGAGATGCCCATGAATATAAGGTCTTGGCAGGTCGTGGTTGGAGACAGGAAGGTCAGGCATTCTTGTCCGCATCAAAAGGTAGCCCAGTTTATCGTCTCTATCATGAGGGTTTGAAAGTCCATCTCTATACCAGAGATGCTCACGAGTACAAGGTTTTAGCAGGTCGTGGTTGGAGACAAGAAGGCACTGCCTTTTACTCAGTGACAGATGGCATACCTGTTTACCGCCTTTACAATGAAGGATTGAAAAAACATCTTTACACTACAGATGCAAATGAATACAAAGTGCTAGCTACACGTGGCTGGACACAGGAAGGAATCGCCTTCTACTCGGCTAAGTAAATAGAACATGCATAAAGCAAGCCCATTGGACTTGCTTTATTTCTTATTCACGAACGACAAGGACAACATTTCTAGTGATTACTTCTTGCTCAGCTTTACAACCGCCTCTGTTCGTGCGGTATGGGGAAACATATCAACGGATTGGATGTATTCCACCTTATAAGCCTTGGTTAGCTCTACTAAATCTCTGGCTAGGGTTGAAACGTTGCAGGATACATAGACCATTTTCGCTGGTTTGTATTCCAAGATGGTTTTGAGGAGTTTTTCATCGAGTCCAGTCCGTGGTGGGTCAACTACTAAGGCATCTGCACGGTAGCCTTCTTTGTACCACTTAGGAATAATCTCTTCTGCCTTACCAGCTTCGTAGTAGGTATTGGTCAGTCCCATTCGTTGAGCGTTGGCCTTGGCATCTTCGATGGCTTCTGGGATGATATCCATGCCACGAACAGACTTGACCTTTCGTGCAAAGGCAAAGCCAATGGTTCCCACGCCACAGTAGGCATCAATCAAATCTTCATCGCCAGAAATATCCAGTGCCTTGACTGCTTCTCCATAGAGAACTTCCGTTTGTTGGGGATTTAATTGGTAAAATGCCCGAGGTGACAGGGAGAACTCGTAGTCCAAAACAGCTTCTTCAATGGCCTGTTTGCCCCATAGAATTTCTGTTTTTTCCCCATAGATGTCGCTGGTTTTCTGCCTGTTCCAGTTAAGAGCAACAGTGACAATAGTTGGAAATTGTTTGGTTAAGTCTCCAATGAGTTTGGTCAGATTGACCTGACAGGAGGTGACAAAAATGACCTGAACTTGACCAGATTGACGGGCTCTGCGGACCATAACCGTGCGAATGCCCTGTTCTTTACGCTCGTTGTAAATGGGAATGCGGTGCTTGGTCAGCAAATCAGCAATGCTATTGATAATCTTCTGGGTCTCTTGGTCTTGAACGTAGCAGTCTGTAATACCAATCAAGCGGTGGGAATTTTCAGCATAGAGCCCAGCCTTGACCTGCCCCTTGAAAGAGCGGGTTTGGAATTGTAATTTTGCCCGGTAATGACTTGGCTGATCCATACCAATGGTCGGATGGATAGTATAATTTTCATAGCCAGCTGGTTTGAACTTCTTCAAGGCTTGTTGTAGCAGGTCTTGCTTGAAATCCAGTTGCTTGTCATAGCGGAGGTGCATGATTTGGCAGCCTCCACAGGCTTGGTAGAACTCACAGGCAGGCTTGACACGGAATTTGGATTCCTTATTGATTTTTAAGAGCTTGGCTTCGACAAAATTTCGTTTGACCGAAGTGACCTGGCAATAGATTTCTTCTCCCTTGAGGGCACCAGGAACGAAGACTAGCGTTTTTTGATAAAAGCCGATTCCTTCGCCATTGATACCCATTCGCTTGATTTTCAAGGGAATTCGTTGGTTTACTTGTAGATTCATATTATTATTTTACCGAAAATTCCTGTATAATGAAAGAATGAAAATCACAAAAATTGAAAAGAAGAAACGCCTCTATCTCCTAGAAGTTGAGGGGCAGGAAAATACCTATGTTACGGAAGATACCATTGTCCGCTTCATGCTTAGTAAGGACAAGGATATCACAGAAGAGGAATTTCATGTCATTCGGGATTTTGCCCAGTTCTCTTATGGAAAAAATTTAGCCTTGTATTTTATTTCTTTTAAACAGAGAACAAGAAAAGAAGTGCTTGATTATCTGGCAAAGTATGAAATTAGCGGAACACCTGCTCAAAAAATTGTCGCAAACTTGGAAGAGGACAAGTGGATTGACGATAAAGGCTATGTGGAGGCCTACATCCGTCAGAATGGATTGAGTGGTGACAAGGGACCAGCTATGCTTCGTCAAAAGTTAATGGCCAAGGGAATTTCAAAAACCTTGATTGATGGCAGCTTGGCAGAGGTCGATTTTTCAGACCTGGCTGGTAAGGTGGCAGAGAAGTTGCTTCGGAAATACCAGAACAAGTTGCCTCTACGTGCCTTGCAGGATAAGCTGGTTCAGGGCTTGATGGCTAAAGGATTTTCCTATGAGCTGGCCAAACAGAGTATGACTCAATTAGAATTGACTTCAGATGAAGAAAATGAGACAGAGTTGATTTTCAAGGAGTTAGATAAGCAATACAGGAAATACAGTCGAAAATATGAGGGATATGAGCTGAAACAACGTTTGATGCAGGCTTTGGCTCGCAAGGGCTTTGATTTTGATACCATAAAATCTGCTCTTCGTGAATATCTATGAGAAAAATCTTCGCCTAGGTTGAAAAAATATGGTATAATAGTCAAGATAAATTGTAATAGTAGAAAGTTGGTAACAAAGTGAAATTACCAAAGGAAGGCGACTTTATTACTATTCAAAGTTATAAACATGACGGTGAAATTCATCGCACTTGGCGTGACACCATGGTATTAAAAACAACGGAAAATGCTATTATTGGAGTCAATAATCATACCTTAGTGACTGAAAATGACGGCAGACGTTGGGTAACGAGAGAGCCAGCAATCGTTTATTTTCATAAGAAATACTGGTTCAATATCATTGCAATGATTCGTGAGAACGGAGTTTCCTATTATTGCAATCTTGCCAGCCCTTATGTTCTCGACAATGAAGCACTCAAGTACATCGACTATGACCTAGATGTTAAGGTTTTTGCGGATGGTGAGAAAAGGCTCTTGGATGTGGACGAATATGAGCGTCATCGCAAGGCTATGAAGTATTCCAATGATATTGATTTTATTTTGAAAGAAAATGTCAAGATTCTGGTGGATTGGATCAACAATCAACGTGGTCCCTTCTCTCCAGCCTATGTCAATATCTGGTACAAACGCTATTTAGAACTGAGAAGTAGATAAAGTTAGAGAAAGAAAATCCTGTTTTGCAGGTTTTTTTCTTACCATAAAGGAGGAAAGATGGCTTTTGATCAAACAAATGGACGATACGCAAGTTTTGGTATTGTCACCTCATTGCCTGGAGAGGTTATTGACAGTTTTTGGTATTTTATTGATAACTACTTAAAGGGAGTTATTCCCTTAAAAAGTGTCCTGCGTTTTTCCATCAAAAATCGAAAAGGAAAGGTGACACTTGTTTTTTCTCAAGAGGGCTATAAAAATGCCATTGCTCTAGATTTGAACAGTCGTTTCGATCCTTTTTATCCGTCAACGATTTTAGTGATGGATAAGCAGGGCAAGGAAACCATTACTCTGCCAGATGAGGTGACCTTGTTATAGGTCGGATGGCTGTAGGGAGCTGGAGACTGTTTGACCCATGAAAGTAAAAGGATAGAAAATTCCTATCTACCACGTTATATGTATTGTTAATATATGATATTTATTGTAAAATAAATATAGAGATTTCGTTGGTTAGAAAGGAGGACATGATGGTCAATCAAGTTGATGAGAAACCCCTTTATTTGCAACTGGTCGATGAGCTTGAGGTGGCTATTCGTGAGAGGATGGCTCCAAACGATAAATTATTCTCAGAACGCGAATTGACACAGGTCTATGGGGTTAGTCGCATTACTGTTCGTCTGGCCTTGCAGGAATTGGAGAAGCGTGGTCTTGTTTATAAGAAACATGGAAAGGGGACCTATGTTTCAGAAATTTCGAATACAGCTGTGGATTTATCGCAAGCCTATAGTTTTACCGAGCAGATGAAAAAAATTGGGAAGTGCCCACGGACAGCTATTTTATCTTTTGGATGCGTTCAAGCTACGGATTATATTGCCCAACATTTGCAGGTTAATCTTGGTGAGAAAGTCTTTGAAATAGAACGTCTTCGCCTAGCTGATGAGGTTCCAATGATGTTGGAAAGAACCTATGTACCTGCTTCCCTCTTTCCTGCCTTGACAGCCAGCAGGATGAGTGAAAAACCACTCTATGAAATCTTTCTTGAAGATTATGGTCAGATGATTCGATTGGCAGAAGAAGAGTTTTACGCTAGCATTTCTTTAGACAATGAAGCGAAGATTTTAGGTATTCCAAGTAACAGTCCAGTTCTTCATTTGGTGAGAAAAACCTATAATGATAAAAATAGGATAATAGAGTTTACCTTTAGTATTGCTAGGGCAGACCAGTTTCGCTATAAGATTAGCCATCAGAAACAGAAAAACGCAGATAGTTAAGTCTGCGTTTTTGCTTTTAACGGTGGTTGGCCGTGATTTCGAATTTATAGTATTTCCAGTGCTTATAGGTTTCAGTATATTCCATAATTTCGCCACTTGCACTGTGAGTGGTCGTTTTGTTTTGAAGAACGGCTGGCTCAGTGGTTTTCAACTGCAAGTGTTTTGCAACTTCTTTTGGACATGGGCTAACAATTTCATTTGTTTCCACAAATGGTTCTTCAGACATGTGGATGTTGTAATCCAACTTGAAGCGTTGGTAGATAGATTGGTAGTGCTCTAGTGGAGCATCTGGATTTTGGATATATCGTTGTGGAATATAGGAGTTATGGAAAATGTATGGCGTATTTTCTGCTGAACGGACACGAACAATTTTATAATAGAAATCATTTTTGTCTAAATTAAGTTTTTCAAGGATTTCAGGATCATTGCCTTTTTCACAAGAGAGCACGACGATGGTATCTTTATCCATAGGGAAAACTTCAATATCAGAGAATTCCACCAAACGTCCTTTACGTGAACGAGATACAAAGGTTCCTTTACCCTGCTGACGAACTAGATAACCATCTTTAACCAATTCATTGACAGCACGGATAACCGTAATAGAGCTAACATTAAAGAGCTTGGTTAATTCAGATTCTGTGTAAAATTTGTCGCCATTTTCAAATTTACCAGAAATAATCTGTTGACGTAAGTCATTCTGTATAAGTTGATACTTAGGTACTTTCATCTTTATTACTTCCTTTCTAGCGATTATTATACTAAATGGATAGAAAAAAATCAAAAAATATAGCTAGAATTTCTAAAAAAATCCTTGTAAACCCCTTTCATGACGGGATTTATCAAAAAATGTAGAAATTATTTCAAAAAATAATAAAAAGTAGTGGACATAACCAGTAAAAAGTGTTATTATATTAACAGAAAGGTATATGGTTATAAAGGTGACAAGATGACAGAGTTCTATATAAAAGATCAAATTTACTTAGATCATCAACCCTTTAAAATTTTATCGGGTGCTATCCACTATTTCCGAGTACACCCTGATGACTGGTATCATTCCTTGTATAATTTGAAAGCTTTAGGTTTTAATACGGTTGAAACCTATGTTCCTTGGAATATGCACGAACCTAAAAAAGGGGAGTTTTGCTATGAAGGAATACTAGATCTTGAGCGCTTTTTACAGCTGGCTCAGGATTTGGGGCTTTATGCTATTGTTCGCCCTTCCCCATATATTTGTGCTGAGTGGGAATGGGGAGGTCTCCCCGCTTGGCTGATGCAGGAAGAGCTGCGGGTTCGTTCGCATGACGAGCGCTACCTAAAGCACTTAGATGAATATTACGCTTCTCTTCTTCCTAAATTAGCCAAGTTCCAACTCGCACAAGGTGGTAATATCCTTATGTTCCAGGTAGAGAATGAATATGGCTCTTATGGTGAGGACAAGGAATACCTGAGAGCAGTAGCAAGTCTGATGCGTAAGCATGGCTTGACAGCTCCCCTCTTCACCTCGGACGGTGCTTGGCGGGCGACGCTTCGAGCAGGAACGCTGATTGAAGATGACATCTTTGTGACGGGTAACTTTGGTTCAAAAGCCAAGGAAAATTTTGCAAATATGCAGGCTTTCTTTGAGGAACATGGTAAAAAGTGGCCCTTCATGTGTATGGAATTCTGGGATGGCTGGTTCAATCGCTGGGGCGATGAGGTCATTCGCCGTGATCCAGACGAGATGGTCGATGCTGTTATGGAATGTATTGAATTGGGTTCTATCAATCTCTACATGTTCCATGGTGGAACCAACTTTGGGTTCATGAATGGTTGCTCTGCCCGCGGTCAGATTGATTTGCCACAGGTAACTTCTTACGATTACGATGCGATTTTAGATGAGGCTGGTAATCCAACCAAGAAATTCTATGCCTTGCAAAAACGTATGAAGGAAACCTATCCAGATTTGGACTATGCTGAGCCACTGGTAAAAGAAGCCAGGGCCTTGCCAAGTGTGGACTTGAAGGATAAGGTAAGCCTCTTTGCTGTAGCAGAAAATGTAAGCGATTACTCCTCTAGCTTCTATCCAAAAAATATGGAAGAGCTGGGGCAATCGACGGGCTATATCCTCTATAAAACGCAGTTAGAGCGGGATAAGGAGGAGGCAGAACGGCTTCGTGTCATTGATGCGCGTGACCGTATTCAAGTCTATGCAGATGGTCGTTTGGTTACCACACAATACCAGACAGAAATTGGTGAAGACATTGCACTAGAGTTTGCATCCAACCATGTTGAACTGGCTGTCTTGGTTGAAAACATGGGACGGGTCAATTATGGTCATAAGTTGACAGCACCGACGCAGTCTAAAGGTTTGGGTCGAGGGGCTATAGCAGACTTGCACTACATTGGTAATTGGGACATGTATCCATTGCCACTGGATGATATTTCTGGTCTGGATTTCACGAAAGAGTGGCAGGAGGGTCAACCAGCCTTCTATCGCTACCAGTTTGAAGTGGAAGAACTGGCAGATACTTACTTAGACATGACAGGTTTTGGTAAGGGTGTCGTATTTGTTAATAATGTCAATATCGGACGTTTCTGGGAAAAAGGTCCAATCCTCTATCTCTATATTCCAAAAGGATACTTAAAGAAAGGAGTTAATGAAATAGTCGTTTTTGAAACGGAAGGGCAATATAGAGACAAGATTAGCTTTTCACAGGAACCCGTTTATAAAAAAGTATAGGTGCTCCGCTGAGGGTGTCTAACAGAAAGATTTATGAAGAAAAGGAGAACACTGTATGGCAATTATTGCTACACGTATTGACGGTCGTTTGATTCACGGTCAGGTTGCTAACCTTTGGACTACAAAATTAAATATTAGTCGTATCATGGTTATTGACGATGCTGTTGCTCAAAACGACATTGAGAAACAAGGTTTGAAATTAGCTTGCCCACCGGGTGTAAAATTATCTATTTTGCCAATCGAAAAAGCAGCTACTAACATCAAGGAAGGTAAGTATGACGCACAACGCTTATTGATTGTTGCTCGTCGTCCTGAAAACTTCCTGCGCTTAGTTGAATATGGTGTAGAACTCGCTGAATTGAATGTCGGCAATATGTCACAATCACCAGAAACTCGCTCTGTTACTCGCTCCATTAACGTTGTAGATAAAGACATTGCGGACTTTGATGCCTTGGTTGCTAAGGGAGTAAAATTGATTGCTCAAATGGTACCAGGCGACTCACCAAAAGACTTTATGCCTCTCTTGGATAAGGTTAGATAAATTTCGGATATTTTTGAAAAATTTAAAAGGAGGTTCACTATTATGCAATGGTGGCAAATATTACTTCTAACGCTCTACTCTGCTTATCAGATCTGTGATGAGTTGACAATTGTATCGTCAGCTGGTTCACCAGTCTTTGCAGGGTTCATCTCTGGTTTGATCATGGGTGACATGGCAACTGGTTTGACTATTGGAGCGTCACTTCAATTGATGGTACTTGGTGTCGGTACGTTCGGTGGTGCATCACGTATCGACGCAACTTCTGGTGCGGTTCTTGCAACAGCTTTCTCAGTATCACAAGGTATTGACCCAGAATTGGCCGTATCTACTATCGCAGTACCTGTAGCAGCACTTCTTGTTTATACAGATATTGCAGGTCGTTTCTCTACTACATACTTCGCACACCGTGTAGATGCTGCTGTTGAAAAATTTGACTATGCAGCAATCGAACGCAACTACCTACTTGGTGCTATTCCATGGGCTGCATCTCGTGCACTTCCTGTGTTCCTAGCGCTTGCATTTGGTGGTGAGTTCGTAGAATTGATGGTTACAAAAATCCAAGAATATCAATGGATTGCAGATGGTTTGACTCTTGCAGCTCGTATGCTTCCAGGTCTTGGTTTTGCAATCTTGCTCCACTACCTTCCATTGAAACGCAACCTTCACTACTTGGCAGTTGGTTTTGCCCTTACAGCTATGTTGACTGTTCTTTACGGTAACGTTTCAGCTTTGGGTGGTGCTGTTGCTGGTATCGTTGGCACTCTTCCTGAAGATGCAGGTATCGCTTTTGTGAACAACTTCAAAGGCTTGTCAATGATCGGTATCGCTATTGTGGGTGCTTTCCTTTCAGTGCTTCACTTCAAAAATAGCCAAAAAGTAGCAGTGGTTGCTCCATCAGTTTCAGAAAGTGGGGAAATTGAAGATGACGAAATCTAATTACAAACTAACAAAAGAAGATTTTAATCAAATCAACAAACGTAGCTTGTTCACTTATCAGTTGGGCTGGAACTATGAGCGCATGCAGGGTTCTGGTTACCTCTACATGATTTTGCCACAGCTTCGTAAAATGTATGGAGATGGTACTCCTGAATTGAAGGAAATGATGAAATTGCATACTCAATTCTTCAACACTTCTCCATTCTTCCATACTATCATTACTGGTATTGACTTGGCGCTTGAAGAAAGCGACGGTGTCGCTTCTAAGGATGCGGTTAACGGTATTAAGACAGCCTTGATGGGACCATTTGCCCCAATCGGTGACTCTATCTTTGGTTCCCTTGTTCCAGCTATCATGGGTACTGTAGCAGCGACTATGGCTAAAGAAGGAACTCCAGCAGGTATCTTCCTTTGGGTAGCAGTAGCAGTAGCTTATGACATCTTCCGTTGGAAACAGTTGGAAATTGCCTATAAAGAAGGGACTAAACTCATCACAACTATGCGTGATAAGTTGACAGCTCTTGTAGATGCTGCTTCTGTAATGGGTGTCTTCATGATGGGTGCCTTGATTGCAACTATGATTAACTTTGAAGTATCTTGGGCTCCAAGTGTTGGTGAAAAAGTGATTGATGTACAAGACTTGCTTAACACTATCTTCCCTCGTTTGGTACCAGCTATCTTCACAGGCTTTGTCTTCTGGTTGCTAGGACGCAAAGGTATGACTTCTACTAAGGCTATCTTGATTATCATTGTGCTTGCGGTAACGCTTTCAGCAATCGGTAAGTTTGTCTTTGGCATGTAAGCATATGGGTAAGAGTTTAGTTTTAGTAAGTCATGGTATCTTCTGTGAAGAGTTGAAAAAATCAACTGAGATGATTATGGGTCCTCAGGAGGACATCTATACAGTAGCCCTCTTGCCAGAAGAAGGTCCAGAAGACTTCCAGAAAAAATTTGAAGAAACAGTTGCTGAATTAGATGACTTTGTTGTATTCGCTGACTTGTTGGGCGGAACACCAGCTAACGTTGTTTCCCGTAAATTGATTGACGGTGGGCAGTTTGACCTCTATGCAGGTATGAACATGCCGATGGTCATTGGTTTCTTGAACGGCGTCCTACTTGGTGAAGCAGTTGACTATGTGGAATTTGGTACAAGCAACCTCGTCCACGTCAACAACCTATTAACAAGTGATGAGGATGATGAAGATGAGTGAAACAGTCAGGGAAGTGACTGTTTCAGCCCGAGCTTAGAAACTGGAAAGCGAGGGGGAGTGGGAAAGAACTCGATATGTTGAAGAGAGTTCGTCTTCCCACCCCCGCACAGTTGATTAGGTTAGCTTTGGAGTATATAATGCGAACAAAGCTACCAATCAACCACTGCGCTGAGATGTTGCATGAAATCTGAGAAGTGGTGGAAACTTATCACCCAGACAGTTCGGTACATTTTAGCGCAGGAGAATTGCTCTCCTTCTAGTTTTCTGACTAGTCATCTATATGATGAGGCTTTAAGTATCCTGAGGGGAAGCACGTTGAATGCCTCCCCTCCTTTGTTTTCGTGAGGAAAAGCAATGATTGAAGTAAAAGAATTTGGTGAAAAAGCGAAGCTCTATTGCTTGAAAAATAAAAATGGTATGCAGGTCAGTCTGACAGATTTTGGTGCTAGAGTGGTGGAAGTGCTTTTGCCAGTAGAAGAAAATGGTGGTTTACGAAATGTCAGTTTGGCGGCAGGGGCAGATCTTGATTACCGTAAGACAGATTTGTATCCTGGTTCTACTATTGTTCCAGTTGCTGGACGGATTTCAGGTGCACAGGCTGAGATAAAGGGAACACGCTATCATTTCACAGAAAATGAACCAGGTCGAACCTTGCATGGTGGGGTTGACACGGCCAATGAGCAGTATTGGAATGTTGAGCTGGACCAGGAACACAATCAAGTGACCTTTGGTATGGTCCTAAAAGATGGTTTTAATGGTTTTCCTGGTGATGTGCGGGTCAAGGCTATCTATGGTTTGACAGACCAAAATGAGTTGACGGTTGACTATCAGGCTGTGTCAGAAAAGGATACGATTTTCAACCCAACCAACCACATCTATTTCAACTTGATGGGAGATTTTCAGCAGTCGGTGGCAGAGCATAAAATTCGGATTGCGGCCAATCGCTATGCTCCACTTGGTGAGGACAATCTGCCGACAGGTGTTTTAGAGGATGTGACAGGAACACCATTTGACTTCAGAGAATTGGCTCCATTTGCTCAGGGATTTGATAGCCAGCACCCTCAGAATGTCCTTGTGAAAGGCTACGACCATCCGTGGCTCTTGGAGGATGTGGATAGGCCAGTTGAAGTGGTCAGTCCAGATGGAAAAATTGTTCTGCGCGTGCGAACCAATCAGCCATCAGTGGTTATCTACACCTACAATTATCCTGTCGAAGCTTTGGCTGCCTATCATGGAGCTTTTAGCTTGGAATGTCAGGCCTTGCCGAATGCTTGCAACCTAGATGGCTTCGGCTCTATTTTGCTGGAAAAAGATGAGGAATTCTTGTCCCAGACTGTTTATCAATTTACATGGTAAGAATGAGAAGCTCTAACTGTTATACAGATAGGGCTTCTTGTCTTTTTTGGAAAATGTGGTATAATAAATCGGTGTGTTTCGATTGAAGCAGACGAAAGAGGAAAATAATGACAAAAGAACAAGAATTTTTAAAGGAATTTGAAGCTTGGGTCAATACTCAAGTTATGGTAAACGAGATGGCGGTGGAAGAAAGCCGTCGTGTCTTGGAAGAGGATAAGGATGAGCGGGCAGCGGATGCTTATATTCGTTATGAAAGTAAGTTAGATGCCTATCGCTTTATCCAAG
Organism: Streptococcus suis; assembly: GCF_002960425.1. Lineage (GTDB taxonomy): Bacteria > Bacillota > Bacilli > Lactobacillales > Streptococcaceae > Streptococcus > Streptococcus suis_S. The sequence continues at coordinate 81,111 of NZ_POIZ01000027.1, forward strand.
GGAAATTTGCCAACTACCATGCTGGCAAGGGCTTCCATGATTTACCAGATGGCTTGTTTGGCCAGAGACATTATTAAAGAGAGGATAGAAATCTTGGCAAAGAAAAAAGTAAATCGTAAGAAACAATTGAAAAAATACATAGCAGACTTAAGACGTGCAGGTCATCTGACTACGAATGTAGCGCGTGAGGTTGTTGCACCTGTCGCTGAAAAGGTAGAAACGGTAGTGGAGAAGGCTCTTGAACAAGTAAAAGAAGTTGCAGCAGAGGTGTCTTCTTCAGCGCCTTCTTTGGAAAACTTTTTGGCACTTCCTAAGTTGGAAGGCATTGCGGCAGCACGTTTGGAAACCTTCTACCAAGCAGGTATTCAATCTGTGGCTGATTTTGCAAACCATACAGAAAAAGAGCTCTTGGCTCTTAAAGGTATCGGTCCTGCAACCATCAAGCAGTTGAAAGAAAAAGGGATTGACTTGAAAGCTTAAATCCCTTGCTTTTCAAGGTGTATTTTGTTACAATAAAGCCATTCAGAGGTGTTTTGAGCCCCATTTGTCACAGGAAGCGGTGATACTGAGAAATCCGCACAAATGTCAAAACTGGTTGCTGATGATGTGAATCGAATAAGCAAAGTGCAGATAATCTATCTGAACAAGGGTGGTACCGCGGAATAACTTCGTCCCTGTCTAGCAAGTCTAGGCAGGGATTTTCATTTGGAAAGGAGAAGATATGCTACATCATGTTGAAATATATGTTTCAGACTTGGAAACCTCACGTGCATTTTACGATTTTCTTCTGACCAAGCTGGGCTACTCGCTCTATCAGGAGTGGGATAAAGGGCTGTCTTATAAAAAAGCAGAGCAGTACCTGGTCTTTATCCAAACGCCAAAGGATTTCCTAGAGGCAGGCTATCACCGTTGCCGAACAGGTCTCAATCATCTAGCCTTTCATGCGGGAACACCTGATGACATTGACCAATGGCGGAAGGAATTTTTGACCAGACGAGTCAAACTGCTCTACGATGACCGCTATCCCCACGCAGGAGGACCAGACCACTATGCACTCTATTTGGAAGACCCAGATGGGATCAAGATAGAGTTGGTGGGGGAGGAAGGATGAATCTAATTATTATTGGAGCACAAGCTTCTGGCAAGATGACCGTTGGGCAGGAAGTTGAGAAATTGACAGGGATGACCCTCTTTCATAATCACGATTCGATTGATTTTAGCCTACGATTTATCCCTGAATTTTCTGAGGATATGTTTGACCTCAATACACGTATTACATTTGCTGTTTATGATGTATTTGCTAGGTCAAACCGCCCACTAATCGGAACTGCCTTGATTAATTTTAAAAATCCCATAGATGTTCAATTCCTTACAACAGTTCAGACGATTTTTCATCATCATGGTCAGGAAATTTTATTTGTTGAATTGGAAACTGCTTTAGAAGAACGTCTGCGGCGTAATCGGACAGAAAATCGACTGGCCCATAAACCTTTGAAACGAAACATTGAAGTTTCAGAGGCTGAGATTCTTTCTACAGCTGAGACATGTCAATACACCTCATTAGGCATTCCAGAGGGCATTCAGTATTATCTCAAAATTAATAATACCCATCTTTCTGCCAATGATGTAGCTCAACTGATTATCCAAAAAATGGAGGAGCTTGAGCAAGAACAAACGAAATAGCCAGCCCAAGGGACTGACTATTTCTAGGAGATTATATGAAAAAGAATTGGGCTATTTCTAGCTTGAGGATAGTATAAACCAATTTTCTTAAAGAATACTAAAGGAGAAAAAATAATGTCAAAAGAATTATCACCAAAATACAATCCAGCCGAGGTTGAGGCTGGTCGTTACCAAACTTGGTTGGACCAAGATGTCTTTAAGCCGTCAGGCGATGCGGAGGCTAAGCCTTATTCTATCGTCATTCCGCCGCCAAACGTAACAGGTAAGTTGCACCTGGGGCACGCTTGGGATACCACTCTTCAAGACATCATTATCCGTCAAAAACGCATGCAGGGCTTTGATACCCTCTGGCTTCCAGGTATGGACCACGCGGGGATTGCTACTCAGGCTAAGGTTGAGGAACGCTTGCGGGAGCAAGGCGTGACTCGCTATGACTTGGGTCGTGAAAAATTCCTCGACAAAGTCTGGGAATGGAAGGATGAGTACGCAGCGACTATTCGTGAGCAATGGGGCAAGTTGGGTCTGTCTTTGGACTACCAACGTGACCGCTTCACGCTGGACGAAGGCTTGTCGAAAGCTGTTCGCAAGGTCTTTGTAGAACTCTATAAAAAAGGCTGGATCTACCGTGGTGAATTTATCATCAACTGGGACCCAGCGGCTCGCACAGCTCTTTCTGATATCGAAGTTATTCACAAGGACGTAGAAGGTGCTTTCTACCACATGAATTACATGTTGGAAGATGGCTCTCGTGCCCTTCAAGTTGCGACAACTCGTCCTGAAACCATGTTCGGTGACGTTGCGGTTGCGGTTAACCCAGAAGACCCACGTTACAAGGACTTGATTGGTAAAAACGTTATCCTACCGATCGTTAACAAGCCAATCCCAATCGTTGCGGATGAACACGCAGATCCAGAATTTGGTACAGGGGTTGTGAAAATCACTCCAGCCCACGATCCGAATGACTTCCTCGTAGGTCAACGCCACAATCTGCCACAAGTCAACGTTATGAACGACGACGGCACTATGAACGAGTTGGCAGGCGAATTTGCAGGTATGGACCGCTTTGAAGCTCGTAAGGCAACGGTTGCTAAGTTGCAAGAACTTGGAGCCCTTGTGGAAATCGAAAACCGTGTGCATTCCGTTGGACACTCTGAACGTACAGGTGTGGTAGTTGAGCCACGTTTGTCAACCCAGTGGTTTGTTAAGATGGACCAACTGGCTAAGAACGCCATTGCCAACCAAGACACAGCTGACAAGGTAGAATTTTACCCACCACGTTTCAACGACACCTTCCTACAATGGATGGAAAATGTACATGACTGGGTTATCTCGCGTCAGCTTTGGTGGGGTCATCAAATTCCAGCATGGTATAACGAATCTGGCGAAATGTACGTCGGAGAAGAGGCTCCAGCAGGTGACGGATGGGTACAGGATGAGGATGTCTTAGATACCTGGTTCAGCTCTGCCCTTTGGCCATTCTCAACTATGGGTTGGCCTGATGAAAATGCGGCGGACTTCCAGCGTTACTTCCCAACCTCAACCTTGGTAACGGGCTACGACATCATCTTCTTCTGGGTGTCACGGATGATTTTCCAATCGCTTGAGTTTACAGGCCGTCAGCCATTCAAGAATGTGCTGATCCACGGTTTGATCCGTGACGAAGAAGGTCGCAAGATGTCCAAGTCGCTCGGAAATGGTATCGACCCAATGGACGTCATCGAGAAATACGGTGCGGACGCTTTGCGTTGGTTCCTGTCAAACGGCTCTGCCCCTGGTCAAGATGTTCGTTTCTCTTATGAGAAGATGGACGCGTCTTGGAACTTCATTAACAAGATTTGGAACATTTCCCGCTACATCCTCATGAACAATGAAGGGTTGACCTTGGAAGCGGCGCGTGAGAATGTCGCCAAAGTTGCAGCTGGTGAGGCTGGTAACGTGACGGACCGCTGGATTCTCCACAACCTTAACGAAACCATTGCCAAGGTCACTGAAAACTTCGACAAGTTCGAGTTTGGTGTGGCTGGTCATATCCTTTACAACTTTATCTGGGAAGAGTTTGCCAACTGGTATGTTGAGTTGACCAAGGAAGTGCTTTACAGTGCTGACGAGGCTGAGAAAGTCATGACTCGCTCTGTTCTTCTCTACACGTTGGACCAAATCCTTCGTCTCCTCCACCCAATTATGCCGTTTGTGACGGAAGAGATCTTCGCCCAGTACGCAGAGGGCTCTATCGTAGTGGCGGCTTACCCTGTGGTTAACCCAGCCTTTGAGAATACAGAAGCACATAAGGGAGTGGAAAGCCTCAAGGATTTGATTCGTTCGGTGCGAAATAGCAGAGCAGAAGTGAATGTTGCTCCTTCTAAGCCGATTACCATTTTGATTAAGACGGCAGATAGCGAGCTTGAAACCTTCTTCAAAGCTAACGAAAACTACATCCGACGCTTTACCAATCCAGAACATCTGGAAATCAGCTCAAGTATCGCTGCACCAGAACTAGCCATGTCAGCCGTTATCACCGGTGCTGAAATCTTCTTGCCACTAGCCGACCTCCTCAACGTAGAAGAAGAGTTGGCTCGTCTAGACAAGGAACTTGCCAAATGGCAAAAAGAACTAGACATGGTCGGCAAAAAACTCAGCAACGAACGCTTCATCGCCAACGCCAAACCAGAAGTCGTTGAAAAAGAAAAAGAAAAACAAGCCGACTACCAAGCAAAATATGATGCGACAGTAGGACGGATTGAAGAGATGAAGAAACTGGTCTAGTGGCCTAACATCACTTGATACTTCGTCAACTCACCTTGCCGTACTCAAGTACTGCCTGCGGTGTCGTTTCCTAGTCTCAAGCAGATGTTAACCGCACTAGATTAAACAAATGCCCAGCCTAAAAAGGGCTGGGTTTTGTGGTATAATAAGGCTAGAAATTCAAACAGGAGGAGCCTATGCAACCAACTTACAATATTGATAATCCCAACCTTTCCTACGAAGCCAAGCAAGAACTCTGGGAAACAGGTTTTGGTCTTCAAAAAGTGGATGGGTTGACTCCGTCTGTTTATATGGAAGAGTTGGCTGATAGGCAGGCTCGTGGAGAGTATACCTATGAGCAGGTGTACGAGGAAATTACGAAATATCACCAGTCAACTGATGCTAGTACGCAGGAGGCAGATATTGTATCTCTCCGAATTGTTGAAATGCTCTCTCAAAACGGTTTTAGCCTCCGACCAACTACCCTCTTACATATCCACAAAGAGCTTTTTCAGGGTATTTTTGACAGCAGTATTCCAGTTGGTGAGTATCGAACGGTTAATATTACAAAAAATGAGCCAGTTTTAAAGGGGGATACTGTGATTTATTCAGATTTTCCATTGATCGCCGCCACTTTGGACTATGATTTCCAGCAAGAAAGAGATTTTTCTTATGTTGGATTAGATAAACAAGCCATTGTTGCCCATATCCAATCCTTTATTTCAGGTATTTGGCAAATCCATCCCTTCCGAGAAGGAAATACTCGAACAATCACTGTATTTCTCATCAAATACCTTCGCTCACTTGGATTCGACATTGACAAGGAGCCTTTCCAAAAACATGCCAAATATTTCCGAGATGCCCTTGTACTTGACAATGCGAAGCTATTCGATAAACGCTCAGACTTTTTGACAGCTTTCTTTGAAAATCTCCTCTTGAATGGGCAGAATGAGTTATCGAGTGAGAGGATGTATGAGGAGTTGGGGATTATTGAATATCAATAAAGACAGGATAGTTTTCAATCCGGAAATAGACCAGTGAATACTTGGGCTTTTGACTTTTCGTTGATAAGCTTGTTAGGTAATTTGGAGAAATCATATGTCCTATTATTATGAAAAATCAACGGGTAAGGTTGCAAAGCATCTTGCTCGTTTTCCCTATTATGCTACCGATAAGATTCTGAACTTATTGCAATTTCAAGATAGTAATCAGCAATTTCTGATAAGCGATAAGCATTTACACGATTACTTTGAAGAACAAAAACATCAACTAAGTACCGATGAAAAACTCGCCATTCTGCTCAATCTTTTTAAGGGGCGTTTGGATGTCTATGCGAAGTCCTATATTGATGAAAATGGGAAAATCAACTATTTTCCTTCTTACAACTATGGTTGGAAAAACCTTCCTGTTGAAAAGAGAACCTGTCAACCCTTGACTAAACAGGTATTATTGGCTCACCTACGTGGCGAAATGAGTATTGGCATTTTTCCAATGAGCCTATCAGACACGTGTTCTTTTTTGGTGATTGATTTTGATAAAAAGAATTGGAGAGAAGAGGTCTCCATTCTACGAGATACAGCAGAAAAATATGGTTTTGAGGGTCATATTGAAATCTCTCGTTCTGGCAATGGTGCTCACCTCTGGTTTTTCTTCGAGGAAGAAATTGCTTGTCAGCAGGCAAGAAATGTTGGGAAACGATTGCTGGAATTGGCTATGCAGGAGTCAAAAGAGATTCGCTTTTCTTCATTTGACCGTATGTTTCCAAATCAAGATATTCTGCCCAAGGGAGGATTTGGCAATCTTATCGCCCTGCCCTTACAAGGGGAAACTTTCAAGAAGGGAAGAACCGTTTTTGTTGATAAACATTTTCAGCCCTTTTCTGAACAATGGATCTATCTTCAACAGGTTCAAAAGATTGGACAGAAGAAAATTCTAGATTTCTTAGGGCAGGAGTTTTCGGATTCTGTAGATGATACAGTGTTAGATTGTAGCCTATCAAATCTTATTCGAGTTGAGAAGAGGACAATTTCTTCAAAGACAAATTATTTATTGAGAAAGCTGGCATCTTTTCCTAATCCTGAATTTTATCTAAAACAAGCGACCAGACAACCAACCTATCAGACTCCAGAACGTATCTACTTATTTGAAGAAACGGATGAAGCCTTGCATCTTCCAAGAGGAATACTTGCTAGCTTACAAGAAATATTTGAAACAGTAACTGTTAGGGATAATCGCAACAGTTTATCTCCGATTCAGATTTCCTTCAAAGGGAGGTTGCGTTTTGAGCAGGAGCTTGCTTTGGCAGATTTATTCGCTAGTGAGAATGGTTTGCTATGTGCTGAAACAGGTTTTGGGAAGACAGTTCTGGGGGCAGCCTTGATTGCACAAAGGAAATGCCGAACGATTATCTTAGTCCACAATCGTCAACTGCTGGAGCAGTGGTTGGAAAGGTTGGGTGAATTTTTAGAGATTGAAGAGGAAGAAGCGGTTCGCTATACTCCTTCAGGGCGTATAAAAGTAATAGGGCATATTGGGCAATATGGTGCTTCTAAAAAATGGAGGAGCAAACTGGTGGATGTAGTTATGATTCAATCTCTCTTCCAATTGGACACTATTTCTGGCTTTTTGTCGGAATACGATATGATGATTGTGGATGAGTGCCATCATGTAACAGCCTTGCAGTTTGAAAAGGTAGTTGCTCAATTTGCTGGTCAATATCTATATGGTCTAACAGCAACGCCAGAGCGTAAAAATGGACATCAACCGATTGTCTTTCAACGGATTGGCCCAATTTTACATACTGCCCAATCAGGCCGATACGATTTTAAAAAGAGGTTGCTACTCCGTCTAACATCTTTTGGGAAATTGGACTTGGAACAGTCGAATAGTACGAACTTTTCAGCCCTTAATGATTGGCTTGCCAAAGATTTACATCGCAATACGTTGATCGTGCAAGATATTTTCAAACTATATCAAGAAAAACGAAACATCCTTGTCTTAGTCAATCGACGGGAACATATAGAACTATTGGAAAAGCTACTTATTGAAAAAGAAATGACCAATATTTTTTGTCTGAGTGGAGCGAGTAAAAGACGAGATACGAAAGAACTCCTGAAAAGAATCAGTGAGCTAGATGAGAATAGTCCCTTTGTCCTCATTTCAACAGGAAAGTATATTGGTGAGGGTTTTGATATGCCAAAGTTGGATACATTAATTTTGGCCGCTCCTTTGTCTTGGAAAAATAATCTTATACAGTATGCAGGGAGGCTTCATCGTCCCTATCAAGGCAAAACTGAGGTGAGAATAGTTGACTATCTTGATATACACGTTCCCTATCTTGAAAGAATGTACCAGAAACGTCAGATAGCCTATCGTAAAATGGCCTATCAGGTTGGAGAGAAAGAACAAACCCAAGTATTGTTCAGTGGTAGGGACTATGAAGAGAAATTTAGAGAGGATTTGCGGAATACACGTTCAATAGTCTATTTACAATTGCATTCCTTCACTTCTAATAAGCTTCAAGAGTTATTGGGGTTGTTACAAGGAAAACAAGTAGTTATTTATGTTTCCAAAAATCATAAGTTAAGTGAGTGGCTGACGGGGGTAAACAGTGACAATGTGAAGGTGAAGCTTGTACCAGAAAGGATTGGTACGACCACAGTCATCTTAGATAGTAATCTCGTTTGGTATGGCAATTTTACATATCATTCGGATGACCAAGCTAGTTTGCTAAGGTTGGAAAGTCAATCGATCGCAACTGAGTTGCTTGAAAAATTTGATGATTTAAATTTAAACATTAGATAATGAACAAAAAACCGAAAAATGTATTCAGATTTTTCTTTAAAAAATAGATCGTTTTTGTAGTGAAATTTAATGTTTTTTATAAAAATATGATAGAATGATGTAAATGGAGGTGTTTATGGAAAGAGAAATTTTTACACCGAATCAAAGCCAAGCTATTGTAGATGCTATATTAAAAGGATATAAGTCATATCTTGATGAGCGAATTGAAAAGAGAAAATCAATGCATGTTTCTGCGGGTTATGCTTGGACTAAAGCGAACCATATCAATGATGCCCTTGCGGTTGCGGACTTAACCTTCATTGATACATTTGAGTTAAAACATGCCGGTCAATCTTGGGAATTTTTAGAATTTAACTCAGAAAATCAACTGTTAGGGCGTGTATGTTTTGTTTTGAAGGGGCTGACGCGCTTGCAACAGGTTTTTCCGACAGCAGTAAAAAGTGGAAAGGGCTATTTATTTGACTATGCTCAAATAAATACAGCTTACCTAGAAAATCTTTCACGGCATACCGATGAAAGTACGCCTTTCCCAGTTCAGATGGAGCTGTTTGATGACAATTTATTTGAACTTTTGAATCGGTCTGAACAATCTATCAATAACTTTTTCTTTATCACATATCAGGCTGATGAATTACATCACTTGACGAATATTCAAGTCATCATGCCTGATTCAAGAAATGGAAAATTGATTGAAATACAAGATCTATCAACATATATTTCTACAAGTAGTATCGATTTTAGCGATGAAAAATATCAAGAGTTACAAGGCTTATCAGAGATTGATGATGTAGCTGATTTTGAGATTATCCCACGTCTCGCTTCAGAAAAAGAAGCTTAGAAAGGCTTAGAAATGTTTAATGGTTCAAGGCTAGAAGAATTACGACTTCTGAATGGTCTTACGCGTGCAGATTTGGCAAAGGAGCTAGGCGTAACTGAACAGGCCATTTGGCAATTTGAAACTGGAGTAACACTTCCAAAAATGAAAAATAAGATAGCAATGGCTGGATTTTTTCAAGTCGAAGTGGACTATTTTGATGGTTTTGAGGAAGTGTTCTCGTTTGCTCTTAGTCGCATTGCCTTTCGGAATGCAGACCTTGAGGCTAAGAAGACCATTCACATTCAAATGGTTTATTTGGAAAAAATGAACCAGATGATAGATTATCTGGAGGACTTTGTGTCTATTCCCAACCAGTCGATCTATCGTTTGATTGATAGTGTCCAGAAAAAGCTTCGACACAATGAGTCGCTTGAGCATATTGCAGATTATGCTAGAGAGGTATTGGCAATAGCCGTTGATAATGCCAATCTGCTTTACTGTTTGGAAAAATCAGGTATATATATTTCGGAGAGATTAATCAATGGGAATGCGGATGCCTATAGTGCCTGGTCACGTAACGGTCGTCCGTTTATCGTTTTGGGGGTTGGAAAATCAGCGGTACGACGTAATTTTGATTTAGCACATGAACTAGGACACCTACTCTTGCACAACCAAGTAGATTTTGAGGAACTATCGAAAGAAGAATTAGAGGAAAAGGAGAAGGAAGCAAATCAATTTGCTTCGTATTTCTTATTATCTAGGAAACAATTTTTAATGGATTTTGAGAACATTGTAGGTAAGCGTGTCAGCAATCCTGACCAATACATCTTGTTAAAAAAACGGTACAATGTTTCTATTCAAGCCTTAGAATATAGGGCGTATAAGCTTGGTATACTTACTCCGCAACAAAACTCCTATTTTTATCGTCAGATTTCTAAGAAGGGCTATAAAACTGTTGAGCCACTAGATTTAGAAATTCCCTTAAAAAAACCAAGTAAAATCAGAAGTATCTTAGATGTTATCCTTTCAAACAATCTTTTAACTCTGTCAGATATTGAACGAAACCAGAGGGTATCAAAGAATTTTATCAGCCAATTATTTGCATTTGATGTGCAATTTTTTGATAAGTATTTGCTGCCTTCAGATACATTTGATAATGTCATTCCTTTATTTTCTAGGAAGAGAGGATGATCTAGGAAAATAATGAACAAATCTAATTCTTACCAAGTCCACCTCCCCTCTCTCCTCCCTTTCGGTTTCATATTTTCTGACAATCGTTACACCTACCGTGAGGTGTTCATGGAGGGGCAGTTTGAGGTGGTGGTGGAGGTTGATGAGGCTGGTCAGCTGTCGTCCTTTGTCTGGGATTGTGAGATGGAGGAGGTCTATACCGCCCATCTGGTAACTGCGCCAGCTGGGGCTTTTGTGGGGCAGGTGAGAGAAAGCTATCAGTCCATTTTGGCTCGGGTTGAGGAGGCTTGTTGTGTCGCTCTGCCATTTTCAAAAGACCAAAGCAACCGCATAGCCCAACTCATCAAGGAGAAGTGGGGTGACCTACCTGATTATCCTTTTGCCAAGTCGCCGACCTATGGGGCCTTTCGCCACCCTTCCAATAACAAGTGGTACGCTTTGGTCAGTCAGATTCCGAGAGATAAGTTGGACGGAAGTGGGTCGCAAGAGCTGGTGGAGATTATCAATCTCAAGGTTGACGGTCGGGAAATAGCAGAGCTGCTGAGCCAGTCGGGCATCTATCCTGCCTATCATATGTCAAAGAAGACCTGGGTGTCGGTCTTGCTGGATGATACTGTGGAGGACCAGATGGTTTTTGCCCTCCTTGAGAAGAGTCGCTATCTGGTAGGACCAAAATCCTACAAGGCGGAGCAAGGGCCTGATTACTGGGTTATTCCAGCCAATCCCAAGGTCTATGATATTGATACCGAGTTTGCGGAAAATAAGGTAGTCTATTGGCCACAAAAATCAACCATTCAAGCCGGGGACATCGTTGCCATATATGTGACGGCACCTGTACAGGCCATTCGGTATGTTTGTCGTGTCTTGGGGTCGAATCTAGAAAATCATGGACAATCAGACATTCCGACAGAAAAGAAAGTCATGCAGGTGGAATTGCTCGCTCAGTTTTCCGATGATGTTTTGCCGAGAGCGCGCATGATGGACCTGGGTGTCAGGGCGGTACGTGGGCCAAGACGCTTAACTGAGGAGGTGATTCGCTACCTGACATCAAAAGTTAAGATTTTTTATTAAATTATCAGAATTTTTAATAAAAAGACTTTACAAGTAGGTAAAAAAGAGTATAATAGGGTGTATAAATTTAAGGAGGTAAGGTATGAAGAAAAGCTTCATTCATCAGCAAGAGGAGATTTCTTTCGTCAAAAATACATTCACTCAGTATTTGAAAGACAAGCTAGAAATCGTAGAAGTGCAAGGACCGATTTTGAGTCGTGTCGGGGATGGTATGCAGGATAATTTGTCCGGTGTGGAGAATGCGGTTACGGTTAATGTGAAGCTGATTCCAGATGCGACCTATGAAGTGGTTCACTCACTTGCTAAGTGGAAGCGCCATACCTTGGCTCGTTTCGGTTTTAATGAGGGAGAAGGGCTCTTTGTTCACATGAAGGCTCTTCGTCCAGATGAGGATTCCTTGGATCCCATTCACTCAGTTTACGTTGATCAGTGGGACTGGGAAAAGGTTATTCCTGATGGTCGTCGGAATTTAGCTTACTTGAAAGAGACAGTGGAGCAGATTTACAAGGCTATCCGTCTGACCGAATTGGCCGTTGAAGCTCGTTACGACATTGAGTCTGTTTTGCCTAAGAAAATCACCTTTATCCACACGGAGGATTTGGTCAAGAACTTCCCAGACTTGACACCAAAAGAGCGTGAGAACGTGGTTGCCAAAGAATACGGTGCAGTTTTCCTAATCGGTATCGGCGGTGAACTGGCAGATGGTAAACCACATGATGGACGCGCCCCAGACTATGATGACTGGACAAGCCCATCAGAAGCAGGCTACAAAGGACTCAATGGCGACATCTTGGTTTGGAATGAAGCGCTTGGATCAGCCTTTGAGTTGTCCTCAATGGGGATTCGTGTGGATGAAGAAGCGCTGAAGCGCCAGGTTGCTATTACAGGTGACGAGGATCGTTTGGAATTTGATTGGCATCGTGCCCTTTTGAATGGGCTATTCCCACTTTCGATTGGTGGCGGTATCGGTCAATCCCGTTTGGCCATGTTCTTGCTTCGTAAGAAACATATCGGTGAAGTGCAGTCCAGTGTTTGGCCACAAGAAGTACGTGATAGTTTTGAAAATATTTTGTAAGAGAGAATAAAAGGTGAGTCTGTGCAAGATATTCATGATGGATTCGCCTTCACCATTGAATAATGAAAACGAGCATATAGCCCTCACCAGGTGTATAACCTTAGTGGGGGCTTTGTGATTTACGAGCTAATGATGTTAGTAATTGTAGGGAAAACTAATCCTTGGAAAGGTAACACTTTTCTGTACAAAATTTATAAAGTATTTTTGTTATACGATTGCTATTATAGACAATATGTAAAGACCCCCAGTTGAGAATTCGTGGATTTACCTGTACACTAGAATAAAAAACAATCAACTTCTAGCAGGAATTACCACACTCAATTGGAGGTCTTATATGTTTC
>NZ_POIZ01000028.1 GCF_002960425.1 Streptococcus suis
CCTCTCAACATTAATAGTTCATCGTTTATCAAGCCTGGTGATTGTATGGCGTGAGATAATTCATGAATATCTTCATGTGGCATACGATCAAACTTGCGTTTTTGACTTTCCTGTTTACGAATTCGATCCTTCATTCGATTTCTGAACTTGACTTTGAAATAACAATACAATTGAACTTGTTCATCAACTAACCACGGTTGTTCTTCCAATAATTCAAACAAGGTCATCATTCCTTCTTGTTCCCAATCATCGCAATCCCATAGTTTAATGTAAAACTCTTTTCGAGCCTTGGTTACAATTCCTTTGACACTTGCGTACACTTTTTCGAATTTCATTACTTAATCTCCTTTGGTTGATGGGTTAAGTTTATCGAAAAGTGTTGGCTTTCTACAGGACATTTTTGTCTTGTAGACTTTAAATCAAGGTGATTTACTATGGATACTTTATGACAAGACGGATATTTTGTTTTATGCGCTGTTTTTCTACCATTTGTCAAGCTTTTCAAGGTATTTGACGAAGATATTTTGAATTCAGTAGTCAAATGAAATTTCTATAATGAAGTTAGCCACCTTACCTTAGTCAAGAATTAGATGTTTCACTATGTTTGAGTAAGTTGATGATTTCATTTGATAATAGCTTCAAGGGTGCCTGCTGTCAAATGAAATCTGACGTAAGGTATAAGAAAACACCTCTGTGCTATACTTGAAGTTCGCCACAAACACAAGGAAAGGCATAGATATGCAAGAACATTACCCAAAAGGGAAACATTTGACAATAGATAACCGCCGCTTGATTGAACAGTGGAAACTTGAAAATATGTCCAATCGTGAAATTGCAGGCTTGTTAGGAAAGGTCCCTCAAACGATTCATAATGAAGTCAAAAGAGGTACAACTTTACAACAAGTGAGAAAAGGGCTATACAAAAAGGTCTATTCTGCCGATTACGCACAAACTGTTTACCAATCCAATCGAAAACGGTCGGTGAAAAAGTTAATTCTAACAAAGGAAATCAGAGAGATGATCTTACACTATCATAAGCAAAAATTTTCGCCTGAAATGATGGTTAAGAAGAAGCAAGTGAAAGTTGGTATTTCAACCATCTACTACTGGTTTCATAATGGTCATTTAGGATTGACGAAGGCCGACATGCTTTATCCCAGAAAAAGAAAAGGTGTCAAGAAGCAAGCCAGTCCGAACTTTAAGCCGACTGGTAAATCTATCGAAGAACGTCCTGACGTTATTAATCTTCGCTTGGAAAACGGTCATTATGAAATTGATACCGTCCTACTGACTAAGATAAAAAATTATTGCCTGTTAGTCTTAACCGACCGGCGGAGCAGACACCAAATCATCCGTCTGATACCTAACAAAACCACTGAGTCAGTCAATCAAGCACTGGAGGGAATCTTGAGGGAACATCGTATCCTGTCTATAAGTGCCGAAAACGGTACAGAGTTTAGTCATCTGGCTGAAGTGTTTCCCGAGGAATATATCTACTCTTCATGGGAGAGGGGGAACGAATGAAAATCACAATCGATTGATTCGGAGATGGTTACCAAATGGAACCATGAAAACGACCCCGAAAGAAGTCGCTTTTATCGAAAATTGGATTAACAACTACCCTAAAAATTCTTGGACTACAAGTCGCCGAGTGCATTTCTAGCTGGTGGCTAATTTAAACTAGAAATTCAGGGAATTTATTTTAAAATTGAGAAAACTGATAGCCTTTTTGATTAGCTATTATTTTCCTGCAAGGCTAATAAGTATTTTTCTTCACCCATACCTCTGGCTTTCAGGCCTTCTTTCGCACAGGCAACCAGTTCTCTGGATAGTTTCCATAGGATTTCTCGTTCCATTTTTGTAAGACATTTTACTGAGAATTGTTTGCGAAGATGCTTATAATCTCTGCCAAAAAAGTCAAAGAAGTCTGTCTCTTCTAGTATTTTTTCAAATTTTTCTAAATTTACAAGCAAGCCTAATTGGAAAGCCGTTGGCGCAAATGTGCTTTCAAAGGGCTGTGTACAGATACTTCGAAATTCAACTGTTCCTCTCTTGGTTAATTCTTGATAATGATAGGAACGATGGCTCTTTAAATCGTCAATGTGAGGACTAAACTCTATTTGCTTTCCAGTTGCCGAATAAGCTGTTATGTTTTTATTTTTTAAATACTCTTTAATCCTAATGGGATGAAAGTAATAATACCCCTTGTTACGCTCAATATAGAACATGGCCGTTCTTTTCTGAAACTCAAGGTAGTCTGTTTCTGTATTGAAATCCTCAGGATAAACCCCGACATTATCCTCAATCAAGCCATGCATAGAGGCTTCCCAAAAATAATCACGGCTTACTGTCATATCTGCAAAATCTTCGAACTCAGAATTAGCAAATAGATAAGCTTTGACAGCCTCAATCTTATTAAATGCGTTAAGAACTCTTAGATAATTTTTCCTAGATACATCAAATTGGACCTGATTACCACATATGATGCCCGCGTAATCTGTATATTGGTGCATGTGAGGATAGTTTGCAGATAGTTTTAAATAATCCATAAGCATGCGATAACGCCCTGTAGCCACAGGTCTATGGTCATTTAGTTTCCAATTTGGATTGATGCCCACTCCCTGCAATTCATGATGGTACAAGCCTAAAAAACGCTGAATTTGGTCCAAATATACTTCAAAACGCTTTTCTATATCCTGAATGTACCTTGCTTTGGCAAATGCAAGCTCAAGTGTATTATAAGTTACTTCAAAGAGAATTAAATCACCTTCCATACTGACGATTTCTATCGGGCACCCATCCTCATCAAACTTTACTACATTAAACTCTTCTTTGCTTGAAAGATATTCCATTAAGTCTTTAGCTACTTTAATCGAGGTTTGTCCCCCCTCTTTGTTCACTATTGGATATTCAAGTTCAATGCCAATAAATAACTCTGGATTATCCTTCATTTTGGAAAGATAGTATTCTTTAAAGAAGTTTGTAATTTCTGCCATGTGTTCTCCATTCATTCTTTAAAGTATATCAAATTTTATGCAAAAATAAAACGCCTGCTTACGAAATTATTCTATATTAGAGTAATTTCGTAAACAAGCGTCCAATCAATATGATGAGTGTTACCGCTGGGAAAACCCAGCGGCAGACCAGAGCTAGACTAAGGATTTGAAACAAATCCCATCATCATAACACTCAACAAAATTGATGATCTTATACAAGTTCGATAATTGCCATTGGGGCAGCATCACCACGACGTGGTTCTGTTTTGAGGATACGAGTATATCCACCATTGCGTTCTGCATAACGAGGTGCAATTTCAGAGAACAATTTTTGAAGTACAGTAGTAGCTGTGTACTTATCAGTTGCTTCATCATAGTTTTCAGATGCAATTTCGTTACGAACAAATGCAGCAGCTTGACGACGTGCGTGCAAGTCACCACGTTTACCAAGTGTGATCATTTTTTCAACTGTTTTACGGATTTCTTTAGCACGAGCTTCAGTTGTAACGATTGATTCGTTGATCAAAAGGTCAGTTGTCAAATCGCGCAACATTGCTTTACGTTGTGAGCTAGTGCGTCCTAGTTTACGGTATGCCATGATTTCCTCCTATATTATTTATCTTTCTTCAATCCTAGACCCAAGTCAGCCAATTTAACCTTGACTTCTTCAAGACTCTTACGGCCAAGATTGCGCACTTTCATCATTTCTGGCTCAGTTTTCTCTGTCAAATCAAATACAGTGTTAATTCCTGCACGTTTCAAACAGTTGTATGAGCGAACAGAAAGGTCCAATTCCTCAATCGTACGATCAAGCATACGATCATCTGATGTCACTTCAGCTTCTTTCATAACTTCAGCAGATTTCGCTACTTCTGTCAAATCAGTGAATAGACCTAAGTGCTCCATCAAAATACGCGCAGAAAGACCAAGTGCATCTTCTGGTATAATGGTACCATTTGTGTTGATTTCAAGTGTTAATCTGTCAAATCCATCGTTACTACCAACGCGAGCTGGTTCTACTTGATAGTTGACTTTTTTCACTGGCGTGTAGATAGAATCCACCGCAAGTGTTCCCACTGGTGCATCATCTTTCTTATTGCCTTCAGCTGGCACATAACCACGGCCTGAATTAACAGTCAAGGTTGCTCTAAAGCTTGCACCTTCAGCAATAGTGAATAGATAATGATCAGGGTTAATAATTTCAATGTCACTGTCAGTAAGAATGTCACCTGCTGTTACTTCAGCCGGACCTACTACATCAAGTTCAATCGTCTTTTCGTCTTCGACATAAGATTTTACAGCAATGCCTTTGATGCTAAGAATAATTTGCATAACATCTTCACGGACACCTGGAACTGTGTCGAATTCGTGGAGTACGCCATCAATCTTAATTGATGTTACTGCAGCACCTGGTAGTGAAGCAAGAAGTACACGACGAAGAGAGTTACCAAGAGTTGTTCCGTAACCACGTTCTAATGGTTCGATGACAAATCTGCCGTAATCTTTATTTTCATCAATTTTTGTTATTGTTGGTTTTTCAAACTCAATCATTTCTTACTCCCTCTTAAACGAAAAGCTGTGTATGGATTGTATGATTATACACGGCGACGTTTTGGAGGACGAGCACCATTGTGTGGTACAGGAGTCACATCACGAATTGCTGTTACTTCAAGACCAGCGGCAGCAAGAGCGCGGATAGCAGACTCACGACCTGAACCTGGGCCTTTAACGGTAACTTCAACTGTTTTAAGACCGTGTTCTTGTGCAGATTTAGCAGCAGCTTCAGCAGCCATTTGAGCGGCAAATGGTGTAGATTTACGAGAACCTTTGAAACCAAGAGCACCAGCTGATGACCAAGCAATCGCGTTACCATGCACATCAGTAATCATAACAATAGTGTTATTAAATGTTGCGTGAATATGAGCAATACCAGATTCGATATTCTTTTTCACACGACGTTTACGTGTTGGTTTAGCCAATTTTTCTACCTCCTATTTTATTTTTTCTTACCTGCGATCGCAACAGCTTTACCTTTACGAGTGCGGGCATTGTTTTTAGTGTTTTGTCCACGGACAGGAAGTCCACGACGGTGACGGATACCACGGTATGAACCGATTTCCATCAAACGTTTGATGTTCAAGTTAACTTCACGACGGAGGTCACCTTCAACTTTGATTGCATCAACTTCACGACGGATAGCGTCTTCTTGATCAGGTGTCAAGTCTTTTACGCGAACATCTTCTGAAATACCTGCAGCAGCAAGAATTTTCTTAGAAGTTGCGAGACCGATACCGTAAACATAAGTCAATGAAATAACTACACGTTTGTCATTTGGAATGTCAACTCCAGCAATACGAGCCATGTTTTCTCCTTTCTATTTCTTAACCTTGACGTTGCTTGTGTTTAGGGTTTGCTGGGCAAATCACCATAACACGACCATTACGACGAATAACTTTGCAGTATTCGCAAATTGGTTTGACCGATGGTCTTACTTTCATGTCTAATCCCTCCAAGTATTTCGACTATTTAAAGCGGTATGTGATACGTCCACGTGTCAAGTCGTATGGACTAAGCTCAACAGTTACGCGGTCACCGACCAAAATACGAATGTAGTTCTTACGGATTTTACCAGAAACAGTTGCAAGGACTTGGTGTCCGTTTTCCAACTCAACAGTAAACATAGCATTTGGCATTGTATCAACTACTTTGCCTTCAATTTCAATCACATCTTCTTTTGCCATGCAAAAGTAACCCCTCTCTAAATATCGATTTGATGCCCTCTGAACACAGAGGTAACAATTATAAGTCAGACTAGGCTATTTTATCATCTTTCCTAGAAAAATGCAAGCCAAATCTATTAAGTTTATTGCAATTTTGACAACACAGTATCAATTGCTTGGAAAACAAGTTCGATGTCTTGATCGCCTTCGATATCATGTACCAAACCTTTGGCACGATAGTGATCAATAATCGGTTGGCCTTGCGCAATGTTCACTTCTAAACGGCGTTTGACAGATTCTGGCTTATCGTCTTCACGTTGGTAGAAATCTTCCTCTTTGTAATCTCCAACTGGTGGATTGAATACCTTATGGAAGGTTTCCCCTGTTTCTTTATGAATGATACGACCACTTAAGCGCTCAACCAATTTGGATGGATCAATCTCAATATTGATAACCCCTTGCAACTCGATACCTAGCTCTGCTAAGTTAGCATCTAGTGCATGGGCTTGCTCGATAGTACGTGGGTAACCGTCCAACAAGAAACCTTTTTCTTTAATATCATCTTGAACCAAGCGCTCTTTGACAATGCCATTAGTAACTTCATCTGGTACTAAATCGCCCTTGTCAATATAAGACTTAGCCAACCCCCCCATCTCAGTCTGATTAGCCATCGCTGCACGGAACATATCACCTGTAGAAATATGAGCAACATTAAATTTCTCAACAATCTTAGCCGCCTGTGTTCCTTTACCAGCACCTGGTAAACCCATAATTAAAAGATTCATGACAAACTCCTTATTTTGTTTTCACATAAATTTGCCACCATTGACAAACTTATCTAAAAACAAAATAGAAGGTTGACGAGGTCAACCTATATTCTATTCTGTAATTTCTAAGAAACCTACATATTTTCTCTTAAGAAGGTAGCCTTCCAACTGCTTAATGCCTTCGATACTTGTTGAAATCAGGATAATCAAACTTGTACCCAGGAAGGCAATATTCGAAGAAAGCCCAAAGAGATTTTGTGCAAGGATTGGCAAAAGTGCGATAAAGCTTAAGAATACTGCACCAATAGCAGCTAATCGTTTTAACAACTTCGACAAGAATTGCTCTGTCCCATTACCAGGTCTTACACCATGGATATAGGCAGCGCTCTTTTGCAAACTTTCTGCTGTTTTTTCAGGATTAACCTGAACAAAAGTATAGAAGAAAGTGAACAAGATAATCAAAGCTGCATATACAATCATCCCTTTGACTGTTGAATAATCAAAGTATTCTTGAACCGCCATTAACCAACCTGCACTTCTGTTCTGACTTGCAAAGTATTGAATCAAGGAGGTTGGAACTGCAGTGATAGAACCTGCAAAGATTACGGGAATAACTCCTGCTGGATTCAATTTTAAGGGCAAATAAGAACTAGAAGGTGCACCTTGAGCACGTTTTGTGTACTGAATAGGTAGTTTGTATTCGGCTTGTTGTACAAAGGTTGTAAAGTAGACAACAAAGAGTATTAAGATAATGAGTGCTGTGACGAAAATCGCTGACTCACCCAAACGACTAGATTCAATATTGACAAAACGGTCGATGTAAATCTCATAAAAAGTTCCTGGCAAGGATGAAATGATACCTGCAAAGATAATCATCGATGTCCCATTACCATAGCCTTTTTCAGAAATTTGTTCTCCTAACCAAGTAACAATAACCGAACCAGTTGTCAAAATTGAACCGATTAACAAATAGGTTTGCCAGTTGAGAGGCATATTGGTCAATTTTGCACCTGATAGGACATTGAAACCTGCTGTGATACCGATAGACTGAACAAATGCCAGTACCAAAGAAATGTAGCGGGTCGCTTGATTTAATTTTCGGCGACCAACTTCACCCTGTTTGCCCCACTCTACAAATTTAGGCAAAATATCCATCTGTAAGAGTTGAACAATGATAGAGGCCGTTATGTAGGGGCTGACCCCAAGGGCAAAAACCGAGAAGTTTCGCATTGCGTTACCAGAAACCAAACTTAACATATTCAAGAATGGTACATTTGATAAGGCTTCAAGACTTTTTGCATTGACCCCTGGCACTGTAATATGAGTACCAATTCGGAAAACCAAAAGGATAAAAATGGTAAATAGAATTTTACTACGTACCAATTTTATTTTCAAGGCATCCTTTAAAAGTTTAAAAAACATAGGCTGTCACCTCTTAGATGACTTCTACTGAGCCACCTTTAGAAGTGATTGCTTCTTCAGCTGATTTAGAGAATTTAGCAGCTTTAACTGTCAATTTCTTCGTCAATTCGCCGTTACCAAGGATTTTGATACCTGATTTTTCAGCTTTAACGATACCAGCTTCGATAAGTACAACTGGTGTTACTTCAGCACCATCTTCAAAAGCGTTCAATTGATCAAGGTTAACGATTGCGTACTCTTTAGCATTGATGTTTGTGAAACCACGTTTTGGAAGACGACGGAACAATGGAGTTTGTCCACCTTCAAAACCTGGGCGAACACCGCCACCGCTACGAGCTTTTTGACCTTTTTGACCACGGCCAGAAGTTTTACCGTTACCTGATGATGTACCACGACCTACACGGTTGCGGACTTTACGAGAACCTGTTGCAGGTTGCAATTCATGAAGTTTCATTATTTTTTCTCCTCTTTTATATGCTAGCGCCTGTGGATTACAAGAGTCTTTATCCACAAACTCGCTTCTTTTTGAAAATTGACTAGAAGTCGCAAAGAATTCTCTGCGACTTAGTCCGTTTGTATATCTTGAAGTTACTTAACTTCTTCAACAGTTACCAAGTGAGAGATAGCGTTCACCATTCCAAGAATAGCTGGGTTATCTTCCTTAACAACTGAAGAGTTCAATTTACCAAGTCCAAGTGCAACAACTGTTTTACGTTGTTCTGGTTTGCGACCGATTGGAGACTTAGTCAAAGTGATTTTAATTTGAGCCATGAGTATCTCCTTTCTTATGCCAAATCAGAAACTGAAATGCCACGAAGTGCAGCCACTTCTTCAGCACGTTTCAACTGTTTCAAACCTTCAACTGTTGCGCGAACGATGTTGATTGGTGTGTTTGAACCAAGTGACTTAGAAGTCACATCTGCGATACCTGCCAATTCAATTACGGCACGAGTTGCACCACCGGCAGCAACCCCAGAACCTTCTGAAGCAGGTTTCAACAATACACGAGCGCCGCCAAATTCTGAGCGAACTTCGTGTGGAATTGTTGTACCAACCATTGGTACCTCAATCATGTTTTTCTTAGCAGATTCAACTGCTTTACGGATAGCTTCTGGTACTTCTTGAGCTTTACCAGTACCGAAACCTACGCGACCGTTACGGTCACCAACAACCACAAGAGCTGCAAAACGAAGACGACGTCCACCTTTAACAACTTTTGTAACACGGTTGATGGCTACTACGCGTTCTTCAATTTCAACTGCGTTATCTTTGAATGCCATTTCTTAGTGTCCTCCCTATTAGAATTTCAATCCGTTTTCACGAGCTGATTCAGCCAAAGCTTTCACACGTCCGTGATAGAGATATCCACCGCGGTCAAAGACCACTTCAGAAATACCTTTAGCTACCGCGCGTTCAGCAACGAGTTTACCTACAACAACAGCTTGTTCTGTCTTAGTACCTTTTGAAACTTCTTTATCAAGAGTAGAAGCGCTTGCGAGCGTTACACCCGCTACGTCATCAATCACTTGAGCGTAGATGCCTGTATTAGAACGGAAAATGTTCAAACGTGGGCGAGCAGCAGTTCCAGAGATTTTACCGCGAACGCGACGGTGGCGTTTTTGGCGGATTTTGTTTTTATCTGGTTTTGAAATCACAATATTCACCTCTTAATGTATGATTCTGTTTCTTACGAAACAATTTGAGAAATAGTCAGCCAGGTGGCTAAGCCACCTCAGCAAGCTATTATTTACCTGTTTTACCTTCTTTACGGCGAACGAATTCACCAACGTAGCGGATACCTTTACCTTTGTATGGCTCAGGAGCGCGAAGGCTACGGATGTAAGCTGCTGTTTGACCAACAACTTCTTTGTTGATACCAGACACGACGATTTGTGTTGGTGTTGGAACTTCAAATGTAATACCTTCTGGTGCAACCACTTCATCTGGATGTGATTTACCAACAGCAAGTGTCAATTTGTTACCAGCCAATTGAGCACGGTAACCGACACCACGCATTTCAAGTTCTTTTTTGAAGCCTTCAGAAACACCAACAACCATGTTGTTGAGGTTAGCACGGCTAGTACCGTGAATAGTCTTCATTTCTTTTGAATCGTTTGGACGGTGAAGAGTTACTTCTGCACCTTCCACACGGATTTCAATAGCAGTTGGGAATTCACGAGTCAATTCCCCTTTAGGTCCTTTTACAGTTACCACGCCGTTGTTTTGAGCAAGCTCAACACCAGCAGGCAATGTAATTACTTTATTACCAATACGTGACATATTTTTTAATTCTCCTGTTAAATTATCAAGCCGTCGAGCGACTAGTTTTCACGGGGTCTCATTTAAACACGGACTTTAGCCCGCGTTCGAATGAGCGGGTTTCATGATCGCATTTGAGAAGCAATCATGCTTTTAGGTTTCAATTTCTAAATGTGCCAAGGCAGAGCGACACAGGCTATACTCGAGTATGCCAAGGCGCTCTAACACAGGCACATGACGAAATTGGGAGCTAAAAGATTACCAAACGTATGCGATAACCTCACCACCAACGTTCTTTTGACGAGCTTGTTTGTCAGTCAAAAGACCTTCTGATGTTGAGATGATTGCGATACCAAGTCCGTTAAGAACTTTTGGAATATCTTCACGTTTTGAGTAAACACGAAGACCTGGTTTTGAAACGCGTTTCAAGTTAGTAATAACTTTTTCACCGTTTGGTCCGTATTTCAAGAATACACGGATGATGCCTTGTTTGTCATCTTCGATGAATTCAACGTTTTTCACAAAACCTTCGTTTTTAAGGATTGTAGCAATACCTTTTTTGATGTTTGATGCAGGAACTTCAAGCACTTCGTGTTTTGCTTGGTTAGCGTTACGAATACGTGTCAAAAAATCTGCAATTGGGTCAGTCATAACCATTTGTTGTTTCTCCTCTCACTAGCAGTTTGATCTAGTCACTTGCTAGTTAATGTGTGCCTGATAGGCAATGCAAAGTTTGAATTTGCTAGTATGATGCTATTGCATCCTAACATTTGAACTCAGGCTACGGCCTGTGTGAAAAAGATAACTCTATCTAGAACGCAAGCGTTCTTCGCTAGAGTTCCTATTTTCACTTTGTCCGTCACGCCCTTAGTATCATGTTTTAATTGAGTTCGAGCTACAACCTTAGCAAAGAAGATAGATTTTCCTAGAAGTAAACTTCATCGTCAAATCTCCAATCTTTGCGTTGGTTGCTAAACGCTCTCACATCTTATCTTACCAAGAAGCTTTTGTTACGCCAGGAATTTGTCCAAGGTAAGCCAAGTCGCGGAAGCATACACGGCACAATTTGAATTTGCGGTAAACTGAGTGTGGACGTCCACATTTTTCACAGCGTGTGTAAGCTTGTGTAGAGAACTTAGCTGGGCGTTTGTTCTTAGCGATCATTGATTTTTTAGCCATTTATTCTCTCCCTCTTATTTTGCAAACGGCATACCAAGGCCAGTAAGCAATGCACGTGATTCTTCGTCAGTGTTAGCAGTTGTAACGATAACGATATCCATACCGCGAGTTTTATCAACATCGTCGAAGTTGATTTCTGGGAAGATCAATTGCTCTTTCACACCAAGTGTGTAGTTACCACGTCCGTCGAATGACTTAGTTGGTACACCGTGGAAGTCACGTACACGTGGAAGTGAAACTGTAACCAATTTGTCCAAGAACTCATACATACGTTCGCCACGAAGAGTTACTTTCGCACCGATCGCAACACCCTCACGAAGACGGAAGCCGGCGATTGATTTCTTAGCTTTAGTGATAAGTGGTTTTTGACCTGAGATCAAAGCCAATTCTTGAGCAGCTTTCTCAAGGTTTTTAGCGTTAGAAACAGCGTCACCAACACCCATGTTCAAAACGATCTTATCAACTTTTGGCACAGCCATAACTGAAGAATAGTTAAATTGTTCAGTCAAAGCAGGAACTACTTCATTAAGATATTTTTCTTTTAAACGATTTGCCATTATACTTCTCCTTTCCTTCGTGATTAATCAAGCACTTCGCCTGATTTTTTGTTGTAGCGAACTTTTTTGCCATCTACAAACTTGTAACCAACGCGTCCTGCAACACCATTTTTGTCAAGAACTTGAACGTTTGACACATGGATTGGAGCTTCTTTTTCAACGATAGCACCTTGAGGGTTTTCGCTGTTTGGTTTTTGGTGTTTCTTAACGATGTTAACACCTTCAACAATAACTTTGTTTACTTTTGGAAGTGCTGTTACGACAAGAGCTTCAACGCCTTTGTCTTTACCAGCGATTACGCGAACTTTATCGCCTTTTTTTACAAACATTTGATTTCTCCTATGATTTCTTACGCCCTAATGGGCACCCTGGTTAGTAATGTAACCAGGGGACTTAGTTTGTTAGATTTTAAATTAAAGTACTTCTGGTGCCAATGAAACGATTTTCATGAAACCGCCATCACGCAATTCGCGTGCCACTGGGCCAAAGATACGAGTTCCGCGAGGGTTTTTGTCTTCACGGATGATAACTGCAGCATTCTCATCGAATTTGATGTATGAACCATCAGCACGACGAGCACCTGTCTTAGTACGAACGATAACGGCTTTAACAACGTCACCTTTTTTAACCGCACCACCAGGAGTAGCTTGTTTTACTGAAGCAACGATGATGTCGCCGATGTTCGCGAATTTACGTCCTGAACCACCAAGAACTTTGATTGTCAAGATTTCACGTGCGCCACTGTTGTCAGCAACTTTCAAACGAGTTTCTGTTTGAATCATGTC
Organism: Streptococcus suis; assembly: GCF_002960425.1. Taxonomy (GTDB): domain Bacteria; phylum Bacillota; class Bacilli; order Lactobacillales; family Streptococcaceae; genus Streptococcus; species Streptococcus suis_S. The sequence continues at coordinate 12,686 of NZ_POIZ01000028.1, forward strand.
AATTTTCTCCTTTCAGGTTGATTAAATGATAACTGCCTCTTCCACAACTTCTACAAGACGGAAGCGTTTTGTAGCTGAAAGTGGGCGAGTTTCCATGATACGAACGATATCACCTTCTTTAGCAACATTGTTTTCATCATGAGCTTTGTACTTTTTAGAGTAGTTAATACGTTTACCATAGACTGGGTGGTTACGTTTAGTTTCAACTACAACTGTGATTGTTTTGTCCATTTTGTCAGACACTACGCGTCCAACAAGAACTTTACGATTATTGCGTTCCATTGAAATTCTCCTTTCCCAATCTATTATTTAGTTTCAGATTGCACAGTTTTGATACGTGCAATTTGTTTCTTCACTTCGTTCAAACGAGCAGTTTGCTCAAGTTGACCAGCAGCAGCTTGGAAACGAAGTTCGAAGAGTTCTTTCTTCAATTCGTTTTCTTTCTTAGCAAGTTCTTCTTGAGAAAGGCCACGAAGTTCTTTTACAAAATCTTTAATTTCTTGAAGTTTCATGTCTTCTCCTTATTCTGCTTCACGTTTTACGAATTTAACTTTAACTGGCAATTTGTGACCAGCAAGGCGGAATGCTTCGCGTGCAATTTCTTCAGAAACGCCAGCTACTTCAAACATAACCTTACCGCGTTTAACTGGAGCTACCCAACCTTCAGGAGCACCTTTACCAGAACCCATACGTACACCGATAGCTTTAGCAGTGTATGATTTGTGTGGGAAGATCTTAATCCAAACTTTACCACCACGTTTCATGTAACGCGTCATAGCGATACGGGCAGCTTCGATTTGGCGGTTTGTAATCCATGAGCTAGTAGTTGCTTGAAGACCGTATTGACCAAAGTCTACTTGTTTTCCACCTTTAGCTTCACCGCGCATTTTTCCACGGAATTCACGACGGTGTTTTACACGTTTAGGTACTAACATTTGTTATTTACCTCCTTTAGTGTTTTTACGAGCTGGAAGAACTTCACCACGGTAGATCCATACTTTGATACCAAGTTTACCGTAAGTTGTCAAAGCTTCTTCCCAAGCGTAGTCGATATCCGCACGAAGTGTATGAAGAGGAACAGTTCCTTCTGAATAGCCTTCTGCACGGGCAATATCAGCACCGTTCAAACGACCAGAAACTTGTGTTTTGATACCTTTTGCACCAGCGCGCATTGCACGTTGGATAGCTTGTTTTTGAGCACGGCGGAACGCCACACGTTGCTCCAATTGACGAGCGATTGACTCACCAACAAGGTGTGCATCCAAATCAGGTTGTTTGATTTCGATGATGTTGATGTGTACTTGCTTACCAGTCAATTTGTTCAATTGAGCACGAAGTGCATCAACGTTACTACCAGCTTTACCGATAACCATACCTGGTTTAGCAGTGTGGATAGAAACGATAACTTTGTTTACAGCACGTTCGATTTCGATTGTTGATGTTGACGCATCAGCCAATTCTTTTTTGATAAAGTTGCGGATTGCAAGATCTTCATGAAGGTAATCCGCGTATTCTTTTTCAGCATACCATTTAGCATCCCAATCACGGATGATGCCAACACGCATACCAATTGGATGTACTTTTTGACCCACGTTTTTACCTCCTTATTTCTCTGCCACAACTACAGTGATGTGAGCTGTGCGTTTGTTGATTGGTGAAGCAGAACCTTTCGCACGTGGACGGAAACGTTTCAACGTTGGCCCTTCGTTTGCGAATGCTTCGCTGACTACCAAGTTAGCTTTTTCCAAACCAAAGTTGTTTTCAGCGTTAGCGATTGCTGAGTTCAAAACTCCCTCGATAATGCCTGCAGCTTTGTTTGGTGTGAATTTCAAGATTGCGATTGCGTCTGCTACGCTTTTGCCACGGATGTTATCCAAGACAAGACGTGATTTACGAGGTGAAACACGTACTGTGCGAGCAGTTGCTTTAGCTGAAGTAATTTCTGCCATTGTGTTTTCCTCCTAAATTATTTACGACGAGTTTTCTTGTCGTCAGCAGCATGACCTTTGTAAGTACGAGTTGGTGCAAATTCACCAAGTTTGTGACCTACCATGTCTTCTTGAATGTATACAGGTACATGTTTACGTCCATCGTAAACTGCGATTGTATAACCGATGAAACTTGGGAAGATCGTTGAACGACGTGACCAAGTTTTAATTACTTTTTTCTTTTCGTCATTTGCTTGAGCTTCAACTTTTTTCATCAAATGCTCATCGACGAAAGGTCCTTTTTTAAGACTACGTCCCATTTTAGTATTTTCTCCTTTAAAATATGTACCACAGCGGCTTGCCCGCTTTGCGGGCTACCGAGTTGGCGGATGATATAGAATGCTATGCAACTAAGAATAGATTATTTTTGGTTGCGACGACGAACGATAAGTTTGTCAGATTTAGCTTTCTTGTTACGAGTTTTCAAACCAAGAGCTGGTTTACCCCATGGTGTAGATGGTGCTTTACGACCAACTGGTGCTTTACCTTCACCACCACCGTGTGGGTGATCGTTAGGGTTCATCACAGAACCGCGAACTGTTGGACGGATACCTTTCCAACGGCTACGACCTGCTTTACCAAGGTTAACAAGGCCATGTTGTTCGTTACCTACAGTACCAACAGTAGCACGGCAAGTACCAAGGATCATACGAACTTCACCTGATTGAAGGCGAACAAGAACGTATTTACCTTCTTGACCAAGAACCTGTGCAGATGCACCGGCAGCACGAACCAACTCACCACCGCGACCTGGTTTCAACTCGATGTTGTGAACAACAGTACCGACTGGGATGTTTGCAAGTGGAAGTGCGTTACCAACTTTGATATCTGCTTCTGGGCCTGAAACGATGCGTTGACCAACTTCAAGTCCTTTAGGAGCAATGATATAAGCTTTAACACCGTCTGTGTAGTGTACAAGAGCGATGTTTGCTGAACGGTTTGGATCGTATTCGATCGTTTTAACGATTGCTTCAACGCCATCTTTGTTACGTTTGAAGTCTACCAAACGGTAGAAACGTTTGTGACCGCCACCTTGGTGACGAACAGTGATGCGACCGTTGTTGTTACGACCAGCTTTGCTCTTCAAAGCAACAAGCAAGCTTTTTTCTGGAGTGCTTGTTGTGATTTCAGCGAAGTCCAAAGAAGTCATGTTACGACGGCCATTTGTCGTTGGTTTATAAACTTTAATACCCACGTTAATTCCTCCTTTGATTATTCAGCGTCAGCTGTAGCGAACAATTCAATCGCTTTTGAATCAGCAGCCAATGTGATGATTGCTTTTTTCACTTTGTTTGTGCGACCTACATAACGACCTACGCGTTTTGTTTTAGGTTTCACATTGATTGTGTTAACATTCGCAACTTTAACACCCTCGAATGCAGCTTCAACGGCTTGCTTGATCAAGAGTTTGTGTGCACGAGTGTCAACTTCAAATACATACTTGCCTGCTTCGAGTTGGCCCATTGAGCTTTCTGTGATGACAGGTTTTTTGATAACATCATACAAATTCATTATGCAAGAACCTCCTCAATTTTAGAGATAGCTGCTTGAGTTACAAGAAGTTTGTCTGCATTTGCGATGTCAAGTACGCTTGCAGTTGTTGCAGTTGCAACTTTAACTCCTGGGATGTTACGAGCAGAAAGAGCTGCGAATTCGTTGCCTTCTTCAAGAATAACAAGGACTTTAGAATCAATGCTCAATGCTGCAAGCACTTTTGCAAATTCAGCAGTTTTTGGAGCTGTGAATTCAAGTGAGTTAACAGCTACAAATTTGTTTTCAGCAACTTTTTCTGAGTAAACAGATTTAAGTGCCAAGCGACGAACTTTTTGTGGAAGTTTGTACGCGTATGAACGTGGAGTTGGTCCGAAGACTACGCCACCGCCACGCCATTGTGGTGAACGGATAGAACCTTGACGAGCACGTCCAGTTCCTTTTTGACGCCATGGTTTGCGTCCGCCACCTGAGACTGCTGAACGGTTTTTAACTGCGTGAGTACCTTGACGAAGGCTAGCACGTTGGCTGATGATCACATCAAATACAACTGCTTGGTTTGGCTCGATACCAAAAATCGCATCGTTAAGAACTACTTCACCAGCTTGTTTACCAGTTTGGTCAAATAATGTTACGTTTGCCATTTCGACTGATTTCCCCTTTCCTTATTATTTACCAGCTTTAACTGCTGACTTGATAGTGATAAGAGATTTCTTAGCACCTGGTACGTTACCTTTGATAAGGATAACGTTCTTTTCTGGAACAACTTGTACAACCTCAAGGTTTTGAATTGTTACACGGTTGCCGCCCATGCGACCTGCAAGGTTTTTACCTTTGAATACACGGCTAGGTGCAATAGGACCCATAGAACCTGGACGACGGTGGTAACGAGAACCGTGAGCCATAGGACCACGTGATTGACCATGGCGTTTGATAACACCTTGGAAACCTTTACCTTTAGATGTACCAGTTACATCAACAACATCACCAGCTGCGAAAGTTTCAACTGTAATTTCTTGTCCAACTTCCAAGCCTTCAATGTTTTTGAATTCACGAATGAAGCGCTTAGGAGCTGTGTTAGCTTTAGCTACATGGCCTTTGGCAGGTTTGTTGCTCAATACTTCACGTTTGTCATCAAAACCAACTTGAACTGCAGCATAACCATCAGTTTCAACTGTTTTCACTTGAAGAACAACGTTTGGAGTTGCTTCGATGACAGTAACAGGGATAAATTCACCAGATTCAGTGAAGATTTGAGTCATTCCCACTTTTTTCCCTAAGATTCCTTTTGTCATGAGAAAAATATTCCTTTTCTTATTTTTATAGTTAAAAAGTTTTTAACGAGCGTTTTTTATGCTCAAATCAAGTTTCTGAGTTTTGCTCGCGACTTGATTACAATTTGATTTCTACGTTTACACCACTTGGAAGATCCAATTTCATCAAAGCATCAACTGTTTTTTGAGTTGGGTTGATGATGTCGATCAAACGTTTGTGTGTACGCATTTCGAACTGCTCACGAGAATCTTTGTACTTGTGAGTCGCACGGATGATTGTGTAGAGGCTACGTTCAGTTGGAAGCGGAACTGGACCTGCTACTTGAGCACCTGTACGAGTTGCAGTTTCAACGATTTTTGCAGCTGCTGTATCAAGTGTACGGTGTTCGTACGCTTTCAAGCGGATGCGGATTTTTTTGTTTGCCATCTTTTTCTCCTTTTCGTCTATTTAAGATAATAGGCTAGCTCCACAAGAAAACCAACACGTGTTGCGTGGCAATGCAACCGAGCGTGTCGCAACCTCTTGCATCAAAGCTACAGCCGTAATTTTTACGGCACTAGAACATTCTATCAAATTATATTGTGCATTGCAAGAGTTTTTACTTAAAAATTTAAAAATCCCAAAACTTCTGTTTTGGGAGGCGGTTCGTATATTTTATCGCCATTATTCTTATAGCATTAGTAGAAAACAATCATCGAAAGTCCTTTAAATGTTCTTGTAAATCTCTAAGCATATTCTTACGACCATTGAAACTCTGACCACTAATTAGTTTTTCATAATTTTCCAATTGGTCCATGGACAAATTTTTCCGATAATCTCTCAAGGCACCTCTCAACAACAATAGCTCGTCATTGACTAAACCTGGCGATTGTATTACTTGTGATAGTTCATGTATGTCTTCATGAGGCATTCGGTCAAACTTGCGCTTTTTACTTTCCTGTCTGCGAACATAGTCCTTAATCCGATTTCTGAATTTAACCTTGAAATAACAATACAACTGGGCTCTTTCCCCAATCAACCATGGTTGATCCTCCAATAATTCAAACAAGGTTATCATGCCTTCCTGCTCCCAGTCATCTCTGTCCCACAGTTTGATATAAAACTCTTTACGAGCCTTGTTAACAATTCCTTTTACGCTATCATACATCTTTTCAAATTCCATCATCCTATCTCCTTTGTTTGATGGTTTAAGTTTATCGAAAAGAGCTAACTTTCTACAGGACATTTTTGTCTACTAACTTAGTAAATATGATTTATCAATTGTATTTTATTGTAAGTTGGCCATTATTAAATCCAATTCTTCTTTGATTTTAGTGTTATTTTTATGAGCTTCCATAAGAAAAAATCGTTAGAAATATCATTCTAACGACTTTAGCTTGTGATTTATATAAAAACCAAACCATAATCTTCTTTATAAGACTAATGTTTCGACTTCACATTCTGTTTCTTGGCGCAGGCTGAAACAGTCTATCCCCAGACTGTTTCCTCGCTATCCTATTTCTCGGCTCGGGCTGAAACAGTCTCTCCCCAGACTGTTTCACTCCCCCAGACCTTAATTCGTTCTTCTATTTTCATGCTCATGATTCAAGCTCCACCGGACTTGGTTTTGCTCTCCTATTTTCAAGCAAAAGATAAAAAGGTCCACTGGACCTTAATTCGCTTTCTTGTTTTCAGGCTCATGATAAAAAGGTCCACTGGACCTTTTTATTCCTCCATAAAGCTGTTGAAGACTTCTTCAATCATATCCCATTCTGCTGTTGCGTCTTCTGGGATTGGTTGGAGGTCGCCTTCTGTGCCGTTCTCATTTTCAATGTATGAGTAGGCTTGAATTTCAACTTCTCCGTTCTCATCTTCTTCTGCGCTTGCAGGAATTAAGAGAACGTAGTTTTTACCAAATTCTTCTTGACCGTCAATTGTCAATAAAATTTCAAAAAGTGTTTCATTACCTTGGTCGTCTACCAAAGTAATCAATTCACGTTCGTCGTGATTGTGGTCGTGTTCATGGTCATGATGATGTGCCATTAGTATCTCCTTTAAAATGTTCTATCTAAATAATTTTGTAAAATCAGCTGGGCTGCTAATTTGTCGATAACTTTTTTACGTTTTCCGCGACTGATATCTGCCTGCTCAATCAGCATGCGCTCTGCCGCTACGGTTGTTAACCGTTCGTCCTGGTAATCAACTGGTAGTTTGTATTGTTCAATCAATAAATTTCCATAGGCCTGACTAGCTTCGACACGAGGTCCGCTAGTATTATTCATATTCTTAGGTAGGCCTACAACAAACTTATCAACCTTATATTGTTCAACCAACTCAGTTAAACGTTGAAAACCAAATTCACCCTTTTCTTCGTCAATTGGGATGATTTCCAAACCTTGAGCTGTAAATCCCAAGGGATCTGAAATAGCTACTCCAACCGTCTTTGAACCGACATCTAATCCCATTATTCTCATTAGAGGTCAATCCCATTCCCTTTCAGGTAGTAACGCACCAATTCTTCGATGATTTCATCGCGTTCATGTTTGCGAATTTGATTGCGGGCATCATTGTAGCGAGGAATATAAGCAGGGTCCCCACTTAATACATAGCCAATGATTTGGTTGATTGGATTATAGCCTTTTTCCTCCAATGAACGATAAACACTGGTCAAGGTTTGACTAATTTCTTGCTTATCTGTGTCATCCAGACGAAAGCGAACTGTTTCTTCTGTGAATCCCATACTTACACCTTCTTTCAATTTTTATTCATCTTCATTATATCATATTTCCAGAGCAAGCACAAAGAAAGTGTAAAAAGAACCCTGAAACAGAGTTCTTCCTCACTCTTATAAGGCTGCTCGCATACGAGCTTGAGCGTTCTCTACATTGCGAACCGCTCGTGGTAAGAAGGCGCGAATGTCATCTTCTTTATATCCAACCTGCAATCGTTTCTCGTCAATCAGAATTGGACTTTTCAAAATACGTGGATTAGAAGTAATCAAGTCAATCACTTCATTGACACTCAAATCTTCGATATCAAAGTCCAAACTCTTAGCATAGCGATTTTTTGACGATACAATACTTGCAATGCCATTTTCCGTCTTGGTCAAGATATTTAAAATTTCTTCCTTGGTGATTGCCTCTTTAGCTAGGTTATGTTCGTTATAGGACAATTGATGGGCATTCAACCAGTTCTTTGCTTTCTTACAAGAAGTACAACTAGATACTGTATAAATTTTAATCATGTAGTCACTCCTTTGCTACATCTTAGTAAGCACATTATAAACTATTATACCACAAATTCCATCCGTCTGTAGACCTATTTTTAAAAAAACTTTAAATTTTGGGGCGAATATTCGTTTTTTAATCAGAAAAAAGTCTGGATAACCCAAACTTTTTTCGCTTTTATTCTTCTAATTCAATACCGCCATCCAAGTCCAAAATAACATCTTGAACCTCTTCGATTGCAACAGGAGCCTCTTCTGTCACGACTTCTGGTGTTTCCTCACCTTCAATCAAGCCGTAGTGAACACGGATTTTGCGGTCAATTTCGTCAAAGACTTCTGGATGTTCAACGAGATACTTCTTAGCATTCTCAGAGCCTTGTCCGATTTTTTCGCCATTATATGAATACCATGCACCAGCTTTTTTGATAAAACCAAGATTGGTTCCAATCTCAATCAATTCACCTGTACGAGAAATTCCTTCACCATACATGATTTCAACAACAACCTCTTTAAAGGGAGGGGCTACCTTGTTCTTCACGATCTTGACCTTGGTTTCCTTACCAACGTTTTGATCTTTTTGGTCACCAGTACCCTTGATTTGCGTATTTCCACGGACATCCATACGAACAGAAGCATAGAACTTAAGGGCACGTCCACCAGGCGTTGTTTCAGGGTTACCAAACATAACCCCAACTTTTTCACGCAATTGGTTAATGAAAATAGCTACTGTCTTGGTTTTGTTAATAGAAGCACCAAGTTTGCGCATGGCCTGGCTCATCATGCGAGCCTGCAAACCAACGTGGCTATCGCCGATATCACCGTCAATTTCTGCACGAGGTACAAGAGCTGCAACAGAGTCCACAACAACCAAATCAACCGCACCTGAGTCAATCAACTTACCAGCGATTTCTAGACCTTGCTCCCCTGAGTCTGGCTGTGACAAGAGCAACTCATCGATGTTTACACCAAGAGCCGCTGCATAGGCTGGATCCAAGGCGTGTTCCGCATCGATAAAGGCAGCGATCCCACCATCTTTCTGAGCCTGAGCTACTGCGTGCAAAGCAACGGTTGTCTTACCTGAACTTTCCGGACCATAAATTTCCACAATACGCCCTTTAGGATAGCCACCTGCACCTAGTGCAATATCGATAGATAGACTACCTGAGCTCATCACCTGAACTTTCTGTTCAGCACGCTCTCCCAAGCGCATCACCGCACCCTTACCAAAATCTTTTTCAATAGCTTTAAGGGCATCGTCGAGCGCCTTTTTACGCTCATCTCCAAATTTCTTTGTAATTTCTTCTAATTTTTTAGCAGGTTTTTTAGCCAATGCTGTTCTCCTCTTTTCTTAATCAAACTATTATAGCAAAATTCTTTTCTTTCACAAAGTGTTTCGTACAAAATCTAAGGCTTGCAAGCAAGCTAATTGGCGGATGTGTTGCCAGGAGTAGCCACCCAAGTCAACCTCTTTTTGGGAAATGCCAGAGGTGCTAGCCAAGGCTAGATATACCTTTGCAAGAACGTTATCCTCTGTCGACTCAGGCTTAATAAGTACCGACACAGCCAGTCCCAAATCAGCCTGTAGCTCCTCACGAATGCCATCAGCTTCTTCTGAGCACCTGCCCGATTCTGTACCTAACTGACCGATGACTTTTCCACCGCTAAAATAAGGTTGCCCAGCCAAAGCCAAACTGACTTCTGACTGTAAAAGTCCGCCTATTCCCTGTTCGACGATGGCTATTCTTTTATTCTTTTCCACCAATCGCTCTGCTACTGTCTGTACTAGACTATTTTCCTCACCGTAAGCATAGAAATATTCTCTCAGTTTATCACGTTGTAAGATGTCTTCTTCCAACTGTTTCAGACGCAAATCCGCTTCTTCTTGACTGTTTGCCTTGGTAGATAAACGCAAGGTCACTTCACCAACCTTGGCATAGGGGGCAAGAGTTGGGTCAGTTTGTTTGTCAATCAAATCAGCTAAAATCGTCACCAACTGACTTTCGCCAATACCAAAAAAGCGTAGAACACGAGAATAGAGTTGCTGACTTGACTGGTTAAGCAAAGGTTGTAAACTTTCTGTAAACATGGCTCTAAGTTCACTTGGAGGGCCTGGCAATACTACATAAGATACCCCATTTTGCTCAATCAAGCCTCCTACTGCCAAACCTGCTGGATTTTGCAAAGCCTGACTTCCCTCAACGATTTGTGCTTGGCGTTCATTATTGGGCGTGCGGACACGACCCGGTCGGCTGGCAAAGAATCGGTCTAATTTTGCCATGGCTTTTTCATCAAAGACCAATTTTCTACCTAAGAAGGCTGCCAAGGTCTGCTTAGTCAAGTCATCTTCTGTTGGCCCCAGTCCTCCACAGAGAATAACTAGCTCACTGCGCTTGCTGGCTACCTCCAGTACAGACAAAAGCCTCTGTTCATTATCTCCAACAGCTGTGTGGAAGTAAACATCAATTCCCAGCTCTGCGCATTTCTCCGAAAGGAACTGGGCATTGGTATTGACGATTTGACCTGTCAGGATTTCCGTTCCAACGGCGATTAGTTCTGCTTTCATATTCCTCCTCTGTCTAAGGTGCGATTGCTCGCTCATCTAATTAGTTCGTAATGGATTTCGAAAATCACAAGTTTCTTCATGTTCATTCAACAGACCTGCTGCCTGTAAATAAGAATAAACACAGACAGGACCGACGAATTTAAAGCCTCGCTTTTTCAAATCTTTGGACAAGCGTTCGGATAGGTCATTCTTGGTCGGCAAGTCTCGAAAGGACTTGACAGGGTTAGCAAGCGATGTAAAGTTAACCCAAGACCAGAGATAGTGATCAAAAGTTCCGAATTCCTCTTGTACTCGAAGAAAGGCCTGGGCATTGGCACGGGTAGCGTACAGCTTTGCCTTGTGGCGAATGATGTCGGGATTGGCAAGAAGACCGTCTAACTCGCTATCGGTCATGGCCGCAACCTTTTTAATGTCGTAATCGAAAAAAGCAGAGCGAAAAGCCTGGCGTTTGTTGAGAACAATTTCCCAGGAGAGTCCAGCTTGGTAGGATTCCAAGCAAAGCAACTCAAACAGAGCCTGCTCATCATGTAGCGGCTTGCCCCATTCTTCATCATGGTAGGCAATATAGAGTGGATTGTTGGGATTGACCCACGCACAACGGGACATATTTTCCCTTTCTAGCATTAACGAATGGCAGTCTGATAAGCATTATAGAGCAATCCTATCAAATCTAGACAAGCTTTATAAGCTTGAACGAGCTCTTCATTTTGAGACAGAAGTACATAAGCCTCTTGCTCCAATATCTGCCTCAGAGGTTCTACCTTACCCTCATAGGCCATATAATCAACTGTTTTTAGATAGGCTTGATAATTTTCCAGGATTGATACATATGAACCACTCCTATCGCGTAGCTCCGCCTTTCTCACTTGTTCACGATAGTGTCTTTGTAAAAAATAAGCAAAATGTCCGCCAGAATGTTCATCTTTCTGTTTAATTTGCAGACCCGTGTATGTATCCCAATAACCGACATAATTCGGTATTAGAGAAGCAGTCAGACGACCAGAATAGGTATAGCCGAGATGATGGAGTGTCCCAAGGCGAACATAGTCCTGTTGATCCGCCATCAAGGCCTTATAGATGGACGATATTTTTTCCGTGTCTTTCAAAGATGCTCGAGCTTCAAAAAAGTGGTAATTGGGGTCTATACGTCCTATGACGACAACCTCTTCATGAGGCATATAGTGATAATCAATAGAAAATTCTTTCCCTGACAAAGGATAATTTGGTCTATGGCTAGTCCCAGCATGTATCAAATTTAATCTCATCACTATCCTCACTTCATCAACATCTTGAGGGCTGACTTGATGTAGTTTTCTGCGGTGTCGTTGGTACCTTCGAAGAATTTCTTGATTTTCTTGAGTTCGGCTGGTCGGTAACCAAGCGCCTCCATGGCTTCCATAGCTTCATCGAGGGCAACATTTTCACTGGCAGGAGCTACTGGTTGAACAGGTCCTGTTTCCTCACTCATGACAAACTTGCCTTCCAAGTCTAAAATCATCTGCTGGGCTGTTTTCTTACCAATCTTTGGAAACTTGGTCAGGTAGGTAATGTTCTTCTGCTCAATAGCACGAACCAAACCGTCATTGTCATCAACAGCGATAATTGCTAGAGCCGTTGTCGGACCAATACCCGATACTGAAATCAGGCTGAGAAAAACAGATTTTTCAGCTTCTGTCATAAATCCGTAGAGCAAGTGAGCATCTTCTCGGATCACCTGATGGGTATAGACAGTCACTTCTTGTTGGACCTGCCCAGAATAAGCGTAGGGATTGGCTACCTGTAAAAGATAACCAACTCCGTGCGTTTCTACTACAATATACTTTGCAGTGATTTTAGTTAACATTCCTTTGATATAGTCGTACATATTTTCCTCTATCTATCCATTAATTCCCTTTATTGTACCATAAAAAGCCTCGCTATTGATAGCGAAGCTGGGTTTCAATATCCGATGGATAGGTTACCTAAGCAATGAACGAACATTGGGTAGAAAAGATTATCTGTTCTCTGATAGAGATAGCCCAAGTAAATACCTGAACAAATCTGAGGAATTGTACTGATAATTTCTGAACTGTCCAGAGATCTAGCATGTCCTAATCCAAAAATGAGACCTTGCAAGACAATAGCCAACCATGGATTCAAAATATTTTTCAGACTATCCTGTAAAAATTTCCGATAAAAAAGTTCTTCAACAATCGGACCAATGATGCCCACTATTAGCAAAAAGATTGGAAGTGGGAAGATTTGGTTGATCTTGTCAACTGCTGTAACGTTACCTATACCTTCTGAGATATGAAGTGATTTCATTAGCATGTATTGGAAAAAGCTTCCGCCATACATGACCAAAAAGTCTGCGAGATAAAACAAGGGGAATTGATAAAGCAGTTTCCAGCTCCGCATTTTTCCAAAATCAGTCCAAAGAAGCTCCTTATAGTAGTATATGCCAAGTGCAAATAGCAAGACATAACTAGCAAGCTGGTAGTAAAGACTATAAGTCGGACTAAGCCCTAAATAACGGTGAAACTTGACTAGTAGATGGAGTACGCCAAGAACAATAAATGCAATAAATAGCCGATCTTTTCGGACCATACGATGACCTCGCTTTATAAAGATTTGGTCAACATGAATTCTTGGATAAGGAAACCGATGAGGAGAAAAACGATGAGGAAGGGGAGCAAGAGCGTGGCATTACCACCAACAAATATACCAAGACTGAATAGGATTAGGAGAATCAAGTAATTTATCCAGACCCGCCTTTTCTTAGCCTTGACTTGTAAGCCAATCAGTTGGTCAAAAGATAGGTGATAACGTTGGGCAATGCTGACTAGACTGGCACTATCAGGTAAGGTGCGACCCGTTTCCCTTAGTTAAAGATATTGTTGGGTATCTCAAGATGTGTCATTCGATTTTGCCGATAAAGCGGTAGAAGATTTCCACTTCCTGTTCCCGGCTTCCGTCCTCACTTTTGACCGCTTCATGGACAAGGATTTTTTCAATCAGCGTATTCAGAAGTTCAGCCGTCAATTCTGTGGGATTGACATACTGTTTCATCAGACCTATCCACTTTTCAGCGTCAACCGCTGTCTGGGCGGCGGTCTCCATCGCTTCGTGAAGCCGTTCAATTTTTACGTCCAATTCTCGCTGTTCGCCCTGATACTTTTCGGACAGCATATTGAAATTGTATTCTGTAATGCGTCCGGCAGACCAGTCCTCATACATTTTTGCAAACAGGGTGTCTACTTCTGCTTTGCGCTTTTCCGCCTTTTTCAGTTCGGCTGTCTGCCGCTTCCTTGCAGTATTGCGTTCCTTGTCGCTGGCGTTAAGTAGCCGTTTCAGAAGTTTGTCCCCATCCTGCTGTGCCAGCACAGACCAGTATTGCAGACGGGAAAGGACATAGGCGTAAAGCACATCATAGCGGATATAGTGCATGGAACACTGGTGCAATCCTTGCCCGTACTTGCTACAATGGTAGTGGGCATAGGGATTTTTGTTCTGGCTGTTCATACCATAGGCCAGCGACCAGCCGCAGTCCGCACATTTTACCAGCCCGGAAAATATCTGTGTTGTGCCGTTCTTCTGCCGTCTGCGCCTGTTGCAAATCTGCTCCTGTACTTGACGGAACACATCTTCGGAAATAATCGCTTCGTGGGTGTTCTCCACACGATACCATTCCTCTTTTGGCTTGCGTACTTTCTTCTTGTTTTTGAATGAAATGTTGGTCTGCTTATTGTGGACGCTGTGTCCGATATAGGTTTCCTCTTTCAGAATACTTTTCACCTGCGCTATCGTCCACGCATAGGCTTTTTCCTCCGGCGCTCCGGCATAGATATTTGCGAAAGTGCCGTATCTCTGGAAATTCAGCCAGCCGGGAGTAGGTACTTTTTCTTCGACCAAAATCCGTGTAATGCTGGCGGCTCCCCGGCCATGAACGGCAAGGTCAAAAATCTTTTCGATAATCCACCTTGTTTCCGGGTCAATCAGAAGATGGCCTTTCTTATCTGGGTCTTTGACATAGCCAAGCGGAGCATAGGCTCCATAGTGTGCGCCATTTGCGAACCGTGTCCGCATGGCCGCCTTTACCTTTTTGCTGGTCTGGCGGGCGTGCATTTCATTCAGAATGTTGAGGAATGGGGCAAGCTCATTCTCTCCGTTGATGGTGTCCACATTGTCATTGACAGCGATATAGCGGACGCCTTTGCTGGGAAAGTAGATTTCCGTGTACTGGCCGGTCAGAATGTAGTTTCTGCCTAAGCGGGATAAATCCTTCGTAACAACGCAGTTGATTTTCCCGTCCTCAATGTCATCAATCATTCTCTGAAAATCCGGCCTGTCAAAGTTCGTTCCAGACCATCCATCGTCGATATATTCATCTATGACATTCAGGCCATGCTCGGCGGCATATTGCCGGAGCATCATGCGTTGTGTCTGAATACTCCCGCTTTCTCCTTGCAGTTCATCGTCCCGGCTCAATCTCATATAAAGCGCCGTGTTGTAAATCGTAGTATTGTAAGGTTGTTTCACCGTAAAAATCCTCCTTCTAAAGAAACAACCCACGCTTACAATACTTTTGCTCTATGGCAATTATATCATAAGCGTGGGCGTGTTATCAATGATGGGCTATCAGGTTGAAGCGGCTTTTTCTGCGGTATGCCGCACCACATCTACAATCAGATCACCGAGGGGCTTCCCGCCTGCGGCGAAGTGTTCGGAGATTTTTATACGGTTGTTCCCACATACAAAATACTGCGTGCCGTTCTCTGCTTGTATAACCTGCCCTGTTCGGGGTGTAAAAATATCGCTTTCACTTTTTGCCATCCAGTGTCCTCCATATTCAGTTTTCAAGGTACAATGCCGCACAGAGGCGGCGAAAATTTCTGCTTATATCTATCACCTTTCCTTTACCGTGTGCCGCTGCTGACGTTTCAGTTCCGCCAGTATATCCGGCGGGATACGGTCAACCAGCCGCTGTAAATTGTCCAGTTCGCTTTTCAGCTTTGCCCGTTCCATCGTATCTTTCATCTTTCCTTTTTCGCTGGCCTTTGCCCTTGCTTCCAACTTCTCATTCTCCGCCAGCAGGTCATTGATTGTGACCTTGTACTTTTTCAACTGCCCGGAGAAATTCTCCATCTGCGGGAACCACTTTTTCAGCATGGAGAGGGCTTCCTCTTTTTTCTTTCCGGCGTTCAGCGGGTTAATGCCGTCCAGTGTGGCTTCAATGGCTCTTGCCTGCCGGGAGAGGGAAACCGCCTGTTTGAAAAGCCGGGTGGGGATATGCTTCCGGCCTGTCCTGCTGGCGCTCTCCCCACGCTCCAAGTCAGGATATTTCTCCACCATATAGGCGTGAAAATCGTCCTGCCACTTCGTCAGGTTTGCCCGGTTGCCGATAATCTCCTTTGCACACAGGCGGTTGTCCTTTGTCAGCGGAACAAAGGTCAAATGCAGGTGGGGCGTTTTCTCGTCCATGTGTACCACCGCCGACACGATATTTTCCCGTCCTACCCGGCCAATGAGGAAGTCCGCCGCCCTCTGGAAAAACGCCTGTATCTCCTTTGGGGATTTCCCCTTGAAAAACTCCGGGCTGGCAGTTACCAGCGTATCGACAAACCGTGTGCTGTCCTTGCGGGTTCGGCACCCGGCCTGTTCAATGCGGTTTTGAATGAAATGATAGTACCTGCCCTCTGGCTTGACGATATGAAAGTTGTACTTGCTCCGGCTTGTGTCAATGTCGGGGTTGCTGGCGTATTGTTCTTTCTGTCTTTCGTGATGGGCTTCCAGCGGCCTTGCCGGGTTGCCCTTGTGCTTCTCAAACCGCAAAATTGCGTGTTGTGCCATTCTGCTCCTTTCCCCATTCCTTTCCTATCCGGGGTTTTCCACAGGGAAAATCCCGCAGAAATTAGCTCGGATAGGATTGGAATGGATAGAATATAAATAAATCTTTTTAATCTTTGTATTTCTATATACCGTCCGGTTTTCGTACTTCCGGGGAGTGATTTCCTCACTTCATAAGTACGGTTTTCAGCCCTCCGGCGTACCAGAACCGGATTTCTTGAAGTCGGTGTTTGGAACCGCTTCATAGGATTTTGGGAAAATGCGGTTGGGTTTTCCACAGCCCTGCTTCTGGATCTCCACCAGCCCGGCGTATTGCAGTTCCCGCAGGGTGTTTACCGCTTTCTGCCGCCCACAGTGGAGCAGGTCAACCACCTCGCAGATGGGATAGTACAGATAAATCCGTCCGCAATCATCCGCCCACCCATTCTTGCGGGATAACTCTGTCCGGCGCAGGATAAAGGCGTACAGAACCTTTGCCTCGTTGGACAAGGGCTTGAATGTGGGGGCTTCAAAGAGGAAATTCGGGAGCCGGGTGAAGCTGAACGCCTTTTCCGGCTGATGGATATAGATGGTATTTGTCATAGTGCGTTTTGTGGACGGTTAGAAGCCCGTTTTCCGGGGCGGGCGATACTTTATACCACCAGCCCCGGTTTGGGGCTTGCGAAGCCTGATAAATCAAGGCTTTTTTCGCTCCTAACTGTCCACAGCAGACCTCCTTTTCCGTTCACTTTCTGTTTTCTGCCGCCTGTGAACTCTGGCGGCACAGCCGGGGCAGTATTTTGCCCGGTTGGATTTGGGGACGAACACACCGCCGCAGACCTCACAGCGTTTCAAGTCCTTATCCCGGAAAATCTCCGCTTCCAGCGTCCCGTCCAGCGGCAAGACCGCCCAGCGGAACCACTTACAGCAGACCGAGAAAGAAATCGTCTGCGGACAGGTGCAGGTGTCCCCATCGTCAAGGACAATGCAGTTGCCGTCCTCACAGCAACAGCACTCCCGGCGTATCAGGCTGGCCGCCTGTTTTCTCTGCGCCGGGGTCATGCGGTAAAGGGAACCGTCCGGCCTGCGTTCCAGCGGCGGCAAGTCTTTATAGGGGTTATCTCTCATGCGTTCCCTCCATTTTGCTTTCCGTTGCCGTTCTCCCCGAAAAGGTTTCCTGCCCCATTCCTGCGGCGTGTTCCGGCGTTGGCACGCTCCTCGCAACTTCGGGACATTTTGTCCCGAAGTCCGACTCCTTGCGGTGCTTCCCCAGCCGGGGTATTCCTTTTCGGACGGTCATTCTGTTTTCAAGGTGCCGTCCATCGATGAACTACCCTAAGTCTACACGAAAAAAATGCAATTCCCGGAATATTGCGAGAATTGCATTTTGATGAAGTTTACACTTTGGAAATTGCATTTTTGCAATCATTCTGTATAATGGAAGTATGCGGAGGAGGTGCGTATCTATGGCTTTACCCGGAACGCCCGGACAGCGGATTTCCGATTTATGCAACGGGAACCACATCACACAAAAGGAACTTGCGGAGAAGATAGGCGTTTCCGCTTCCCAGTTGAGCCGCATTGTCAGCGGCGAAACAAGAACGGTCAGCAGTGATATTCTCATAGGTGTGGCAAAGGAATTTAAGGTATCGACAGACTACATACTGGGCTTGTCTACCGTGAGCGTTCGTAAAAGCTACGATATTTCTGAATTAGGCTTGTCCGAGGGAGCCGTGAGGGGGCTTGTGACGGGTGCTGTTGATGTGCAAATCCTCAACCGCCTGTTGGAACACAGGAATTTTCCTAAGCTGATAGATTTGATACGGATTTATTTTCAGGATACGGCGGCAAAGGGCATAACAGCAAGAAACCAGCTTATCGAGATGGCAACGGCTTCCCTGGCCGACCTGATGAAAGAACACCCGGAACACCGGGCAGAAGCGAAGCAGGATTTACAGCTTTTGAACGCCCAAAAGATAGGGGAACATGAAGCGGAGATTGAAAAAATCAACAATGTGTTCCTGGCTATCCTGCGGGACATTAAGAAAGACATTGACAACGGGGAACAGCCGGGAGAAGCTGTGACCGCCGCTATGTTCCAAGCCATGCGGGACGCACTGGCGGAACAGAAACAAAAACCACTTTCCATTGACGATGTAACGGCGATGATAGCTGGACAGATCGGACAGCTTACACCGATGGATAAAGAAACTGTTGAAATGTTCCAGCAGTTTGCGAAGAAGATGATTGAGCAGGCAGGAACAAAGTGATAAATTTGAATTGTGAGGGAAAATACAGATGAATCAAGGAAGAATTATTGTGATTACAGGCTCACCGGGGACAGGAAAAACAACAACTGCGTCAATTGTCGCAAAGGAATCAGATATGGATAAATCAGTGCATATGCACACCGATGACTTTTTTCATTACTTAAGCAAAGGCGCAATACCACCACATTTGCCAGAATCCAACGAGCAAAATCTGGTTGTCATTGAAGCCTTTTTAGAAGCTGCAAAGCGATATGCTCGTGGCGGATATGATGTAATTGTAGATGGGATTGTCGGGCCATGGTTTTTGGAGCCATGGAAAGCTCTTGCCCAAGAAGATTACGAGGTACACTATATTGTATTAAGAGCGAGTAAAAAAGAAACTATGAAGCGAGCTGTGGAACGCTCAAAATTAGATAGAAAAACAAATATTGAATTAGTGGAAACAATGTGGGAGCAATTTTCCGGTTTGGGAGTATATGAATCAAATGTCATAGACACAACTACATTCACAATTAAAGATACGGTTTCCGCAATAAAAGAAAGAGTTGCATGTGGGACGTCTTTACTATCTTAGACATTCCCATTTGTCAGGAAGATAGCAAAGCCAGCCGAGCCAGTCAACGGTCAAGATGAACGGCGCATTTCATGCGCCGCCGTTGACAGTCCCGCCCGTCTTTGCTAAAGGGTAATCAAGGCGGGAAAGCCCTAAAATGGCTTCACACCTATTTCAATAATTGGAGGAGATAAAAATGAGATCAGAAAAGGAAGTTTATGATATTGTTTTGAATTTTGCAAAAACAGACAAACGCATTCGCATGGTTACTTTGGAAGGATCTAGAACAAATACAAATATTCCGCCTGATGATTTTCAGGATTTTGATATTACTTTTTTTGTTACGGATATGGACAGCTTCACAAGTGATGATAAATGGCTAGATATATTTGGTGAAAGGTTGATTCTGCAAAAGCCGGAAGATATGGAATTATTTCCAGCTGTAGAAAAGGGATTTTCATATTTAATGCTGTTTACTGATGATGTTAAGATAGATTTAACTTTGCTGCCGCTGGAACTGATAGACGAGTATTTTACATGGGATAAACTGGTAAAGTTACTGTTGGATAAAGACAACCGTATCGTAAAGCCGCCAATACCAACGGATATAGACTACCACTTGCAGAAGCCTACTCAAAGAATGTTTGACGATTGCTGTAATGAATTTTGGAATACTACAACATATGTAGTAAAGGGCTTATGCCGCAAAGAAATTCTTTTTGCTATTGACCATATGAATGATATAGTACGAAAAGAATTGCTTCGCATGATTTCCTGGCTGATTGGTATCAAACAGGGATTTCATTTCAGTTTGGGAAAAAACTATAAATTTATGAAGCAATATGTCCCAGAGGAATTGTGGGAACGACTTATGTCCACTTATAATATGGATTCCTATCCCCATATGTGGGAATCCTTTGAACAATGTATGGCATTGTTCCGGGAGGTTTCGTCAGAAGTGGCATGCCAGTTGGATTACCAGTATCCACTATATGATGAAAAAATCAGTAATTATGTGATTCGGCAAAAGAAAAAATATGGCATTGAAGATGATAACAAATAAAATTTTTTCAATCGAAAAAATTTATTTTGATTATTCAATTTTGAAAAACTGAATACCTCAAAATCAGAAAGAGAGCGGCCAAGCACTTTGAGGGATTGGCCGCCTTGTCCACCCATCCAGCGGGACAGCGGGCGGAGGTCAAGGCCGGGTGTAAACCCGTTCATTTCAGCCTTGACGGTTGCCCGTTGTCCTGCTACTTTTCCGGGAGTGTGGCCACAACTTCGGGACACTTTGTCCACAAGTTGGAGCGTAGGACGAGGAACTGGGGCTTTCATATACGCCCTGTCTGCTGATGAGTCCAGACCTGCGCTTGCGACTCCACGCCACGCAAGCACAGCCCTGTTTTCCTGCCGCTTCAAATGCCCTTGCCCTCCCCGGCGGCAACGGCATTTTCACGGCAACGCCGGCAGAGCGTATAACACACTACACTTTGCTTCGCAAAGTCGTGTGCCAAATGGGGGCGTTGCCCCCTTTGGAAACCCCCACAAGAAAAGGCGGTACGCTACCCCTCCACGGGGCGCATACCGCCTTTTCTTGTTATCCAGCCCTCCGGCTGTATCGGTTGAGCAAAAGTCCGCGTGGGATTGATGTGGTATCTTTAACTTTGGGAAACTCCTTTTTCCCAGTTTAAGACTGTTTGCCGTGACACTCCGATTGCTTTTGCCAAGGTTTCTTGCGATTCCTGTCGTTTTGTTCGCTCCATGTGAATGAGCTGTCCAAGATTGGTCATGTTTCCTCCTTTACTTTACAAGCTGGCGGTAAAAATAGCTAGTCCAAATGCTTTTACAGGGGTGTTAAAATCCTTAATACTTCCCCAACTCACGTAAACTCGTGTGATTTTCCTGAATGCGTCTAAACATTTTTTCCATGTCCGACTTGCTAAAATGCACCAAGACTGGTCGTCCATGCGGGCAGTTATAAGGATTTTGACAATGGGATAATTGCCGCAATAAATCACGCGCCGAATAATCATCCAAGGCATGATTGGCCTTAATCGAACGCTTGCAGGACATCATAATAGCCAACTCTGCCCGATACTGCTTGATGGACACCTGGTCTGTTAGAAGTAGCATATCGCACATCTCGTAAATACCAGCCTCAATCTCCTCTTCCTTCATCCAGATAGGGTGCTCACGTAAGATGAATTGGTTGACACCGTACTCTTCCAAGTTGACACCAACTTGACGGAGGGCATCCATTTTATGCGCAAGATTGAGGGCATCATTTTGAGGGAATTCAAAGATATAAGGCACCAAGAGCTGCTGGGCAGAGTTATCTACCTGACCAATCTTCTCACGGTAGTATTCGTATTTGACCCGCTCCTGTGCGGCGTGTTGGTCAATGATGTACAAGCCTGTTTTTCCTTGTGCAAAAAGATAGGTGCCGTGCATTTGACCAAAATATTCCAATTCTGGGAAGGTTGAGGTTTCTTCCTGATCCAACTTGTCTGCCACCTTAGCAAGTTCCTTAGTGGATAGGTTGGGGTGGTCCAAGTCATCAGTAATTTCTGTCTGCCGTT
The DNA here is from genome assembly GCF_002960425.1 of Streptococcus suis. Classification (GTDB taxonomy): domain Bacteria; phylum Bacillota; class Bacilli; order Lactobacillales; family Streptococcaceae; genus Streptococcus; species Streptococcus suis_S. Next base: position 34,418 of record NZ_POIZ01000028.1, read on the forward strand.
GGGCAAATTTGATAGTGACAAACTTGTCAACTTGACTTGTCATCTCTGTCAGGTTCTTGTCTTCTTCCAAAGGCTTGATGTCTTCTGAAACCACCTCTGGTTTGAGGAAGAAGTCCTGCTTGACAGTGTCATAGTAGAGCTTGCTTTCCTTGAGTGGCAAGGTGACCTGCTCTGCTTTGACCTTGGTACGCGTACTAGACTGGGCCAGATTTTCGAGGGCGTCAGGAATTAAATCCTGCTCCTTTAGTGCCTTAATAATGGCCTCGCGAATCAGAGTCATGAGTTCCTTTTCCTTGGAAATACGGACCTCTTGCTTGGTTGGATGGACATTGACATCAGCCAAATAAGGATCAATCTCAATGGAAATCACAGCCAGTGGAAAACGACCCACCATGAGCTTACTACCGTAACCTTCTAAAATAGCACGGTTGAGTAGGAAGTTCTTGATATAACGACCATTGATGAAAATGGAAATGTAATTTCGGTTAGCACGGGTCAATTCTGGCAGGGAAACATAGCCAGAAACCTGAAAATCCAAGTCCTCGGCCTCAATCTCCACCATTTTTTTAGCAGAAGCAATACCGTAGATACCCGAAATAGCTTGACGGAGCTTACCCGTTCCAGCTGTCCGCATCAATTCCCGTCCTTCATTGACCAAGGTAAAGGCGATTTCAGGATGGGCCAGGCTCAGCCTGTTGATAATATCAGCGATATGCGATAACTCGGCCTGCTGACTGCGAACATACTTAAGACGGGCAGGGGTATTGTAAAACAAATCCGAAACGGTTATCTGGGTGCCGACTGGGCGACTGATTGGCTCCTCTAACTCAACGATACCACCCTTGGAAACCAGACGCAAGCCGTGGGCATGGTGGGCTGTAGCCGTTTCAATAACCATTTGACTGACAGAGGCAATGGACGGTAGAGCTTCACCACGAAAACCCAAGGTCCGAATGCGGAACAGGTCTGCCTGATTTTTTATCTTACTGGTGGCATGACGACGCAAAGCCAAGGCTACTTGGTCAGGGGCAATACCTTCGCCGTTGTCCGTAATTTGAATAGTTTTTAGCCCAGCTTCTTCGATACGAATTTCTATCTGGCTGGCGCCTGCATCAATCGAGTTCTCCACCAACTCCTTAACTACACTGGCAGGTCGCTCAATCACCTCACCTGCTGCAATCTGGTTGGCTAAAATTTCTGGTAATTCGATAATTTGTGACATGATATTCCCTACATTCCTTTAGACATTCTTTTCCCGTTTACTTATTCCTCCATTATACCACACATCCCTTTGTTTCTAAGTCCATGAAAAAATGACTGCCTAAGCAATCATTCATTCTTTTGATAGACAGTAAAGTAGTCGGTAGTTTTGACAGACTTATACTGCTGCTCTAAATTTGCTTTTACATCATCTAAGAGCGGGATGTTCTTATTAACAATCACCAGACTTGCCTCATTTTTATTGAGGTCATATAGCAAACTGTTTTGATTATCAGTCGTAGTCAGATAAGGCTCCGCTGTAATAATCGTTGCGGATGACAAACGTTGGCTGTCCAGATAGATACTAGCGCTATTATCCCAAACGTAAATCTTATCCATCTTAGTCGTTTCTTGCCCAACATAACTAGCAATGCTTGCACGATCCGTGACCAAATTCCCCTCTACAAAATAAGTATAGGCTGGTTGTGCGACCATTCCAAAAGCCATGACAAGAGGCAGGAAAAAGTGACGACTGAGATAGCCTCGTTCCTCAACTGCTGAATCAGCTCCCAAATGAAGCACAGTCAGTACAAAACCATAAGGCAATAGAATGAGCAGTTGGCTATAATGACCATTTGGAGTTCCAATAATAAACACCAGCTGAGCTATAAAAACGAGTAGGATTAGAACCTTGATATGAGTATGCCGACCTTGACCGAAGGAAGAGACGGTCTGGATAAATCCTTTGAAAAAACCAGATAGCAACAAAAACCCAGCTACAACTGCCAGTGTCACATACAAACCTGCATACTGGAAGTCTAAATTTAAATTGTAAAGAAAGGTTTGCTGAATAGCTGTACCAAGTATCTGTGCTTCAAAGGCATAGTAGCCAACTAGATACAAGACCAATAGAAGACCAAATATACTTGCCAATAATTGATAGAACCCTCGAGCCATTTGCCGTTGTTGCGTGTTAAAAACAAACAATATGAAACCAGCTAGTAACCATAATAAGAGGCTCTTTGGATAAATCAGAAAGGCCAAGGCTGCCTCAATTCCATACAGGATAAAGGCCTCATCGCCCACAGCATTTGCAAAATAGCGGACTAGGAACCAAATACCTGCCAAAACAAAGGGAAGCGCAAAGAGTTCTGCATATAAGCCACCAAATCCTAAAGAAGCAATAAAAATATAAAACCAATGACTTGAACTAGTCGCCAACCGTTCCGACTGACTAAAATAGACCATGATTTTATAGAAATAAACTCCTGCGATAAACAGCGCAATCATTTGAAGAAAACCAAATACAATAAATCCTCCATCAATATGACCTAACCAGGCTAGTAAGTAATAGAAAACGCCGTTTGTTGCGAAGAAATCTCCGTAGGGATTCTGACCAGCCATCATAGCCATTCCGGCATATAAATGCTGGGTCTGCTCATTCGTCGCTAAAAAGGTTAGAAAGGGATTGGCTACACTCACTAGGCTCAGTACTAAACTCCAAACGAGAGCCGGCCAAATCTTTGTTTTGGGCATCCTGGCCTTAAAATCTTCACTCAGCTGATAACCCTGCGAACGCCTCGCTCTTCGACGGCGCCGAGGTTGATGAGATACTTCACGAGCAACTGCATCTAATTCTGTCATGTTCTCCTCCTTGAATGTACTTTTTTTATTATATCAAAAAGCACTCCCGATGTCATTTCCTATCGGGAGTTCTGGAAATTTTTGCAAACAGTTCCAACTGTCGAAAGGTATGGCGTTTGGTTTTTTCAAATTCCTTTAAAAAAGCTACTGTTTCTGCATGTGTCATACCTATTTATTCGCAAAAGTTACTTTATTTTTTAAATAGCTGACGAACCTCTGAGATAAAGTAGAGGGAGCCTGTGACAATCAAAATCCCTTGCTTGCTAGATTGCCAGTCTTCTATAAACTGCGGATAGTTTTCAACATAATCTCGTCCTTGTCGGTTTTCCTCGGACAAGGCACCGTCATAAGCAAAGCTGGTCAAAACAAGAGGAGTATGTGGTAACTTTTCTTCCAATAATTCTAGCATTTCTTGAAAATCCTTGCGTCGAAGAGCAGAAAAGAGAATGGTGACCGGCTCTTCTTGAACCTGAATAAATTCAATCAAACGTTCGATAGCTGGGACATTGTGGGCTCCATCCAAATAGATTTTTGGCTCTTGAGCAACCAATTCCAAACGACCAGGCCAGCTGGTTTGGGCAAGAGCAGTTTTAATTAACGGAGGTAAAGTCGCTTTTTGAATACTTGCCATATAAAGCAAAAAAGTTTGCAAGGCTACGGCCGCATTTTCTTCTTGGTGAGGACCTGCCAGACCTAAAACCAATTCTGATAGGTCCATGTCCGCATTGCTGAACTGTCCTGCTTTGTAGGTAAATTCCTGACTAAATTGATAGACGGGAGCTTGTTTATCAAGGGCAATTTGGCGACAGATGGCTGTGGTTTCTGGAGAAAGCGGTCCAAGGACGACAGGCACGTTTTGCTTGATAATCCCTGCTTTCTGCTCTGCTATTTCCCTTAAAGTCGAGCCTAGTAAATCCTGATGGTCCATGCCGATGGAGGTGATGACGCTGAGAGCCGGTGCCACGACATTGGTCGTATCCAAAAGTCCACCGATACCTACCTCTACTAGCGCCAAATCAGGCTGTTGGTCCTTGAAATAGAGGAACATGATGAGTACCATGACCTCAAAATAGCGGAAGGACTCATAGCGTGTGGCGACTTCCTGCTCCAAGTCGTAGACTTTCTGTAGATAGTGCTGAAAATCGTGGTCTGAAATGGGCTGGCTGTCAATACAAATCCTGTCGTGCACGCTCACCATATGAGGTGACACAAAACTACCGACACGCAAGCCGTGAGCTTGAAAAAGCTGGCGCAGAAAGGCAATGGTCGATCCCTTGCCATTGGTTCCAGCCACATGAATGACCGGAACAGCAAACTGGGGACTGCCCAGCAGTTCCAGGGCATACTCTATCTTTTCCATCTTGTAATGAAACACCTGACCTTGTTTGGTGTTTAACCAATTTTCTAACATAGCCACCTCCTATATATTATCTAGTATAGCAAAAAAGCCTAACAGATGTTGGCTTTTTACTATATTGTTTGAAAGAACATAAACGTTATTACTTCACCCACCAATTATCTTCACCAAATTGACCAAAACCACCGAAAAATTTTAAAAAGTTAAACATAATATAATCTCCTTTTGTTTTATGAACCTAGTATAAAATAAACTATAAGTTCTCAACAGGACAAAAATGTCACTCATTTAACTCTGGGTATCTTTTTCCCATTCCGTTTGGAGCTTTTCTTTTAAGTGCGTTTGATTAAGCAAGCTAGCCAACGTAATCGCTTCATTATAGTATCTCTCAGCACTTTCGCGATCATGTTTCTCCTTTAATTCATATTTCCATTTCACCAGATTTAAAATTGGTTTTTTCTGAAAATCTTGCGATAATTCCATAATATTCTCAATTTTTTCTATATAAACTGGAACATACCCATACAGCTCCTTCGAAAACAAAATACGAACAATAGCTAGCAATAAATCCCTAACAATAAATAAGGATTCCGAATGCACATCGTAAGTCGCTTGAGGTAATTTCTCTACCAAATCTATAAATAGTGTATAATTTGCGGTTCCAGAGGCTAAAGTTTCTAACTCACAGTGTTCGACAAATAACCGCAAAATCATTAAATCATTTATAGACAGTTTGGCACGGTGGTAACTTTGATGTAGATAATCATCAAGAATTTCTTTGCCGTATTCCTGACTATCTGTATCCAATACATCAAATAGAGAGCATAGGGTATCTACAACGATTTTCTCCTCCTCAGGCAAGTCATCATAATAATCATCATAAATTTCCGTCATGATAGCATCGCGTTTTTCAATTAGTTCCTCATTGCCATAAGTCGGTGTACGAAGTACATCAAACTTCAGTTTGGAGTATCTTTCTGGCAGGGATACATAGTCAGGCATAAGCTCGTAGAGCCCCATGCCTAAGCGGGTTGCGATATATTGGATTTTTGAAAAAGTCGGCTTAGAGGTACCAGCTTCAATACGGGTTAATTGGCGGACGGAGAGCTCCAGTTCATCGTCACAAAACTGTTCACGTGTCAGATTAGCAGTTTCTCGCAGTTGACGTACACGTTGTCCAAATTCCTTATCGTTCATAAAATACCTCCGAATATACTTTTTTAAAATATTATAAAAAACAAAGTTTTTCAACGCTGTTAATCGTGGATGAGTACCTAGACCTTACACACCACCTGAATATTCTGCTGTTTTCATATCTATTTGCCAATCCTCTTCTAATTTACCAATTAGGTGCGCATTGCCAATTAATCTTGCAAAAAGAAGTGCTTCTTCATATAAGGCAGTTGCTACATCTTTATCTTTATTTATTAGCAACTCATATTTCCACTTAAGCAGATTAAGAATAGGTTTCTTTTGAAAATCTTGGGTCTTCTGCATTATCTTATCAAGTGCTTCAAAGAGTGTAGGAATATAGCAAAATTCGTCCTTTTGTCCCAAAAGTCCAACAGAAGTTATCATCACATCCCTTAAAATAAACAAATCCCCAGATTCAACTAATTCTACTTGGCTTGGTAACTTTTCCACCAAGTCTAAAAAGTGCTGAAAATCACTGCTCTGTTTAACTTCCATTCTCAAATTGATTAAATAGAGCTGGATTATCAACAAATCATTGGCTGAAAATTGTTTTTTTCTATGTATCTGTTCAAAATAGTCATCTAAAATATCTTGACCAAATTCTGCTGTCTTCGTTTCAAATACGTCAATGGTCGATTGAATAGCATCGATTGCTATTTTCTCCTCCTCGGGCAAGTCATCATAATAGTCATCATAGATTTCTGTCATCATATCTGCCCGTTTTTCCATCAATTCCTCATTACCATAAGTTGGTGTGCGAAGCACATCAAATTTCAGCTTGGAGTATCTTTCTGGCAAGGATACATAATCAGGCATAAGCTCGTAGAGCCCCATGCCTAAGCGGGTTGCGATATATTGGATTTTTGAAAAAGTCGGCTTAGAAGTACCTGCTTCGATACGGGTTAATTGGCGTACGGAGAGCTCAAGCTCGTCATCGCAAAACTGTTCACGTGTCAGACTAGCGGTTTCTCGAAGTTGACGTACACGTTGTCCAAATTCCTTATCGTTCATAACTCACCTCGCTATTTTTATTTCACATCCCTAGTGTATCAAAATTAGCTATAGATGGCTAATTGAATATTTTCATGACTTGCAATAGTTTTAAACTATATCTGCACTTCGAACTTTTCTTTTATATCCACCAACTTCTCAATCTTCCAATTTTTCTTCACACCATCAATTTGCAAATTGATACTGTGAATTCCTGCGTTGACAGCTGTTTCTACATCGAGCATACGATCCCCGATATAGTAGGTATTTTCCTTGTCCAGTCCGTATTTTTCGATGAGAAATAGCAGAGCTTCTGGACTAGGCTTACGAGCAAAACCTGAATCGCTGGTCAAGATTTCTGTGAAATGGTGACGAACACCCAAATCCTCCAAAACCTGAAAAGCATTGTCACTCTTGTGAGTATAAACGAAATTTTGAATTCCTTTCTCTGCTGTCCAGTCCAGAATTTCACGCGCACCAGCCATCAAGGGAATCTGCGTATTTTTCTCCTTCAAGGAAGTCGCACGCACACGATTAAGTTCATCGCTATCCAGACCGTACTTATCCGCATCACGCACCAGCAAATCCTTGACAGAATAGCGCAGTATAAATTGTTTGACTTCCTCACGGTCAAAAGGAAGGTCAAATTGCTCATAAGTTTCTTGAATTCCAGCCAATATCGCCTCATAAGAATCCAAGAGCGTTCCATCCAAATCCCAAATAAATGTCGGTTTCATCTTATCTCCATTCCTAGTCTAGACCAAACTCGAAATGCAATCGTAGCTTTCTCATCTGCTCTGCCATTATTTTTCCGTATAGGGATAACCCAAGTGCTCGTAGGCCTTGGCTGTCGCAACCCGCCCCGTCCGTGTCCGCATGAGGAAGCCCTGCTGAATCAGGTAGGGTTCGTACATGTCCTCCACCGTTTCGCGCTCCTCGGCAATATTGACCGACAGGGTGTTGAGGCCTACAGGACCGCCGCCATACATCTCAATCATGGTACGGAGAATCTTCTGGTCCACGTAGTCCAGCCCCTCGTGGTCCACATCCAGCATAGTCAGAGCCTTGTCCGTAATGCTGTCATCAATCAGACCGTCGCCCATAATCTGCGCGAAATCCCGCACCCGCTTGAGCAAACGGTTGGCGATACGGGGAGTTCCACGTGAACGACGAGCCAGCTCGATAGCGGCTTCATGGGTAATCTCCATGTCAAAGATGTCTGCTGTCCGCTCAACAATCTCCGTCAAATCAGCCAGTTCATAATATTCCATGTGACCAGTGATACCAAAACGGGCCCGCAGGGGATTGGACAGCATACCTGCACGAGTGGTCGCTCCAATCAGGGTAAAAGGCGGCAACTCCAAATGCACGGAGCGACTGGCCTCCCCAGCCCCAATCATGATGTCGATGTAGAAGTCTTCCATTGCAGAGTAAAGAATCTCCTCAACCGCCATGGGCATACGGTGGATTTCATCGATAAAGAGGACATCACCTGGCTCCAAGTCGTTGAGAAGGGCTACCAAGTCACCTGCTTTTTCAATAACAGGACCACTGGTCTGCTTGATATTGACACCCAGTTCGTTAGCAATGACAAAGGCCATGGTGGTCTTCCCCAGACCCGGAGGGCCAAACAGAAGCGTATGGTCCAAGGCTTCATCACGGAGCTTGGCTGCCTCGATAAAGATTTTGAGCTGGTCCTTGACCTTGTCCTGACCGATGTATTCATTTAATTTCTGTGGACGCAGGGTACGTTCTACGAACTCCTCGTCCTGCATTTGTTCCATGTCTAAAATTCGATTTGTCATGAAACCATTATAGCACAAAATGAAAATACCAGACTCAGTGAGTCCAGTATTTCCAGGAGATTATATGAAAAAGAAAAGTTTTCGCTATTTCTAGCTTGGATATAGTATAACTCGCCAAGCTTAAGGGAAACAAAAAAATTCTCTGGAAAATCCAAAGAATTTTGATTTTTTTATAACCCAAGTCGTTCAAAGATGTCATCCACCCGCTTAGCATAGTAGTCTGGGTTGAAGAGCTCATCGATTTCTTCCTGGCTAAGTTTGGCAGTCACACGCTCATCCGCTTCGAGAAGGGGCTTGAAGTCCACCTGATTGTCCCATGACTGTGCGGTTTTTGGTTGTACCAAATCATAGGCTTCCTCACGGGTCATACCTTTTTCAATCAAGCTGAGCATGACACGCTGGCTGTAAATCAAGCCAAAGGTTGACTCCATATTACGTTTCATATTTTCAGGGAAGACCGTCAAGTTCTTGACGATATTGCCAAAACGGTTGAGCATATAGTTGATGAGAATGGTCGTATCCGGCGTGATAATCCGCTCCGCTGACGAGTGGGAAATATCGCGTTCGTGCCAGAGAGCCACATTCTCAAAAGCCGTCACCAAGTGACCACGCACCACACGAGCCAGACCGGTCATATTTTCAGAGCCGATAGGGTTGCGTTTATGGGGCATAGCAGAGCTGCCCTTTTGGCCTTTGGCAAAGAACTCTTCGACTTCGCGTTGTTCAGATTTTTGTAGCCCACGGATTTCTGTCGCCATACGCTCGATAGACGTTGCAATCAAGGCTAGGGCTGAGAAATATTCTGCGTGAAGGTCACGAGGAAGGACCTGGGTCGAAATTTCTTGCGGACGAATGCCCAATTTACCACAAACATACTCTTCCACAAATGGAGGAATGTTGGCAAAGTTTCCAACTGCACCTGAAATTTTACCAGCTTCAACTCCCTTGGCCGCCACATCAAAACGCTCCATGTTGCGTTTCATTTCGCTATACCAAGTCGCTAATTTAAGACCGAAGGTCGTTGGCTCCGCATGGACACCGTGGGTCCGGCCCATCATGATAGTGTACTTGTGCTCACGCGCCTTGTCAGCGATGATAGTGGTGAAGTTTTCAAGGTCACGACGGATAATGTCGTTGGCCTGCTTGTAGAGGTAGCCGTAAGCCGTATCCACCACGTCGGTAGAGGTCAAGCCATAGTGGACCCACTTGCGCTCCTCACCGAGGGTTTCAGACACCGCACGGGTAAAGGCCACCACATCGTGACGGGTTTCCTCTTCAATCTCTAAAATACGGTCAATGTCAAAGCTCGCATTGGCACGAATCTTCGCCACATCTTCCTTGGGAATTTCACCCAACTCAGCCCATGCCTCATCAGCGAGGATTTCCACCTCCAACCAAGCCTTGTACTTGTTCTCTTCACTCCAAATAGCCGCCATCTCTGGGCGGGAATAACGTTGTAACATTTTGTTGCTCCTTATTAATTTTTTCTATTGAATATTATCAACTAAATCAAATACTATTCCAAACTCATGATATTTTGGTCTACATTTTGTACCAATATAATCTGTAATATCATTTCTATACCTTAAAAATTCTGATCTCTTTGCAGCATTATTCACAAATTTTTGGTATATTTTTGGATTTCTAAAATATTTAATCAACTCAATATATAATACCCACCATCTAGAACTACCTATGCCGCTCATGCAATACCTATCGTTTACATTCGTTCCATTTTCTTCTGCATATTTTAATTTCATCAAATCATAGATTGCTTTATTATCAGAAAAATTGTTATTAATATAAAATGAGAGTAATAGAGAATCAATTGTAGAAACATGTTCCTTGACGCTAGCCTTAATACCTCTTAAAACACGTCTTTTTATCTCACTTTTAGCATGTTTTGAAATTATATAATAATGCCATATTTGTAAATCAGTCTCAGAAAAATATTTATTGATATACTCCAGATCTTTTTCTAAAATATCTATAATTGCTTCTACTTCTATGGTTTCTGAATTTTTCAATATCGTGTCAATCAACTGGTAAATATGTGCGGAAACCACTGGAGATGTGTACGCCACTTTAAGTAGCATTGGTATTATGAATACTGATTGTTTTTGATTAATCCTATCAGTTTTATAGACCCTTTCTATATACTTTCGACACATCGTCAAAGCGGTCCTAATCTGAGGAACATTAGCTTCGTTAGATAGTTTACTCAAATACTCTCTCATTTCAACAATATCACTGCGCTTCATGCGGTTATTCCCATTCAGAAACTTCATATTTAGAAATAATTCATTTATATTACTGCCGCTACTAGAAGGAAAACCTTTTTCCACTTTTGTTTTTTCTTGTTTTCTTCTTAAACCAAAAGACCTTAGTATCTTATCATAATCTTCTAATATCTCCTCTACTCTTGATCTATCTTGTCCCCAGAAAGTAAAATCATCAACATATCTTACAAAATTTGTTTGCTTCTCAGATAAAATACTATCAATGGCTATACCTAAAAATTCAGCACTAATTGAAGAAGAAATTGGACCTTGTAAAATTCCTTTTGTGTGATTTTCATTCTGAGCCATATTGTAAACATCAAGAAAGTTAAAAAAAGACTTTACTCTACTATCTGCATTGCAAAAATTTTTATACGGCTCTCGTGAAGATAAATCTAAATAATGAGTATAGATATTATCAAAATAATTTTCAATATCCGTTTTAAGAAAAATCGGATTACTTCCTTCTAATGTAATTGTTTTTTCTTCGTTAATTCTATATGATTTATTTTTATTTGGATCCTTTTCATTTATAAATCCAGCTAGTTTTTCTATATCCTTCCCAAATCCTTGTTCATCATACTCAAAAGAGAGGAAGTGCTCCCTACCAAGTATGGGAGAATTCGAATGAAATAATATTTTTTGAATTTCAGATTCAGCATAAAAGTCTTCTAACCAAATCCTATCAATTGCAATTATATTAAATACAAAGGCAAAGTAGAGCAGTGGATTAGGTATTGCCATGCCTCTTTTGCTTAAGTCATTTTTAAATACAAAATATTTGGTAGGCTCAGCCCCTTTGTGAAAGATATAGTTCGGATGTTTTATCCTATCAAACTTTATTTTCACCAAATCATTTTGTAACTCAAATACATTAATTTTGTTCTTATACATTTTATACAAAATTTTTCTTGCGTTGGTAAAATAACTTAAAAATGGAGGTAATTTAGTTGAAGCAAACTGTTCAAACAGCACTTCAATGTCTTTATTTATTCTTTGTCTATCCATTATGATAATTTCTCCCTTATAGCTCCTCCAAACTATCCGCATCCTCCCCCAACACCGTCACATGTCCCATTTTGCGATTGTGCTTCGCTTCTAGTTTACCATAAAAGTGGGGATGGGCGGTAGGGTTTTCTTGAAGAAAAGTTTGGACGGCTTCCATATCTTGTCCGAGGACGTTAATCATGACAGCTGGAGAGAGCAGGCGTATAGGAGATAGAGGCTCCCCTAGAATGCCTCGGATATGGGTATCAAACTGTGAAAAATCACAGGCTTCAATGGAATAATGTCCTGAATTATGTGGGCGAGGGGCGATTTCGTTGACCAGAATATCCTGACCTGCCACAAACATTTCAACACAGAGGGTGCCTGCTAAATGGAGCTTATCTGCGATTTGCAGGGCCATGGTTTTGGCTTTTTCAGCTAGTTCATCTGAAATACGGGCAGGCACAATGGTCTTGTAAAGAATATTATTGCGGTGGATATTTTCCTGTACAGGAAAGACGGTATAGTCGGAGCCATTCCCAGACACAAGGACGGAGATTTCCAGGTCAAAATTCACAAACTCTTCCAAAACACACTCGGCAGAGTTGGCTAGTCGACTAGCCTCTATCAAGTCCGCCGCTTCTCGAATGACCTTCTGGCCATGTCCGTCATAGCCCCCAGTCGCTGTCTTTAAGACGTAGTTTTTGCTGAGGTCTAATCCTTCTAGGTCTAGGCTAGATGTGACGACTTTGTAAGGGGCGACTTGCACGCCAGCTTTTTTTGTCAAAAAATCCTTCTCAAAAATACGGTTTTGAGAAATGCGGAGGAGGTCTGTCCCCTGAGGGAGCTGGCCGTCCTTGATGACCGCGTCCAGTCCGTCGGCATCGACATTTTCAAACTCGTAGGTCAGGACATGACACCGCTCCGCCAACTGTTTGAGGGCCGCCACATCGTGATAGGGAGCGACGATGACTTCGCTGACCTTGGAGGCTGGGCAGTCCGCCGCAGGATCCAGCGTGATGACCTTGTGACCCATGTAAATAGCGGAAATAGCCATCATCTGCCCCAGCTGACCGCCTCCGATAATTCCGATTGTCTTAGATGAGGTCATCTGTCATCGCCTCCGCAATTTTTTCCTGTTCCTTGGCAAAATCTGCCAGCTGGGCCGCAATAGTTTGGTCTTCAATGGAGAGAATGCGGAGAGCTGTCAGGGCTGCGTTGGTGGCACCTGCTTCACCAATCGCCATGGTCGCAACAGGTACGCCGTCTGGCATTTGCACGATAGAATAGAGCGAATCCACACCACTGAGGGCACGGGATTGGACTGGAACACCGATGACAGGCAGGGTCGTCTTAGCTGCCACCATACCTGGCAAATGAGCCGCACCACCCGCTCCCGCGATAATAACCTTAATACCACGACCACGCGCCTCCTCGGCGTGACGGAACATGAGGTCTGGGGTGCGGTGGGCAGAGACTACTTTCTTTTCATAGGCTACACCAAATTTGTCCAGCACATCGGCTGCTCTTTTCATGGTTTTCCAGTCGGAACTAGAGCCCATGATGATGGAAATGATTGGTTTCATGATGTTACCTCGTTTATATCTTCTGCATCTACTACCTGATAGCCTCTTTCTTTCAAGGCTTGGGCAAATAAACCGCTACCTGCAACTTTTTGTCCTGAAAAGGTGCCGTCGTAAACCTGCTTGACACCACAGGACGGACTTCTAGATTGTAGAATGGCCATTTCTATCTCTTGTCCTTCTAGTCTTTCAAGCGTTCTGGCAATGCCTTGTTGAAATGCTTTGTCATAAGATGTTCCGCTCACATCTCGTACACTTCCGTCCACAATTTCGACTGGCTCTCTTGGAGTGGGAAGGCCGCCTGCAACCTCTGGACAAACCGATAGAACTTGCTTATCCGATACAGCATCAACAACTGCTTGATTGTAATTATTTCCGCCGTTGTACTTGCAATTTTCTCCAAGCAAGCAGGCACTGACTAAGACACAGGTCTGCTTATTTTCCAATTGCTTTTCCTCCAATATCTGTCCGATAAAAGAGGCCTGTGGTATCTTGATTTTTCAGTTCAGTATAAATTTTCTCTTGGGCTTCTTGGACGGTGTCTGCTGTGGTGACTAACATATAGACCCGACCGCCGTTTGAGAGCAGTGCTCTGCTATTTTCAGCAAAACGAGTCCCTGCATAGTAGGTCGTGATGTCGCCTTCAGTCTTCGCTGGCAACTCTACTCCTTTTTCGTAGTCCAGAGGATAGCCGTTTGATGCCACGACAACACCTAGCGTCACACCGTTTTCCAGCCAGGTCAGCTGTGTCGGGCGTTTGTGGAGAATGTCGTCGATGTTCTGAGCAAAATCAGAGGTCAGACGAGGCAGGATAATCTGGGTTTCTGGGTCGCCAAAACGGGCGTTAAACTCGATAACCTTGGGACCTTGGTCGGTCAGAATCAAGCCAGCATAGAGCACGCCCAGATAAGACCGCCCCTCCGCAATCATACCCTCAAGAATAGGCTTGACAATGGTGTCAACTACTGTGTCCACAACGCTTTGAAGAAGGTGGGGAACAGGAGCGTAAGCCCCCATACCGCCTGTATTTGGACCTTGGTCACCGTCAAAGGCACGCTTGTGGTCCTGGGCTGTCGGCAAGATATAGAACTGGTCGCCGTTGACCAGGGCAAAGAGGGAAAACTCCTCGCCCGCCAAGAACTCCTCGATGACCACGCGGGCACCTGAGTCACCGAACTTGTTGTCCAAGAGCATCTCCCGTGCCGCTTCGACCGCCTGCTCGACGGTTTCCGCCACGACCACACCCTTGCCCAGTGCCAAGCCGTCCGCCTTGACCACGATGGGTGCGCCCTGCTCTTCGATGTAGGCTTTGGCTTCTTCGAAGTTGGAAAATGTGCCAAAGGCTGCTGTTGGAATGCCGTATTTGACCATGATTTGTTTGGCAAAGTCTTTTGACCACTCCAGCTCCGCGGCTAGTCTACTTGGGCCAAAAGCTTTTAGTCCCGCCTGTTCAAAATCATCAATGATTCCTGCTGCCAGAGCATCGTCTGGACCAACAAAAGTCCAAGCAATATCATGTTCCTTAGCAAAATTTATCAGGGCAGAATGTTCGGAAATCCCGATATTTACTAACTCGATACCATCCAAGGTCATTCCGTCATTTCCAGGAGCAACAAAGACCTGTTCTACCTGTTCAGATTCTAACAATTTCTTTGCAATAGCATGTTCACGACCACCAGACCCAACGACCAAAAGTTTCATTTTTCACACCTCAAAAACGGATTTTCTATAAACAGTATAGCAAAAACAGACGGATTTTGATAGAAAAAACAGGGAAACGTTCGGGAATGGAAAAAGCTCACACGAGGTGAGCTAGATATAGTTTCTCAATGTCTAAAATGTCTTACTCCTGTAAAGACCATGGTCAATCCGTACTTGTTGGCCATGTCAATGGAATCTTGGTCGCGAACAGAGCCACCTGGCTGGATGATAGCCTTGATGCCTGCCGCTGCAATTTCCTCCACGTTATCAGCAAATGGGAAGAAGGCATCTGACGCCAAAACAGCCCCCTCTAAGCGATCTTTGGCTTGCTCAATAGCGATACGGACAGACGCCACACGGTTGGTTTGCCCCGGTCCCACGCCCAAGGTCATCTTGTCATTGGTGATGATGATACCGTTGGACTTGACATACTTGGAGGACTTCCAGGCGAACTCCATGGCTGCCCACTCTTGCTCGGACGGTTGACGCTCGGTCACCACCTGCCAGTCCGCTGGGCTTTCCACCACCACGTCCTGATCCTGCACCAAAAGCCCGCCGACAACGCCTGTGAACTCTTTTTCCACTTCGCTGGCATCCTGTGCATCAAAAGCCAATTCCAAAATCCGAAGATTTTTCTTTTTATTGGTCAAAATAGCTAACGCTTCTGCCGAGTAGCTCGGTGCGATGATGATTTCTAAGAAAATCGGGTGCATCTTTTCAGCCGTCGCAGTATCTACTTCTCTGTTCAGCACGACGATGCCTCCGAAAATCGATACTGGGTCAGCCTCATAAGCGTAATCCCAAGCCTGCTCAATAGTCTCTGCCTGACCGATACCACAAGGGTTCATGTGTTTGAGAGCCACAACAGTTGGACGGTTCTTAAAATCACGGATAATACGGATAGCCGCATCCGCATCACGAATGTTGTTGAAAGACAGCTCCTTACCGTTTAGCTGTTTAGCAGCTGCAATAGAATAGGCTGTTGGTAGGGCATTTTGGTAGAAATCCGCATGTTGCTGGGGATTTTCTCCGTAACGCATAGGCTGATTGAGGTCATAAGTAATGGTTAATTTTTCAGGCTTATCTTCGCCTACTTGCTTGGTAAAATAATCTGCTATTAGGGCATCATAAGCTGCGGTATGACGGAATACCTTGGCTGCCAATCGCTGACGCGTTGAGTAGGTCGTCTGTCCCTGCTCTGCTATTTCCCCTAAAACCGTCGGATAATCTGCCGGATCCACCACAACGGTTACGCTAGCGTGGTTTTTAGCTGCCGAACGCAGCATAGAGGGCCCACCGATGTCGATGTTCTCCACCGCCAAGTCGTAGGTCACGTCCGGACGCAAGATGGTCTCTTTGAAGGGATAAAGGTTGACCACCACCAAGTCAATCAGGCCAATTTCATGGTCGTTGGCTGCTTGCAAGTGGCTGTCCACATCCCGACGAGCCAGCAAACCACCGTGTATTTTCGGATGAAGTGTCTTGACACGGCCGTCCATCATCTCAGGAAAACCGGTCACATCGTCAATAGCAATAGTCGTTACGCCTGCCTGATCCAAGGCAACTTTTGTGCCTCCTGTCGAGATAATTTCCCAGCCAAGCTTGGTCAATTCCTGTGCAAACTCCACAATGCCTGCCTTGTCTGATACGCTAATTAACGCACGTTTTGTCATGATTTCTCCTTATTTTTCACTGCCCTCAACTCCTCCAAAACTGCTGGATAGAGTTGGTACTCCGCTTCATGTATTCTTGCTTCAAAGGCTTCCAAGGTGTCATCGGCCAATCTTGGCACTCGGACTTGTTTGATAATTTGTCCTGTGTCAATGCCGCTGTCAACCCAGTGAACTGTCACACCACTTTCTGCCACACCTGCATTCCAAGCGTCTTCAATTCCATGGGCTCCTGGAAATTCAGGCAGATAAGCCGGGTGGATATTGATGATACGACCTTCATATTGAGCTAACAAGGTCGGTCCCACAATCTTCATATAGCCTGCCAAGACCACCAAGTCAATCTGGTGCTGGTCTAAGAGTTGGATGAGGGCTTCTTCGTAAGCCTGCTTATCGGCGAACTCTTTTAATTCAAAAGTAAAGGCTGGCACACCAAGTTTTTCAGCCCGTTCCAGGACATAGGCGTTTCTGTGGTCTGAAAAGACGAAGGCTACTTCAAACTGCTCTGCGATGACTTGAAAATTAGAACCAGACCTGCTGGCAAAAACAGCTATTCGTTTCATTTGATGACCACGCTTTTGTCTTCCTTAGTGATAATGCGGCCGATTTCATAGACTTCTTCGCCTACCAAATCACGGACTTTCTCCACCTGCTCTGGACTGACAGCCAATACCATGCCGATACCCATATTAAAGATTTCAAACATTTCTTCATGTTTGATTTGGCCGTATGTTTCAAGGGCTGTAAAGATTGGAAGGACTGGAATCTTGTCTTCTTCGATCTCAGCTGCAAGATTATCGGCAAACATACGAGGCACATTTTCGATAAAGCCACCGCCTGTGATATGGGCAATGCCGTTGACCAGCCCTGCTTTTACCAGAGGCAATACCTGCTGGACATAGATACGTGTCGGCTCTAAGAGGGCATCCTTAAGAGCTCTGCCATTGAGCTCTGGCAACAGAGCGTCGCCAGAAACATCCGCAAAAACACGACGGACTAGGGAATAACCGTTGGAGTGGATGCCGCTGGAAGCTAGGCCAAGGAGAATGTCACCCTCCTGGACCTTACTGCCGTCAATAATCTGGGACTTCTCCGCAATACCGACAGCAAAACCAGCCAGGTCATAGTCATCCTCGCCGTACATGCCAGGCATTTCAGCCGTTTCACCGCCAATCAGGCCGCAACCAGCCTGGACACAGCCTTCTGCAACACCTGCAACCACCTGCTCCAGCTTGGCTGGCTCATTTTTTCCAGTCGCAATGTAATCGAGGAAGTAAAGTGGCTCCGCACCCGCAGCAATGATGTCGTTGACACACATAGCCACGCAATCCTGACCAATGGTGTCGTGCTTATCGTACTGGATAGCCAGCATGAGCTTGGTTCCCACGCCGTCCGTCCCAGATACCAAGACTGGCTCTTTGACATCCAGTTTGGTCAGATCAAACATACCACCAAAGCCACCGAGAGCTCCCATAACGCCCAAACGTTCTGTCCGAGCAACGTGTTTCTTAATCCGCTCAACCACTTCGTAGCCAGCTTCGACGTCAACGCCAGATTGGGCGTAGGCATTTTTATTTGTCATTTTGATTCCTTTCAACAGTTTACAGGTCTGTCAAGTAACGTTGATACCTCTGTCTTTACTTGACATTTTCAATGTAGAAACTCGTTTTCTCTTCTAAGCTACGGAGGTATTCTTCCTCATAGTCATAGAGAGGGGTTGGAAATTCTCCGTCAAAGTAGGCTACACAGAGCCCGCCTTTTGGCGCATCGGTTTCGATACCGATAGCCTCAATCATCCCCTCAAGAGAAAGGTAGGTCAGACTATCGGCTCCAATAATCTCGCAGACTTCATCAACGGTGTGGTTGGCAGAAATCAGCTCCCGGCGGGTCTGAATATCAATGCCATAGAAACACGGGTACTTGAGTTCTGGGCTACCGATAGCCACATGAACTTCTTTTGCTCCTGCATCACGAAGAAGCTGGACAATGCGACGGCTAGTTGTCCCGCGAACAATAGAGTCGTCAATCATGACCACGCGCTTGCCTTTGACAACACTTGAAACAGCTGACAACTTCATACGAACACCCTGCTCTCGCAATTCCTGGGTTGGTTGAATAAAGGTCCGCTGGGTATATTGGTTTTTAATCAGCCCCATTTCATTTGGCAAGCCAGATTCCTCTGCAAATCCCATAGCCGCAGATAGGGAAGAGTTTGGCACACCAACGACAATGTCTGCTTCCTGTTGAAATTCCTGGGCCAAACGACGTCCCATATTTTTACGAGCCGTATGGACATTGACACCATGAATAACGGAATCTGGGCGGGCAAAATAGACATACTCCATGGAGCAAACAGCCAGTTGCGTATCTCTTGTATAGCTATCATATTGAATCCCTGAATCATCAATGACAACAATTTCACCAGGCTCCACATCTCGCACCCAGTCAGCACCCACTACTTCAAAAGCACAAGTTTCACTAGCAACTACCCAGGCACCATTTTTCATCTTTCCAATTGATAGGGGACGGAAACCGTTTGGATCCAGAGCTGCGACCAATTTGTCTTCCAGCATAATCAAGTAGGCAAAGCCACCTTTAACAGTATTGAGAGCTTCCTTGATTTTTCCCATAAAGTCTGGATTGTGACTGCGGCGAATCAAGTGCATGAGAATTTCAGTGTCAGAAGAAGAAGAGAAAATAGAACCATTTTTTTCCAGTTCAGCCTTCAAGCTAACCGCGTTGGTCAAGTTCCCATTATGAGCCAAACCCACCTGCATATCTGCAAAGTCAAAGAGGAAGGGCTGGATATTATTGATAGAAGCAGAGCCAGAAGTCGCATAGCGGACATGACCAATGGCAGCCGTTCCTGTCAAGGCTTCTAAATCTACTGGATTTTTGAAGACTTCTGCAATCAGACCTGTTCCACGATGGCGACGCAAACACCCACCATCATTGGCTAAAATCCCTGCCCCTTCTTGCCCTCGATGCTGCAAACTATGGAGACCAAAATAAGTAACCTGAGCAGCCTGCGGATGTCCCCAAATGCCGAAAACACCGCATTCTTCATTGAGTGATTTAACTTCGTATGTCATATTTATTTTCCTGTAAAATAGCGAACCGCTGAAACAAAGAGCCCTTGGTCTTTCTTACCTGGAATATTTTGGAAAAGACCGTCCTCGTACCGCTCCGAATGCCCCATTTTCCCGATAATCTGACCGTTGCGGCTGGTAATGCCCTCAATGGCATGGCTAGATCCATTTGGATTGTACTTAGAGTCCATGCTTGGCTGACCAGTAAAGTCAACGTATTGGCTAAAAATTTGACCATTATCCCGCAAGATAGCGAATTCCTCGTCCGTAACCACGAATTTCCCTTCCCCGTGGGATACTGGGATAGCATGAATATCGCCAACTTGGACACCTGCCAACCACGGAGAGTTGACATTGGCAATCCGCGTTTCCACCATTTTGGCAACGTGCTGGTTAGCATCATTGTAGAAGAGGGTCGGACTGCTTTCACCGGCATCCTCAAAGTTTCCATACGGCAGCAAGCCCGATTTGACAAGGGCCTGGAAGCCATTACAGATACCGATGATGAGGCCACCTTTTTCGATAAATTGGTCAATAGCAGAGCGGACCTTGGCGTTTCGTAAGATGGTCACGATAAACTTGGCAGACCCATCTGGCTCATCCGCAGCCGAGAATCCCCCTGCAAAGAAAAGAATATGTGCCTTGTTAATATTGTCAACCATCGTGTCAACTGACTTTTCAATACTCTCTGCATCCAAAGTCACAAATGGAACAAGATTAACTTTTGCACCAGCCTGTTCAAAGGCCTTGGCAGAATCGTATTCTGAGTTGGTACCTGGGAAGACTGGAATGTAAACTACAGGCACTTCAACGGCTGCTTTAGATTTTATAGCCGCTGAACTTGTAACTGCCGGAACATCCTGCAACTCTGTCGCCTGTTCAAATTCCGTTGGGTAAACCTCTTCTAGTTTACCTTCAAAGGCTGCTTGCAAATCCTGTCCAGCTAGGTTGACACCGTTGACAAGGAGTGTAAAGTCAGCGATGGTTTGTCCAATTTTCACAGCATCTGGAATGTCTTCTTTCGAGGTGAAGACAAAGCCGCCAAGTTGACCTGTCAAGCTGGTTTCAAGGTCTGCAAGCTCGACTCTTGCTCCGATTTGATTTCCAAAGGACATGAGGGCTAGGCTTTCTAGAACACCACCATACTTGACTGCACTAGCAGCCGTAATCACATAATCGCTCTGCCATTTTTCAAAAGTCTCAAAATTAGACTTGATCAGGGCAAAATCAATATCTTCGGACAAAATCTGACCTGGTAAGTAGTAAATGTGCTCACCAGCCGCCTTGAACTCAGGCGAGAGGACTTTGCGGCTGTCTGCCGTGGTCACACCAAAGGCAACCAGGGTCGGCGGAACTGTCAAGTCCTCAAAAGTACCAGACATGGAGTCCTTGCCACCGATAGATGGTAGGCCAAGCTGAATCTGAGCCTCAATCGAACCAAGCAGGGCCGCTACTGGCTGACCGAAACGATCCGCCTGCTTGTCCATGCGTTGGAAGTATTCTTGATAGGAGAAGCGAGCCTTGGACCAGTTAGCCCCTGTTGCCACCAAGCGAGCTGTCGCTTCAATGACCGCATAGGCAGCCCCGTGATAAGGAGACCAGTCTGCCAGATAGGGATGATAGCCCTGAGCCATGACAGAAGCCGTCGTCGTCACGCCGTGTTGGACAGGTAGTTTCTGCACAGAACTTTCTGTCGGTGTCAGCTGGTGACGTCCTCCGAGAGGGTGGTTGACGGTTGAACGACCAACAGATGAGTCGAAAATCGTCTGCAAACCTTTCTGACTAGCATGGTTGAGGTCTGAAAGAAGGTCTTTCAAGTCCTCCTGTACAGTTTCAACGGAAGTTCTACGTGTTTCTGGCAAGTTGACAGCACTGTCAACTACCTTGGCATCCACCACCACGCGCACCCCGTTGGTATCAAGGAAGGAACGTTCCAAATCAACAATGGTTTGTCCATTCCAGGTCATGACCAGGTTTGGTTTTTCCGTCACTTTGGCCACGACAACCGCATGGATATTTTCCTGACGGCAGGCTGCGATGAAGGTATCTACGTCTTCCGGACGGACAACGACGCTCATCCGCTCTTGTGATTCAGAAATGGCGATTTCCGTTCCGTTCAAACCTGCATACTTGAGTGGTACCTTGTTTAAGTCGATTTCTAAACCGTCTGCCAGTTCTCCAATAGCAACGCAGACACCTCCTGCACCAAAGTCATTGGATTTTTTAATCAAGCGAGTCACGGCACCATTGCGGAACAAACGCTGAATTTTGCGTTCTTCAATAGCATTTCCTTTTTGGACTTCTGCACCAGCTGTTTCCACAGACTCGACGGTCTGTACCTTGGACGAGCCTGTTGCCCCACCGATACCATCGCGACCTGTTTTACCACCTAGTAAGATGACCACATCGCCTGCGACTGGCTTTTCACGGACCACATTTTTCGTAGGAGCAGCTCCGACTACGGCACCCAGCTCCATACGTTTTGCGACAAAGCCTGGGTGGAAATATTCACGCACATAGGTGGTCGCAAGACCGATTTGGTTACCGTATGAAGAATAACCATGTGCTGCTGTTTTAGAAATGATTTGCTGTGGCAATTTCCCTGGGCGAGTAGCTGTTAGAGGCTGGGTAATATCGCCCGCACCTGAAATCCGCATGGCTTGATAAACATAAGAACGACCTGACAAAGGATCACGAATGGCTCCACCGATACAGGTTGCAGCACCACCAAAAGGCTCGATTTCTGTTGGGTGATTGTGGGTTTCATTCTTGAACATGAGAAGCCATGGCTCTTTCACGCCATCCACATCCACTTCAATCTCCACCGAACAGGCATTAATTTCATCCGACACTTCCATATCATCCAGACGTCCGTTTGCCCGCTCATAGCGACCAAAAATGGTCGCCATATCCATAAGCGTCTGCGGTTTGTCTGTCCTACCTAACTCTGTTCGCATAGCCAGATACTTGTCATAAGTCGCCTGCAATTGCTTGTGGAATTTTGAAGCTGAAAAGTCAATAGACCTCAATTCGGTTTCAAAAGTCGTATGACGGCAGTGATCACTCCAATAAGTATCCAGGACCTTGAGTTCTGTTTCCGTTGGCACTCGCCCGATTGACTTGAAGTAGTCCTTAATGAAAAGCAAGTCTTCCACTTCCATAGCCAAGCCAGCCTCACGCTTGTAAGCCGCAAATTCCTCTGCCCCATAGCTATCAAAAAAGTCCAAGTTTGGAATAGTCGCATCTGACACCGAGAACTCCTGAGCCACCAAAGGAGCATCCAAGTCCTTGAAACGCGAATCCACAGGGTTCAGCAAATAGTTCTTGATAGCAGCTAACTCTTCTTCCTGCACATTGCCATTCAAGATATAAAGCTGACCTGTATTGACACGCACCTCCTGACGACTGCCCAATAAGAGAAGGGCCTCCTGACTGCTGGCCGCCCGCTGGTCAAACTGACCAGGAAGAGCCTCAATCGCAAAATAAGCAGCCCCCGCCAAGCCCAGCTCAGCTTCTGACAAGACCTTGTCCGTCACCTGCTCGGTAAAGATATGCTTGATTGCCTGCTCCAGCAAGTCATCCTCAAGATTGAAAACATCGTACACCTGCACCAGACGTACACTCGTCAAACTCGTCAGCTGCAAATTATGGGTCAACTCCTTGCGAAGAGCCTCCGCCTTAATCTGAAAATCCGCCTTCTTTTCAACAAAAATCCGCTTCGCCATTTTTTTCCAATCCTTACTTCACTTCTTGTAACTTTGCCAATACGACCTCGTAAACCTCGGTCAACTCCCCGAGACCCCGACGGAAAACATCCTTGTCCAGATGATTGCCATCCGCATCCCACAAACGACAATTATCAGGCGAAAACTCATCCGCCAATAAAATCTGACCAGACGAGTCGACCCCAAATTCTAGCTTGAAGTCCACCAAAGTCAGCCCAATCTGCGCAAACAAGTCCTTCAAGAATCCATTAATCCGCCGTGTTTCTTCCTTGATATAGGCAATCTGATCCTGATTAGCCAGTTCTAAAAAAGCAATATGTTCATCGTTGATAAAAGGATCGTCCAATTCATCTTTTTTATAGTAAAATTCCACGATTGGAGTAGATAAGGTAATCCCTTCTTCTACCCCAAAGCGTTTTGAGAAAGAACCTGCTGTCACATTTCGCAAAACAACCTCAAGAGGAATAATCTCCACCTTCTTATTCAACTGCTCTGTATCCGACAAGCGCTTGATAAAATGCGTCTGGACACCAGCTTCATTCAACTTTTCAAAAATCAAAGAGGAAATCAGATTGTTGAGCCGGCCCTTGCCCACAATCTGTTCTTTCTTACCACCATTAAAAGCTGTCGCCTGATCCTTATAAACCGCAACAATCTGGTCGCTGTCAGCCGTAGCGTAGATGTCTTTGGCTTTTCCTGAATAGAGAAGGTCTGTTTTCATGAGAATGTTCGCCTTTCGTAAAATATTCTAGTCTTTTCGTTTATTCTATCACACAATATTCGTGTTAAAAAGCATTTAAGGGTAGTTTTTTTAAAAATAAAGAAAAACGATCGTAAACTACGAACGTTTTTGTAATTCTTCATAAATAAAATCCACAATATCTGCTAATGTTTCAAAGCGCTCAATCGCTGCATCTGGAACATCGACACCAAACTCGTCTTCCAAGGTCAATACGAATTCCATAATTTCCACTGAATCCGCAGCTATATTATCTGCTAAAGAAGATTCTGCCTGTACTTGAAAATCATCGCCCTTCTCCTCTTGGATAATAGCAACAACCCGCTGATAGATCTGCTCTCTAGTCATTGTTTTCCTCCACTACTGAAAATTTGGCAACCGATTTTTCGACAATGCCAGCCTCCAAAATGGAATGTGTCTGCTTGATTGTATAGAAAATCGACTGAGCATCGCTAGACCCGTGGGCCTTGATAACAGGAGCCTTCAGTCCGAGCAAGACAGCACCACCAGCCTTCTTATAGTCCATCGCCCCCAAGGCCTTTTTCAAGGTTGGCTTGACCAAAAGACCACCCAATTTAGCACGCAAACCGCCATTCTTGATTGAGCCCGTCAACTGACCAACGATGGATTTTGCAGTTCCTTCAACTGTTTTCAGCACAGCGTTTCCCGTGAAACCATCCGTCACGACCACATCCGCCACGCTGTTAAGCAACTCACGCGCCTCCACATTTCCGATAAAGTTAATCGACTTGTCTTCCGCCAAGAGTTTATAGGCTTCTTGGTGAACTGGCGTGCCCTTGGTATCTTCCGTACCGTTGTTCAAAAGTCCCACACGAGGTTGTTTGACCCCACGCACATGCTCCGCATAAAATGAGCCAAGGATACCATACTGATAGAGGTGATGAGCTGTATTTTCAGCATTTGCCCCCAAGTCCATCATATCAAATCCCTTGCCATCCATAGTCGGAAGAGTTGACATAAGACCAGGACGGTCGATATGCTTGATACGACCGACCACAAAGACACCTGCTGCCAAAAGAGCACCCGTATTTCCAGCCGACAAGACCGCATCTGCCTGACCATCCTTGACAGCCTTGGTCGCTAGGACCATAGAAGCCTCTTTCTTCCGACGAATAGCCTTGACAGGCTCATCATCTGAATTGATTTTCTCCGTCGTATGAATGATGCTGACACGCTCTGTCGCTGTCAAATACTGCTTGATCTTAGCCTCATCACCATAAAGTTGAATGTCAATGTCTGGAAAGGCAGCCAAAGCTTGATTGACACCTTCTACCACTGCCTGAGGGGCATGATCCCCACCCATAGCATCTACTGCAATACGTTTCATCTATCTAGTTCCTTCACTTTAGTCTTAGAGATATTATAGCACGATTTCAGCTTTTTTCCTATTATTGAAAATAGCAGAGCAAATAAAACACCCCCTTCTCTCAGCAAGAAAGAGGATAAAATCTTAAAATTCCATCTTTTTAAAATACTTCAAGGTCAGATAGGCTAATACCGTCGAATAAACCAAGGTAACCAAAATAGATGTTCCTAAAGTTGAAAACAGGCTTGCTCCTTCATACAAGGCATTAATGTTACCAGTTGGAAAGAAACTAGCCAAACCAAATACACCTAAAATACTTGACCCAAGTGAGTAACCAAAGGCAACTGCCATAGTCGCTCCGACCCCTGAGTACAAGGAAACACAAGCAGCCAGCAAGACACAGACCAACATATCTAGCATGCCACCAAGGATACTTTGAACAAACCCTGCATTTTCATCCGCCAGTTGATCCCAGAAAGTCAAGGTAGCATAATCCATATGTCCAAAACGTGTGTAGTAATAAGGCACCATCACCAATAGGAAGATTCCTGTATAAATAAGGACAATCGTCACCAGACTCAAGACCTTGGCCCAAAAGATGTCCTGACGCTTGATGTCCTTATAGAGAAACATAGTATGACTATCCGCCTCACCCTTGAAGACTGTATAGGTTAGATAGAAAAGGGCAAGGATAGGTAGAGTAAAGTCATTTGAAGACTTAAATAAACTACCAGTCAAAGCTACAAATGAATAAAGATAGCCGTCACTTGCACCAGGCACCATGAAGTTGGAACCTTTTGGTAAAAAGGTTGAAGCCAGAAAAAGAGTCGGAAAGAGGAGGGCAAAGGCAAGGAAAATCTTGGTTTCCTTCCTCTTCCAAACACTGACAAAAACAGGTTTAAAAATTGCTAACATATTATTCACCTCGACTAAAAATTTCTTTCAAGTGGTTTTCTTTTACATGAAGCTTGCTGATCAAGTTTTGACTAGCTAGGTAGGCTAGGACAGCATTGAGTTCTCCACTACTTGCCTGAGTGGAAATCTCTAGGACATCCCCATCCAGAGTAATCGTCCCTGTCAGATAAGCTGAGAGAGCTTCCTTATCTGCTCTGCTATTGACCTCTACCAAGACGCTTGGAGCTGACTGCCCAGCAAACTCATCTGCCAACTGACCTTTTTCGATATAGACATAGCGCTCACAGAGAGCTTCCAACTCGCCAAGCTGGTGACTGGAAATCAGCATAGAGATATTGCGCTCCTGTGACCAAGACTTGAGAATATCGATCAACTGTTGGACACCGACAGGGTCCAGGCCCACGAAAGGCTCATCCAAGATGAGGAAGTCTGGCTCTGCTACCATCGCGATAGCCAAAGCCGTCCGCTGTTTCATACCAAATGAGAACCCTTTTGGCTTACGATTGCGAGCCTCCCACAAGTCTAAGAGCTTGAGAGTCTTTTCAATATTTGCAAACATCTCTGTCCGACCATGCAAAGTAAGGTAAAACTTCAAATTATCAATAACCGACATCTCTGGATAGAAAACAGGGTCAATCATAATCCCAAAATCCTTGAGCAAGTTATCTGCCGTATGAATATCCACACCATTATAGGTAATGGTTCCTGTTGTCGGCTTGAGGGATTTGGCCATCAATTTCATCAAGGTAGATTTCCCAGCTCCGTTTTTACCGATCAGGCCAACTATTTCACCTTTTTTAATCTCCAAACTCACATCTTTCAATGAGTAAAAGTCATTTCCAGCAAATTGTTTTGATAGGTTCTTGATTGTAAGCATTGTTATTCTCTCTTTCTTAGATATCTTTTAATATTCAATTTTTTCAAAATTCTTGCGTGCCGAACGATAGGCTAATCCAAAATATAGCAGGAGCAAACCTAGACTAATAGCAAGAGCAAGTCCAAATGGAAACTGTCCAGCCAGTTTGGTCGCATAGGTTGGTGGGAAAGCATAGCGAAAACCATTTAAGAGTGGACCTACTTGAGCAAAGAGGTTGAAAAGTACCCCAGTCAAGACAGCCAGTAAGGTTGTTCGCTTGATGGATACTGCCACTACCAGACTGATTAAAATCAGATTTAAGCCAATCATCGTCAAGATATAGAGCAAACTATAAGTAGCTTGATGAGCAGGAAGCCAGTGAAAACCATACCGGGGAGCAATTGTAACGACATAGGTCAGGCTAGCGATAAGAACCGTCCCCAAGAAGTAAATCAAATAGACAGCAAAGAGACTGAGTAACTTGGCATGAAGAATACTAGATTTCTTGATATCCTTGTAAAGAAACAGGATTCCTGAACCAATCTCATCACGAAAGACCGACGATACGATAAAACCCATGATTAAGGCAGGTAAGACCAACTGGAATTGCAACTCCAAAGCCGACACGATAAAGGAAAGCCAACTACTTGCCACATCTGTGTTGATTTGAGCTCCTATACCAGCCAAGCTAGTTACCAACAAGGGCAAGAAGGCAAAGGCTAAAAGAATATTCACATCACGTCTTTTAAAAACGGATTGAAATACTGAAGGAAACAGATTCATAATTTAACTCCTTAGGACTACTACTCAATGAAAATCAAAATCAGGCTAGCTCCAAAGGTTTGGGGAACCTTTGGAGGTTGGAAATAGAGCGAACATCGTTCGTGTCTATATGGTGCAGATAGAACTCTGTTACTTTTCATATTTTCAAGTAACAGGCTGAAAACCTCCACTGGAGCTTTTCAGTCATCAAATCAAGTCAACAACGCCTGATTTTGATTTTCTAAGAGTATTGATTTATTTTACAAGAAGAGTATACCCCAAAAGAGCAATAAAAAATGACCACTCTAATGAATGGTCGTTTATTTGTCATGAACGGTAAATGTTATGTTTCAGCCGTCTGTGGCACATGTAGTTCTTGACGGAATCGAAAAGCCTGACTAGTCGTCACCAGTCTACAAGACGGATAGTGTGACAGGATTTTCTGTACATTGGCCAAACCAATGCCTCGTCCCGCTCCCTTGCTGGATTTCCCATAAGAAAAGATAGATTTTGTCTGAATCCGTTCTTCTGCTGTGCTATTTTCGATGATAAGAATTTTTTCACCTTGGTCTTCAAAATAGGCCACAAGCAGACTCTTCTCAGCTGACAAACTGGCTGCCTCTATGGCATTGTCTAAAAAGATTGATAAGATGGTCACCATATCCAGCAATTCGATTCCTACTGGAGCGGTGCTGGCTTCTTCTATCTCAACGGTCAGCTGAATCCCCCGACTTTGAGCCTCCATCAGCTTAGCAGATAAAATACTTTTCATCGCAGTATTATCCAGATGAGCTAGATTTCCTATATCATAGGCATCTTGATAAAATTTCTGGTCTGTCCCTGCTAAAACCGTTTGATAGATAGCCCTGATTTCACTCACATCTTCCTGCTTGATAGCTTCATTGAGACTGACCAAGATATTGGTATAATCATGTCGAAAACTTCTAATGTCCTTATACAGGCTTTCCACATGCTGACTGTAGTCTTCTAAAGAAGATAATTGAGCATCCTTGGCTTCCTGCAATTCCTCAGTCAACTGCTCTTTTAGCTTGGTATTAAGGAAAAAGAGACTACCGATAAAGTAAGCAAAATAAATCTTAATAAAATCTAGATAAACCTGACTGTCCCCTATGCCAATAGCTACCGAAAAGTCCATTTCGCCTACTGATTGCCCAAAAACGAGCAACGCATGCACCACAACAACATAGAAGAGCATAGAATAAATTAGGTTCTTGAGACTCTTTTTAAACTTTGGATAAGCAAAAACCTTCTTCATGTGCTGAAAATCAATTCCCAGCAAACGGATAAAGGTCCGATAAAAAGGAATAAAGAGCAAAAGGACCACTACCACAAAGAGAATATCAAGCCATTCCAGATGTGTCTGCCATAGTTGAAAGGTTGTCCACTTAAGCTGGTAAATCCCAAAGGTTCGCTGAAACAAATCAACCAAGACAAAAGGTACCAAACCGTAGAACAATGATTGAGACCAAGTCCAAGACCGTTGAAATATCAAAAGATAGACCAAGAAATAAAAGGGTTCAAGGTAAGGAACACTGTCTGGAAAAAGGAGGAATAATCCCGAGAATAGACCTGAGAAAATAAACAATCGCCACCATTTCAAGCTCAGCTGACTCAACTGATTAAAAACTCCAAGCTTGATAAACCAGTCGATGAAGGACACTAGAAATACTAAACCAATAGCCATCATTTCCCTACCCTTTCTAGCAAACCTTTCAGTTTCATCCGAGAGACCAAGCAAGATTCCTCCTGTTCAAAATACACCATCCGATCCACAGCATCCACACGAAGAATATTAGCAGGATTAACTACATAAGCCCGATGACTCTGGTACAATCGTTCATCCGTTTTAGCAATATCTGACACCTTGCCATAAAACTCTGTATGACCTGACTTGGTTGTCAAGACGACCTTATGAGGCGTTGAAGAAGTTTCAAAATATAAAATATCTGAAAAAGGAACTTGAATCTGAGAAAACTCACTCTTGAAAACAAAAGCATCATCGCTCACAGTCTGACTAATATGACTATAAGCATGTTGGAGAACATCTGCCACCGCTTCCTTAAAGGCAGACTCATCCAACCCCTTATCAATAAAATCAAGAGCTGACACACGGTATTTATAGGTCAAAGGCATAAATTCCGAATGCGTCGTCACAAAAACAATCACAGCATGCGGATCGCGCGCTCTTATCTCCCGTGCAATCTCCATCCCTTTCTTCTCCTCACCTCTAATCTCAATATCTAGGAAAAAGAGCTGATGATTTCCAGTCTCTGTCACAGCCTCAAGTAACTGCTGAGGTTTTCCAAACACTTCCAATGTCTTGTAGGCAACGTCACTCGTTTTTACAGCTTCCTCAATCGCCTGCTCCAACCTAGCTTGTTGTATAAAATCATCTTCCAAGATAAAAATCCGTAACATCTCATCCCCCATTCATGACAAAATAAAGACTGTTCATGACAGCTCCACCCCATTTTCTCTAAAATCTCCTATACTAAGATATATCAAAGAAAGGAAAGAAGCCTACATGATCTATATCCTAAAACCATTCTTCTATCCAAACACGATAGAAAGGATTTTAAACCAACTTGGGCGACCCTTCCAAGTCAAACACAAGGAAGATTTTCCCGTCGCCCATCAAATTAACTACTATTTTATCATAAATACCCCTCAAAACATATTCTGGGATGGAATGAAGGTAGCAAAAACCATTCGCCAGCGAGATGACACTGGACAGCTCATCTTGATTGATGAAGAGCCTGACTACCAAGTCTGCTTCCGAAGCCACCTCTCCTTTCTAGCTGTCCTGACACCAGACCAAGCTAGAGCAGAATTAAGGGAATATCTACAAAACAGCCCTCTCCACTGAGAAGGCTGTTTTTATAGTCGAATGAATTAGCTTTCAGACAAGGAACTGAGGTGCAGGCTGCTAGAACAGCCTAGAGGCTGTTCTAGGTTGGAGATAAGACTTGCGAAGCTAGTTACTTTCGTAGAGTACGGCAAGACGAAAGTGACGATGTTTCAAAGTTAATTCAAATGACTATATTTATTCTTCTGGTTTCATAATCTTCCCCCAAGAAGACAAATCATCTATAAATTTCTTGGATTTCAAGTGAATCCCCACATATTCCTCATACAGCTGGTCAATAAAAAGCCGTAATTTTCGCTTCATCTCAGGCTTGATGGAGATGGTTTCTAGCTCATCAAAGGAAATAGCCTGAAATTGATTAAGCAAATAAGGAACATTGGGATCCAGATAAGCCCGTCGCTCATCTTGTTGATAGTGTTGCGGACACAAGACACCGCTGTACTTGTAGGAATAGTCAAAAGGCAAGCCAACCCGATGACAAAAAGCACACTCGTGAAAATTCAGACTGATCCCAAACCGACCCAAGATCTGAATTTCAAAAATATTTGTCAAAATTTCATAGTCCAAGCCAGATTCCATCAAGTCCAAGGTCTTGACCAAAAAAGCAAAGAGAGCTGGGTCATAGACCTTGTCCTGCAAGGCCGCATCTGCCAAGGCCAAGATATAGGTAGCATAACTGAGCTTAAAAATATCGCCGTTGATAGCTTTAAAAGGCTGGACTTGATGAAAATCTTCTATATAGGACAGACCATCATCATTGATTTTGACAATAAAATCGGCATAGGTCAAGGGTTGGATAGCAGCAACCAGCTTAGACTTAGAAGCATGTTTCACGAAAAACATCCGCTTGCCAGCCTTCTCCGTAAAAATCTTGACCAGCTTATCATCTTCCCGAAAGTTGCGATTGTAAAGGACTAAGCCTCTAGTTTCAATTCGTTCCATTTTCTTCTAGATAGTCCTTCAAACGAGCCATGGCTGTTTGAATTTTCTCCATACTTGCTGCATAGGAAATCCGCACATAGCCTTCCCCGTATTGACCAAAGGCCGCTCCTGGAATAAAGGCCACCGCTTTCTTCCTCGCAAAGTCCTGCAAGAAACTAAAGGAATCTTGGTTGTAACCCGCAGGGATTTTGGCAAAGATATAAAATGCACCGTCAGGCTTAATAATCTCAAAGCCCAAATCCGTCATCTTCTCGATGATGTAATCCCTACGCTTGACGTACTCCGCCCGCATCGGAAGCGCATCATCCTTACCATTTTTCAAGGCTTCAACCGCACCATACTGCATAGCTGTAGACGCTGCTGTTACCAGATACTGGTGGCTCTTGATGATTTGAGCGATAATAGGAGCCTGACTCATAATCAAGCCAATCCGCCAGCCTGTCATGGCATGGGACTTAGACAAGCCCTGAATCAAAATAGTCTGCTCTGGTAAAAACTCCGCAATCGAAGTATGAGGCTGACCAGTGTACGTCAACTCCGCATAGACCTCATCCGACAGGACAAAAATAGGGTACTTACGAATAATATCAGCAAAAGCCTGAATCTGCTCACGTGAGTAGGTCACACCTGTTGGATTGGCAGGATAGTTGAGAATGACCGCTTTTAACTTATCACCCTGGGCAACAATAGCCTCTTCCAACATCTCAGGTGTCAATACGAAATCATTTGCCGTCGTATCGATTTCAACGATGTCTGCTCCCACCATATTGACAATCGGCTCATAACCAGGATAGGCAGGGGCAGGTAAGAGAACTGTGTCTCCAGCTTCCAAAATAGCCACCAAACTCGCTGACAAGGCCTCTGTCGCACCAATGGTCGATAAAATTTCCGTATCTGGATTGTAGTGCAAGTTGTATTTTTCAACCACAAATTCCGCAGCAGCCTGACGCAACTCCAAGAGTCCAGCCATACCTGTATAATAGCTCTGATTAGCATCAATTGCTGCCTTGGCTGCCTCTTTGACATGGTCTGGCGTTGTAAAATCAGGCTCACCCAAGGTCAATTTCAAAATCCCTGGTACATCTGAAATTGACTGATCAAACTGACGAATCATTGAAACCTCAATGCGATTCAAATTTTTATTAAAACGGTCATGTAACTTCATAGCCGGCTCCCTTAAACTCATAATTGTATGCGAACTAAAAAGCTAGTGATGTAGATAAATCCCCTTAAAGTCCTACCGACTTCCTCACAGATTTCCTAACATCATACGCTTTTCTTAACGCTCTCATTACTTATATAAGAACATTATACCAAAAAGAAGAGCCATCAGGCTCTTCCAACTTATTATTTAGCAATTCTAGTTTCAAACAAAGGTGATAGTGGACGTTTTTCATGGATACGAATAATAGCATCCGCCAACAAATCTGCTGTCGAAATATGTTCAATCTTATCAATCAAACGTTCCTGGGGAATTTCGATTGTATCCAAAACAACCAATTTTTCAATTGCTGATTTTGTAATATTATCCATAGCTGGTCCTGACAAAACAGGATGGGTACATGATGCATAAACAGCCGTTGCACCTGCTTCTGCCAAAGCATCTGCCGCATGACAAATGGTACCAGCAGTGTCAATCATGTCATCAATCAAGATACAGGTCTTGCCTTTAATATCGCCAATAATGTTCATGACTTCCGACGTATTCATCTTATCAACACTACGGCGTTTATCAATGATCGCAATCGGTGTTTTCAAGAATTGTGCTAATTTACGGGCACGTGTCACACCACCATGGTCTGGTGAAACAACCACATAGCCATCACCTACCATACCGCGACGCTCAAAATAATCAGCAATCAGCGGAGCTCCCATCAAATGATCCACTGGAATATCAAAGAATCCTTGAATCTGAGCAGCATGAAGATCAATAGTTAACAAACGATTCACACCTGCAGTCTGCAACATATTAGCTACTAATTTAGATGTGATTGGCTCACGAGCACGAGCTTTCCGATCCTGACGTGCATAGCCATAATAAGGCATTACTACGTTTACTGATTCAGCAGATGCACGTTTCAAGGCATCTACCATAATCAAAATTTCCATTAAATTATCATTAACAGGTGAGCTAGTTGACTGAAGAATGAAGACATGAGTCCCACGAATTGATTCTTCAATATTCACTTGAATTTCACCATCTGAAAACTGACGAACACTTGATTTCCCCAAAGGAATTCCTATTTTTTTCGACACCTGTTCAGCTAACTTCTGATTTGACGAAAGAGCGAACAATTTTAAGTCAGTAAACGCCATGACAGCCTCCTCTATATTTCTACCTTTACTATTCTAACGCTTTTTCTTGCATTTTTCAAACAAAAATAGAGCGCAGTTTTACTACGCCCTGTGAAAATTCTTAATATGGAGGATAGATGTAGTAAACAGCACCCTCTGAAGTTGTTGTTGGATTGAAGTAGCCACCACGGTGGTTGCCAATATAACGACGACCCATATAGTTAGATTCTACAACCTGGATACTTGTAGAAGATTCCACTGCAGTAACAACCGCAACGTGACCATAGTATCCACCAGTCCATACTGCAATTGCTCCAACCTGTGGAGTTGAACCTGTACGGAAACCTTCTGCTGCTGCTGAAGCCAACCAATGTTTCGCATCACCCCAGTACGGACCAACCCATGAAAGTTGTGATTTAACACCCCAAGTACATTCACCAACTGGATAAGATGAAGCATCAAAGCTAGCATTACGAGCTGCTGCTGAATTACCAGAACCCGTTGAAGATGACACAACTGGAGTAGAAACAGTTTGTGTCACAACAGGCTCACTAGCTGCAACAGTTGCAGTAGATTCAGCTACTGCCGTTTCAACTGGTGCTGTTGCAACGACTGGAGCCGCAACTGATGCTGCCTGTTGTGCAGCTAAAGCACGTTGTTGAGCTTCATATTCTGCCTGACGTGCTGCTGCCTGACGTGCTGCCTCTTCTGCTGCCGCTTTTTGTGCTAGCAAAGAGTTTTTTTCATCTTCAGCAGTTGCTTTTTGAGCAGCAAGATTTAATTGAGCAACTTGTAATTCTGCCTGACGAACCTGTAATACCTGTGCATCGTCTTCCAATTTCTGACGGTTAGCAGCTAAAGTATTGATAGCCTCTTGGTTAGCCTTCTGTTTTTCTACAATAACTTCTTTATCCGTTTTTTGTTGTTCCAACATACGATTGTTGGCCGCAACAATCTCACGCATTGCATTAACACGTGATACAGCATCAACAATTGATTTTGAATCCAAAATTGTATTGATATAACTAGAAGCAGAAGCATCAGTTTGCGCACTACGAGCTTGTTCTTTCAAAGCACCATCACGTGATACAATATCAGCTGATAAACGCTCAATATCTGCTGCCAAAGCCTGTGATTCAGCTTCCAAACGGGTATTTTCTTCTGTCAATTTTGCTTGTTCAGCAACAATTTCATCTACTTGCCCTTGAATAATATCAACCTGTTGTTGAGCTTCTGCTTGTTGAGCTGTAAGTTCATTGATTTGTTGATTTTTTGCTGCAATTTGACTATCAACATCATTTGCAACAATCACAGCCACATCATTCAAACTTGCAAGAACAACAGTACTTAACAATAATGTAGCTAAAATTTTTTTCTTCATAAACTAGTACTAACTCCTCTATACTTTCTGACTATACCATTTTAACAAAAAAATTGCGTAAGTATATTACGCAATTATTACATTTCTATGTCTTATTCGTAATTCCAAAAATCCGTTCTAAGACAGGTTGGATAAGTAAAAACAAAATAAGATTAAATAATAAACTCGGTAGTAATTTATTAAAAACAAAGATGAAAACAGACAAATTTGTCATCTGAAATACTCTAGCAAATAAATAACTAATAAACTCAAATTGAAAAATAGAAACCAATAAAATCAATAAATTGATTGACCTATTGCTTCCAACTCCTTGAAAATAGAAATAAATACAAAAAATAACAAGAGGAAAAGTGGTCGTTGCAATTCCTACTAAGGAAAGATAAGATATGTCATAAATCAGTCCCAACAGAGCAAAAATGACTAAAGAAATAGGGAGAGAAACATAGTTTGCATAAAAAATAGCAAGCATGAGTAAGATATGGCAAGATATAGCAAATAAGCCAGCTGACATATTGGATAAAAGGGTCGATACCTGCCCATCAATCAATAAAACTAAAAACAGAACAGGAAACATGAAAAATTCTAAAACTCTATTGCGCATCTGATTGACCCACTACTAATACTGAATAAATAGATGAAAAACTAGCCGATGGCTCTACATATAGTTCACGATTTAAGTTATTGCTGCTAGCCTTAACCGAACGAACTTTTCCAATTTGAACATTAGCAGGTGTCGCACCAGCCAAATCACTCGTCACAACGTTACTACCAAGCGCAATATCATCCGTAGCATTCAACTGATTGATAATAAAACTATTGGAATCCAAATCAAACCCAGATAGAATACCATATATATCTTTTGTATTACTGCTGATTTTGACAGGAAGTTTGGTGAAATCATCAGCATTGGTAAACAATTTTACCAATGAAGAGTTCTCCTCAACGGAACTAACTACACCAACTAAACCACCATTTGATACTACCAGAGCCTTTTCAGTAATCCCCTGATTCTGACCAACATCAATCGTCAACTGCTCCGACCAAGAAGCAGGAGTTCTAACCAAAACCGAACCTGCAACATACACCTTATCTGAAAAAGACGAAGCCATTTCTAAACTTTTTCTCAAGCTATCATTTTCAGCTTTTAAACTAGCATTCTCATTTGCGAAATCTTGTGCAGAGAGCAAGGACTTCTTTAGTTCCTTATTTTCTTCGTAGGTAGCAAACAAATGCGAAAGAGAGGACTGTTGCTCAGAGAAATACCTAGTAGGAACTGATAAAAAAGATTGGATCGGTCTAACGAGTAGATTTATTGAAGAATTGACAAAAGGTAACTCTGCCCCCTTTAAAAAAGTTAAAAACAATAATGAAAATGATAATAGAAGAAAAACAGAAATTACAATCAACAATTTAGAAAACTTATTCATAACTCCTCCAACAAGATACAATAAAACGAGAGTATCAAAAGATAATCTCGTTCAATACGGAGAATAAGGGATTCGAACCCTTGCGCCAGTTACCCGACCTAACGATTTAGCAAACCGTCCTCTTCAGCCTCTTGAGTAATTCTCCATTTATATAACATTATGGGCACGAGTGGAATCGAACCACCGACCTCACGCTTATCAGGCGTGCGCTCTAACCATCTGAGCTACGCGCCCAAGAACATATACTTGGACATGTAAATAATGGCGCGAGACGGAATCGAACCGCCGACACATGGAGCTTCAATCCATTGCTCTACCAACTGAGCTACCGAGCCATAAGATTATTGTAGACCTTAATTTCAACCTACAACTACAAGTTAAAACAACTCCATCCAACGGTAGTGAAAGGAGGATGTGGGATTCGAACCCACGCACGCTTTTACACGCCTGACGGTTTTCAAGACCGTTCCCTTCAGCCGGACTTGGGTAATCCTCCAACTATGGACCTTGTAGGACTTGAACCTACGACCGCTCGGTTATGAGCCGAGAGCTCTAACCAGCTGAGCTAAAGGTCCAGCAAACAAGAGTAAATAGCGGCGAAGGGGATCGAACCCCCGACCTCCCGGGTATGAACCGGACGCTCTAGCCAGCTGAGCTACACCGCCAAAAAATATAAATCGGGAAGACAGGATTCGAACCTGCGACACCTTGGTCCCAAACCAAGTACTCTACCAAGCTGAGCTACTTCCCGCAATCATTAAAAATAAAGCTCCCCTAATGTTATCATTAAGCGAGTTATGCACCCTAGAGGATTCGAACCTCTAACCGCCTGATTCGTAGTCAGGTACTCTATCCAGTTGAGCTAAGGGTGCTTCTATAAAGTCCATGCCGAGGACCGGAATCGAACCGGTACGATGTTGCCATCGCAGGATTTTAAGTCCTGTGCGTCTGCCAGTTCCGCCACCCCGGCCTCTCAAAGCGAACGACGGGATTCGAACCCGCGACCCCCACCTTGGCAAGGTGGTGTTCTACCACTGAACTACGTTCGCAATCTCTTCTAATGCCGGCTACATGACTTGAACACGCGACCCTCTGATTACAAATCAGATGCTCTACCAACTGAGCTAAGCCGGCCTATTATTATTTCCTTATGCGGGTTAAGGGACTTGAACCCCCACGCCCGAAAGCGCCAGATCCTAAATCTGGTGCGTCTGCCAATTCCGCCAAACCCGCATATGACTCGTGCTGGGCTCGAACCAGCGACCCATTGATTAAAAGTCAATTGCTCTACCAACTGAGCTAACGAGTCGTAAATATGTCGCAAACTTTCGTTTACTCTATTTCCAACTTCGAACTATCTCCTAGATATTTCGAACGGTCCCGACGGGAATCGAACCCGCGATCTTCGCCGTGACAGGGCGACGTGATAACCGCTACACTACGGGACCTATGGGAGTTAACGGGATCGAACCGCTGACCCTCTGCTTGTAAGGCAGATGCTCTCCCAGCTGAGCTAAACTCCCTTGCGCTAAGCGACTACCGTATCTCACAGGGGGCAACCCCCAACTACTTCAGGCGTTCTAGGGCTTAACTGCTGTGTTCGGCATGGGTACAGGTGTATCTCCTAGGCTATCGT
>NZ_POIZ01000029.1 GCF_002960425.1 Streptococcus suis
TTCAGACTGAAGACAAAGTCGTTAGAATTGTATTTCTAACGGCTTTTTCATATGTAAAGTAGTATAATAGAGTTAGGAATAAAGAGAACGCTTAGAAGGAGAATCGCTATGTTACACAAAGAAAACTCAGACTACAATCGCGGTCAATTTGGTTTCTACAGTTTAGATGACCTTGTTCCTCAAGATCATCTCCTTCGTCAAATAGAGGAAGCTATTGACTTCTCTTTTATCTATGACTTAGTCGCAGATAGCTATAGCGATGATACGGGTCGTCCTAGTCTTGACCCTATTCTGCTCATTAAAATTCCAATCCTGCAGTGTCTCTTCGGCATTCGTTCCATGCGTCAAACCATTAAGGAAATTGAAGTCAACACTGCCTACCGTTGGTTTCTTGGTCTTCGACTGGATGATAAGGTGCCTCATTTCACTACCTACGGAAAGAATTATGTCCGTCGTTTCCAAGATAGACAGGTCATTGAAGGCATTTTCACCCATATCCTAGGGCTCTGTGTCAATGCAGGATTCATAGATCCGTCAGAAATTTTCATTGACGGTACCCATATCAAGGCTGCGGCGAATAACCGTAAATTCATCAATCGAGAAGTTGAAAAGCAAGCTAAGTTTATGAGTGACCAGTTAGAAATTGAAATCAATAGAGACAGAGTGAAGCATGCAAAAAAGCCGCTAGGGCCCGCAAAAGAGCCGGAGCCCGTTGATAAGAAAATTTCTACAACTGACCCTGAAAGTGGTTGGTTTCATAAGGGAGATCATAAAGAAGTGTTCGCTTATACAGCTCAAGTTGCTTGTGACAAGCATGGTTGGGCTCTGGCTTATAGTGTGGAGGCTGGCAATGTCCATGACAGTCAGGCCTTTCCTGCACTCTTCGCCAAGCTCCAGCCCTTTCAACTTAGCTTTCTCGTTGCCGATTCTGGCTATAAGACCCCAAGTATCGCTCGCTTCCTCCTAGAACAAGAGATTACTCCTGTTTTTCCTTACACTCGTCCGAAAGGGAAGAAGGGAAAACTGCGCTCAAAGGATTTTGTTTACGATGAATACTATGACTGTTATATCTGTCCTGAGAATCAGGTCCTGAACTATCGCACTACAACCAGGGAAGGTTATCGGGAATATAAGAGTGATCCAGCTATCTGTGCTACTTGTCCACTTCTATCAATTTGTACAGAAAGCAAGAACAAGCAGAAAGTGGTAACTCGACACATTTGGAAAGAGGCTTTAGAAACCTGTGAAGAGATTCGGCACCGGAAAGGCATGAAGGAGCTCTACCAGAAGCGGAAAGAAACCATTGAACGCCTCTTTGGAACAGCTAAAGAGTACCACAATCTTCGTTATACAAGAGAGAAAGGCAAGTCCAAAATGGAAGATAAGGTTGGACTGACTTTGGCGTGCTTAAATCTCAAGAAATTGGTAAAAATGAGGGCAGGGAAGCCTTTTTATATTGTACAAATAGCCACGATTCTGGCAAAAAGACCGACTATCAGACCAATAAACAGAAAAAGACAAACGCCTCTTAAGTGTTTGTCTTCAATCTGAA
>NZ_POIZ01000003.1 GCF_002960425.1 Streptococcus suis
AAAAACAATAAAACGGAAAGCTAGCAATAGCTTGAGTTTGAATCAAAACTTTTTATGAGAGTTTGATCCTGGCTCAGGACGAACGCTGGCGGCGTGCCTAATACATGCAAGTGGAACGCTGAAGTCTGGTGCTTGCACTAGACGGATGAGTCGCGAACGGGTGAGTAACGCGTAGGTAACCTGCCTCATAGCGGGGGATAACTATTGGAAACGATAGCTAATACCGCATAACAGTATTTACCGCATGGTAGATGCTTGAAAGGAGCAACTGCTTCACTATGAGATGGACCTGCGTTGTATTAGCTAGTTGGTGGGGTAACGGCTCACCAAGGCCTCGATACATAGCCGACCTGAGAGGGTGATCGGCCACACTGGGACTGAGACACGGCCCAGACTCCTACGGGAGGCAGCAGTAGGGAATCTTCGGCAATGGGGGCAACCCTGACCGAGCAACGCCGCGTGAGTGAAGAAGGTTTTCGGATCGTAAAGCTCTGTTGTAAGAGAAGAACGTGTGTGAGAGTGGAAAGTTCACACAGTGACGGTATCTTACCAGAAAGGGACGGCTAACTACGTGCCAGCAGCCGCGGTAATACGTAGGTCCCGAGCGTTGTCCGGATTTATTGGGCGTAAAGCGAGCGCAGGCGGTTTGATAAGTCTGAAGTAAAAGGCTGTGGCTTAACCATAGTACGCTTTGGAAACTGTCAAACTTGAGTGCAGAAGGGGAGAGTGGAATTCCATGTGTAGCGGTGAAATGCGTAGATATATGGAGGAACACCGGTGGCGAAAGCGGCTCTCTGGTCTGTAACTGACGCTGAGGCTCGAAAGCGTGGGGAGCGAACAGGATTAGATACCCTGGTAGTCCACGCCGTAAACGATGAGTGCTAGGTGTTGGGTCCTTTCCGGGACTCAGTGCCGCAGCTAACGCATTAAGCACTCCGCCTGGGGAGTACGACCGCAAGGTTGAAACTCAAAGGAATTGACGGGGGCCCGCACAAGCGGTGGAGCATGTGGTTTAATTCGAAGCAACGCGAAGAACCTTACCAGGTCTTGACATCCCGATGACCGCCCTAGAGATAGGGTTTCTCTTCGGAGCATCGGTGACAGGTGGTGCATGGTTGTCGTCAGCTCGTGTCGTGAGATGTTGGGTTAAGTCCCGCAACGAGCGCAACCCCTATTGTTAGTTGCCATCATTCAGTTGGGCACTCTAGCGAGACTGCCGGTAATAAACCGGAGGAAGGTGGGGATGACGTCAAATCATCATGCCCCTTATGACCTGGGCTACACACGTGCTACAATGGCTGGTACAACGAGTCGCAAGTCGGTGACGGCAAGCTAATCTCTTAAAACCAGTCTCAGTTCGGATTGTAGGCTGCAACTCGCCTACATGAAGTCGGAATCGCTAGTAATCGCGGATCAGCACGCCGCGGTGAATACGTTCCCGGGCCTTGTACACACCGCCCGTCACACCACGAGAGTTTGTAACACCCGAAGTCGGTGAGGTAACCTTTTAGGAGCCAGCCGCCTAAGGTGGGATAGATGATTGGGGTGAAGTCGTAACAAGGTAGCCGTATCGGAAGGTGCGGCTGGATCACCTCCTTTCTAAGGAAATGGAACCTGTACGTTAGTCTTCTTTAATTTTGAGAGGTCTTGTGGGGCCTTAGCTCAGCTGGGAGAGCGCCTGCTTTGCACGCAGGAGGTCAGCGGTTCGATCCCGCTAGGCTCCATTAACAACGGAAGTTGTTAAACTTGTCCATTGAAAATTGAATATCTATCAAACATTCCTAAACGTATGAAAGTACGTATAGAAATAGTAACAAGAAAATAAACCGAAAACGCTGTGAATATTTAATGAGTTTTCTAATT
Organism: Streptococcus suis; assembly: GCF_002960425.1. Taxonomy (GTDB): domain Bacteria; phylum Bacillota; class Bacilli; order Lactobacillales; family Streptococcaceae; genus Streptococcus; species Streptococcus suis_S. Next base: position 1,864 of record NZ_POIZ01000003.1, read on the forward strand.
TTGAAAAGAATTAGGTTAATAAGGTTAAGTTAATAAGGGCGCACGGTGGATGCCTTGGCACTAGAAGCCGATGAAGGACGTGACAAACGACGAAATGCCTTGGGGAGCTGTAAGTAAGCGATGATCCAGGGATGTCCGAATGGGGGAACCCGGCAGGTTGATGCCTGTCACTCACTACTGTTAAGGTAGTGTAGAGGAAGACGCAGTGAACTGAAACATCTAAGTAGCTGCAGGAAGAGAAAGCAAAAGCGATTGCCTTAGTAGCGGCGAGCGAAACGGCAGGAGGGCAAACCGAATAGTTTACTGTTCGGGGTTGTAGGACTGCAATGTGGACTTAAAGAGTATAGAAGAACTACCTGGGAAGGTAGGCCAAAGAGAGTAATAGCCTCGTATTCGAAATAGTCTTTATACCTAGCAGTATCCTGAGTACGGCGAGACACGCGAAATCTCGTCGGAATCCGGGAGGACCATCTCCCAACCCTAAATACTCTCTAGTGACCGATAGTGAACCAGTACCGTGAGGGAAAGGTGAAAAGTACCCCGGAAGGGGAGTGAAATAGAACCTGAAACCGTGTGCCTACAACAAGTTCGAGCCCGTTAATGGGTGAGAGCGTGCCTTTTGTAGAATGAACCGGCGAGTTACGATATGATGCGAGGTTAAGTTGAAGAGACGGAGCCGTAGGGAAACCGAGTCTGAATAGGGCGGATTAGTATTATGTCGTAGACCCGAAACCATGTGACCTACCCATGAGCAGGTTGAAGGTGCGGTAAGACGCACTGGAGGACCGAACCAGGGCACGTTGAAAAGTGCTTGGATGACTTGTGGGTAGCGGAGAAATTCCAAACGAACTTGGAGATAGCTGGTTCTCTCCGAAATAGCTTTAGGGCTAGCGTCGACATTTAAGAATCTTGGAGGTAGAGCACTGTTTGGATGAGGGGGCCATCTCGGTTTACTGATTTCAGATAAACTCCGAATGCCAAAGATTTATGGTCGGCAGTCAGACTGCGAGTGCTAAGATCCGTAGTCGAAAGGGAAACAGCCCAGACCACCAGCTAAGGTCCCAAAATAATTGTTAAGTGGAAAAGGATGTGGGGTTGCACAGACAACTAGGATGTTAGCTTAGAAGCAGCTATTCATTCAAAGAGTGCGTAATAGCTCACTAGTCGAGTGACCCTGCGCCGAAAATGTACCGGGGCTAAAACAATTTACCGAAGCTGTGGATAACACTTTAGTGTTATGGTAGGAGAGCGTTCTATGTGTGAAGAAGGTATACCGTGAGGAGTGCTGGAACGCATAGAAGTGAGAATGCCGGTATGAGTAGCGAAAGATGGGTGAGAATCCCATCCACCGTAAGACTAAGGTTTCCAGGGGAAGGCTCGTCCGCCCTGGGTTAGTCGGGACCTAAGGAGAGACCGAAGGGTGTATCCGATGGACAACAGGTTGATATTCCTGTACTAGAGTATGAAGTGATGGAGGGACGCAGTAGGCTAACTAAAGCGGGCGATTGGAAGTGCCCGTCTAAGCAGTGAGGTGTGATATGAGTCAAATGCTTGTATCTGTAACATTGAGCTGTGATGGGGAGCGAAGTTTAGTAGCGAAGTTAGTGACGTCACACTGCCGAGAAAATCTTCTAGCGTTGTATCATACTCTACCCGTACCGCAAACCGACACAGGTAGTCGAGGCGAGTAGCCTCAGGTGAGCGAGAGAACTCTCGTTAAGGAACTCGGCAAAATGACCCCGTAACTTCGGGAGAAGGGGTGCTCAGTTAAACTGAGCCGCAGTGAATAGGCCCAAGCAACTGTTTATCAAAAACACAGCTCTCTGCTAAATCGTAAGATGATGTATAGGGGGTGACGCCTGCCCGGTGCTGGAAGGTTAAGAGGAGGGTTTAGCGTAAGCGAAGATCTGAATTGAAGCCCCAGTAAACGGCGGCCGTAACTATAACGGTCCTAAGGTAGCGAAATTCCTTGTCGGGTAAGTTCCGACCCGCACGAAAGGCGTAATGATTTGGGCACTGTCTCAACGAGAGACTCGGTGAAATTTTAGTACCTGTGAAGATGCAGGTTACCCGCGACAGGACGGAAAGACCCCATGGAGCTTTACTGCAGTTTGATATTGAGTATCTGTACCACATGTACAGGATAGGTAGGAGCCTACGAAGTCGGGACGCCAGTTTCGACAGAGGCGCTGTTGGGATACTACCCTTGTGTTATGGCTACTCTAACCCAGATAGGTTATCCCTATCGGAGACAGTGTCTGACGGGCAGTTTGACTGGGGCGGTCGCCTCCTAAAAGGTAACGGAGGCGCCCAAAGGTTCCCTCAGATTGGTTGGAAATCAATCGCAGAGTGTAAAGGTATAAGGGAGCTTGACTGCGAGAGCTACAACTCGAGCAGGGACGAAAGTCGGGCTTAGTGATCCGGTGGTTCCGTATGGAAGGGCCATCGCTCAACGGATAAAAGCTACCCTGGGGATAACAGGCTTATCTCCCCCAAGAGTTCACATCGACGGGGAGGTTTGGCACCTCGATGTCGGCTCGTCGCATCCTGGGGCTGTAGTCGGTCCCAAGGGTTGGGCTGTTCGCCCATTAAAGCGGCACGCGAGCTGGGTTCAGAACGTCGTGAGACAGTTCGGTCCCTATCCGTCGCGGGCGTAGGAAATTTGAGAGGATCTGCTCCTAGTACGAGAGGACCAGAGTGGACTTACCGATGGTGTACCAGTTGTCTTGCCAAAGGCATCGCTGGGTAGCTATGTAGGGACGGGATAAACGCTGAAAGCATCTAAGTGTGAAACCCACCTCAAGATGAGATTTCCCATAACTTTATGTTAGTAAGAGCCCTGAGAGATGATCAGGTAGATAGGTTGGAAGTGGAAGTGTGGCGACACATGTAGCGGACCAATACTAATCGCTCGAGGACTTATCCAAAAATAAACTAGAGTCAATATTGACAGCGTTGGTTTTTCTTGGTAGAATATAGATATTCAATTTTGAGTTGACAAGACTCAATAGTTAAGTGACGATAGCCTAGGAGATACACCTGTACCCATGCCGAACACAGCAGTTAAGCCCTAGAACGCCTGAAGTAGTTGGGGGTTGCCCCCTGTGAGATACGGTAGTCGCTTAGCGCAA
>NZ_POIZ01000030.1 GCF_002960425.1 Streptococcus suis
GTGAAGTAGATGAAGGCAGTTTTGATGAGCTGGTTGGCGTGTGTGCTAGCCCTAAAACTATTGATGGTCCGATAACAGACATAGGTATCCTGACTCAGCCATTTCATAGGAATGACTTCTTCATTCATTTGAACGATTTTTCGACCAGAGAATACCTGGCGAGCATAGGCGAACAGGGTCATTTTGAGCAACATGGCTGGATGAAAGGCTGGACGACCAGTATGAGAAGTTTCTTCCAATAGAATGGATAAAGGAATAGTATCCACAAACTGACTAATCAGACGAGCCTCGTGAGTAGCAGGTAAATCCCAAGCAAGATTTAATTCCAAACTTAACTGATTTGTGTTATACTGTTTATACATTTTCATGCCTTTCTAGTTGTTTTGTCGTTATTATAATTATAAAGCATGAAATGGAAAACGAGCAACTCCTAATTGGAATTGCTCGTTTTTTTATATGTGAGCGGCTAGTTTTTGCCCAGCCTCACTCATCAAATCAAGTCAACAACGTCTGATTTTGATTTTCGAAGAGTATTAGATGCTCTATCGTTCTTAATACCTTAGGTGTCTTTGACAATCCTGTTGAATTTTTCGGCTCTTTATCAATTGTAGTGGGTGGATGAAAAGCTAATACCTAGAGAGGACGAACTTCGTTCTCTCTTTCCTATTTTCAGGAGATAAAATAGCATAGTCGATTGAAACAAGAACAGGACAAAAGTGCCTCAAGAAAAGTATCGCAATTTGACAATACTTTTCTGAGGTGTTTTTGATATGAGCCCATGTTTTCTCAATGGGATTATACTCGGACGAGTAAGGAGGCAGAGGTAAAAGTCTATGTCCCTGCTCCTCGCATAAATCTCTTAGCTTACTCATCCT
>NZ_POIZ01000031.1 GCF_002960425.1 Streptococcus suis
GTGAAGTAGATGAAGGCAGTTTTGATGAGCTGGTTGGCGTGTGTGCTAGCCCTAAAACTATTGATGGTCCGATAACAGACATAGGTATCCTGACTCAGCCATTTCATAGGAATAACTTCTTCATTCATTTGAACGATTTTCCGACCAGAGAATACCTGACGAGCATAGGCAAACAGGGTCATTTTAAGCAACATAGCTGGATGAAAGGCTGGACGACCAGTATGGGAAGTTTCTTCCAATAGAACGGATTGAGGAATAGTATCCACAAACTGACTAATCAGACGAGCCTCGTGAGTAGCAGGTAAATCCCAAGCAAGATTTAATTCCAAACTTAACTGATTTGTGTTATACTGTTTATACATTTTCATGCCTTTCTAGTTGTTTTGTGGTTATTATAATTATAAAGCATGAAATGGAAAACGAGCAAATCCTAATTGGAATTGCTCGTTTTTTTATATGTGAGCGGCTAGTTTTTGCCCAGCCTCTTTTTTGTGTCTCGTTTTAGGGAGTCGTACTGAAACTAAAATTTGACATACATAAATCCTACGTTAAGTTGAAACATTAGAACAAGATAAAGGTTTGTTGTAACTGACTTTAGTCATGTAGTCATAGCCTTAACTTGAACGCAGTTCAACGAACGCTTTCTACGTTGTTGGAGTGAAACGAAGAAATACGGTATAGAATCCAATTGTTTCCGACGGGTGGTCATGATTTAATATTGTTTCAAGAATTGCTCAATTTCTTCAATTGGAGTTTGACTACCTTTTTCAAGATAAGCCTGTTTCTCACCATTTTGATAGTAGGTTAAGTGAGGAACTGTTTGTATATTTTGAGACGATACAAAACTTTTTACAAGGTCACTAGATTCTTCATCTGTATTGAGATAGTAAACGGGGACTTGTGTATCTTGAATGGCTTTTTCTAAATTTGGAAAGAATTTTTGACAATAAGGACAGGTTGGACGTCCTACATAGAGGTAGAAGTCTTCCTGGCTTTGTATCTTTTCTTCCACTTCTTCGAGCGAAATAGACTGGGTGGAGGTGATAACCTCTGATTTAGCTTCCTGAGAGGGTTGGCAGGCATAGAAGATCACTAAACAGAGCAATAAAGAAATACAGCTGACAAATTTTTTAATCATAGTTTCTATCACTGCCTAGTTGGTTCGCATGCACGGCCATCCCCATCTCTATCTAAATGTGGGCCATAACCAGGTTGGCCGGATAGGATAGGTTTCAAATGTTCAGGAACAGCAGAGCAATTCGGATAGTATGGAGCTGCTGGCTCAGTTTGTGTAGGTGTTGCTGGCTCAGTTTGTGTAGGTGTTGCTGGTTCAGTTTGTGCAGGTGTTGCTGGCTCAGTTTGTGTAGGTGTTGCTGGTTCGGTTTGAACAGGAGTCTGAGGTGTTTGTACAGTAGGCGGTGCAGGAGGAGTAACATACTGAGTTGTAATTTGTTGTCCTAGGGATGTCGCATAGAATTTAACACCTTCTTGTGACCAGCCATGACTAGGGAGAACATTATATTCATTTAGGTCGGTTGTCCAGTGGTGAAGTCCACGAAGTTTGAAGTTATAAACGCGGTAAATTGGAACAGTACCACCAGAGTAGAATACTGGCTGTCCATTGTTATCGGAAGTCCAACCATGTTTAGCAGTTAAAACGGCTACTTCATTGGTGTCGCTAGTATAGAGATGGTTTTGTAGACCTGCATTATAAAGCCTGTATACAGGGGTGCCAGTATCAGGGGCATTCCAACCAATGCCTTCGTATCCCCAACCATGTTGGTTATATAAAACATCTTTTTCATTTGCATCAGTGGTATAAAGATGTTCACCATTCTGTCGGTTATATAGGCGATAGATAGGAGTATCTGCAGAAACGCTTGTTTGGATACTTGCTCCGATAAAGAGAGCAGCTAACGATATAACGAATGTCTTCACTTTCATTTTGAAGAATCTCCTTTCATATTTCTTTAAGTATATCATATTCAACCATAAAATAAAAGTGTTTTCTATACATGTTATTATATAAAAAGACTAGTGTTTGAAATGGGTAGAGATAGGTGGTAGAGCGGATTATTCAACTATAGCTTCGACGCTAGCTACAGATTCTTTCATAGATTCTTCCAAACTACTGTCTGAAAACATTTACAATGTGATTATCTGTGATTTTTTCGCCAATCTATGATATACTTTTTTAGTTAAATTAAAAGATACAGAGGATATTATGACAAAACTTAGAGAAGACATCCGTAACGTTGCCATTATTGCCCACGTTGACCACGGAAAAACAACCCTCGTTGATGAATTATTAAAACAATCCCAAACATTGGATGAGCGCACAAACCTTGATGAGCGTGCCATGGACTCTAACGATCTTGAAAAAGAGCGTGGTATTACCATCCTTGCTAAAAACACTGCCGTAGCTTATAACGGTACTCGTATCAACATCATGGACACACCGGGACACGCGGACTTCGGTGGTGAGGTTGAGCGTATCATGAAAATGGTTGACGGTGTTGTCCTTGTTGTGGATGCTTACGAAGGGACTATGCCACAGACTCGTTTTGTATTGAAAAAAGCTCTTGAGCAAAACTTGACACCTATCGTTGTTGTTAACAAGATTGACAAGCCATCTGCTCGTCCAGAAGAAGTGGTAGATGAAGTGCTTGAACTTTTTATCGAGCTTGGTGCTGATGATGATCAGTTGGAATTCCCAGTGGTTTACGCATCGGCTATCAACGGTACTTCATCTTTGTCTGATAATCCAGCAGACCAAGAAGAGACTATGGCACCAATTTTCGATACCATTATCGAACATATCCCTGCACCAGTGGATAACTCAGATGAGCCTTTGCAGTTCCAGGTATCCCTTTTGGACTACAATGACTTCGTAGGTCGTATCGGTATCGGTCGTGTCTTCCGTGGTACTGTTAAAGTTGGTGACCAAGTTACCCTTTCTAAGCTAGATGGCACTACTAAAAACTTCCGTGTTACGAAATTGTTCGGTTTCTTCGGTCTTGAGCGTAAGGAAATCCAAGAAGCAAAAGCAGGTGACTTGATTGCTGTTTCAGGTATGGAAGACATCTTCGTTGGTGAGACGGTAACACCGACAGATGCAGTTGAAGCTCTTCCAGTTCTTCGTATCGATGAGCCAACCCTTCAAATGACTTTCTTGGTCAACAACTCACCGTTTGCAGGTCGTGAAGGTAAATGGGTGACATCTCGTAAGATTGAAGAGCGTCTCTTGGCAGAATTGCAGACAGACGTTTCACTCCGTGTCGAAGCGACAGATTCACCAGACAAATGGACTGTTTCAGGTCGTGGGGAATTGCACTTGTCTATCTTGATTGAAACCATGCGTCGTGAGGGCTATGAGCTTCAAGTATCGCGTCCAGAAGTTATCATCAAGGAAATCGACGGTGTGAAAATGGAGCCATTCGAGCGCGTGCAAATCGATACTCCAGAAGAATACCAAGGTTCTGTTATCCAATCCCTATCTGAGCGTAAGGGTGATATGTTGGATATGGTTGCGACAGGTAATGGTCAAACTCGTCTTGTTTTCCTAGTGCCTGCCCGTGGTTTGATTGGTTACTCAACTGAATTCCTTTCAATGACTCGTGGTTACGGTATCATGAACCATACTTTCGACCAATACTTGCCTGTTGTTCAAGGTGAAATCGGTGGTCGTCACCGTGGTGCCCTTGTCTCTATCGACCAAGGTAAGGCAACGACTTACTCGATCATGCGTATTGAAGAGCGTGGGACCATCTTTGTAAACCCAGGTACTGAAGTGTACGAAGGAATGATCATCGGTGAAAACTCACGTGAAAATGACTTGACAGTTAACATCACAACTGCTAAACAAATGACAAACGTTCGTTCAGCTACCAAAGATCAAACGTCTGTTATCAAGACACCGCGTATCTTGACCCTTGAAGAATCGCTTGAATTCTTGAACGATGATGAGTACATGGAAGTAACACCTGAGTCTATCCGTCTTCGTAAGCAAATCTTGAACAAGGCAGAGCGTGATAAGGCTGCTAAGAAGAAAAAGTTAGCAACTGAAGAATAATTCCGAGGAGAAGAAACATGTTTTACCTCATCCTAGCGATTTTATTGGTACTCTTTTATATCTTTGTAGCCCCCAAAAATGTCAAGGGGACAATCAATTTGATTCTAGCAGTATTTTTTCTGGTAGTACTGGTTATCGCGCTCATTCTTGGAATTCTAAAAATCATGCAGTTTTCGACAAAGTTCTGGATTGGTTTGATTATGATCCTCATTGGGCTTTGGGCGATGAGGGATATTCATAATCTAGACAGTTCTCCTAAAGGAAAGTAAGGTAAACAAAAATAGAAGAAAAGGCTGGACGGCTTGTCCAGTCTTTTCTTCTTGTTCCTGTTCTTATCGGGTTCTAATACTCAATAAAAATCAAAAGTAGCCTAGGAAACAAAGCCGAAGATAGAACTCCGCTCCTCTCCTGTTTCAAGGGAGCAGGCTGTAAAGCTCCACTGGAGCTTTACACTCATCTAGGCAAGTTGCCAACGGTTGATTAGTATAATAAAAAATAGCCTGAACTAGAGGTTCAGACTATTTGAAATCCTTATTCTTTATCGATTTTCTTTTCTAATTTTTCAAGCTGTCTTGCAGCAAAGTCACGACCGCCGAGACCAAAGGCAAGAGCGAAAGCAACAGCAAGTGCACCGAGAACGATTGTGAAGGTTGATTGAACGATGTGTTGTGCAAACTTCAACTGATCGAGAGCCATGAAGACTGCAAAGACAATCATCAAGTAGCGTACAATAGTGATAACAAGTGGGCTATCTGTAACTTTTTGTAGGAAGTTAGCTACTAGGTTGCTGGCGATAATGGCCAAGATGACAATAGCGATAGCGCTAATCAGTGATGGAAGGTAAGCAAGCAAGGCAGAACCAACTGCATTAAATACTTGAAGGTTCAATACTTGGATAGCTTGGATAAAGAAGAAAACGATGATAATTGCGCGAACGACTTGCGTAATGATAGCTGACAATTCAAAGTTAGCTTCTTCTTTGGCAAAGAGGTATTTCGAGTAGTTGTTGATACCAGCAGTTTCAAGAAGATTTTCAAGAAGGTTGCCAATCAATTTAGCGACGAAGCTACCAACTGCAATCAAGACAAGGGCAACCAAAACATTTGGAAGGATACCGATTACTTGATTAAGAATCGTAACGATTGGTTGAGAAATACTTGTGATACCAAGTGTTTCCAAGGCCAAGGTCAAGATTGGGATGAAAATCAAGACATAAACAACAGTTGATAGGACAGAAATGATTTGTTTGCTGTCAAATGGCAATTTTTCCTGGCCTGTAACCTTTTTGTACCATGTATCGATGTCCAAACGCTCTAGGACACCAGTTAACAGACCTTTGATAAATTTGCAGAAGAAAGTTCCAACAAAGAGAATCAAACCAGCTGCGATCATGTTTGGAATAAAGGCAAAGAATTTCTCAAACATGCTAGAGATTGGATCTACCGTGCTGCTGATATTCAAACCAGACAAGATAGATGGAAGGAAGAAAAGAATAACAAGGAAGTAAACAAGTTGACCAAGTGTCTTGATGAGTGATTGACCATTATCTTCAGGTTTGATAACACCCCATTCTTGCAATTTTTGCGAGAACTGGATTTTGTTCAAACCAGACAGAGTTAACTTGCGCAATAAGCCAGCCAAAGCAAAAGCGATGATGACGAGAACAAGCATCCGTATGACTCCTGGTAAAGCAGAAAGCAATGGATAGAATAAGCTATCGATTATATTTGTCATATAATACTCCTTATAATAAAATATTTTTCGAATTAAGTCTATCATTTTTGCCTATAATTGACAAATAAGATGAATTTTCAGTAAAGGGTTTTCAGTAACGGATGAGGAATTATGTATTTTCCACTCCCTCTGGCTTGAAAAAGCTTCTTGTAAAGGGTAAAATAAAGTGTTAGAATGTGAAGTTTTCTAAAAGAGAGGAACTCATCTAGACCTACTTGTTTAGATTTTAGAGGATAAGAAGGAAATATGCTATGAAAATGATTGATACGTTTAAAAATAAAAAGGTTTTGGTTCTCGGATTGGCTAAATCTGGAGAATCTGCGGCGCGCCTTCTGGATACATTGGGAGCTATTGTAACCGTCAATGATGGTAAGGCATTTGAGGAAAATCCAACGGCTCAGGCTCTTCTGGAAGAAGGGATTCGTGTCATTTGTGGTAGCCATCCGCTAGAACTATTGGATGAGGATTTTGCGCTCATGGTTAAGAATCCGGGAATCCGCTATGACAATCCTATGGTTGAAAAGGCTCTTAAAAAAGGAATTCCAGTCTGGACAGAAGTTGAATTGGCCTACCTTATTTCAGATGCTCCGATTATCGGTATTACAGGGTCAAATGGTAAGACAACAACGACAACCATGATTGCGGAAGCCCTAAATGCTGGAAACAAGTCTGCGAAACTGTGTGGGAATATTGGCTATCCTGCTTCTTCTGTCGCGCAAACAGCGACTAAAGAGGATACCTTGGTGATGGAATTATCCTCATTTCAGCTTATGGGGACAGAAGTCTTCCATCCACGTGTGGCGGTTATTACCAATTTGAGTGCTAACCATATCGACTACCATGGAACCTATGAAGATTATGTGGATGCTAAATGGATGATCCAGCGCCAGATGACAGAGCAAGATACTATTGTTTTGAACTTCAACCAAGAGGAAGCAAAAGAATTGGCACAAGAGACCAAGGCTCAAGTTCTGCCTTTCTCAACCAAAGAAGTGGTGGATGGAGCCTATCTGCAAGATGGCAAACTCTATTTCAAGGGTGAATACGTCGTGGATGCAGACCAGATTGGCGTTCCAGGAACCCATAATATTGAAAATGCCTTGGCGACCATTGCGGTAGCTAAGTTATGGGGAGTGGATAACCAAGCAATTCAAGAAAGTTTGGCTGCCTTTGGTGGTGTCAAACACCGCTTGCAATTGGTAGGTAAGATTGATGGAGTAACCTTCTATAACGATAGTAAATCAACCAACATCCTAGCGACGCAAAAAGCCTTGTCAGGTTTTGATAATAGCAAGGTTATCTTGATTGCTGGTGGTTTGGACCGAGGAAATGAGTTTGATGAATTGGTTCCAGACCTCATCGGTTTGAAAAAAATGGTTATTCTAGGTCAATCAGCTCCACGTGTTCAGCGAGCAGCAGACAAGGCTGGAGTACCAACTGTTGCGGCAGAGGATATTGCGGATGCAACTCGTAAGGCATTTGAACAGGCAGAAGAAGGTGATATTGTCCTGTTAAGTCCTGCCAATGCCAGCTGGGATATGTATCCAAACTTTGAAGTGCGTGGAGATATTTTCTTGCAGACCTACGAGGAGTTGAGTAACAAATGAAGAAAATTGTTTTTACAGGTGGGGGAACTGTGGGTCACGTGACCCTCAACCTCCTCTTGATTCCCCGATTTTTGGAAGAAGGTTGGGAAGTCCACTATATTGGTGATGGAAAAGGGATTGAGCATGAGCAGATTGTTCAGTCTGGTTTGGATGTGCGCTTTCATTCGATTGCCACTGGAAAACTACGCCGTTATTTTTCTTTCCAAAATATGCTGGATGTATTTAAGGTTGGTTTTGGGGTTCTACAATCGCTGGCCATTATTGCTAAAATTAGACCCCAGGCTTTGTTCTCAAAAGGTGGTTTTGTTTCGGTTCCGCCTGTTATTGCGTCTAAACTTCTAGGGGTGCCGGTTTACATCCATGAGTCAGATTTGTCAATGGGCTTGGCCAATAAGATTGCCTATAAATTTGCTACAACCATGTATAGTACCTTTGAACAGCCTGAAAGCTTGACTAAGGTTAAACATGTCGGGGCTGTTACCAAGGTAGGGCAAAGCAATGATAAGGTGACCCCTATTCAATTACCAGAAATCCTCAGTCATTTTGACAAGTCACTACCAACCTTGCTGTTTGTAGGTGGTTCGGGTGGTGCCAAGGTTTTTAATGATTTGATTAGTCAGCACACCGAAGCCTTGACAGAGCGTTTCAATATTATCAACCTGACAGGAGATGCTCAGTTAAACAAACTGGCAGATAGGCTCTATCGGGTTGATTATGTGACAGAGCTTTACCAACCCTTGATGGATTTGGCTGATGTCGTTATTACCCGTGGTGGTTCTAATACACTTTTTGAGTTGATTGCCATGCAACAACTTCATTTGATTGTGCCACTAGGGCGCCAAGCTAGCCGTGGAGATCAGATAGAAAATGCTCTTTATGCAGAGAAAAAAGGATATTCCAAACAAATTGACGAAAGCCAGTTGACCTTGGAAAATCTGCTTAAAGAGGTGGAAGACCTGCTGGAAAATAAGGAATTCTATATTCAAAACATGGCCAATTCCAAGGAAATTCAGTCTGTAGACAGTTTTTACAATTTATTGCGAGATGATATGGGGAGATAGGTGCAATGACCGAAAAAAATGATAAAGAACCTACTGTCCATGACCAGACAGACATAGAAGTTCCCACGATGGAAGCTTCAAATGAAGAAAAAAGTGCCTTCTTTGAACAGTGGAAGGCTAAGCACATGGCCTATTTGGAACGTCAAAAACAGACGGTCATTAGCGAGGAAGTTGGTCCTTCTGTTCAGGAAAAAAAGCCACTCTTTCAGGGACTCAAGAAACCACTTAAAGCTACCCCAGTTTCTAAGAACAGGCTAGAAGGAAAGAAAAATAGACAAATAGAAATCCCTAAAGAAGTGATTTTGAAATCTCTCCCTATTTTAGTGGTCAGTCTATTACTTGCAGCGCTTTCTCTCTACTTTATTTCTCCAACGAGTAAGGCGAAGGATATTGTCGTCAAGGGGCAGAGCAAGCTGACAGCAGAACAGGTCATTAAGTATAGTTTGATTTCAGACAAGGACTATATTGTAACAACTTTGTTGAATGCACCAGCTTATGCTGAGAATGTGAAAAAAAATAGTCCGTCGGTTGAGAGTTCAGAGATTAGCTATCAGTTTCCAAATCAGTTTACAATCCGTATCAAAGAATACGCTATCATAGGCTATATTCAACAGAACGATCAGCTATATCCTGTTTTATCCAGTGGAAATGTAGGCACGGATGCAGTGGCAACAGACACCATGGCGGAAACTTACACGACCATTCAATTATCAGATAAGAATCAGGTAAAACAACTAGCCGTTGCACTTGGTGGAATAGACGCTACAATTAGGGAGAAAATCCAGACTGTAAGTCTAACACCAAGTAAAGTGACAGCTGATTTATTGACACTTAACATGACGGATGGAAATAAAGTTCTGGTGCCACTCAGTGAGTTAGCTGAAAAACTCCCCTATTATGCTAAAATAGCAACAGAAGTGACTGAACCAGCAACAATTGATATGGAAGTTGGCATCTATCGCTATTCAAGCGAGACGTAATGGATTCTTTTTTAAGTTTTTTTGAAGAAAATTTTAATAAAATAAACCTTTATTATCCCCATATTTGAATAGATTATGGTATAATGAAAGATGACTAATTATACTATTTTTCAAAATGGAAGATGATTTGTTAAAGTGGAAAGTAAGAGAGGACTGATAGAATGGCTAGAAACGGCTTTTTTACGGGATTAGATATAGGTACAAGCTCCGTTAAAGTCTTGGTTGCAGAATATAATGAAAATGGAATGAACGTCATTGGTGTCAGCAATGTGAAAAGTGCTGGTGTCAAGGATGGAATTATTGTCAATATTGATGTTGCTGCTGGAGCGATAAAGAAGGCTATTGAACAAGCCGAAGAGAAGGCGGGAGTTCGAATCGACAGAGTAAATGTTGGTTTGCCAGCAAATCTTTTACAAATTGAACCGACTCAAGGCATGATTCCTGTAACAACAGATTCACAAGAAATTACAGATGTGGATGTAGAGAATGTTGTGAAATCTGCCTTGACTAAGAGTATGACGCCGGAACGTGAAGTGATTTCATTTATTCCAGAAGAGTTCATAGTTGATGGTTTCCAAGGTATCAAGGACCCTCGTGGAATGATGGGAATTCGTTTGGAAATGCGCGGTATGCTCTATACAGGTCCTCGCACCATTCTTCATAATCTTCGAAAGACGGTTGAGCGTGCAGGCGTACAGGTTGAGAATGTTGTGATTGCACCACTTGCCTTGACCCGTTCTGTGTTGAATGAGGGAGAACGTGAGTTTGGTGCAACAGTGATCGATCTTGGTGGCGGTCAAACGACAGTAGCGGTCATGCGCGGTCAAGAATTGCAATACACCAATATCTATCAAGAGGGTGGCGACTACATCACCAACGATATTTCAAAAGTATTGACAACTTCAAAGAGCATTGCTGAAAATTTAAAATACAATTATGGCATAGCCTTCCCAGCTGAAGCGAGTGATAAGGAAAAATTTACAGTTGAGGTTATTGGTGAGAATGCGCCTGTTGAAGTGACGGAACGTTACCTATCAGAAGTGATTGCAGCTCGCCTTCGTCAAATTTTTGAACGAGTGAAGCAAGATCTAGAAAGAACACGTGCTTTGGACTTGCCAGGAGGCATCGTTCTAGTAGGTGGAGGAGCTATTTTACCAGGCGTTACTGAATTGGCTCAAGAAGTCTTTGGAGTGAATACAAAACTCTTTGTTCCCAACCAAATCGGTATTCGTAATCCGTCTTTTGCTAGTGTTATCAGTTTTGTGGAGTATGTGGGAGAACTTGAAGAAGTGGCAGACATTGCTCAACGTGCTGTAAATGGTGAGACGTTCTTAAGACATAAGCCTGTGGATATTCCTATGGCACGTCCACGTGTTAGCCAACCAATTCAAAAGGAAATTGTGACTGAGTTGAATGTGGTTGAAGACGAAGAAACCTCTGTTCCCGTGTATGACAAGGAAGTAAATGAGGAACGTTCAGCCAATAAAGGCAATATTACGGATCGTATCCGTGGTTTGTTCGGTAGTATGTTTGAATAAGAGAAAAGAAAAGGTGATATAAACTATGGCATTTTCATTTGAAGCAGCAGCAAGTCATGGTGCTGTCATTAAAGTAATCGGTGTCGGCGGTGGCGGTGGTAACGCCATCAACCGTATGATTGAAGAGGGTGTAGCAGGCGTTGAGTTTATCGCAGCCAACACAGATGTGCAAGCCTTGAGCAGCTCAAAAGCAGAAACGGTTATCCAGTTAGGACCTAAGTTGACTCGTGGTCTAGGTGCCGGGGGACAACCTGAAGTTGGTCGTAAGGCAGCTGAAGAAAGTGAAGAAGTTTTGACCAACGTTCTTTCTGGAGCAGACATGGTCTTCATCACTGCTGGTATGGGCGGTGGCTCAGGTACAGGTGCGGCACCAGTTATTGCACGTATTGCTAAAAATTTGGGTGCCTTGACTGTAGCCGTTGTAACGCGTCCATTTGGTTTTGAAGGTAACAAACGTGGTAACTTTGCTATCGAAGGTATCGAAGGTCTTCGCGAACAAGTAGATACACTTTTGATTATTTCAAACAATAACCTTCTTGAAATTGTTGATAAGAAAACTCCACTTTTGGAAGCTTTGAGCGAAGCTGATAATGTTCTTCGTCAGGGTGTCCAAGGGATTACAGACTTGATTACCAATCCTGGTTTGATTAACTTGGACTTTGCGGATGTGAAGACTGTTATGGAGAACAAGGGCAATGCTCTTATGGGTATTGGTATCGGAACTGGTGAAGATCGTGTCATTGAAGCGGCTCGTAAAGCAATTTACTCACCACTTCTTGAAACAACAATTGATGGTGCAGAAGATGTTATTGTCAACGTTACAGGTGGTTATGATATGACCTTGACGGAAGCTGAGGATGCATCTGAGATTGTTCACCAAGCGGCTGGTCAAGGAGTAAATATCTGGTTGGGAACATCTATTGATGAAACCATGAAGGATGAAATCCGAGTAACCGTTGTTGCAACAGGTGTGCGTCAAGAGGCAGCTGAAAAAACTACTCGCCACCGCACTGAAACGGTTGCGCCACGCCAAGCACAACGTTTTGATCATCCAGTAGCGCCAGCTACTGCTCCTGTTCGTACGACTGTATCACATGTCGAAACACCGAAAGTTTCTGCCTTTGGTGAGTGGGATTTTCGTCGTGAAAATTTAATTCGTCCTACTGATACAGAGCCAGCTTCTGCAGTAGCTGTTGAGAAGTTTTCAATGGAGCATGATGAAGATGAGTTGGATACACCACCATTCTTCCGAAATCGTTAAAATGGATCTTCAAACGAATAAGGATAAGGTATTTTTAGCAGTGGCTCAAGCAGCTGAAAAGACCGGTCGTCCAATTGAATCTGTAAATGTAATAGCTGTCACCAAATATGTTGACAGCTCTATTGCTAATAAGCTGATAAAGACTGGAATCTCACATATAGGTGAAAACCGAGTGGATTTGTTTTTAGACAAATATAATGCCTTGGCAGATCAACCTCTCACCTGGCATTTAATTGGAACATTACAAAGACGCAAGGTTAAGGATGTTATCAATTATGTTGATTATTTTCATGCCTTGGATTCTGTAAAATTGGCTCGTGAGATTGAGAAACGAGCTACTAGAAAAATTAAGTGTTTTCTGCAAGTGAATATATCTGGTGAAGAAAGCAAGCATGGATTTGACCTATCCGAAATCGATGAAGTCTTGTCTGAAATAGCTCAATTTAAAAATATAGAGTTGGTCGGCTTGATGACAATGGCTCCTTTTGAGGCAGATGAATTGGAACTGCATTCCATTTTTTCTAAAATGAAGCAAGTTCAAGAAGAGTTGTCAAGTCGGCAGTTGCCAGGTATGCCTTTTACAGAATTAAGTATGGGTATGAGTGGTGATTTTGAGATAGCCATTAAGCATGGAGCAACCTATGTGAGAATTGGCTCAGCGTTTTTTGAATAGGGAAGTAGGGGGAAAACCGTGGCGCTAAAAGATACATTTAAAAATTTATTCAACTATTTTGAGGTGGATGATGTCAATGAGGCAGCAGAGCAAGAAGAAGCATATTCTATGCCAAACGAACGACCGAAGATGCGTGTTGCTCAACATACACCAGTTACCCAAAAAGAACAACCTGTAAAGATAGAAAGTAGAAGAGAGGTTCGTGTGGATACTCAACGTCCTCGAGTTGAACGACAGCATGAAGTAGTTGAAACAAGTGCTGAAACCAAGTCTACTATTGACATTAAGTTTCCAAAACGCTATGAGGATGCTCCGGAAATGGTTAATTTGCTCTTGAACAATGCTAGCATCTTGATTGATTTCCAATACATGTCAGAGCAACAGGCTAGACGCTGTTTGGATTACTTGGATGGAGCACGTTCTGTTCTTTCTGGGAATTTGAAAAAAGTATCAAATACCATGTGGTTATTAACACCGGTTAATGTTACAGTGCATATCGAAGAATTGCGTAATGCCAATAATGGACAAGGGGCAGATGCGACCTTCGATTTTGATATGAAGCGATAAGCGTATGCAATTTCTGATTTTAATCCTATTAAAATTTGTAGAGATTTATTCCTATCTCTTGTTTGCTTATGCTTTACTGAGTTGGTTTCCTGCTCTTTTCACAAGTCCCCTTGGTCGCTTTCTAGAAAGTCTAGTTAGTCCGCTCTTGAAGCCCTTTGGTCGCTTGAACTTACAATTTATGGGATTGGATTTGACAGTCCTAGTGGCTATGCTGGTTTTGAATATGGGGACGCGTCTTTTGGTAGAGCTTTTGGTTGGTCTTGCATAGGCATGAAGAATGAGAAACATATTTTAGAGCATTTTGCCAGGGAGGAGAGGGAGTTTGTCGAGAAAATAATGGATATGTGTCAGCAGGTTGTAGACACCTATTCTTATCGATTGACAAGTTTTCTAAATCCCAGACAAGATGCTATTGTCCACATGCTAGCAAACCACTATCACTTACAAGCCTTTTCGACGAGGGATTTTTTCCAAACAGAATACTCTCGGATGCTTCTTGCTCCTAGCTACTATGTCTTGGATAGGGATGACTTTGATGTGATGGTTTTGGAAATTACCTATTCACGAAAGTTTCATAGTTTGTCACATTCTCAGGTATTGGGAACATTCTTGAACCATTTAGGGATTCGGAGAGAATACCTAGGCGATATTCTTATTGGAGAAGATGAGCTACTCGTTTTTCTGGATAAGAAGTTTGGAGTACTAGCCCAGCAGTCCATTTCTAAAATCGCAAGGGTTCCTGTTAAGCTTATGGAGCGAGATTGGCTGTCTATACCAGTTAAAATGAATGAAGAGCCTTTCTTCAAGGAAGTCTTGGTTTCCAGTATGCGATTGGATAAGTTAATTGCTGTAGCCTTCCATCTTTCTCGCACAAGAGTAGACATATTGATAGCAGCTGGTCATGTCAAATTAGACTATGTTCAGGCAGAGCAAGCAGGTAGGCAGGTTGAGTTAGGACAATTGATAAGTCTTAGAAAATACGGCAGAATTCGAGTAACCGAACTTTTAGGTTTTTCTAAGCAAGGTAAAGTAAAATTAAAGTTAGAAATCATTAAAACATAGGGGGAAAAATGGCACTTACAGCATTAGAACTAAAGGATAAAACCTTTGCAACCAAATTCAGAGGCTATGATGCCGATGAGGTAGATGATTTTTTGGATATTGTAACCCGTGACTATGAGGACTTGACTCGTAAAAATCACGAACAAGAAGCGGAATTAAAGACCCTTCGTGAACGCTTAGCATACTTTGATGAGATGAAGGAATCCTTGAGTCAGTCTGTGCTTCTTGCGCAAGATACTGCAGAGAAGGTAAAGCATGCTGCAGAAGATCGGGCTGCTAATATCATTCAACAGGCAGATTATGATGCAGCAACTCTTTTGCACGAAGCAAAGGAAAAAGCCAATGAAATTCTTCGTAATGCAACGGATAATGCTAAAAAAGTTGTAATTGAAACAGAAGAATTAAAGAATAAGACACGTATTTTCCATCAACGTTTAAAATCAACTGTGGAAAGTCAGTTATCTCTAATTAATTCCTCTGAATGGGAAGAAATTCTCCGTCCAACAGCTACCTATATTCAAACTAGTGATGATGCTTTCCGCGATGTCCTTCATAAGGCTCTAGATGAGGAAGTGGCTGTTGAAGAGGAGAGCTTGGACTATACTCGTCAGTTGACTGCAGAAGAAATGGCAGAATTAACTCGTCAGGCAGAAGCTTTTGATAAAGGGGAAACGATTGAAGTTTCCATTACAGAATAGTTATCAGATACAAAGACAGTATTGCTAGAAATATATTTAGCGAGCAGGAGATGGTGGAAGACCTGCAATCCCTTTCTAGTCAATAATCCCTTTGTCTGATTTTTCCTGAACAATTAGTAGGGAAAGACGTTAGTTCACGTTACGAACATAGAGGGATGGGGGAAACCCTATCTAAACTAAGGTGGTACCACGAACTTTCGTCCTTATTGACGGGAGTTTTTTTATGTTTTTATGATTGGATTAGAACTAGTAAATAAAGATAATTTCGATGCTGTATTGCAAGTGAAACTTGCAGAAGCAGACGAACGAAAAGTTGCCTCGGTTGAATACTCTCTGGCCCAGGCTTGGCTCTATCGGGAGGAAGGACATCTTTTTCCTTATGCAGTCAAATCAGGGCAGAAAGTCGTAGGTTTTGTATTGTTAGCTATTCAAGAAGATAAGAGCTATTATGTATGGCGCTTGTTAATAGACAGCCATTATCAAAATCGCGGTTATGGTAAGGAAGTTATTCGGCAAGTGATTGGTCTTGCTAAGGAAAATCCAAGTTGTCACACCGTTACCATGAATTATGTTATTGGTAATCATAAAATGCGGTACATCTTAGAAAAATTTGGCTTTCAATCAGTTGGTATGATTGGCCAAGAAATAAAAATGGAATTAACTTTTTAATAAAGGAGATAAAATGAAACTCAAAGAAACTCTTAACCTAGGTCAAACAGCCTTCCCAATGCGAGCAGGCTTGCCAACACGCGAACCTGAATGGCAAAAGGCTTGGGATGAAGCAAACTTATATGCTCGTCGCCAAGAACTCAATGCAGGCAAACCTGCCTTCCACCTCCACGATGGCCCTCCATACGCTAACGGAAATATCCACGTTGGACATGCTTTGAACAAGATTTCTAAAGATATTATCGTTCGTGCTAAGTCCATGTCTGGATTCCGTGCGCCATTTGTACCGGGTTGGGATACGCATGGTCTTCCTATTGAGCAGGTCTTGGCAAAACAGGGTGTTAAGCGCAAGGAAATGGACTTGGTAGAATACCTTGAAATGTGTGGTGATTATGCACTCAGTCAGGTTGATAAGCAACGTGAAGATTTTAAACGTTTAGGAATTTCAGCAGACTGGGAAAATCCATACATCACCTTGACAAAAGACTACGAAGCAGCTCAAATCCGTGTCTTTGGTGCTATGGCAGACAAGGGTTATATCTATCGTGGCGCTAAGCCAGTTTACTGGTCTTGGTCATCTGAGTCTGCCCTTGCTGAAGCTGAAATTGAATACCACGACATTGACTCAACATCTCTTTACTATGCCAACAAGGTCAAAGATGGCAAAGGGCTCTTGGATACAGATAGCTACATCGTTGTCTGGACCACAACTCCATTTACAGTAACGGCTTCTCGCGGTTTGACCATGGGAGCAGACATTGACTATGTCTTGGTTCAACCAGCTGGTTCTGACCGTAAGTATGTCTTGGCAGAAGCCTTGGTTGATAGCTTGGCAGTCAAATTCGGTTGGGAATCCTTTGAAGTGATTTCAAAACACAAGGGTGCTGAGTTTGAATACATTGTGACCGAACACCCATGGGATGCTGAAGTTGATGAATTGGTTATCTTGGGTGACCACGTCACAACGGACTCGGGTACTGGTATCGTCCATACGGCTCCAGGCTTTGGTGAGGATGACTACAATGTCGGTGTCAAATATGACTTGGAAGTTGCTGTAACTGTCAACGAACGTGGCTTGATGAATGAA
Organism: Streptococcus suis; assembly: GCF_002960425.1. Lineage (GTDB taxonomy): Bacteria > Bacillota > Bacilli > Lactobacillales > Streptococcaceae > Streptococcus > Streptococcus suis_S. Next base: position 17,010 of record NZ_POIZ01000031.1, read on the forward strand.
GCTGCGGGTCCTGATTTTGAAGGTCAATTCTATGACAAGGTTGTGCCAACTGTCAAAGAAAAATTGGGTGACTTGCTCCTTGCTAGTGAAGTGATCAATCACTCCTACCCATTCGACTGGAGAACCAAGAAGCCAATCATCTGGCGTGCAGTACCGCAATGGTTTGCCTCTGTTTCTAAATTCCGTCAGGAAATCTTGGACCAAATCGAAGCAACAACTTTCAATCCATCTTGGGGTAAAACGCGTCTTTACAACATGATCCGTGACCGTGGTGACTGGGTCATCTCTCGTCAGCGTGCTTGGGGTGTGCCGCTTCCAATCTTCTATGCAGAAGATGGTACAGCCATTATGACCAAGGAAGTGACAGACCACGTTGCTGCCCTTTTTGAAGAGCATGGGTCTATCATCTGGTGGCAATCTGAAGCAAAAGACCTCTTGCCAGCTGGTTTCACTCATCCAGGTTCACCAAATGGCGAATTTACCAAAGAAACTGACATCATGGACGTTTGGTTTGACTCAGGTTCGTCTTGGAATGGCGTTATGAATGCCCGTGAAAACCTTGCCTACCCAGCAGACCTCTACCTAGAAGGTTCTGACCAATACCGTGGTTGGTTTAACTCATCCTTGATCACCTCTGTAGCCGTAAATGGTCATGCCCCATACAAAGCTATCTTGTCACAGGGCTTTGTCCTTGATGGTAAAGGCATGAAGATGTCTAAATCTCTAGGGAATACCATCCTTCCAAGTGATGTTGAGAAACAGTTTGGTGCAGAAATCTTACGTTTGTGGGTAACTTCCGTTGATACTTCAAACGACGTACGTGTGTCTATGGATATTCTTGGACAGGTTTCTGAAACCTACCGTAAAATCCGTAATACCCTTCGCTTCTTGATTGCCAACACTTCTGATTTCAATCCTGCAAGCGATGCGGTAGCCTACGACGAACTTCGTTCTGTTGACCAGTATCTTTTGGTGAAATTTAACAAGTTGGTAGCTCAAATCCGTGAAGCCTACGACAACTATGATTTCATGGCTATCTACAAGTCTGTCGTAAACTTTGTGACTCTTGATTTGTCAGCTTTCTACCTCGATTTTGCCAAAGATGTCGTCTACATTGATGGTGCTAAATCACTTTCTCGTCGTCAGATGCAAACTGTCTTCTATGACATCTTGGTGAAAATTACCAAGCTCTTGACTCCGATCTTGCCACACACGGCAGAAGAAATCTGGTCATACTTGGAACATGAAGCAGAAGAGTTTGTACAATTGGCGGAAATGCCAGAGGTGGAAACATTTGGCAATGAAGCGCAGCTTTTAGCTGATTGGGAAAGCTTTATGGTCTTCCGTACAAAAGCTCAAAAAGCCTTGGAAGAAGCACGTAATGCTAAAGTGATTGGTAAATCGCTAGAAGCACATCTGACTGCCTATGTGTCAGTTGAAACCAAGTCCTTCTTGGAGAGCTTGAATGCAGACCTGGCTCAGTTACTCATCGTTTCAAACTTGACAGTAACAACTGAAACTGCCCCTTCAACAGCACTTGTGGTTGATGAAGTTGCCTTTGCTGTAGAACGTGCAGCTGGAGAGGTGTGTGACCGTTGCCGCCGCATTGATACTAGCGTTGTTGAGCGTAGCTATGGTGCAACAATCTGTGACCACTGTGCTAGCGTAGTAGAAGAAAACTTTGCTGAAGCAGTAGCTCAAGGTTTTGAAGCACAAAACAGATATAAAGTCTATCTTTTGAGATAGGCTTTTTCTTTATATGGTTATTTAAGTTAGCTACGACACATCATCACTTTCGGCTTGTCCTACTCTACAAAAGTATCTTGCTCTGCAAGTTATACGTCCGCTGGGCTGAGATCTTGACACCAACTCTGAGAAGCGTTGCTGGACTTGAGCCCAGCCTCCAACCTAGACCTCAGTTCCTTGTCTGAAAGCTCTTCATTCGACTGTATATTGGACAAAAAAAAGAAGCCCGTTGGCTTCTTAGATTTCAGTGATAATGGGAATAGACATTTCAATCAAACGTTCCGTATGGATGGTTTGAATAGCAGCCTTGTCAATTGTTCGTTCATCAATCTTGCGGTGAAGGAAGAAATCACGGATTTTTTCGATTTCGGATTGTTGCACAGCCCTGTATTTGTTGCTAATCAAGAGTTCATAGTGACGAGGGGCCTGTGTGAAAATAACATCTGTATTACCAGCAGAATAGGTTTCTACTAGAAAGGCATCGGTATTGGCCAACTGATTTTGGACCAGGTATGAATGACTATTTGTCGTATTTATGATTTTCATGTGGAACCTCCTACATCTCTTTAGTTCCATTATAGCACGCTAGGGGGTGTTTTGGCTAGTTATCAGACACATTTTCTTGCAATTTCCATTGTTCAATTCCCCACTTGTGACTGCCTCGTTTGAGTTTTTCGATGGCTTCATCGATTGGGAACCAGGCAATGTGGTTAAAATCCTCTAAAGGTAGGCCGACCTGGTGGTAGCTGGTCACTTGATAGATGTAAGCGGGGTTGTAGAAGTAGGTATCTCGATGGCTAGAGTAGAAATATTCGTCAGCCTGACCATAATAGTGACCAATTTCAGCTGTAAAACCAAGCTCTTCCATTAGTTCGCGTTCTAGGGCGATGAGATGATTTTCCCCTTTTTCGATTTCCCCACCTGGTAGGAACCAGGCACCATTTGGTGCTTGAACGAGGATGATATTTTCTTTCTTTTCATCAGGGATAACAGCATAGACACCAAATCGATTTTGATAGTCTACGTCAGCCTTCTTTTCTCCAAAAACGGCAATATTCATAGTAAACTAAGTCCTTTTTCAATTGAGATGACTATATTATACCATTTTTCTTACATTTTTCATCAGACTAGACTTTTCTGGTCAAATCAGGTATTTTTTATATGTGAGGAAGGATTTTTGAAAAAACGGAACTGGTCAAGGTTCCAGTCCCACTTTTCTTACTTTTCTTACTTATTTTACTTTTGTCTGTGCCTTGATTTGAATATTCCCCTTGCTGGTCATAACAGCGCGAAGGTCTTTTTCGCTTGGGTTTTCCAAGTAGAAGTCTGTAATGGCATCTTCAATTTGATCTTGGATGGTTCTGCGAAGTGGCCGAGCCCCCATTTTGGGATCGTAACCTAGATCAACTAGCTTTTCTTTGACCTTATCTGTCACATGTAAGCTAATGCCGTTATTAGACAAGCGTTTGTTGACATCGTCTAACATGAGGCTGACAATTTCAAGGAGGTTTTCCTTGCTGAGTGGTTGGAACTCGATGATTCCGTCAAAGCGGTTCATGAATTCTGGGCTGAAGAAATTGCTAAGTTGGCCAAGAACCGACTGGGTGCGACCTTCCATGGCTGCTCCAAAGCCTACACTGGCTTCAACCTTGCCAGTACCAGCGTTGGACGTCATGATGATAATGGTGTCTTTGAAGCTGACGGTGCGGCCTTGTCCGTCTGTCAAACGACCATCATCAAGAACTTGGAGGAACATGTGCATAACATCTGGGTGGGCTTTTTCAACTTCATCCAGAAGAATGAGCGAGTATGGATTGCGGCGAACTTTTTCAGTTAGTTGGCCGGCTTCTTCGTAGCCTACATACCCGGGAGGTGCTCCGACCAGCTTGGCTACGGCATGTTTTTCCATATATTCCGACATATCAAATCGAATCATGCTATCGGCTGAGCCAAAGAGTTCGATGGCTAGTTGCTTGGACAGTTCTGTCTTACCGACACCTGTTGGACCAACAAAGAGGAAGGAGCCGATTGGACGGTTTGGCGCTCCAAGACCGACACGGTTGCGACGAATGGCCTTGGCAATCTTATCAACGGCTTCATCTTGCCCGATGACATGTGCCTTGAGGTCCTTAGCCAGGTTGATGAGTTGTGATTGCTCTTTTTCTTTCAAATCACCTACAGGGATGTTGGTTTTTTGTTCTACGATGGCTTCAATTTCCTTTTCAGTAATGAGGGGAATATCTTCCTCGCTGATGGTTGCCTTTTGCATTTCCTTATACTTGGCAATCTGGTCGCGGAAATAGGCTGCCTTTTCAAAGTCTTCGTCGCGGGTTGCCTGTGCCTTACGGTTTTCCGCATCAATCAACCGCTGGTCGATTTCTTTTGGATCGACAAAATTGAGGGTCAAGTTCATTTTAGAACCTGCTTCATCCAGTAGGTCAATAGCCTTGTCTGGCAAGAATCGGTCTTGGATGTAGCGGTTAGAGAGTACCGCAGCAGCTTCAATGGCAGCATCAGAGTATTTGACATGATGGTAATCTTGGTATTTATTTTGAATACCTTTGAGAATAATAATGGTTTCTTCAACACTTGGTTCTTCCACTTTTACAGGCTGCATACGGCGTTCTAGGGCAGCATCCTTCTCGATAATCCGGTATTCGTTGAGCGTTGTTGCACCGACCAGTTGCATCTCCCCACGAGCAAGGGCTGGTTTGAGGATATTGCCAGCATCCATATTGCCATCGCCTGCTGAACCTGCACCAACAATCTCGTGGATCTCATCAATGAAGAGAATAATCTCGCGGCGATTGCGGATTTCCTCCATGAGTTTTTGCATGCGTTCTTCAAATTGACCACGTATACCAGTTCCTTGAACCAGGCTGACAACATCCAGACGGATGACTTCTTTACCTTGCAGTTTTTGTGGTACATCACCATCCACAATTTTCTGAGCTAGTCCCTCAACGACAGCGGTTTTTCCGACACCAGGCTCGCCAATGAGAACGGGATTGTTCTTGGTACGGCGGTTGAGGATTTCGATGACACGCGTAATTTCTTGGTCACGACCAATGACTGGATCAATGTCGCCACGACGAGCAATTTCTGTTACGTTGATACCGAATTCTTCCAAAAGGCCATTTGGTTGCTGTGGTTGTTGAGGTGGGGGCGTTTGGCCTCCGCGTCCGTTGTGATTTCCACCGGCCTGTGTTGGAGGTGTTTGGTCGCGTTTCTTACCAGCAGGAGTGTTGCCAGGGTAGCCTCCCAAGTGATTGAAGAACTCGCTGAAAGGATCCATATTATTTGGATTGGTCAAATCTCCCAATCCTTTTAGAATAGCATTATTTGGGTCTGTTTTCATGATTTGGTAGCAGTTGTGGCAGAGGTCAACCTGTTGTTGCTTACCATTTAGATTGGTATAGAGATGGATGGTTGCGTCGTTAATGTTACAGTTATGACAGAGCATAGTTCTACCTCTTTCTTTGGAATGGACCTTTGTCAAATAGTCAATAAAGGTCAGTTATAGCTTAATTATAACAAGATTTATGGAAAAATCAAGAAACTGCTATATTCGGAAAATAATCTCTAGGAAGTCTTGTAACTGACAAGAAAATGTTGAAAAATCAAGACTTTTTTTATAATATGTGGTAAAATGTTTTTATAAAAAGGATTAGGAGAAGGAATATGGAATCACATTTGGTGAGAATTATCAACCGTCTGGAAGCTATGGCTAACGATGGCGGCACCTTGAAACGTAACTTTGAGCGTGAAGGAGTTGTTGTTGCAGAAGTGGCTTATAGCTATGACGAGGAAAATGGTTCAGTGTTTACCTTGCGTGATGTCGCTGCTCGTGAAACCTACACGTTTGACAGTATTGACTTGATTGCGATGGAAATCTATGAATTGTTGTACTAAGAACAAGCTCGAGCACCGAGAGGTGCTTTTTTCTTGCAGTAAAATGAATATTTTAGCCAAAAACGTTGCATAAATATTCAGAAATGGTATAATAGTGTTTATATCATATTTGAGGAGTGAATGAATGGATTTTTCTTTCTTGCCTGATTACTGGGCATATTTTAATTATGGGGCTCTCGTAACCCTTATTATCGCTTTTTTCTCGGTTTTCTTTGGGAGCATTTTGGGTACTCTATTAGCCTTTGCCCAGCGTAGTAGATACAAGGTTTTGGTGTGGTTGGCTAATGTCTATGTCTGGATTTTCCGTGGTACTCCCATGGTAGTACAGATTATGATCGCCTTTGCTATGACCAACTTTGTGGCGCCAACTATCCAACTAGGGATTTTAGATGTGGATTTGGCTCGCTTGATTCCTGGAATTATTGTCATTTCAATGAACTCAGGTGCATATGTTTCAGAAACCATCCGTGCAGGGATCAATGCCGTACCAAAGGGGCAATTAGAGGCGGCCTACTCATTAGGTATTCGTCCCAAACAGGCTATGCGTTATGTTATCATGCCACAAGCCATCAAGAATATTCTTCCTGCTTTAGGAAACGAGTTTGTGACTATTGTTAAGGACAGTTCGCTCTTGTCAACGATTGGTGTCATTGAGTTGTGGAATGGAGCACAGACGGTTGCTACGACGACTTATTTAACGCAAAGTCCGCTTATTTTTGCAGCCTTTTATTATTTGATGATGACCAGTATTTTGACCCTTGGCATTCAAGCCCTCGAGAAAAAGTTAAATAAGGGAGGACACTAAGATGACGGAAGCAATTATTTCCATAAAAGATCTTCATAAGTATTTTGGTGAAAATGAAGTTTTAAAAGGGATTGATTTAGATATCCAGCAAGGTCAAGTGGTTGTCATCATTGGACCATCCGGTTCTGGAAAATCAACTTTCTTGCGAACCATGAATCTCTTAGAGGTACCGACCAAGGGGACGGTGACATTTGAGGGTGTTGATATTACGGATAAATCAAACGATATTTTCAAGATGCGTGAAAAGATGGGCATGGTTTTCCAGCAATTTAACCTTTTCCCAAATATGACAGTCTTGGAAAATATTACCTTATCACCCATTAAAACAAAAGGAATTGCTAAGGCAGAAGCTGAAGCTAAGGCGCATGAATTGTTGGCAAAAGTTGGTTTGCCTGATAAGGCAGATGCCTATCCACAAAGTTTATCAGGTGGTCAGCAGCAACGGATTGCTATTGCCCGTGGTTTGGCCATGGATCCCGATGTCTTGCTCTTTGATGAGCCGACCTCTGCCCTTGATCCTGAAATGGTTGGAGAGGTACTTGCGGTTATGCAGGACTTGGCCAAGTCAGGTATGACCATGGTCATTGTAACGCATGAAATGGGCTTTGCGCGTGAAGTGGCAGACCGGGTTATCTTCATGGATGGGGGCTACATTGTCGAAGATGGAACTCCTGAAGAAGTGTTTGAACATACCAAGGAAGAACGGACCAAGGATTTCTTGTCTAAAGTCTTGTAAGAATAACTCCGACATTGTTCGGAGTTTTTTCTTGTTTTCTGGTGAATTGGGTGGAGAACCTAGTCAAATCAGTAGGAAATAAGGTATAATGAAGAAAAAGTGAGGAGATTTTAAGCAATGACAGTTATTGATGGAAAAGCTTTAGCAGCCAAATTGCAGGCAGCTCTGGCAGAAAAAACAGCTCGGCTAAAAGCGGAAAAAGGCTTGGTGCCAGGTCTGGTCGTTATTTTAGTGGGCGAAGATCCAGCCAGTCAGGTCTATGTTCGTAACAAAGAGCGTTCAGCCCTTGCTGCTGGTTTCAAGAGTGAAGTGGTACGTGTAGCAGCCACGATTTCAGAGGCGGAACTCTTGGAATTGATTGAGCGCTACAATCAAGATGATGCATGGCATGGCATCTTGGTGCAGTTGCCTCTACCAGCCCACATCAGTGAAGAAAAAGTTTTGTTGGCTATTGATCCAGACAAGGATGTGGATGGTTTCCATCCGACCAATATGGGTAAATTCTGGTCAGGTCATCCGGTCATGATTCCCTCTACTCCAGCAGGAATTATGGAGATGTTCAAGGAATACCAGATTGACCTAGAAGGCAAGTCCGCTCTTGTCATCGGTCGTTCTAATATTGTTGGAAAACCTATGGCCCAGCTTCTGCTGGATGCCAATGCGACTGTGACTATTGCTCATTCGCGGACAAAAAATCTCCCAGAACTGGCTCGTCAGGCGGATATTCTTGTCGTTGCCATCGGTCGTGGACATTTTGTAACCAAGGAATTTGTCAAGCCAGGTGCAGTGGTGATTGATGTGGGCATGAACCGTGATGAAAACGGCAAACTGATTGGGGATGTCAAGTATGATGAAGTGGCAGATCTAGCCAGCCACATCACCCCAGTTCCAGGAGGAGTTGGTCCTATGACCATTACCATGCTTATGGAGCAAACCTATGAAGCTTGTGTTAGAAGCGGGAAATAAAAAAGTAGATGAGGTTGGCAAGGGCTGACCTCGTTTTTTTATAAGAAAATCCCCAGTCATTTGACTAGGGATTGCATTTTTAAGGATTAGCAACTGAAAAGGTATCAGCGTGGGCAAGGTCACCATAGGTATATCCAAGGTTAAACCATTTTTTGCGTTGTTCGGAAGTACCGTGGGTGAAACTATCTGGGACAGTGCGGCCATAGGCTTCTTGCTGGAGGGTATCATCACCAACAGCATGAGCTGCATTCATGGCTTCATCAATATCTCCAACATCTAAGATACCCTGACCATCGACATATTTGGCCCAGGCACCAGCATAGTAGTCAGCTTGTAATTCGAGACGAACATTGAGAGCATTGCCTTCCTTGTCGGACAACTGAGCACGCTTTTGGTGGTAGGCACCGAGAACTTCTAATTCATTTTGGACATGGTGGCCAACCTCGTGGGCAATGACATAGGCCATGGCAAAGTCGCCTGCAGCATTGTACTTGTTGGATAATTCCTGATAGAAGGATGTATCGATATAAATCTTACGGTCAGCCGAACAATAGAAGGGGCCAGCTTGAGCAGAACCAGTTCCGCATCCTGTTTGGGTCTGGTCTGTATAGAAAACAAGGGTTGGCGCTTGGTAAGTCAGACCATTTCTTGCAAACTCTTGTGTCCAAAAATCTTCTGTTGAGGCCAGTACCTTACTCATGAATTCTGCATCTGCATCGGATACACTGGTACCACTTGTAGTGACTTGACTAGACTGATAAGGATTGGTGTTGGTCGTTGGTGAAAGTAGACCACCTAGATTAGACATGCCACCAAAAGCGAAGAGGAGGACCACTAGCACCAATTTTCCCTTCCAACCCAGACGGGAGAAGAGTAGGCTTAGTAAGAGATTACCCCCAGCAGAACCACCAGAGAAAGATGGTCCCGAGCTCCTTTGACCTCTACGGTCTTCAATGTTGGAACTTTTTCGTAAATCATCAATTTTCATCATAAACTCCTTAGAACCTGAGAACCTGTCATCAAGTTCCTATTTTCTCACAAACTATTATATAGCAAATTGCAGAAAAAAACACAGGAAAGCTATTGGAAATGATGTGTCCAGTTCTGTATAAATGTGCAATTTTTGATATAATAGTAGAGATACAGACAGAAGGAGTGGACATGGTTGAATATTTAACGGTTAGCCATCTAACCAAGTATTTAAAATTAAAATTTGACCGAGATCCTTATTTGGATAAGGTCTATTTAACAGGGCAAGTGTCCAATTTCCGCAAGCGTCCTAGCCATCAATATTTTTCGCTCAAGGATGATAAGGCAGTCATTCAGGCCACCATGTGGGCTGGTGTCTATAAAAATCTGGGCTTTGAACTTGAAGAGGGAATGAAAATCAATGCCGTCGGGCGTGTGCAATTGTATGAGCCTAGCGGTTCCTATTCTATTATCATTGAAAAGGCGGAGCCAGACGGTATTGGTGCCCTGGCCATCAAGTTTGAACAGCTCAAACAAGCTCTGACCCAGGAAGGTCTATTTAAGCAAGAATTCAAGCAGGAATTACCTCGGTTTACCAAGAAAATAGGGGTCATTACCAGTCCAAGTGGAGCGGTCATTCAAGATATTATTACCACGGTCAGTCGGCGTTTTCCTGGTGTGGAAATTGTCCTCTATCCGACCAAGGTGCAAGGAGATGGTGCTGCTCAAGAAGTTGTTGCCAATATCCAAAGAGCCAATGAGCGGGATGATTTGGACGTCCTCATTGTTGGTCGTGGCGGTGGTTCTATTGAAGACCTGTGGGCTTTCAATGAGGAAATAGTGGTTCGAGCTATTTTTGAATCACGTATTCCTATCATTTCCAGTGTGGGTCACGAAACAGATACAACTCTGGCAGACTTTGTGGCAGACCGCAGGGCAGCCACTCCGACAGCTGCCGCAGAATTGGCGACCCCTGTGACCAAGGCAGATTTGCTGGGTTATTTAAATCAGCAGGAAAATCGAGCCTATCAGGCCATGACCAATCGCTTGAAATTCCTGAGAGGTCAGCTTGAGAAAATTAGCCAATCAGTTATGTTTCGACAGCCTGAACGCTTATACGATGGTTATTTGCAAAAATTAGACCGCTTGACCAATCAATTGCAGACACGAATGAAAGAAGTATATAGCCAGCAGAAACAGGCTAGCTTATTACTCAATCAACGCCTACAAGGCTTACAACTTGGCCGTAAAGTCGAGAGTTTCCAAGAAAGAATTATCCAGCAGGAACGACTCTTGAAGAGCAATATGGCCAATATTTATGATAACAAGATGTCCAAGGCAGACAAGCTGATTGAGGCCCTAACCATGCTGGATACCAGTCGCATTGTAGCTCGTGGTTATGCCATGCTTTTACAAGATGGTCGGGTCCTAGACAGTGTGGAAACTATACAAAAGGGTGAACACCTGACCATTCAGATGAAGGATGGTCAACTTGATGTGGAGGTAAATCATGTCCAAAAAGACAAAAACATTTGAAGAAAATTTAGCTGAATTAGAAGGAATCGTAACCAAATTGGAGCGTGGGGATGTAGCCTTGGAAGAGGCACTTGCCGAGTTTCAAAAAGGTATGGTTTTATCTAAGGATTTACAAAAGACACTTGCTGAAGCTGAAAAGACCTTGGTCAAGGTCATGCAGGCAGATGGCAGTGAAGCGGAGATGAACTAATGGTAGCCAGTAAATTGCAGCAACTTGAGGAAACCATGGCAAGTTTTTATGAACCTCAGGTAGCTGAGGGGCTCAATCAAGCGGTTCTCTATTCCCTTCAAGCAGGAGGCAAACGGATTCGTCCCATGCTCCTTTTGACGCTTTTGGAAGCTTTTGGAGTGACCTTGCAAAAAGCTCATTACCAAGTGGCAGCCTGTGTCGAGCTCATTCACACTGGTAGTCTGATACATGATGATCTGCCAGCCATGGACGATGATGATTACCGTAGGGGGCGTTTGACCAACCATAAGAAATTCGATGAAGCGACAGCTATTTTAGCAGGGGACAGTCTATTTTTAGATCCGTTTGGATTTTTGGCTCAGGTAGATTTGCCAGCTGAGACCATCCTTGCTCTCGTGAGAGAGCTTTCTCAGGCATCTGGGACTTTTGGAATGGTTGCTGGTCAGGTCTTGGATATGGCAGGTGAGGGACAAAAATTATCTCTCGAACAATTACAAGCCATCCATGCCAATAAGACTGGAAAATTATTGACCTTTCCCTTTGTCGCAGCTGGTTTGATTGCTGGACAGTCAGATGAGGTTATCCACCATTTGCGAAAAGCAGGTCAATTAGTCGGTCTAGCCTTTCAGGTGCGGGATGATATATTGGATGTGACGGCCACTTTTGAGGAAATCGGAAAAACACCGCAAAAGGATCTATTGGCAGAGAAGTCTACCTATCCAGCTATGATGGGCTTGGAGGCCTCAAAAGTCTTTCTAGAAGACAGCCTGAATCAAGCAAGCAGTGAGCTAGATCAAGTGGCTCAACTAGTCCCATTTTCAAGAGAAGAAATCAAAAAAATCATAGAAAGTTTACGAATCAATGGCTAAGGAAAGAGTAGATGTACTAGCTTTTAAACAGGGGCTTTTCGAGACGCGAGAGCAGGCCAAACGCGGTGTTATGGCTGGGCTGGTGGTATCGGTCATCAACGGCGAACGTTACGATAAACCTGGTGAGAAAATTGACGAGGGAGTTGAACTCAAGCTCAAGGGAGAGAAACTCAAGTATGTCAGCCGTGGTGGTCTCAAATTGGAAAAGGCCTTGCAGGTTTTCGACCTATCAGTTGAGGGGCAAACGACAATTGATATTGGGGCTTCGACAGGCGGATTTACGGATGTTATGTTGCAGGCTGGCGCCAAGCAGGTCTATGCTGTAGATGTCGGAACCAATCAACTGGCTTGGAAATTGCGCCAGGACGAGCGTGTCATCAGCATGGAACAGTATAATTTCCGCTATGCTGAGTTAGCTGATTTTGAAGTGGGTCAACCAAGTTTTGCGTCGATAGATGTCAGTTTTATCTCCCTAGGCTTGATTTTACCAGCTCTTCACAAGATTTTGGTAGACGGTGGTCAGGTCGTGGCCTTGGTTAAACCCCAATTTGAAGCAGGTCGAGAGTATATTGGTAAGAACGGGATTGTCAAGGATAAGGCAGTTCACATCAAGGTCTTGGAAGATGTGACTGCTATGGCTGTCGCAACCGGTTTTTCTGTAAAGAGCCTTAGTTTTTCACCTGTTCAAGGTGGTCATGGCAACACGGAATTTTTAGCTCATTTGGAGAAATCAAGCCAGCCTAGTCCGATTGAACAAAGTGAAATAAGAAGTATAGTCAATCAAGCACACGAGGAATTTAAGAAGGATGAATAAACGAGAACGATTAGAAGTCATTAAAGATTTGGTAGTCCGATTTCCCATTGATACTCAGGAAGAAATTGTGGAACGCTTGGAAGCCTTGGGGGTTCATGCAACCCAGGCTACTGTATCCCGTGATATCAAGGAATTAGGCATTATCAAGGTTCCATCAGCTGACAAGGGATATGTCTATGGCTTGCCCAAAAGTAGCCTAGTCAAGGTCAAGTCCAATAATATTCTTGATTTTGCAGTCATGGACAAGATGGTCAACTTAAAATTGGTACCAGGGAGTGCAACGGTCGTAAAAAGGCAGATTTGTGAGTATTTCCAAGAGGAAATTTTCTCGATTATTGCTGATGATGACAGTATTCTACTCATTTTGAAGGACCAGGAAACCATCCCTAATTTAGAACGTACGATAAAAGGGTGGTAGGTCATGTTATTAGAAGTTTCGATTAAGAATTTTGCCATTATTGAACAGGTATCCCTCAATTTTGAAAAGGGGATGACCATCCTATCTGGTGAAACTGGGGCCGGCAAGTCTATTATCATCGATGCCATGAACCTGATGTTAGGGGCGCGTGCGACGACGGATGTCATTCGTCACGGAGCAGCCAAGGCGGAGATTGAGGGGCTTTTTTCCTTTGAAAATAGCAGAGCTCTGGAACAGATTTTGAGTGAGCAGGGAATTGAGGTTGCGGACGAGCTCATTATCCGTCGGGAAATCCTACAAAATGGCCGTTCCGTGAGCCGTGTCAATGGGCAGATGGTCAATTTGTCTGTCTTGAAACAAATCGGTCAGCACCTAGTGGACATCCACGGCCAGCATGACCAGGAAGAATTGATGAAGGCCCAGCACCATATCCGTCTTTTAGACAGCTTTGGAGAAGATGAGTTTTGGGCTTTAAAAGACCGCTATCAGACCACTTTTGATGCCTATCGTAGCCTCCGCAAACGAGTGCTCGAAAAGCAGAAAAATGAGCAGGAGCATAAGGCCCGCATTGAGATGCTGGAATACCAAATTGCTGAGATTGAAGCAGCAGACCTGCAGTCTGGTGAAGATGTTCAGCTCAATCAAGAGCGGGATAAGTTACTCAATCATAAGCAGATTGCGGATACCTTGACCAATGCCTATGCTCTGTTGGACAATGAAGATTTTTCAAGTTTGAACAACCTTCGTTCAGCCATGGGGGACTTGCAAAGTTTAGAAGAATTTGACCCAGAATACAAGCAGCTTTCTAGCAGTCTGACAGAGGCCTACTATGTTGTTGAAGATGTGACCAAACGCTTGAGTGATGTGGTGGATCATTTGGACTTCGATGGCAATCGCCTGTTGCAGCTAGAAAGTCGGTTGGATCTGCTCCACACCATTACTAAAAAATACGGTGGAACGGTCGATGATGTCTTGGATTATTTTGCTAAGATCAGCGAAGAATACAATCTTCTAACAGGAAATGACCTATCTGGAGATGACTTGGAAGTGCAACTCAAGACCATGGAGAAGGAATTAGTGACCTTAGCCAGTCAGCTCAGCCAGTCCCGACATGAATTGGCTCAGTTGCTGGAAGAGATTATCCGTCAAGAATTACAAGACTTGTACATGGAGAAGGCGCGCTTCCAAGTTCGTTTTACCAAGGGTAAGTTTAACCGAGAGGGGAATGAAACGGTGGAGTTTTATATCTCAACCAACCCTGGTGAAGACTTCAAGCCTTTGGTCAAGGTTGCCTCGGGTGGGGAATTATCCCGCTTGATGTTAGCTATTAAGTCAGCCTTTGCTCGTAAGGAAGGCAAGACTTCTATCGTCTTTGACGAGGTGGATACAGGAGTTTCAGGCCGTGTTGCCCAGGCCATTGCCCAGAAGATTTATAAAATTGGACAATATGGTCAGGTCCTGGCCATCTCGCATTTGCCACAGGTGATTGCGATTGCGGACTATCAGTTCTTTATTGAAAAAATATCCGATGACCACTCGACCGTTTCCCGTGTCCGCCTTTTGACCAAAGAGGAGCGTATCGAGGAAATTGCCAAGATGTTGGCAGGCGATAAGATTACGGATGCAGCCCGCAGTCAAGCAAAAGAATTAGTTGAAAAAGGTTAGGCAACTAGCCTTTTTGCTTTTGTTTTTATGTTTATTTTTAGCTTGAAATTTGTTATAATAAAGGATAATACAGAAGAGAACGGAAGGACACTTGATGATGAAGATTAAGATTGTAACAGATTCTAGCACTACAATAGAAGCTGGTTTGGCTAAGGAGTTGGGGATTACCATCATTCCTTTGTCTGTTATGGTGGATGGGGTTGTCTATTCAGATAGTGATTTAACTGAGGGTGAGTTTTTAAACTTAATGCGTGAAAGTAAGAATCTACCAAAAACTAGCCAGCCCCCAGTAGGCCTCTTTGCGGAAACCTTCAGTCAATTAGCTAAAGACGGTAGTCAGATTATTGCTATCTTACTTTCCCATGCCCTATCAGGTACGGTTGAAGCTGCCCGTCAAGGAGCTACCTTGTCTGGTGCAGATGTGACTGTTCTTGACTCCGGCTTTACTGACCAGGCAGCAAAATTTCAGGTAGTGGAGGCAGCTAGACTGGCACAAGTTGGAGCTAGTAAGGAGGAAATCCTTACTGCCATTGAAGAGCTCAAAGATAAGACTGAACTATATATCGGGGTATCTACCCTTGAAAATCTTGTCAAGGGAGGTCGTATTGGTCGTGTTCAAGGCATGCTTAGTAGCCTGCTTAACATCCGTGTTATCATGGAAATGAAGAATCATCAATTAACTCCGATTGTAAAAGGACGTGGCAATAAGACTTTCAAAAAATGGTTGGATGAATTTGCGAGCGGATTGAACAATAAAGATGTTGCAGAAATTGGCATTTCCTATTCAGGAAAAGCGGACTTTGCCCATGAAATAAAAGACTTGCTCCAGCCCCATGTAGAAACAGATATTTCTGTATTGGAAACAGGTTCTATCATCCAAACCCACACGGGTGAAGATGCCTGGGCTATCCTTATTCGTTATGAATAATCGGAAGTTGATACAGGGACTTGTCTTCTTTTTTCTCTGTTTATTGGGGTCAATCTTCCTATTCCATCAGTTAATCCCACAGGCGCCGTCACGCATCAGTCAGGAAGAGCTAGGTCTTTCAGTGAATAGGAAATTTCGCTATTTGGCTCTTGGGGACTCCTTGACAGAAGGAGTGGGAGATGTGACAGGTCAAGGTGGTTTTGTCCCCTTGCTTGCCCAGTCGCTAGTCAATGAGTACGGTTATGAGGTAGACGTTCAAAATTTTGGAATTTCTGGCAATACCAGTACACAAATTTTGAAGCGGATGAAGGAGAACAAGGAACTCAAACAAGCCTTAAAAGAAGCTGATTTATTAACCGTGACAGTCGGTGGAAATGATCTTCGGAAGGTCATTATCAAGAATTTAAGCAATCTCAAGCTCTCCACCTTTGATAAGCCGGCAAGGGAATACGGGAGAAATCTAGAAAAGATTGTCAAACGAGCAAGACAGGAGAATGCCAATCTGCCGATTTATATTTTGGGAATTTACAATCCCTTCTACCTCAGTTTTCCTGAATTGACCGAGATGCAGACGGTGGTTGATAAATGGAATCAGACAACCCAGCACATCACGGAAAAATACAAGGATGTTTACTTTGTAGAAATCAATGACTTGCTATATAAGGGTTTGGAAGGCGAGATGGGGCTTAGCCAGTCTAGTTCGGCTAGCACAAATAATTTATTGTACGAAGATGATCATTTTCATCCCAATAATACGGGATATGAAATCATGAAAAAAGCACTATTGGAGAAGATGTATGAAACTGAGAAAAGCTGGACACCTTAATATCTGGAAGTGGCTCTTCTTGGTTCAATTGGCTATAACATTGGGTGCGGGCCTGGTTTTTCTAAATCGTATCCAAGTTAATCGAGAACATATGACGGAGTTAGTGCCATCTAGCCAGACAGATGCGAAAGTGGGGACTTTCGCGACCAACCGTGAAGCCCTTAATCAAACCATTGCCAACTATTTAAAAGATTACCAAACGGAGAAATTTTCTTACCAATTATTTGTGACTAACCAACAGGTTGTTTTTGAAGGAACCTATCAGGTATTTGGTGTAGATATCCCCTTGTATATCTATTTTCAACCTCTCAAAATGGAAGATGGCAAT
Organism: Streptococcus suis; assembly: GCF_002960425.1. GTDB lineage: Bacteria > Bacillota > Bacilli > Lactobacillales > Streptococcaceae > Streptococcus > Streptococcus suis_S. The sequence continues at coordinate 33,718 of NZ_POIZ01000031.1, forward strand.
GTTCTTCTACGAATATTGGAAATTTCAGCAGGAAACCTGTCCTTGCCCAAGGCAGAAGTTTTAGCCTATCTGCAAAAAAACTACAAATTACCCACCTTTGTCAAAATAAATTCCCAAGAGGCAGCAATTCAGTTAAAAATAACAGAATTGGACAATAAATTTGGACTTTATGGCAAGGCCAATACTATTGATTTATACAATGACCAAATTATTGTTGATATATACAGAAAAAGGTAAGAAACCAGCATTTAAAACTTGACCAAATGCTTAAATTTCGGTACTATATAAGGGTGAGTTAAATCTCAGAAAATTATTGGAGGACTTAGCAAAATGGCTAATAAACAAGATTTGATTGCAAAAGTTGCAGAAGCAACTTCATTGACTAAAAAAGATTCAGCAGCAGCTGTTGATGCAGTATTTGCAGCAGTAGCAGACTACCTTGCAGCTGGTGAAAAAGTACAATTGATCGGCTTCGGTAACTTTGAAGTTCGTGAGCGTTCAGCACGTAAAGGTCGCAACCCACAAACTGGTAAAGAAATCGAAATCGCAGCTTCAAAAGTTCCAGCATTCAAAGCTGGTAAAGCACTCAAGGATGCGGTAAAATAATTTAACGTGAAAAAGCCTATTGTATCAACGTTTCTACGTTGTGCAGTAGGCTTTTTTCTGTGTTTTGGGGCTCCCAGAGTCAGGGGAGTGACTCTGGGAGGTTGGAAATATAGCAAAAACTTTTTGCGTCAAAGAGTCAGGAGAGTGACTCTGGGAGGTTGGAAATATAGCAAAAACTTTTTGCGTCAAGTAGGGAGCAAAACTTTAGTAATTTTCCATGATATCTGCCACATTTGATTTCATTTTCTTGGTAACATGGGTATAAATTTGGATAGTTGTCTTGGCGTCTGCATGGCCCACACGGTCCATAATTGCTTTGAGTGGTACTCTATTCTCTGCCAGGTGACTGACCAAGGTATGACGGAAGATGTGGCTGGTTAGTTTTTTTGTATAGGCAAAGGTCACACAAAAAGAAGCATTTCTATAGGAAAAGTTTTGCATAGTCTGTCTTAGATGAAAACAGGAAAGCTACCTCAACTAACCCTTCCCTCTTGTCAATAGAATAGATGACAATATATTTACCGTTTTGAATAGTTATTCCGCGACTACTACGTCCGGACCTATCAATTATAGTTCCAATTTTTTCATCAGCATTAAAACCACGTTCAGGAAATACTTCTAAACTCTCAATCTCATCAAAAATGGCAGTTACCAGCCTATCGGCAGTTTCAGGGCTGAGCTTCACATTGGCAATGTAATCCCTGATGCTTTTAATCTGCTCAATAACTCTTGGCGAAATAATGATTTTGTATTTCTCCATTATCCTAGTACTGCCTTTCTAGCATCCTCGATACTTAGACCTTTACTAGCTTTTAGTTCTTCATAGCTAGCTGATATCTCTTCTTGAAGACGAGAAACTAATTTCTCTCTTTCCTTCTCTTCAATGGTCTTAAAAGGTAATGTTTTAGTAATGGCCACCTCTTGAACAAATTCGTTGAATGCAGAGGTAATATCTAACCCATTTTCTTGAAAGACTTCTTTAGCCATTTCAAAGTATTCTGAGTTAACTTTAAAGTTGATTTGTTTATCTTTTATTATTGTAGGCATATTCAGACCTCTCTTTTATAGTTCTTGACTATATTCTAACATTTAAAATAAATATATTCAAACTATATTTGTTTACTCGGTATTTGTAACTTTTTGGAAAACAAAAAACCAGCCTTAGCAGACTGATTTTTAAGGAGATTTATGAAAAATTTTAGGATACACTTATAGTATAACCGAATTTTCAGATTCTTCATCGGTCTTTAGACCTATTTTGTTAAAAAACAAACTTGTGCTATAATAGAGAACAAAATTAAGGGGAGATTTATATGACCATACGTAAAGCTACACAATCAGATATTCCAGTATTAAATGAATTGTTGCAAGATATTTTACAGGTTCATCATCAGGCACGACCAGATATTTTTAGAAGCTCAGGTCAAAAGTTTTCTGAGGATGAATTAAGGGAATTATTGGACAATCCAGCTAAGCCAGTTTTTGTTTATGAAGTAGAAGGGAAAGTGGTTGGTCATCTATTTTGTGAGCTGAGGACTGCGACAGGTGATGTTTTGGAACCGGTCAAAACCCTGTTCATAGATGATTTGTGTGTAGCTAGTGCTGCACGTGGTCAAAAAATCGGTGAGCAATTCTATGACTTTGCCCTTTCCTATGCCAAGGAACAGGGGTGTCATAATCTCACACTAAACGTATGGGCAGACAATGTGGGAGCTGTTCGATTCTATGAACGCTTGGGCATGAAGCCTCAAATGTTTCGCATGGAGCAAATAGTTGACTAAAAAAAGAGGTTATCCCTCTTTTTTATATTGTCTCAAAGTTGCCAATAGTTTTTGTGCAGTTTCTAGGTTGCTGTGTTTTTCTTTGCGCAGGAGTTGGGCCAGTTGATCCACTTCTTGTTCCTCAGCACCAGCAAGGAGGGCTAGGGATTTGGCATGGAGTTTCATATGACCTGCCTGAATACCAGAAGTGACCAAGGCTCGCAGGGCTGCAAAGTTTTGACAAAGCCCGACTGAAGCGATGATGGAGGCCAGTTGGCGAGCCTTGGGCTGGTTGAGCAGGTCAAAAGCAACTGCCACCTTGGGATTGAGCCCAATCGAGCCACCGACCGAAGCAATCGGAAGGGGCAGGGTGATGGAGCCGACCAAGTGCTCCCCATCGATAGACCAAGTAGAGAGTCCCTTGTACTGTCCATCACGGCTGGCATAAGCATGAGCACCGGCCTCAACCGCCCGCCAGTCATTTCCAGTCGCAAGCACCACGGCATCGATACCGTTAAATATCCCTTTGTTATGAGTGGCAGCCCGATAAGGGTCCACCTGGGCCAGCTTGCTAGCTAGGGCAATTTTTTGAGCCGTTTCTTGGGCAATAGAGAAGCTAGTAGCCAGACTGGATATGGCAAGACGACACTGGGAAGTGACTAGAGATTCGGTTGCATAGTTGGATAGGATTCCCATCAAGGCCTGTCCCTGACTGAGCTCTTCTAAATCGTCCTTAATGGCTTCTAGCATGTTATTGAGAATATTGGCGCCCATGGCTTCTTGGACATCCACTTGAAGATAGACAATCAAAAACTCATCCTTACTTTCCACAGTCAGGTCACGAGCGCCCCCTCCGCGTTTCACAATAGATGGATGGGCTTGATTGGCAGCTTCTAAAATAGTAGCTTTCTGGTCGAGAATAGCCTGACTTGCTCGGCTATGGTCAGGAACATCAAAGAGTGCCACCTGTCCAATCATGATACGGTTGTGGATGGTAGTGGTAAAACCGCCAGAACGAGCGATGATTTTGGCGCCGAAAGAAGCAGCGGCAACCACAGAAGGTTCTTCTGTCACCATAGGAACAGAGTAAACCTGTCCATCCACAAGTAATTCAGGCAGAACTGAGAAGGGCAGGGCAAAGGTTCCCAGATGGTTCTCCGCCATCTTGCCTGCAATGGCTTCAGGAAGATTGGTGTCTTGATGAAGAATGTCCAAGCTCGTTTCTGACAGAGGTTTGTTTTGGTGAAGAAGCTCAATGCGCTCCTGACGTGACTTTTTGTAAAATCCTGAAAAAGTTGACATGCTTTCCTCTTTCTAATTTCTAACGAAAAGCGCCCTTGGTTAGAGCCAAAGGGCGCCGTTTTGGCTTTTAATTCCGATAAATCCGCTTGTGTTGGTCTACTTGAATGAGGGCGAAAGGTGCTGGATCTGCTGGGAGCTCAACTGAAGTGCCTGTTTCATCAAGAGAAACTTCTTCAAAGAAGATGCGTTCGTATTCCTCGACACTGAGTTTAGTGCGTTGGTTGAGGCTTTCTAAGCGATTTTGGTCTAATTGTTTCTGGTATCCTTCAACAAGGGAACCGCTGAAGATTTCACAGACAGCACCGCTACCATAGCTATAAAAGAGGATTTGATCCCCTGCCTCGAGCGCTCTGCTATTTTCCAAAAGGGAAAGGAATGAAAGGAAGATGGATCCAGTGTAGATGTTACCGACAACCTTGTTATAGACGATGGCTTCCTGGAAGCGCTCTGTCAAGCGGTTGAGGGTTTCTTCATTTTTAGCGATGGCTTGTAAACCTTTGAGACCTTGCTTGGAGAAGGGGATGTGCAAGCACATGGCTGCAAAATCTTCAAGCGACTGACCTGTTTTTTGCTGGTAATAATCAAAGGTTGTGGTTAGGCAGTCAGTGTACTGTTCAGTTGAGAAGCGGCCATCAACGCGAGGGTACTTGTCATAGTTTGGTCGCCAGAAGTCATAAATGTCGCGAGTCTGGCAAACATTGTCATTATTGAGGACCATGATGCGTGGGTTGGCTGTGACCAACATGGCAACGGCGCCAGCCCCCTGAGTTGGCTCGCCTCCTGAAGCTACTCCATACTTGGCAATGTCACTAGCAATCACCAATACTTTTGAGTCTGGAAATTGAGCGATATGGCTCTTGGCTAAGCTTAGTCCAGCAGTAGCCCCATAGCAGGCTTCCTTCATCTCGATAGAACGAGCAAATGGCTGGATGCCTAACAAACCGTGAATAGATACAGCAGCGGCCTTACTTTGATCCACGCTTGATTCTGTTCCGACGATGACCATGTCAATGGTCTGTTTGTCTTCTTCGGTCAAAATAGCTGCTGCAGCTTGAGCGCCGAGTGAGACAATATCTTGTGTGACAGGTGCGACAGCCATTTCTGACTGGAGAAGACCAATCTTATATTTGTTAGGGTCAATGTTGCGGGCGAGGGCTAAATTAGCCAAATCTAAAACATAATCGGGTGCCGCAAAACCGATTTTATCAATACCGATGTTCATACTTTATCCTTTGTTTACAAATGATTAGTTGCTATTTTTTTGTGCATTGGAAACGATAAGGGAAATACCCTGACCGCCTCCGATACAGAGGGCACAAAGTCCCAGTTCTTTATCTTGCTTGATGAGTTCGTGGACGAGACTGACCAAGATTCGACTGCCACTAGCTCCAATTGGGTGACCGAGAGCGATGGCACCGCCGTTGACATTGACTTTGGCAGGGTCAGCTCCTAATTGGTCAACAACAGGAATGGATTGGGCTGCGAAGGCTTCGTTCAGCTCGAACAAGTCAATATCTTCAACAGTTTTACCAATCTTTTGAAGCGCCTTTTGGCTTGCAGTAACTGGTCCCATTCCCATAAGAGCAGGATCTAGACCGCTTGTAGCATAGCTTTCTATATAGGCCAGTGGTGTGAGGTTCAGCTCGTTAGCTTTTTCCTCAGACATGAGAAGGAGGACTGCACAGCCATCATTGATACCAGAAGCATTGGCAGCTGTAACCGTTCCATCTTTTTTGAAGGCAGGTCGTAAGGTCGCCAGTTTTTCAAGTGGTGTTAGTCGAGGGTATTCATCCTTATCAAAAATGCTTTCTCCCTTGCGACTATTGAGCCTAATCGGAACAATCTCATCTACAAAACGACCTTCAGTAATAGCTTTGGCAGCTTTTTCTTGACTGCTGTATGCAAAGGCGTCTTGGGCTTCACGACTGATTTGATAGCGTTCAGCTACATTTTCTGCAGTAATACCCATGTGATAGTCGTTAAAGGCATCTGTCAGACCGTCAGTCAGCATGGAATCTTCTAAAGTAATATGCCCCAACTTGCTGCCAAATCGGCTGGATTTGGATAGGTAGGCAGCCTGGCTCATGATTTCAATACCTCCGGCAACAACTACATCGTTGTCGCCTAGTAGGATGGATTGGGCAGCCAGGAGGACTGATTTTAATCCGGAGCCACAAACCTTATTGACACAGTAAGCGGAGGTGGTTTCTGGAAGTCCAGCTTTTAGGGCGATTTGACGGGCAATATTTTGTCCATGCCCAGCAGAAAGAACATTGCCGAAAATGACCTCGTCAACAAGATTGGCTGGTATTTGTTTGTTTTCTAAAGCTGCTTGGAGAACCTGCGCCCCTAAATCAGCGATTTCAATATCTTTTAGACTACCTCCGAAACTGCCGATGGCAGAACGATAGGCAGACACGATAGCTACTTTTTGCATGATAACTCCTGTAATGGTATCGTTTTGAACTGTCGTGTTCAGCCCAACTATTATACCATGATTTTATTTTTTTTCATAAGAAGAAAGATAGGTCTCCAGACTGAATTTACATGAAAGTGAATGAAAGCGTAAACAGATTGTGGAAAAGCTAGCATTTTTTTACATTTTCGTGTAAAATAGAGGAGTATAAGAGGGGAAACCTCAAAATATAAAGGAGAATCCATAAATGGTAAAATTGGTTTTTGCTCGCCATGGTGAGTCTGAATGGAACAAAGCTAACCTTTTCACTGGTTGGGCTGATGTTGATTTGTCTGAAAAAGGTACTCAACAAGCAATCGATGCTGGTAAGTTGATCAAAGAAGCTGGTATTGATTTTGACCTTGCTTTCACATCAGTATTGAAACGTGCTATCAAGACTACAAACTTGGCTCTTGAAGCTGCTGATCAATTGTGGGTACCAGTTGAAAAATCATGGCGTTTGAACGAGCGTCACTACGGTGGTTTGACAGGTAAAAACAAGGCAGAAGCTGCAGAACAATTCGGTGATGAGCAAGTTCACATCTGGCGTCGTTCATACGATGTATTGCCTCCAGATATGGCAAAAGACGATGAGCACTCAGCACATACTGACCGTCGTTATGCTCACCTTGACTCAGCAGTTATTCCAGATGCTGAAAACTTGAAAGTAACGCTTGAGCGTGCCCTTCCATTCTGGGAAGACAAGATTGCTCCAGCTTTGAAAGACGGTAAAAACGTATTCGTAGGTGCACACGGTAACTCAATCCGTGCCCTTGTAAAACACATCAAAGGCTTGTCTGATGACGAAATCATGGACGTGGAAATTCCAAACTTCCCACCACTTGTTTTCGAATTGGATGAAAACTTGAACATTGTGAAAGAGTACTACTTGGAAGCATAATTCATTGACACCTGAGCTAGCCTCAGGTGTTTTGCATACTGAATAGGAGTTTTTTTGCAGAGTTTGTGCTATACTTATACTCAATGAAAAATTAAAAACAGACTAGGCGACGCAGATGCAGATAGAACTGAAGTTCATCAAATCAAGTCAACAACGTCTGCTTTTAATTTTCGAAGAGTATTAAATCATAAACAGTCAAAAGGAGTTAATCATGGCTAGTAGAAAAATGTTGCACGCTTGCTTGCGTGTTGAAAACTTAGAAGCTTCACAAAAATTTTATGAGGAAGCTTTCGGATTCAAAGAAACTCGTCGCAAAGATTATCCAGAGCACAAGTTTACCTTGGTTTACTTGGCGCTTGAAGGGGATGACTTTGAGATTGAATTGACCTATAACTATGACCATGGTCCTTATATCGTAGGCGATGGCTTCTCGCATTTGGCCCTTTCTTCCGATGATTTGGAAGGGGATAATGCTAAGCATAAGGAGTTAGGCTACCCAACGACAGACATCAAGGGCTTGCCAGGTAGTCCAGGTCGTTATTATTTCGTGACCGATCCAGATGGTTACCGTGTAGAAGTCATTCGTGCAAATTAAGTCTAAAAGATTGCTTAGGCAGTCTTTTTTTTGAAACAAAAGTTCGGATTTCCATTAGAAAATCTCTAGGTGTACTTGACAGAAAAGGATTGAAATTATAGTATAGTAATAGAGAAAATGAAAAAGGAATGATTCGTATGAAAAGGCTATTTTGGATTCTTTTGAATGCCTTTCTAGTAGCTATGATGGTGATTGCGAGTATCTATTTGTATCGCAATTTCCAGGATTGGCAATTAACGCATTTTATTAAAGAAACGGAAGAGTTGGTACTGAAAGGACAATCATCTGATTTAGAGGAGGGGAATATCGGTTCTACCCATGTTCTTGCTACCATACCAAAAGACCCTTCGGGGCAGAGAATTACCCAACTAGAACAAAAAATAGTGGGTCATATCCGCCATAAGTTAGGCTATAAGAAGCCGTCAGGAAAAATAAAGAATGTCCTTGTTGTTCATACCAAGGAGGGGCAGACCAATTTTAAAAAGGTTCGTGCCCATGAAATCCATAGTGAGCAGTATGCTGTCCAACCCTTACAAGTAACAAAAGAGGAGGAGGCTAGACCTGAACGTGTCTTGCTGACAGAGGACCAGCAACTCTTTACCTTGGGGGATATGTTCTTGGACTTGAATGCCGCCAAGACCATTATGGTCACTAAGTTGCAGGAAAAGTTGACCAATCAAGGAGTGGATGAGGCAGAAAAAGCAAGGATTGCAGCAGAGTTTCAAAATCTGGACTTGGAAACGGTCGTATTTAGTTATGCCAATAGTCAGTTGGTCCTAGCATTATCTGAGGAAGTATTTCAGGTAAGTAGTTTAGAACTAGCTATTTCGGACTTCTTCGCGATTATGAAGGGAGACTATCTGGCAGACGTTGATAAGGCTAACTATGATCAGTTTCTTGCTCAGAATCAAGTGGATAAAACTGCTCTTCGTCAAATTGCCTTGACCTTTGATGATGGACCAAACCCAGCTACGACACCACTTATTTTGGACCTCTTGAAGAAATACAATGTCAAAGCAACCTTCTTTGTACTGGGAAGTGTAGTAGAAGGGAACGAAGCTATCTTACAACGGATGGTAGCGGAAGGGCATGAAGTTGCTAACCATACTTGGAGCCATCCAAATTTGACACGTCTTTCAACCGAGCAAATTAAAGAAGAAATTGAGTTGACACAGGCTATCGTTGAAAAAGCTATTGGGAAGCGTCCTACTATGATGCGACCGCCCTATGGGGCCATCAACCAGGCTGTGGTAGATGCCATGGGATTACCGTCAATTTACTGGAATGTGGATACAGAGGATTGGTCAAATCGAGATAGCCATGCCATTTTTAAAAGAGTGAAAGAGCAAGCTTGTCCTGGCTGCATCATCCTTATGCATGATATCCGTCAGCCGACAGTGGATAGTTTGGAACCTGTCTTACAGTTCCTCACATCTGAGGGCTACAATCTAGTGACGATAACAGAATTATTGGGACCAAATCTCAATCCCCAACATATTTATTATGATCAGGAAGCCAGTGGTCCAGCACAACATTAAAAAGGAGGTTTGGGCCTCCTTTTTCTTATACTTTATAGAGTTCTTGGTTCTTCAAGATAACTTCTTGGACCTGAGCATATTTTTTCAACTGCTTCACTTCACTTGGACTGGATACTAGGGTAATGACTAGCCCCTCCTTGCCCATGCGACCAGTCCGTCCAGCTCGGTGGGTATAGGCTTCTTGGTCAAATGGAACGTCAAAGTTAAGGACGCATTCCAAGTTATCAATATCAATCCCACGCGCAACCATATCTGTAGCCAATAAAAGATTGAGCTCGTGGTTCTTAAATCGTTCAATGATGACTTTGCGGAATTTGACATTGACATCCGAAGCCAGAGAAACAGCATTCACTCCATTATATAGGAGCTTGTCCTCGCTGGCACCAAGGTCTGATAGGCTGTTGAAGAATGCCAAGGCACGAAAGTCTGGAATATTGGCAAACTTGCGAAGGGTTTCTAAGCGGTCACGCTTGTCCACCATCATGTAGCAATGTTGAATGTTGTCCAATTTCTGTTCAGACAAGTCAATGGTATCAATGTCTTGAGCAATCTTTTGTCGGTCAAACTTAGCCGTTGCACTCATGTAAATCAATTGATGATCCCGTGATACATAGTGGATAATTTTTTCAACAAACCGGTATTGGGAGTCAGAGAAGAGTTGGTCAAATTCATCCAAGACAATGGTATTGACATTCATCATCTTGATTTTTTTCAATTTAATCAGCTCAAAGATACGACCGGGAGTTCCAATCAGGATTTCCGGTCCTTTCTTTAGTCGCTCAATCTGGCGCTTTTGGCTGGAACCCGATAAGAAGAGTTGAGCGTTTAGACCAATGGCCTCTGACCAGGTTTTGCAGACCTCAAATATTTGACCAGCAAGTTCTGTGTTGGGAGCAAGAATGAGCAATTGTTGAGATTTTTTTGGTGTCAAAGCCAACAAGCTTGGCCAGAGGTAAGCAAGAGTCTTACCAGTACCAGTCGGACTAATAGCCAACAGTGACTGGCCATTTTTAATTGGCTCGAAGGCTTGGACTTGGACGGGAGTGAAGTCCTCAAAGCCAAGTTGAGTCAGCTGGTCGGTCCAGCTGGTCGGGAAGTTAGTTTTCATGGGTATCCGCCTTAAAGGTTATTCCTGCGTCCTGACGCATGGTGTATAGAGTTTGATGGACAGCTTCAGCCACATCCAGCCATTCTTCTGCTAGTTCATGATTGTCTTGCAGGATGACCTGGGCAATGGCTTGCACTTCCTCCAGCATAGCATCTTCTTGCGCTTGGATAGGTAGGACCACTTGGCTACCATCGTGTTTTGTAAAAATAGCAGAGCTGATATGCTGACAAGCGTTGAGTGTGAGGGTTCCTTCACTGGTATAGATTTCACTTGGCAGGTTGCTGGTGATATTTTTTCCAGCCTGAATAGTCACTAGAAAATCATTGTAAATCAATTGCCCGGTCCCGTTCAAGTCAATAGTAGATGGAAGTTGTTGGGCAGTGTATCGAGCTGTATTTGGTCGGCCAAAGAGCCCAATGACAGTATAGAGCGTATAAACGCCCAAATCCATCAAGGCTCCGCCTGAAAAATCAGCTGAAAAGATATTGGGAGTTTGTCCTGCAAGTAACTCAGGCATCTTGGAAGAGTATTTGGCATAGGAGAAGTTGGCACCCCAAACCGTCTGTTCTTTCAAGAAGTCCTTAATGATAGTGATAGCTTCTTCATGGTAGTTGCGTGCTGCTTCAAATAGATAGACTCCATTTTCCTTGGCAATCTGACGAAGTTGGGTCAGTTCCTGCGGTGTTGAGACCATTGGCTTTTCAATAATCACATGTTTACCAGCAGAAAGGACTGCCTTGGCTTGCTCAAAATGCAAGGCATTTGGACTGGCAATATAGACCAAATCAATCGGTGCAGAAAGAAATTTTATCCATTCTGTGTATAAAATTACATTTTCGTAATTTGTTGAAAATGACACAGCAGTTTCCAATTTTCTTGAAAATATCGCTGATAATTGAAGATATTTACTCAAATGAGCAGAGGAAATAAACTTGTGGCTGATGTCTGAAGTGCCAATAATACCAAAATTTAGCATAAATTCTCATTTCTTTATGTGTTATCCTTTCCATTATACCATGTTTCATGGTAAAATAGTATTGAAAATAGAAGGAGATGATGATGACTCAGAAACCCATTATTATTGGTGTAACCGGCGGATCTGGGGGTGGCAAGACAAGTGTGTCGCGTGCCATTCTGGATAATTTCCCAAATGCTCGCATATCAATGATTGAACACGATTCCTACTACAAGAATCAGTCACACCTAACCTTTGAAGAACGGATACTAACCAATTATGACCATCCACTAGCCTTTGATACGGATTTGATGATTTACCACATTGGTGAATTGTTAGCAGGGCGTTCAGTGGATATTCCGATTTATGATTACACTCAGCACACCCGTTCAGATAAAACCTATCGTCAGGAACCACAAGATGTATTTATTGTGGAAGGTATTTTGGTATTGGAAGACAAACGGTTGCGGGATTTGATGGATATTAAAATCTTTGTCGATACAGACGATGACATTCGTATCATTCGCCGCATTAAGAGAGACATGGAAGAACGTGGGCGTAGCTTAGATAGTATCATTGAACAGTACACCTCGGTGGTGAAACCTATGTATCACCAGTTTATCGAGCCAACTAAGCGCTATGCAGATATCGTCATTCCTGAAGGCGTCAGCAATCTTGTAGCCATCGACTTGATCAACACCAAGGTGGAGAGTATTTTAAGAGAGCGTGGTTAAGATGCCGAAGCAGAGAATATTACCCCATATTATACTAGGGATAATGGGTGCTAGCGGTCAAATGGTAACTGGTAAGCAGATTACCGACTATGTTCAACGTGATTTAGGAGAATTTTGGCAGGTAGCTCATAGCCAAGTCTATCCAGAGCTAAAACGCATGACCAAGGAAGAGTTGATTACCTGTCATGCGGTACCTGGCAATGAAAAAGAAAAGCAGTATGCTATGACTGCAACAGGTCGTCAGATTTTGGATGATTGGCTATCCATTCCAAATGATGAAACTCCTCAACAAAAGGATTTGTTTTCTATTAAAATGTTCTTTATCCGTGATAAGAATGATCCACGGATACCAGGTTTATTGGAGAATCAAATTGAATTAGTCACCAAGCACTTGAAACACCTAGACAGTCGCAAGGTTGAGTTGTTCTCAACCAAGGAGAGTATCCAGGACAACTATGGTCATTACTTGATTTTGACCCGAGCCATCGAGCGCAATCGTGCCCAGCTCAAATGGTTGGAAGATACCCTAGCAAGTTTATAACGGTTCGGCTTTCCGAGCCGTTTTTTCTTGTGATGTCGGATAGTTTGTGATAGAGTTATAACAGAAATGTGAGAGAAGGAGGAACCAATGTCTATTCAACAAATGGTAAGCATGGTCTTAATGGTTTGGAATCTGATTGTCTTTATGACCTATGGTCTGGATAAGGGCAAGGCTAGAAAGGATGCTTATCGGATTTCAGAAAAAACTTTATTACTCATGGCCTACTTGGGTGGAGGTCTAGGTGCCTGGGCGGGTGGTACTCATTTCCGCCATAAAACCCAGAAGAAGTATTTTCAACTGGCTTGGGCTGTGGGTGTTTTGATTGATGTCCTTATCATGTATTGGATATGGAAATAGGCGTAAGCCTTTTCTTTTTGTTGAAAATTTGAAAAATCGACTGAAAACGATGAAAGAACCGAATATTTGTATATTAAATGTATAATTGCTTGACAGGTTGCTTTTTTTTTATAGTATACTGGTGAGCGTGTCTTTGGGCACAAAAGTATTATTATAACGGAGGTTTTTTATATGAAAAGAAGTTCTAGGAAGTGGTGGCTTGTCAAGTGGAGCAAGATGGGTCTTGGTTTGGCAGCAGTCACTGTTTTGGGAGGTGTAGTTGCTCCTGCGGGTAGCCGGCTACCAAGTGCTCCTGCTCTTGTTTATGCGGAAGAGGTGGGATATGTAATTGCTATAGATGCCTATCTTGACGGAGAATATCTCTACGTAATAGAGGATCATCCAAGATACGATAGAAGGAGCTTGCCAACTTCGGCAGCCGACCTTAATATTAAAGAGTATGAGCCTATATATGGTAAGACTCTTACTAGTCTAAAATTAGTGAAACATACAGAGGTTGTTGGGGAAAACGGTAGGACGGAAATTTATTATGGTGAGGCGCATTTTGTTTCTACGCCAGCCGAAACCCAGCCTACCACTTCAAGTAGCTCGACCAGCCAGTCCAGCACTAGCCAGCCAAGTGCTAGCAAACCAAGCGAAACAAGTACTTCCAGCACCCAACCAAGTGCTACTAAGCCTACCGCTTCAAGTAGCTCGACTAGCCAGTCCAGCACTAGCCAGCCAAGCGAAACAAGTACTTCCAGCACCCAGCCAAGTGCTAGCAACCCAACAGAAACCAAGGTTACTGAGGACCAAGTATCCACTTCTCCAGTCTATCGCCTTTATCATGAAGACTTGAAGGTCCATCTCTATACCATAGATGCCTATGAGTATAAGGTCTTGGCAGGTCGTGGTTGGAGACAGGAAGGTCAGGCATTCTTGTCCGCATCAAAAGGTAGCCCAGTTTATCGTCTCTATCATGAGAGCTTGAAAGTCCATCTCTATACCAGAGATGCTCACGAGTACAAGGTTTTAGCAGGTCGTGGTTGGAGACAAGAAGGCACTGCCTTTTACTCAGTGACAGATGGCATACCTGTTTACCGCCTTTACAATGAAGGATTGAAAAAACATCTTTACACTACAGATGCAAATGAATACAAAGTGCTAGCTACACGTGGCTGGACACAGGAAGGAATCGCCTTCTACTCGGCTAAGTAAAAGAAACTTTGGAATCTTATGAAAGAAACGAACTCTTATCTATCAAGATACAAGATAGAAGAGTTTGGAGCAAATAGGATTTAGCCTACTAATAGAAGTACCTTTTGGCACAAAAGTATTTTATATAACGGAGGTTTTTAAATGAAAAGAAGTTCTAGAAAGATGCAAATTCACAAGTGGGTCAAACTTGGTGTTGGATTAGCTACGGTCACAGTTTTGGGAGGCGTGGTTGAGACGACAGCAGTCGACATCTATAATCCTTTAGTGATCCATGCAGAGGAAGAGGTGATTGAGTATAAGGATAGAGACGGGAATCCCTATCCCTATATTGAAGTTACAAATATCTATGATCATGAAGATGGTTCAGGTAGTACCGTCCTAGGCAGTTATCATCTTACATTTTGGAATAACAAAGACAGTATTCTTGTTACAACTCCTGAGTTAGAAGGCTATGACTATATTGGTGATTCCTATAGCAGAGTGGTTGGTTTTGATGAGGTCAAGAATCAGCACAATAGCAAGCTCAGCATTGTCAATCATTATAAAAAATCCGTCGAGGATACTAGTTCTAGCTCATCACCTGATACACATCCAGTAACAGATACTCCTCCTGTAACACCGCCTGTTTCAGAACAGGCTCCCACAACTCCTCCAGTAGATCCAGCGGTTCAACCAGTTAGCTTTAAGATTTACAATAGGATTGAAGTTTTTTGGGGTCCTCATGGTTCAAATAGCATTATTGAAGTGAAAGAGATTACCCTTCAGCCAGGAGAGAGCTATACATTTACAGCTCCTCAGTATAAGGAATACTCTTTTAAACATGGTTCGCTTCAAGATCAAACGCTCACCAATGATGGTAATACGGTTTTTGAGAACTATTATATCAATTGGTATACTCCATATATCCCAGTTGTTCCGGCTGTTCCAGACAACTATAGTGGAGAAGTCCTTGCCGGTGATGTTAAGTATCAGTTGCGGGTAGTTGATAAAATCAATGGCGAAGAACGGGGTCATCGCTTATATAGGGTTCCTGCCAATACAGCTGTCGCTCCAGCTCTTCTAACCCATCCAAATTATGGAGATTTGGTCAATTTTGAAGCAGGTGAAGTTAATACAAAATATTATGCAGATAGAGCTTTTCGTTTTATCACCTTGAACTATAGCTATCCTGAGGACAAGTTAAGCAATGGGATTTATGCAATTCCGACTGAAGTAGGGAAGTGGTCTCATGAAAAGAAAGAGCTTCCTGTGACTAGTGAGACAGATAGCAGCATCACTCCATCTACCCCTACGGAAAAACCTGTAGAAACCTCAGCAGAAACTCCGTTAAACAAACCAGAGGAGACCACGACTGTCCCCCAGACGACAGGTAATCAAGCAGGACAATCAGTTACTTCACCAACCGCTCAGCCTAAGCAAGAAGGCGAATCGACGACTACAGTAGGAAAACCGGTCAATACCCCTACTAGCCCTGTCGAGCCAAGCACTGTTCAAACTACTAATCCTGTATCAGAAGAAATTAAACCGACAGTAAAAGAACAGCTGGAACCTAGTAAGGTCACCTCCCTTGATTCATATAAAGATGTGACCGAAACGTCATCGTCTGTAACTGTACGAGTGCGTGGTGAGGATGTGGCTAAGGTTGCCTCATTATCAATTAAGGAGGAAAATGATCCTGCAGTAATAGCCAAACTTCCTCAAGCATTTGCAGAACAGCAGGTTGATTTATATGATATTAAGACGCTTGATGCTGCTGGTCAGTTTGTCCAAATCACAGAAGATGCTACCGTTACCTTGCCAGTGGAAGCTGGAAAAGAGGTTGACAAGGTTATCTACTTCCTAGCGAGTACAGGAGCTGTTGAAGAATTGCCATTTACTGTAGATAAGTCAACCAATCAGGTGAGCTTTGTTGTAAGCCATTTTTCACACTATGGTATTGTTTATCAGGCTAACAAGCCAGTCAGTCAGGCTCAGTCAGGTTCTACGGGCCAGTCAGCACCAGGCAAACAAGAAACAAAACAGGAGACTAAGGAACAAGCTGCCCCAGCCAGCCAAAGCAAACAGGCAACTGTTAAACCAGCGCCAACTAGTCAGCCCCAAGCCAAATCCCTACCAGCTACTGGTGAAGCTCATTCTGTCTTGCATATGACAGGTATGGGCTTACTGGGTCTAGCAGGTCTGGTTGTGAAAAGACGCTCACGCAAGTCTTCTTAATCGGCTATCCTATAAACGAGATCGACAGGTCTCGTTTTTTGCTGGTTTCTAACAGTCGGTACTGTCCTAGACTAGTCATCTATGCTATAATGTTTCTATGATGAAACAAGAAAAAATCTCAACTTATCAATTATTACTGGCTCAGTTGGAGGCCCTATTAGACGGCGAAACCAATGCACTTGCCAATTTGTCTAATGCCTCAGCTTTGCTCAATCAGGCTCTACCACATTCTGTCTTTACAGGTTTTTACTTATATGATGGTCAAGAATTGATTTTAGGGCCTTTTCAAGGTGGCGTTTCCTGTGTCCACATTGCTCTTGGAAAAGGTGTCTGCGGTGAATCTGCTTCTAAACGCCAGACCATTCTCGTAGACGATGTTCGTCTGCATGATAACTATATTTCTTGCGATGCGGCAGCCCTTTCGGAAATCGTGGTACCTATGGTGAAAAACGACCAGCTTTTGGGCGTTTTGGACTTGGATTCGAGATTGGTAGCGGATTATGATGCCATTGACCAAGAATATTTAGAGCAGTTTGTTGCCCTCTTAGTGGAGAAAACGGACTGGAATTTTGCTATGTTTGGAGAAAAAGGGTAATGTACCAAGCTTTATATCGGAAATACCGCAGCCAGACTTTTGGAGAAATGGTGGGGCAGGAGGTGGTGGCGACCACGCTCAAGCAGGCCATTGAGCAGGGGAAAATCAGCCATGCCTATCTTTTTTCTGGACCTCGTGGTACGGGTAAGACTTCGGCAGCCAAGATTTTTGCCAAGGCTATGAACTGCCCTAATCAGGTTGGGGGCGAGCCTTGTAATGACTGCTATATCTGTCAGGCTATCACTGAGGGCAGTCTGGAAGATGTGATTGAGATTGACGCGGCATCCAATAATGGTGTGGATGAAATCCGTGATATTCGGGACAAGTCAACTTATGCACCTAGCCTTGCGACCTATAAGGTTTATATCATTGACGAGGTCCACATGCTGTCAACGGGGGCTTTTAATGCCCTCTTGAAGACCTTGGAAGAGCCGACAGAGAATGTGGTCTTTATTCTTGCGACGACGGAGTTGCATAAGATTCCTGCGACAATTTTGTCTAGGGTGCAACGCTTTGAATTCAAATCCATCAAGGTCACGGATATTCAGGCCCATTTGGCTCAAATCTTGACCAAGGAAGGTCTTAGATTTGATGACCAAGCTTTGACCATTATTGCCCGTCGGGCAGAAGGGGGGATGCGGGATGCCCTGTCTATTCTCGATCAGGCGCTCAGTCTTAGCCATGACCAGACAGTTACCTTGGAAATCGCAGAGGAGATCACAGGATCTATCAGTCTGCGTGCTCTGGATGACTATATAGCTAGTCTGCGTCAGGCAGATAGCGTGTCAGCATTGGGGCATCTGCAGACCTTGTTTGACCAAGGCAAGAGCATGAGCCGTTTTGCGACGGACCTCTTGCATTACCTGCGTGACCTCCTTATCGTGCAGACAGGCGGTGAGAATACCCATCTGACTGCTGGTTTTACGGAAAATCTAGCACTGGCTCAGGATCGGATCTTTACCATGATTGAGTTGGTGACCAAGGGACTGGCGGACATCAAGTCTAGCCCCCAACCCAAGATTTACGCTGAAATGATGACCATTCGGTTGGCTGAAAGTGGTTCTTCTTCGGGAGCAATGGCAGAGCTACCAGCAGATTTGGTCAGTCAATTAAGTAACCTTCAACAACAAGTTGCGGATTTACAGAAACAATTAAGCCAACTCTCCAGTCAACCGAGTGCTGTTAAGCCAGTTTCACGCAAGCCACAGGCACCGAAGAAGTACCGATTGGATACCAGCAAGGTTCATGCTATTTTGCAGGAAGCCATGGAAAATCCAGCTTTGGCGCGTGAAAATTTGACTCGCCTGCAAAATGCCTGGGGAGAAATTATCGAGAGTTTATCTGGTGCAGACAGAGCTTTGCTTGTTGGTTCCCAGCCAGTCGCAGCCAATGAAAATCATGCAATCTTGGCCTTTGAGTCCCCACTCAATGCTGAACAGACTATGAAACGGGATAATCTCAATACCATGTTTGGTAATATTCTCAGCAAGGCAGCAGGATTTTCGCCACAGATTTTGGCTATTGCTCAAGAAGATTGGGTCAGCATTCGAGCCGAATTTTCAGCCAAGGCCAAGGGGCAAAAAACGCAAGAAAGAGAAAAAGAAGAAAGCCCTGTTCCAGAAGAATTTGGCTTTCTAGCAGACACCGTTGAGATAGTAAACGATTGATAGCAATATCGGTCTTAGGACTGATGTGGAATGTGGTTGACTAAGCTATACTATAGTCAATCCTAAATATTTTTCATAATCTCCTTAAGAAAGCACCGACTGAGTTGGTGTTTTCTTGTTTAACTAGCATACATAGAAAGAAGGGATAGAAAAAATCAGCCAGTCGACTGATTTTTTGGTATAATTTATCTATGAAACTGTCACAATTTCTTCTCTTGTCTCTTTCGACAATTATCGCTATTTATTTTATGAATACTTCCATTCTTTCTAAGGATTTTTTGCTTGCAGGTATTTTTGCCTTTATCGCCTTTCGAAATCTCCACTTTGCCTACAAGGTGACACGCTTTATTCGTTTGGTGGAGAAGCAGTCCAAGAAGTAAGGCTGATTTCTCCGCTGGAGATGATTTTTGCCTTGCCGTTATCCAGTTGGATGACTAGATTGCCTGTGTCGGTGACTGCGATGGCTGTTCCCTTAAATTCAACCTGATTTTCTACAAAGCTCACTTGTTGGCCAACAACAAGTGATTTTTCTTTGTAAAGGGCAATGAGTTCCTTGTCATCGGTTTCTAAAAATGCTTTCCAAATGGCTGTAATCAACTGATTTCGTGTAAAAGGTGGATGACCTTCAAAGAGGTTTCCAGCTGATTGCCGGAGTTCTTTGGGAAAATCATCGATATGGACATTGATACCCACTCCGATGATGACATCGGTCACCCGTTGGTTTTCCATGGAAGAAATAGCTTCGGTCAGGATGCCTGCAACTTTCTTCTGCCCCAGATAAATATCATTGACCCACTTGATTTGGACATCTAGGTCACAGAGGGACTGAATGGCCTTGACCACAGCGGCTGCGGCTAGAATGGTATAGGGCTTAAATTCAAGGAAGGGGACATTGGGTGAAAGGCGGAGAGACATATAGATACCGCCTGATTTGGAAGCATAAAAAGGTCTTCCAAACCGTCCCTTTGCTCTATTTTGGTAGGGAGCTAGATAGAGGGCTGGGCTCGCATGACCTGTTTCGATACCTTGCTTGGCATCTAGCTGGGTCGAATCACTATCGGTATTGAGGTGGACAGGGAGTTGGAGCTCCTGTGAAATCAAATCTGGCAGCAACAAATCCCCCTCGGCCAATTTGTAGCCACGATTGCGGGCTGCTTCAATGGTCAGACCATGTGCTTCTAACTGGCGTATGGCTTTCCAAATGGAAGTCCGAGAAATCCCCAATTCCTGGGCCAAATCCTCGCCACTGACGTAGTCGTCTTTTTCTTTTAATAATAAATAAATCTTCTGGTAGGTTTTCATGTCTTCATTATAGCAAAAAAATGTCCTAAAACATGATATAATAGATTACAAATAAGGAGGTTTTCATGAAGACACTTGATTACATCGTTAAACTGACCAATACACCGTCGCCAACAGGTTTTACGACGGACATTATGAACTACATCAAGGCAGAAGTGGAAGGTCTGGGCTATAAGGCCATCAAGACAGCCAAGGGAGGCGTTTTGGTGACAGTTCCTGGGGAAAATGACAAGGAGCACCGGATGCTGACTGCTCACCTGGACACTTTGGGTGCCATGGTGCGTGCAGTCAAGCCAGACGGCCGACTCAAAATGGATTTGGTGGGAGGATTTGGCTACCCTTCTATTGAAGGAGAAAACTGCCTGATTCATTGTGCCAAGAATGGTAAGATCTTTACAGGTACAATTTTGATGCACCAAACTTCAGTCCATGTCTACCGAGATGCCAGCACCGCTGAGCGCAACCAGACCAACATGGAAATTCGTTTGGATGAAAAGGTGACCAATGCGGATCAGACGCGGGCCTTGGGTATTGAAGTCGGAGACTTTATCTCCTTTGATCCACGGACCGTTGTGACTGAAACTGGTTTTATCAAGAGCCGTCACCTGGATGACAAGGTTTCAGCCGCTATCCTGCTGCATCTTTTGAAGGTTTACAAGGAAGAGGCAATCAAGCTTCCTTATACCACCCATTTCTATTTCTCCAATAATGAAGAGATTGGCTATGGAGCAAACTCCAGCATTCCAAGTCAAGTAGTTGAATATCTGGCAGTCGATATGGGGGCAATGGGAGATGACCAGCAGACTGATGAATACACGGTTTCTATCTGCGTCAAGGACGGCTCGGGTCCCTACCACTACGAACTTCGTCAACACTTGGTAACCTTGGCTGAAAGGGATGGCATTCCTTATAAGTTGGACATCTATCCTTACTATGGTTCAGATGCTTCAGCAGCTATGCGGGCGGGTGCGGATGTCAAACATGCCCTGCTTGGTGCAGGAATTGAATCCAGCCATTCTTACGAGCGGACCCATTTGGATTCGGTCCATGCGACAGAGCGGATGGTCGATGCCTACTTGAAATCAGCAATGGTAGACTAAGATGAATGAAAGCCGTTTTTTAGAGTTATTCAATGACTTGGACAAGGTCCTGCGCAAGGTCTGTGGAGTTGCGGATGGGGAATATGCAGATGTTGGCTCCATGCTAGCCAAAGCCAAGGAATTGACGCGACATAATCCCGTTGAGGCTAATTGGGACAATCTCTACGTAGCCAGACAGCTCCGTAATCTCATGGTCCACGAAAGACGAACGAGTTTGAAAGAGGTAGCTCAACCTTCGCAAGAGTTGATTGCTGTCTTGGAAAAGGTCATTGCCCAGTACCAAACACCCGTGACCATTGAAACCTATTTACAAAAGGTCCAGAAGATCAAGCCTATTATATTTGATAGTCAGGATAAATTGATCAAAGCCTTGGAAATCGTCGAGCGAGAACATGTTTCCAAGTTTCCTATTTTTTCAGGCAAATCTTATCAAGGTTTGGTGTCCGATAAGGGTTTGGCCAACTGGTTAGCCAAAGCCAGTAAGGAAGTAGTCTCAATCCGTGATACATTAGTGGAAGCAAGTTTGGCAGATGTATTGGCTTGTGAGGAAGATAGTATCCAAGTGGTCACTTTACCAGCGCAAACAAGTCTTTACCAGCTGATCAATCATTTTGAAGGCCAGAAAAGGACAACGGTTTTGGTCAGTCGTCAATCCAATGGGCAACTTCATGCGCCAGAGGACATAATTGGAATTATCACGGCTCACGACTTAGTAGCAATTTATGGAATGGTGGATTGATTGGAAAGGAGAAATCATGTCAACAAATCGTTTAGCCTGGGATGAGTATTTTGCGGCGCAGGCGCTCTTGATTGCCAATCGGGCGACTTGTAAACGTGCCAAGGTCGGTGCTGTCTTGGTCAAGGACAACAAGGTTATTGCGACGGGCTACAATGGGTCTGTTTCAGGGACGGAACATTGCTTGGACCAGGAATGCCTCATGATTGACGGGCATTGTGCCAGAACCCTGCATGCAGAAGTCAATGCTATTTTGCAGGGGGCAGAGCGTGGCATTCCCAAGGGGTTTACAGCCTATGTGACCCATTTTCCTTGTTTAAATTGCTCCAAGCAGTTATTGCAGGTTGGTTGCCAGCGTGTTGTCTATATTAATGAATACCGCATGGACGACTATGCTCACTATCTCTACAAGGAAAAGGGATGCGAACTGGTTCATTTGCCACTGGAAACGGTCAAACAGGCCATTGCAGAAGCAGAATTTATTTAGTAAGGGAGGTTGTCTTGCACACCTCTCTTTATTTTTTAGAAAAATACTAGGCTAGTCACCTAATATATGCTATACTAGAAGCGTTATTAAGTCCCGAAAAGGTAGTTATCAGACTAGTTAACTTTCGCAGACATACTTGGAAGTTATTGTTTTCTCGTTATGTATCTGGAAATTTTCCTTTGCTCAAGACCAAAGTCTTTCGCAAATAGAGTTTTTCTTTGCTCAAGACCAAAGTCTTTCGCAAATGGAGCTTTTCTTTGCTCAAGACCAAAGTCTTTCGCAAATAGAGCTTTTCTTTGCTCAAGACAGGTGTCTTTCGCAAATAGAGCTTTTCTTTGCTCAAGACCAAAGTCTTTCGCAAATCACTAGTCTTCGACTAGTTCTTTGTAACCTTGATAACAATTTATTTTAAGGGGGACATGTTTATGTCAGAACGTAAGTTGTTTACGTCTGAATCTGTTTCGGAGGGTCATCCGGACAAGATTGCAGACCAGATTTCAGATGCCATTTTGGATGCTATTTTAGCAGAGGATCCAGATGCGCACGTAGCGGCGGAAACGGCTGTTTATACAGGCAGTGTTCATGTGTTTGGAGAGATTTCAACCACTGCCTATGTGGATATTAACCGTGTGGTACGTGATACCATTGCGGAGATTGGCTATACAAAAGGTGAGTATGGTTTTTCAGCTGAGTCGGTTGGGGTTCATCCGTCACTTGTAGAGCAATCGCCAGATATTGCCCAAGGCGTCAATGAAGCTTTGGAAACTCGTCAAGATGCTAGTCAAGATCCGCTGGATTTGATTGGTGCAGGTGACCAGGGGCTCATGTTTGGTTTTGCAGTAGATGAAACGCCTGAACTTATGCCGTTGCCAATTTCACTGAGTCACAAATTGGTGCGTCGTTTGGCCGAGTTGAGAAAATCTGGTGAAATTGCTTATCTCCGTCCAGATGCTAAGTCACAAGTAACGGTTGAGTATGATGAAAACAACCAACCCGTTCGTGTGGATACAGTCGTTATTTCGACCCAGCATGATCCGGAAGTCAGTCAAGAGCAAATTCGTCAGGATGTCATTGAGCGTGTCATTAAGGAAATTATTCCAGCTCAATATTTGGATGACCAAACCAACTACTTTATAAATCCAACAGGTCGCTTTGTTATTGGTGGACCTCAAGGAGACTCTGGTTTGACAGGTCGTAAGATTATCGTTGATACCTATGGTGGTTATTCACGTCATGGCGGCGGTGCCTTCTCTGGTAAGGATGCGACCAAAGTGGACCGTTCTGCCTCTTATGCGGCACGTTATATCGCAAAAAATATCGTTGCAGCTGGCTTGGCTAAAAAGGCGGAAGTTCAATTGGCCTATGCTATCGGGGTTGCTCATCCAGTTTCTGTTCGTATTGATACCTTCGGTACAAGTACAGTAGCTGAGAGCAAATTGGAAGCTACTGTTCGTCAGATTTTCGATTTGCGTCCTGCAGGAATTATTCAAATGTTGGACCTCAAACGTCCGATTTACAAGCAAACTGCAGCCTATGGTCATATGGGTCGCACAGATATTGACTTACCATGGGAACGCTTGGATAAGGTAGAGGCATTGAAGTATGTCGTCGGATAGTATTTAGAAATAGTGATTTAGGACAGGTCTAATAAGCCTGTTCTTTTGTATATCAAATAACTAGCTTTTTACCTTGTGTTGTGATAGAATAAAACGTATGCCTTTTTTGGGCAATAAGAGAAAGAGATTAGTTAGTATGAGAAAAATCGTTATCAATGGTGGAAAAACACTGAAAGGGTCTGTAACAGTCAGTGGGGCTAAGAATTCAGTCGTTGCTTTAATTCCTGCCATTATTCTTGCGGATGGAATTGTCACACTGGATGGTGTGCCAGCTATTTCAGACGTTGATAGTTTGATTGATATTATGGAAACCATGGGGGCAACCGTTAAGCGTGATGGTGAAACGCTTGAAATTGACCCTCGTGGTGTGCAAGATATGCCCATGCCTTTTGGTAAAATCAATAGCCTACGTGCTTCTTATTATTTCTACGGTTCACTTCTGGGGCGCTTCGGTCAAGCAGTGGTTGGTCTGCCAGGTGGCTGTGATTTAGGCCCACGTCCGATTGACTTGCACTTGAAGGCTTTTGCGGCCATGGGTGCTGAAACGACCTATGAGGGTGACTATATGCGTTTGGCAACCAATGGTCAACGCATTCAGGGAGCGCATATCTTCATGGATGTGGTCAGTGTCGGTGCAACTATCAATACCATTTTGGCTGCGGTTAAAGCTGAGGGTCGTACGGTTATTGAAAATGCGGCGCGTGAGCCAGAAATCATTGACGTAGCAACCTTGCTCAATAACATGGGTGCCCATATTCGTGGTGCAGGTACAGACATTATTACCATCGATGGTGTCGATAGTCTGCATGGAACCCGTCACCAAGTTATTCCAGACCGTATCGAAGCTGGAACCTATATCGCCCTTGCAGCCGCAGTGGGTGAAGGTATCCGTATTGACAATGTCCTTTATGAACACTTGGAAAGCTTCATCGCTAAGTTGGAAGAAATGGGCGTTCGTATGACTGTTTCTGAAGACAGCATCTTTGTTGAAAAACAAGAAAAATTGAAGGCTGTAAGTATCAAAACTTCGCCATATCCAGGCTTTGCGACAGACTTGCAACAGCCAATCACTCCGCTCCTATTGACAGCAGAGGGCACTGGTAAAATTGTTGATACCATTTATGAAAAACGGGTCGGTCATGTGCAAGAATTGGCGAATATGGGTGCAAATATTTCAACTCGTAGCAATTACATTGCTTTCGAAGGTCCAAATCAGTTGACTGGTGCATCAGTCAAGGCGACGGATTTGCGGGCTGGAGCTGCCATGGTTATTGCAGGCTTGATGGCTCAAGGACGGACCGAAATTACCAATATTGAGTTTATCCTACGCGGTTACTCAAACATTATTGAGAAATTGACGGAACTGGGTGCTGATATTCAGTTGATTGAGGACTAGCAGCAAGTTCGTGCTAGCTTCTTACTTTTAACATCAAACAATTTGGGGCTGGGAGTTATTCTCAGCCCCTTGGGTACACTATGACACTTTGGACTAGACTAGCACAATTTGCTTGCTTTGAAACAGAACGCTTGGTTTTACGCCCCTTTTCCTATGAAGATGGGGAAAATTTCTTTGAAATTGTATCCAATCCAGAAAATCTTCCCTTTATTTTTCCGGCCTTGGAGGATAAGAACCTGGCTCTTGCGACCATGGTTGAGAAATTTATGCGTAGTCCTTTGGGAAATTGGGCCTTGGTCGATAAGGTTTCTGGTCGGATGATTGGTGCGCTTTGTTTTGAAAAACTAGATGACCGCCAAATGACTGCGGAGCTCAGCTATTTCCTAAAAAAAGACTACTGGGGTCAAGGGCTGATGACGGAAGCGGTGAAAAATCTGGTCTTTCTAGCCTTTTATGAAATCGGTCTGAAGGAATTGGTCATCATCACCCATGAGGAAAATGTGGCCAGTCAGACGGTGGCTAGAAAATCGGGTTTTGTGCAGGTCGGGCAGTATAAGGGGAGTGACCGTTACAGTCACAAAACAAGAAAGTATAGAAAATTTAGCTTGAAGAGGGCTGAATGTAGTATAGAAATAGAGGAGAAAATCAATGATTACCATTAAATCACAACGTGAAATTGATGCCATGAACCGTGCTGGCGATGTGCTTGCAGGTATCCATATTGGTTTACGGGATATCATCAAACCAGGTGTGGACATGTGGGAAGTGGAAGAATATGTCCGTAAAACATGTAAGGAAAAAAATGTCTTGCCTCTTCAAATTGGTGTTGATGGTGAATTGATGGACTATCCCTACGCAACTTGTTGCGGGCTCAATGATGAAGTGGCCCATGCCTTTCCTCGTCATTACAAATTGAAAGAAGGCGACTTGCTCAAGGTTGATATGGTATTGAGTGAGCCCTTGGACAAATCAGTTGTTGATGTGTCTAAGCTCAACTTCAATGATGTCAAGGCTATGAAGAAAATCACCCAATCTTATCGTGGTGGTTGTGCAGACTCTTGCTGGGCTTATGCAGTTGGTCAAGTTTCAGAGGAAGTGCAAAAATTGATGGATGTGACCAAGGAATGCTTATATCGCGGTATTGAGCAAGCAGTTGTTGGCAATCGTATCGGTGATATCGGTGCGGCTATCCAAGAATATGCCGAAGGACTTGGTTATGGTGTTGTTCGTGACTTGGTAGGCCACGGAGTTGGTCCAACCTTCCACGAAGAGCCAATGGTTCCTCATTACGGGACAAAAGGCCGTGGACTACGCTTGCGTGAGGGCATGGTTTTGACCATCGAGCCAATGATTAACACTGGTACTTGGGAAATCGATACGGATATGAAGACAGGCTGGGCTCATAAGACACTTGATGGTGGTCTATCTTGCCAATATGAACATCAATTTGTCATTACCAAAGATGGTCCGGTCATTTTGACAAGTCAAGGTGAAGAGGGAAGCTATTAAGATAGCTAGAGAGAAGGAGAGGGAATGAAGAAAACCAAAATTGTTGAAGGTTTGAAAACATTCTGCTCAACCTTCTTTTCTTTTTATCGGCATGCTGATATCGATGTGACTAGTGTGGCGGTGGCCTACTATTTGCTCATCGGTATTTTCCCTATCTTGTTGACCCTGGCTAATCTACTTCCTTATTTTCCATTCGACATAGACTTGATTTTGTCGGTTGTGGCAGAATTTGTACCGGATAAGCTCTATCCTCCAGTATCGGACTTTATCACCTCTATTTTGACCAAGCCGTCATCGTCTTGGTTGGGAATTTCAATTGCGACGACCCTGTGGACCTTGTCGCAAAGTATGACAATCCTGCAAAAGGCTGTCAACAAGGCTTATGGTATCAATGAGCATCGAGATTTTATTATCGGACATTTAATCGGTATATTTTTGGGAATTGGCTTACAAGTCATTATTTTACTGAGTATGACCCTCTTGACTTTTGGTCAGGTTATTCTTTCTTTCCTTAGTCAACTTCTTCCGCTAGATAATCAGTGGTTAAGTGGTCTTCTTAGTCAGACACAACTAGTGGGTTTAATTGCCTTATTTGCAGGCTTGATGATGCTTTATTTTTTCTTACCCAATATTCGTATTCAGAAAATCCGTTATATTTTGCCTGGAACAAGCTTTGTTCTTTTGGTTATGACATCGGTCGGTAAGCTTTTTACTATCTATGTGGATAACTATGCCAATCGCTTGTTGGATTTTCGGATGGTTACAGCTGTTATTTTCCTTGTTTTTATGCTTTGGTTTATTTTTATGGCCCAAGTCTTGATCATTGGCGCAGTTATCAATGCTAGTGTTCAAAGTATGCAAGTGGAAGAATTTCATGCTCGAGATGGAGATGTTGTTTCTATTTTAAATAGAATAAAAAGTCGTTTTACACCGATAGAAAAAGAATGAGGCTGGGCAAAAACTAGCTTCTCACATATAAAAAAACGAGCAATTCCAATTAGGATTTGCTCGTTTTCCATTTCATGCTTTATAATTATAATAACGACAAAACAACTAGAAAGGCATGAAAATGTATAAACAGTATAACACAAATCAGTTAAGTTTGGAATTAAATCTTGCTTGGGATTTACCTGCTACTCACGAGGCTCGTCTGATTAGTCAGTTTGTGGATACCATTCCTTTATCCGTTCTATTAGAAGAAACTTCCCATACTGGTCGTCCAGCCTTTCATCCAGCCATGTTGCTCAAAATGACCCTGTTCGCCTATGCTCGCCAGGTATTCAGGGC
>NZ_POIZ01000032.1 GCF_002960425.1 Streptococcus suis
TGAAAATTTTAAAAAACGCATTTTGATTGCTTTGAACATAAAGAAAGAGAGAACGAATTTCGTCCTCTCTAGGTGTTAGCTTTTCATCTACCCACTACAGTTGACAAAGAGCCAAAAAAAGCCCGATTTGACGGGCTTTTCAAGGTGGTTCTAATCCACCCTGAGGGAATCGAACCCCCATCTCAAGAACCGGAATCTTACGTGATATCCATTACACTAAGGGTGGAAAGGAAAAACTTGCGCAAGGCAAGTTTTTATTGGAATTACAATTCAATGTCACCGAAAAGGTCAGCCATTGAGAAACCAGATTGAGTTTCTGGCAATTCGTAATCACGTTTTTCTTCACGTTTTTGACGACGTGGACGTGGAGCACGTTTTTCAGCTTTTTCTTCGCCTTCAGCAGCTGCTGGACGCTCTTCCAAAGCTTTGATAGAAAGTGATACACGCTCATCAGCTGCGTTCACTTCAAGAACTTTAACAGTTACTTCTTGACCTACTGACAAAGCATCTTTTGGATTTTCAACACGTTTGTGTGAAATTTGTGAGATGTGTACCAAACCATCGATACCTGGCAATACTTCAACGAAAGCACCGAAGTCAGTCAAGCGTTTTACTTTACCTTCAATCACATCGCCAGCTGCCAATTTTTGCTCAACGCCATCCCATGGACCAGGCTGTGTAGCTTTCAATGACAATGATACGCGACCTTCTACTTCGTCGATTGCAAGAACTTTAACTTCAACTTCTTCACCAACTGTTACAGCTGACTTAGGAGATACGTTACGCTCATGTGACAATTCAGTCAAGTGTACCAAACCATCTACACCACCAAGGTCAATGAAGGCACCGAAGCTAGTGATACGTGCAACTTTACCAGTTACAACTTCACCAACTGCCAATTTACCGAATACTTCAGCACGTGCTGCTACAGCTTCTGCTTCAACAACTTCACGACGTGACAAGATGAAACGGTTCTCAGCTGGATCAACTTCTTTGATCTTAGCATCGAATTCTTGACCAACGAAACGCTCAGTGTTGCGAGTGAAACGGCTATCGATCATTGAAGCTGGGATGAAACCACGAATACCTTCAAATTCAACAGCAAGACCACCTTTAACAGCGCGAGTTACTTTAACAGTAACAACTTCTTCTTCACGACCAACAAGTTTGTCCCATGCCTTACGTGCTTCCAAACGTTTTTTAGATACGAGATATGTAACAGTGTCTGTATCTTTACCAACAACTTGGCGAAGTACAAGCAACTCAAGTGTTTCACCAACTTTAACAAGGTCGTTGATGTCAGCATCACGGTCGTTTGTCAACTCACGAAGAGTTAGTACGCCTTCTACACCAGTACCTGAAATAGCTACATTCGCTTGACCAGCATCAACTGTCAATACTTCTGCAGTTACCACATCACCAGGTGTAACTTCACTTACACTGTTCAACAAATCTTCAAATTCGTTCATTATAAAAAAACCTCCGACAATCAGGTCTTTCGACCCAACATAAAATATATTTTATTTAAGGCACACGCAAGGACAACAACAATTAGACATCTTTGACGAACTAGATTAAATCTAGTACCTTTACTGGGGTAGCTGGATTCGAACCAACGCATGAGGGAGTCAAAGTCCCTTGCCTTACCGCTTGGCGATACCCCAAAAAGAGATACAATTCATTTATTTACTAATCACAAGAAATTGAACTCGAGATTAATTTCTTAGGAAAATAGATAGCCTTCCTTGAGTGTAAACACTCAGCGTCAGCCTCCTAATTTTCTACAGAAATTTCTGGTAAACCAGAGCATCTCTCGTATCTTAAATGAACTCAGGCTAAACGCTGTGTAAAAAAGATAAGTCGCCTAGCAAATCAGGATTTGCTGTCAACTTCCTATTTTTACTGTGCGTTTGACGCCCTTAGTATCTTAGACATGGAAAGAGAGGGATTCGAACCCCCGAACCCGAAGGAGCGGATTTACAGTCCGCCGCGTTTAGCCTCTTCGCTATCTTTCCACAGCACCAACAGTCACTATTCTATCATAAAATAGTGACTATTTCAAGCTTTTTAGTGACTTAAATTATAATTTTCTATGATATTTCCGACTGCTTTTTCTAATTTTTTATAAAAGCTTTCGGTGTTTCCATTTTTTACAACCGCAAAATGATTATCAGCCAATTCTGCAATCTCTCCGATGACCTTTTTACCAATCACCAAACGGTAGCCAGGAAATTCTTCCTTGTTTACCAAGACTTTGCTATCTTCAATTTGAATTTCAATTTTTTTATCTTTTTTACTCATTTTCAAACCTCACTTTTATTATTCTACAAAAAAATAGAAGAGCTTGCAAGTGCAAGCCCTTCATGCAGATTGAAATGATACAACATCAATCTCTTCTGAAAATATCCCTAGAATAGACTTTATTTTCAACATCCTGCAAACATTCTTCAAAGCGGTTAGCAATAATGACAGTTGATTGCTGTTTAAAGCTTTCAATGTCATTCACCACTTTCCACCCATCAAAAACAGAGTGTTCAGGAAGAGTTGGCTCATAAATGATTAAATCTACTCCTTTGCTCCGCAAACGCTTCATCACTCCCTGGATGGAACTTTGTCTAAAATTATCCGAGTTTGTTTTCATCGTCAGACGGTAAACACCAATAGTTACTGGTTGGTCACTGTCATTGCCATGAATTTTCTCTGCAAATTTTATAACTTGTTCTGCAATAAAATCTTTTCGGGTCCTATTGGCTTCAACAATAGCTGAAATCATGTTTTGTGGAACTTGCTGATAATTTGCGAGTAACTGTTTGGTATCTTTCGGTAAACAATAGCCACCGTAACCAAAAGATGGATTGTTGTAATGCTCGCCAATCCGAGAATCTAACCCTACGCCTTTAATAATATCTTCTGCCTTTAGGTTATTCAATTCAGCATAGGTATCCAGCTCATTGAAATATGAAACTCGTAAGGCTAAATAGGTATTCGAAAATAGTTTAACCGCTTCTGCTTCTGTAGCCCCCATTATCAGTACTGGGGCCTCTTCTTTCTCAGCAGCCTGACTCAATAAGTTAGCAAATGTTTGCGCAGCTTCCTTATTTTTGTTGGAATCTGTCGTTTCTGTGGAAACAATGATACGTGACGGATAAAGATTATCATAGAGGGCCTTCGATTCTCTTAAAAATTCCGGGCTAAATATGATGTTCTCGGTTTGGTATTTTTGACGCACACTCAATGTAAAACCTACTGGAACAGTTGACTTCACAATCATGAGGGCATTGGGATTTACTGCCAAGACATCTTTGATAACACTTTCAACATAGCTTGTATCGAAATAATTTGTCTTATCGTCATAGTTGGTTGGCGTTGCAATAACTACAAAATCAGCTGCTTTATAGGCAAATTTAGTATCTGTTGTTGCTTCAAGATTTAATTTTTTCTCTTTTAGAAATCGTTCGATGTAATCGTCTTGAATCGGAGATTTTTTTGCACGAATTTGCTCAACTCGTTCTTCTAGGATATCAACAGCGTAAACCTTGTTTTCTTGTGCAAGTAAAACTGCAATGGACATCCCTACATAGCCTAGACCAACAACTGCGATGGTAGGCACTACCTTTATTTGTTCTAATTCATTCTCAATAAGATTATTATCCCCATTAGAAAATTTTTGCATAGTTCTTTCCTCTTTATTAAATTTCTACATAAACTGTTTATCATTGTTACACTTATCAAAAAGCTTAGCTAAGTATTCTAATGGTTTTGGAAAGTTCTTCTATTTTTATTTCCTTAATATTCTCTTTTGATTGCCCTTGGGAACTTGTCTTATCAAGTAAAGTAACAAAAGTTTTTAATAGCAACTTAATATCAAGCAGAATTGAATATTGTTTAATATAAAGCAAATCGAACTTTAATTTACTTTGAAAATCTGACGTGTACTTACCATAGACTTGAGCATATCCTGTAATTCCTGCACGTACATTATGTCGCAATGAATAGTAACCATTTTGTTTTACAAATTGTTCTACAAAGTATGGTCTTTCAGGACGGGGGCCAACCATGGACATATCACCTTTTAAAACGTTAATTAACTGCGGTAACTCATCAATTCGTGTTCTACGAATAAACTCTCCGACTCGAGTCACGCGATTGTCATTGGCTTGGGCTAATACCGGACCAGAACTTCGCTCAGCATCTGCTTTCATTGAACGAAATTTTAAAATCGAAAAGACTCGATTTCCCTTTGTTACCCTATCCTGACGATAAAAGATTGGACCCGGACTTTCTAATTTGATAAGAATAGCAGTTAGGATGAAAATGGGACTTGATAGACACAATAATAAAGTTGCCGTCAGAAAATCTAGAACACGCTTGATAGCTGCTTGACCAACTGACAGATAATAAGGTGTAACTTGAATCATACTCTCGTCAGAAATATTTATCATATGTGAGTTGATAACAATTGAATTTTCAACATTTGTCGTTAGATAGAGAATTTTGTTGTGGGAAATCAAGAATTCATAAATCGCTAATCTTGTTTTACTGTCAATATATCCTGCAATATAGACCACATCAATCTCATCTACTACTTCCTTAATAGATTCCAAATAGTGGTCAAATACCAAATGAGTTACTTTATGCAGGGTTTCACTAGAATCTTGAAAATTTTTCAAGGTTGCTAAAACAGCTGATTTTTGTCCTAGAATGAGAAGTCTTTTTCTTTTAAAAGCAGTCTCGTAAATTCGAAAGATAAAAATATGTATTACGCTAGACAAAAGCGTTCCAAGAACAAGACAAATTAAGAACGTCACTAATGAAAAGCGAAATACATCCAGAAAAAGAAAACCAACTATTGATAAACCTATCAAAAAGAAAGTTTGCACAAAAAAGGAGTTGAGGATATTTCCCTTTATTGTTCGATTATAGTACACATGTGTATCAAAAGACTTATTTAGTACAATATAGAAAATAATTACCCAGGGAAGAGAAAGCAGAAAGTAATTTATATCTGTCTCATTTATTTCCACTGACTGATGCGTAAATGTTGTCATGCAAATAACCATAACAACAAAAATAGATTCAATGATTGTAGCAAATTTTGACCACGCTTCATTTCTTATATACAAAACCACTACCCCCCCCCCTTATTTATTTTGGTATATAATTTACTAGGTGATGTATAGACGTTAATCTATATTCTACACAGTTTTCTTAAAATAAACAAAAATCTGATTCGTGAAAGCGCATTCTGATTTATTCTTTAAATTCCGATTTAGAAAATTCCTCCGCACCTTGAAACATGTAACGAATATTATCAAGCAAAGAAACTTCAGGTAACATTTGCTTCCGCTTGCGAATCGCAAATTGGGCAATCAACAACCAATACCAATAATTAGTCATCCGCTTGTAGATTGCTCCACGCTTCCGACAGTTTTCCGGTGTATGTGATCTATCCCAATGTGACTCTCTTTCGCGTAAAGAAGCAATTTTTACGGGATAACTATAAAGTTTCATTCCTTTTCTCAGTGCGTCAAACAAGAGAATATTCTCTTCACCCGATCCGTATTTCGCTCCTATCCCAAAGCGTTCATCAAATGCAAGTCCTACTCTCTCTAAGCTAGACTTTTTAAAACTGATTTGGACAGATGATGTGCGCATAGCATCGAGATAATGCATTCTACCTTTGGGAATACTAGTCCTTGCAACAGCATGGTTTTCAAGGTCAACATAGAAAACAATGATGTCTGCATCTGGAAACTCCTTGTAAGCATTCTCGACAATTTCCTTATAATCGTCGACGAAAATCATATCATCATCAGCAATCTGACAGATATCCTCACTCTGGGCATAGGAAATCGCTTCATTTCGACTGGCACTCAAACCAAGTCGCTCACTGTGAACAATCGTGGCTTGCTGACTTTGTTCAATGACTGTTCCTTCTCTACCCGTACTTGATTGATTGATAACGATGGTATCAACCGTCATCAAATTCATTTCTTCAATCAATTTAGGTACATTTTCAGTGTTTAATGTCGCAACAAGTACAACCATGATTCTCCTTATATCCTTCTTTTAATCGCGTTAATAGCGTAGCTACAAAATGGTGGAATGGTTTGCCACAAAGACAGACCTTCTACATTTCTAAATAAATTCCAAGTCCGTTTAATAGCCGCCAATTTGTTAGCTGACAGAGATGCAGAAGTCCTTCTGTAAATAGAAAGAGCCTCATCAATACTATAGGCATAGTCCGTCACTTTCAATATTTTCCACCAGGTAGCAGTATCTTGTCCCCTCCGAACATCTGGCATTTCGATAGCTTTCTTATCAAGCTGTTCCAAATCCAACATAACTGTCGATGTAAAAATCGTATGATTGCCCAGAGCTTGTTTGTAAGAAATTTTCCCTGGAACATGGAGAGGCGCCCTTACTGCTATTCCACTCTCATCTGCAAATTGATAGGAAGTGAAGGTAAAGGCATGACCATGATTCAAGGCGAAAGCCACTTGCCTTTCCAGTTTCGTCGGAATCCACAGATCATCGGCATCTAAAAAACAAATAAATCGTCCAGTCGCTGCCGCAACCCCCTTATTCCTTGCAATCGCAACTCCTGAATTAACTTCATTCTCAAGCAAGGAGATGCGCTTATCCTTCGCCATCATTTGTCTAACAATCGATACCGAGGCATCCGTTGAAACATCATCTACAAGGATAATTTCAAAATGTTGATAAGTCTGTTCAAGGACAGATTGAACGGTTTCTTCAATAAACTGTGAGGCATTATAAACTGGAATAATGACACTTACCAGTGGAGTATCATTTACGTGGTTCGTCATAAATCATGTATCCTTTATCAAAAATTAATATCAAATTCAGCATTCAAGCTAGTTATAAAAACATTCACGTGCTTTCTGAAAATCAATCAAACTAATTGACGAGATTTGAAAAAAAGTCTATCCTGTTGTAATATTAAACATAGTAACACAAAAGGAAATTTTTATGAAACCATTTATCTCGGTCGTTGTTCCTAACTTCAATCGCCAACAGTTAATCCAAAGAGCCATCGAAAGCGTCAATCAACAAAATTATTCAAATGTAGAAATCATCGTTGTTGATGACAAATCAACGGACCAGTCCGTTTCGGTCATTCAAGACTTACAAAAACAACAGGACAATCTTACACTCTTTGTCGTAGATAAAAATAGTGGTGCCAATGCTTGTCGAAGCTTAGGGGTAGAACAAGCTAAAGGAGAATACCTCGCCTTCCTTGATTCAGACGACTACTTTCTCCCAACAAAACTTGAAAAACAAGTTAGTATTTTGCAAGAACGACCTGAAGTTGGCTTTGTTGTAACTGGCTTTGGTGCCAAGGGAGTTCACACCCTTCCTGAAGGAATCATTCCACTGAAAGAAACAATTAAGCAAAATAACTTAGGTGGTTTCTCTACCCTAATGGTAAGAAAGGCTCTTTTTCAGCAGGTCGGCGGTTTAGACTCACAACTTCTCAGTTGTCAAGACTGGGATTTATTCCTAAAACTTCTCCAAGTCAGTCAAGGCTACAAATTGGCAGAAGATTTGGTTGCCTATGAGGTGCAAGAAGACAGTATCTCTAAAAACTCTACTAAGGTCATACAGGGTTACCAAATCGTATCCCAAAAAGCACGCGCCATCAACCAAACATTACAGGTACTTCCTGAAAAGGATTTGCTGGCCTATCAAGAGTATTACCTTGCTATGCGCTACTTTAAACTAGGTCAGATTGTCGAAACTAGACACCATTTATGGAAGTCCCTTCAGATCAAACCTAGATTTGTTCCATTTCTGTATTGGTCTTGCTCCCTCTTAGGCTATTCAGCACTCAAAAAACTATTACAAGCGAAACAGAGAGTTATTTCCAAATAATACTAGTCAAAGATATTAGTGAAACTATTCTATCAAAATCCATTTCTTTTATCAAAAAAACGTATTAGAATATTTCTCCTTTGTTAGAAAGCTGCAACCTCTATGAATACAAAATCACTAAAAATAAATGGACTAATATCCCTGCTCAATAAATGTATCTCCATTATCTGCAGTCTTATCTTACCAAGATTATTTATCACTGCTTATGGTTCAGAAATTAACGGGTTGATGTCCAGTATTTCTCAGTACCTAAACCTAATCAGCCTTCTGGATTTAGGAATGGCTACCGTTATTCAAGCAAGTTTATATAAACCGATATTAGACGGTGATTTCAACCAATTATCAACCGTTTACTATAAATCCAGAGTTTTTTTTAATCGGATTGGGTTAGCCTTGTTGGTCTATATTGGTTGCCTGTGCCTGATTCTACCTCATACATTAACCGGCAATGTTTCCAGCATTCAAGTTATCGGGCTAGTTCTCATTTTATCCCTATCCCACCTTCTGCAATTCTTTGTGGGCATTACCAGTCAAATTATATTAGGTTCCGACCAACGAGCTTATATCAAGGAACTGCTACAAGGAACGGCTAACATCATTAACTTAGCCCTATCTGTTTTCTTAATTAGCAGTGGTCACAGTATCTACCTTGTGAAATTTGTTTCTTCTCTCGTGTTCATCCTTCCACCCATCTGCATTAGTTTCTATGTTCATAAACACTACAAAATCTCCAAGAAGAATATTGATAAAGACTACAAAATCCAACAACAGTGGTATGGTATTGGCCAGCATATCGCCTATACCATCCAAGAAAGTACAGATGTGGTCATTCTCTCCCTCTTTGCCAGTCTTTCTCAGGTTTCTGTTTACGCTGTTTATAATACCGTTTTTCAGGGGATAAAGACTTTTCTAAACGCAGCAACCAGCGGTCTACGACCTTTTCTGGGGCGCGCACTGCATCTAGAAGATAAAACTGTTTTACATGATCAGTTTAAGAAAATTGAATGGACAATCCATACCGCTGCCACCATATTGTTAAGCACTACCTTCCAATTGATTACACCATTTGTCATCCTATATACCCAACACATAACGGATACCAATTATAACCAGCCCTTGTTTGGTTATCTGATGACCTTGGCTATCTTTATCTACGCCCTGCGCTTGCCCTATCGTACACTGGTTTTTTCAGCAGGAAGCTTTAAGGAAACACAAGTTGGAACCTATTCGGAAGCCTTCCTTAATCTAGCTATCTCTATTGGTCTAGTCTTTCATTGGCAACTTATTGGAGTAGCTATCGGAACTAGTATATCACTATTATTTAGTTTGTTTTACTATATTTGGTACTGTTATCGTCATATTCTACAGACACAGTCAGAACATCTGAAATGGCAACTATTGGTTGATACGCTAACTGTATTGACTTCCTGTCTGATTTTCCTTCCATTGACGAATTGGATTACTAATTTTATGAGCTGGGGACTGTTTGGTCTATGTAGTGTCCTCGTTACTAGCGGAATTTCCTATCTTCTCAATCGCTTTGTCCTTCAAAAAAATATTCTCTCAATCATCAAGTAATCATAAAAACTCTATTGCTCCCATAGCTACGAATAGCTGCGAACAATAGAGTTTTTGATTATGCAACTTCATTATATCTGCCTTCTAATTTTTCCTGACCATTGATAGCGTAAACAAGAGCTAACAAGATGACAAAACTATCTCCTTCATACATACTTCCAGTTAAAAAATATTTTAAGAAGAAGGCTGAAACTGCAAAAACAATTACTTTTTTATTACTCATATCGGCGGACAAGAATGTTTTTACAACAAAGTATACGAATGCAAATAGAATCATCGTCCCCATAAACCAACCAAACGATAAATAGGTTTCTAATATAAAATTATGAACATAAATATTATTCGGCATGAGAGTACGGTCAAAAAACATGCCGTTTATTTCTCCGCCCATCTGTTTTAAGTAAGCGATGGCAATATCCATCATTTCATTCCTACCTGTGCTCACTCCAATACTCCCTTGCTCCAAACGATTGAGAATATAAGAGTTCTCAATGTTAAGAGCAGGCAAAAATTTTCTCGCCACCGAAAAAATGCCAATAAAAAGCCCCAACCATAGCAAAAAACGTCCTAGCCTTTTCAGCGATAGATTACTGATAATCTTTTTTTCAAAGGCTACAAGGATAAAATAAGCCACAGCTCCGATTACCAGCCAGATCAAAGGACCTCGAGCACCATATATAACCCCTTCTAGTAACATAACCAAGGCAACTCCCGCCTTCAGCAATGTTGGTTGGCGGAGGAAGCTAAAAGTGAATAGCATCCAAATAGGTAAGAGTTGATAAGAAAAGGTCATATAGTTGGTCTGATTCTGAAAGAAATACTTCGCAATAAATGAGCTGACTATGATAAAGTAATTCGTATATTCAATCAATTTACTAGAGAATAGCAAACGAAAATCACTTATTCTAGATAAAATAAGCACTGCATATGGTAAATAGTAGATGTAAATCATCACCATAACTGTACCAGTATAAACTGACTTAACTGATGGAGCACTGGTCAAATACAAAACGAAGTATAAAATATAGATGAAATAGAGTGCCGTTAATCTTTTCAGTGAAAAACCAAATTTAACCAGTAAGATAATTGCAAATAGATAGACTAGACCGTATCCGATATAAATACTTCTTCCTGTCAGGAGGTCGATGTTTAGCCGTTGAAAAATAATATTCATCATCATACTGAGGGGATAAATAGCCATCGAAAAATAGAAAAAATATACTCCCCATTTGTTAAATTGTGTATTATCCATACAAACATACCTTCCCTGACATTCTCGGGAAATATCTATAAAACTCTTTCATTTCATTCCTATCCTTTCTGGAAAAATAGCAATGCTCTGCGCATACTTTTCAAGCTAAAAATTTCTAACACAGTATTATATCATCTGATTCAGAAAAATGAAAATATTGGAAACAGCCATTTAAAAAAGCAAAACTTTTTCTCACGATATGTTATAATGAGAAAAAAAGAGAGGAAGAATGTTTTGCCAAAAGTATCTATTATTATTCCTGTTTATAATACAGAGCAATACATTGGTGAATGTATTGAATCTATTTTAAAACAAACTTTAACTGATATTGAATTGATATTAGTTGACGATTGCTCGACAGATAATTCTTTAACGATGCTCAAAAGCTATGCCAACAATGACCCAAGAATTACCCTTGTTGAATCATCTGTAAATACTGGTGTTGGTGAGGCAAGGAATAAAGGAATCGAGCTAGCCACAGGTGAATACATAGCTTTTGTTGACTCGGACGACTTTGTCAAGGAGGATATGTTTGAAAAACTCTATGCACAGGCAATCAAGGACCAGGCAGACCTAGTTTTATGCGACACTGGCACCTTCTCCTCTGACGGTAGGGAAAAATCTGTTTGGTATAAGGCAATTTATGGCAAAGCAGAACTCAAGGACATCTTCCACAATACCCAACCAACTGCAAGGATAGTTTCTAGGGAATTGATTGAACGAATTCAGTTCCGATTTTTAGATGGGATGGGCGAAGGTATTTACTTCGAGCTGATGGTCCATGCACGCCATATCACTACTGTTCCAGAAAAACTGTATATCTATCGATCTAGAGAAGGCTCTCTTAGCACCACTCCAAATCCGCAAAACAATTGGAAATCCATGGAAAATAATCGCATTATGGGAGAAAGAAACCCTGCCTATAAAGATTATTTTACATTTAAAATGATTGAAGATTTGCTACAAATGATAGCTAATGCAGTAAAAGCTAAAGATAAAACTGCCTATCAAGAAGCTAGATATGAGCTAGCTAAACTTAATTACAGGAAGAATCCTTATTTATCAACTTTTTACAAGTCAGAACTACCACTCCACCGCTATTTTATAAAAGTCTATGTATTACCAACAAGCTATGCCATTGGGCGCTTTCTAACCTCTATTTTAAGTAAATAATTTGTCAAAAGAGCTGAGTTTCACACTCAACTCTTTTTATGTGTAATAAACTGTTATTCAACATCATTGGACTGATTAGAAAAATCAGTTCCGCTACCATAATAATAGTAGGATTCTTTCTGTTCCTTAGGTACATCATTCATCACATAGCCTAGCAATTTTGCTTCAACATTCTTTAAATTTCTTAAACTCTTTTCTAGCTCAGCCTTTAATACATAGCCTTGACGCACAACTAAAATCATTCCATCTACTTTTCTAGAAATAATCTGGGCATCTGTCACACTAGTGACAGGTGGCAAATCGTAGATGATAAAATCAAAATCATTAGCGAATGATATCATCAAGTTAGTCATATTTTCTGATTGCAACAGCTCTGATGGGTTCGGTGGAATGGGACCAGAGGGTAAAACATATAAATCCAAATCTTCAAGATAGTGTAAAAACTTGGTATAGTTTTCATCATGATCAATGACTAAATCAGTCAAACCACGCATATTGGATACATTAAAAGTTCGATGAACAGTAGGTTTCCGCAAATCTGCATCAACAATCAGTACTTTCTTACCGGCCATTGCTAGACTGTGAGCTAAATTGGCAGATACAGTTGATTTCCCTTCGCCAGGTATGGAGGAGGTCACTCCGATAGATTTAATTTTACCGTTCAACTGTGCATACTCTAAGTTGGTCCGAAGAACCCTAATCTGCTCTGCATTCAAACTAGTTGGCTGAGTTGCTGAATAAAGCGGAGACCCTTGCAATTGTTGCTTATTTAATTCTTTTTGTTTCTTTTTTCTTCCAAAAAACATTCGAAGACTCACTTTCTAGTATTACAAATTAGATTGATATTTTGCGTTACTAATCTCTTTTGAAGTCATATCGTATAATTCAGTCAAGAGTGTCAGATTATTATCTTGTAACAAGGCATCATTTTTTACTGTTCGATCGAAAAGATTTCTAGAAAGAATAAATCCAATTGAAAGGAATACACCTGCTAACACACCTGAAATAATATTTTTAACGATATTCGGCGATACCTTATTGCTATTGTAAGAAGCAGGTGAGAGGACAACCACTTTACCAAATCCTTTGCTATAGATTTCTTGTAAGGTTTGACTGAAGACTGTTGTTATTTCTTCAAGAACAACTTGCGCCTCTTTGGCATCATCCATCCGAAGCTTGACAACAAAGGCTTGAGAATTTTCTGATTGTACAAAACTTAAGCGAGCTCTCAAATCCGTAGCCGAATACTTTCCACCAAAAGTTTCCGATACTTTTCCAAGGACGGGAACACCATACAGAATATCGCGATAAGTCGGAATCATTTCCAAATTTGTTCGGATAGAGTTGGCTGCTTGAACATAAGTATTGCCACTGCCAATATCAATTGGATCCTGGGCAACTAACAGTTGAGCACTCGAATCATATTGGGGCTTCACTGCAAAATTCGCATACAGTCCCATAACAAGACCACCCAATGTAGCACAAATTGCTATCAGAATAATATTCTTTTTAAATAGTTTGAGTAGGTCGAAAATATTCATCAAATCATCTGATTTTCTATCCATACTTCTTTTACCTTTCTAAATACAGGAAATAAATCAATATTCATTCCATTATATCAAAATTGTTCGTAATTAGTTGCCTAAAGCTCTCTAATATCAATAATTTTTACCTGCTTACATGATACTATGAAGACTGATTTTATAAAATGGAAAACTCCTATCCAATTCTAACTGGATAGGAGAAAGAATATTTATTCTACTTCGACAATCCATCCTTCTGGCGCTTCAATATCACCAAACTGGATGCCCGTTAATTCTTCGTAAAGTTTTCTGGTCACTGGTCCTACTTCTGTTTCGCTATGGAAAACATGGAGTTTGTCTGCGATTTGGACACCACCGATTGGCGAGATAACGGCTGCCGTTCCGCAGGCACCTGCTTCGACAAACTGGTCTAATTCTTCGACAAGAACTTCACGCTCAACAGCCTTCATCCCCAGACGATGCTCTGCCAAATACAGAAGAGAATACTTGGTAATAGACGGCAAGATGGACGGTGAAATCGGTGTGACAAATTCGTTAGCAGCTGTAATCCCAAAGAAGTTTGCAGACCCTACTTCTTCAATCTTGGTGTGGGTAGCTGGGTCCAGGTAAATCACATCTGAGAAGCCCTGCTTTTTAGCATATTGACCCGGTAAGAGCGAAGCTGCGTAGTTACCACCGACCTTGGCTGCCCCTGTACCATTTGGCGCCGCACGGTCATACTTGTCTTGGATGAGGAAGTTGGTCGGGGCTAGACCGCCCTTGAAATAGTTACCAACTGGCATGGCAAAAACGGTGAAAATGTACTCTTCCGCTGGTTTTACACCGATGATGTCGCCGACACCAATCAGGAGCGGACGGAGATAAAGGGTACCACCAGTTCCATAGGGAGGAACGTAGTCTGCGTTGGCTTTGACCACCTCTTTACAGGCTTTGATGAAAAGGTCCGTCGGTACAGGTTCCATGAGCAAGCGGTCAGCTGTTCGTTGCAGGCGCTCAGCGTTTTGGTCTGGACGGAAAAGTTGAAGTTTACCATCCTTAGTACGATAAGCTTTTAATCCTTCAAAAGCCTGTTGCCCGTAGTGGAGGGCTGGTGAGCTTTCTGAAATGTGCAGGTTCGCATCTTCTGTCAACTGCCCCTCAGACCACTGACCATCTTTGAAATGCGCGATAAAACGGAAAGGTAGCTTCATATAGGCAAAACCAAGGTTTTCCCAGTCAATGTTCACTGTCATAGGTATTCTCCAAATTCATTTTTTACTATTTTACTATTTTTGAGGGTGTTTTTCAATTAAAAATTCAGAAAATTTTGTGAATATAAAAAACCCGCCGGAGCGAGTTCTCTATGCTATTGAATCCAAGCAGCCAACACTTCCTCATCAGAAATGGTATCCGAAATGAAGCTGCCGTTGCTGGTACGTTAGTATTAAATCTTGATTTATAGATTATTATTGCTCAGTATCATCCAATCCATAGGTAATTAGATTAAAATGACTGTCATACAAATAGAGAACCATTCCTTCAGGGAGGGCATCTAAATTGACAAATCTACCTACTACATCTGTATTATTTGCTCCATTTTCCAATTCTTCCGTTGTGAAGTCAGTATCAATCACAAAACCTATTTGATTAAAGATACTGTTTTCTTCGTCTTGTTTTCCAACATACCCCTCTGAAAAAAGGTTTCTAAATAGATTCACCAGCTCTTCTCTGTCATTTTCATCAATTTTATAAGTTAAATAACCTGATTCTTTATCTAGTTCAAGAGTCACTAACTCATGTATTCTAGATACATTTTGATAGGCTGTGTTATCAAAGGAATCCAAATCAAGTGTTACATAGGGCCATAAATTTAAATCCTTTTTCCTTATTGTTTTATTATCTAACGCAATAATCTTATA
Organism: Streptococcus suis; assembly: GCF_002960425.1. Classification (GTDB taxonomy): domain Bacteria; phylum Bacillota; class Bacilli; order Lactobacillales; family Streptococcaceae; genus Streptococcus; species Streptococcus suis_S. The sequence continues at coordinate 15,342 of NZ_POIZ01000032.1, forward strand.
GGGTTCTTTCACCAAATTAGTCTGGATCCACTCATTATTGAAAACTTCAGCTCCAATACGCCATAAAGGATGTGAAATCACATCATCAAACACAAATTTGCGGGCATTTTCGAAGGCTACTCCATCGTGAGCATATGGGTCTGGTAAATCAATGGTACTTTCCGGCGTCCAAGAAGCCTCTCCAACATCAAAAATAGGATTTTTAGCTAATTCTTCGCCAATGACAACCTCATAGCTGGTCATCGAAGTTCCTTGTAGTAATCCTGCCGGAATATGTTCATATATTTGTAAAGAAGGTTTAGCATGGAAAAACGATTCAAAAGCGTCAATATAGATTCCTTCCTCGGAAACTGAACGCTCTTTTCCAGCTAAAAACTCCAACATACTCTCTGGAGATGCACAAGCAGACAAACTAGGGAGCATACAACAAAAGATAATTATTATCAGGTATTTACGGATTTTTTTCATTCTATTCTTCTCCTCATATATTCCATATCAGTATAACAAAAAAGACTGTCTAAAGACAATCTTTTACCTTATTTATTTTATCCAGGTAGACAACACTTCTTCATCGGAAATGGTATCCGAAATGAAGCTGCCGTTGCTGGTGCGTTCAGACAGGTTAAGCTGCGTCACATCAACCTCATAGAGTTTGCCCGTTTTGGACTGCACATGAAGCACTTGACTGGTCGTTTCATCTTCATTTGTCGTACTAAAGAGGTCAAAATCCCCCTGGTCTGTCAAGACTGGACCAGCCGCAAAGACACGGTGAGGCTTAGCCTTGAGTTCGCGAAGCACCTGCAAACCACGCTTGGCACGGCTGGTCACAGGGATTTCCTCCGCCGCCATCCGCTTCAAACTACCACGCTGGGTCAGGAGATAGACGGAGCTGGTATTGCTGATAAAGGCCGCAGCCACCACATCCCCATCCTTGAGGTTGACCGCCTTGACACCAGCTGCCTTAGCACCGATGATTGGCACTTCTTCGATGTTAAATCGCAGAGCGTAGCCCTTTTCTGTGATGAGCATGATGTCATCCAAGACTACAGGCGATACAGTAATGACCACATCATCCGCATCTTTGAGCTTGGCATACTTGGTTGACTTGGACTTGTAAGTCCGCCATGGTGTAAACTCCTTCCGCTCCACACGTTTGATTTGACCGTATTTAGTCACCGCGAAATACGTTCCCTCGTCAAAATTCTCAACCAGTTCAGCGAAGATAACCTCTTCATTGGTATCAAAGTTCATTAGGGTCTGGCTCAGGTGTTCACCAATATCTTTCCAACGAATATCTGTCAGTTCATGGACAGGTCGGTAGATAACATTTCCAAGATTGGTAAAGAGCAAAAGGTGCTGAGTTGTCTTGGCATTCTGTAAGAAAATCAGCTGGTCATCCTCTCGTTTGCCCATTTCTTCAAGGGTTGAGGCATTGAAAGAACGAGGACTGGTCCGTTTGATGTAACCTGCCTTGGTCACGCTGACAAAGGTTTCTTCTTCAACAATCAAGCTAGCGGTGTCAATCTCAATCGCTTCTGCCTGATCTTGTAATTCACTCAAACGAGGATTGCCAAACTGCTTCTTAACCTCACGCAGTTCCTTCTTCATGAGATTGAACATGGTCCGCTCGTCACCGATAATGGCTGCCAAGGTCTGAATCTGCTCGCGTAGGGCTGCTTCTTCATTTTCCAAGGTTACAATGTCGGTATTGGTCAAGCGGTAGAGTTGCAAGGTCACGATTGCTTCTGCCTGTTCCTCGCTGAAATCATAGCTGACTTTCAAGTTTTCCTTGGCATCAGCCTTGTTTTCAGAGGCACGGATAAGGGCAATAACCTCATCCAAAATAGAAATAACACGGATTAAGCCTTCTACGATATGGAGGCGTTTTTCTGCTTTTTCCTTGTCAAACTTAGACCGAGCAATGATAATCTCACGTCGGTGGGCGATGTAGCTGGATAAAATCTTCTGCAAGCCGACCTGACGCGGTGTGAAGTTATCAATGGCCACCATGTTGAAGTTGTAATTGATTTGCAGGTCGGTGTATTTGTAGAGATAGTTGAGAATGGTTTGCTCATCGCTGTCTTTTTTCAGCTCAATGGCAATCCGCAGACCTGCACGGTCTGACTCATCACGCACCTCAGCAATACCAGGCACCTTGTTGTTGACACGGACATCATCAATCTTCTTGACCAGAACAGCCTTGTTGACCTCGTAAGGAATCTCAGTAATGACAATCTGTTTCTTACCAGCCTTGAGCTGTTCGATTTCACAACGGCTACGAACTACGACACGACCCTTACCAGTTTCATAGGCTTTCTTGATTTCGTCAGCCCCTTGGATAATGGCACCTGTTGGGAAGTCTGGTCCAGGCAAGAACTCCATCAACTTTTCTAATTTAGCTGTCGGATGATCAATCATGTAGACAACGGCATCGATGACCTCCGCCAGATTATGCGGCGGGATGTCAGTCGCGTACCCAGCTGAAATTCCTGTCGCTCCATTGACCAAGAGATTAGGGAAGGCAGCTGGTAGCACAGTGGGTTCTTTTTCCGTATCGTCAAAGTTCCAGGCAAATGGTACCGTCTTTTTCTCGATGTCGGCCAGGAGATAGCCTGCCATTTCCGAGAGTCGTGCCTCGGTGTAACGCATGGCTGCTGGCGGATCACCGTCCATGGAACCGTTGTTCCCGTGCATCTCCACCAAAATCTCGCGGTTCTTCCAGTCCTGACTCATGCGGACCATGGCATCATAAATAGAGTAATCACCGTGCGGGTGGAAATTCCCCATGATATTTCCGACTGACTTAGCAGACTTACGGTAGCCCTTGTCAAAGGTGTTGCCGTCCTTATTCATGGAATAAAGAATCCGACGTTGCACGGGCTTGAGACCGTCACGAATGTCCGGCAAAGCCCGCTCCTGAATAATGTATTTGGAGTAGCGACCAAAACGCTCTCCCATGATGTCCTCAAGGGACATGTTTTGAATGTTAGACATAAATTCTCCTAAGCAGGTTCTCGTTTATTAACAATTTTTATAAATTTCTCTGTACTCAAAATTTTCTCCCTATACTTGCGACCACCGAAATAGTAGCATTTCTTCAATTCCTCATAGCTAACCTGACTTTTTTGTTTTATCAATTGCTCTTCAAATATCCTCTGAGCTTCTGACTGATATTTATCAATAAAGTATTTTGTAAGAAAATCACAAAGAGTGCATAACAACGTAATAGAAAAAAGACTTAAACTAATAATCTTATTATTTGGAATAGGGTCCTCGTCAACAAAGAAAGCAACAATACTTAGAGTAGATAAAATCATAGCAGGGAGAACATTTACTTCTTCCAAAACATACGGAGGAATTGTGACTATACTCAGATAAATAAAAACTAGAGATATAATTAGCATCAATATTATAAATAAAAATGAAAATAAAACATTGTTTGAAAAATCAGCAAAATCAATTCCGAATATTTCCAGTGTAAATATTGATAAAAATATTGGTAAAATAGACAGATGAGGGAGTAAAGAAAATTTCCTAACATAGGTATTTTCTCTAAATAATTTATCTAATAAATTTTGAAATATGAATAAAACAACTCTAAAAAGAAAATGATAACTACCAACAATAATAAAAGTAAATAGAAAAATAATTATTGATATGAAAATAGTAGAAAAGAAGCCTGCAGTAGACGAAAAAGTTATTTTACTAAATAATAATATTAATCCTCCTCCAAAAAAGCAAAGTACAAATGATAATTTTGCATCCAATTTTTGACGTAAATAAAAATCTTTATCATCTGATTTTACTTTTAATTCAGACATACTTTCAAGTTTATTGATTAGGTCGCTCTCATCCCATATATTTAAAAATGTAATTCCACTAAAGTATTTAAAAACTTTTTTTAAAAACGAAAAAATCCACAATTCAAACTTAGTCATGATTCTCCTAATCCTTTGTCTGTTTGTTCAGGTTATTTATCCAATCAAACATACTCTAGGCACACTCTAATAACTCTGTTATATTAAACTTATTGCAATGCGAACTCCATTTTATTTTTATAACATAATTTTGCGGTACATATTGTCATTCTATGAAATTGTCTTATCAGTAATAGCTACTAACATACCGTGGTTCGCTACTGTCTGACAACGTTCTTCCACTTTTCTTAACTTTATTATTAATTTCTGAATAAATTTCTTTTAAGCTGTCCATGCTTTCAGTACTTAGTAACTTATCAAGACAATTTTCGACTTCATGATATAACGTAAAATCACATGCCAATGGATGATATCTTGGAACAACTAGGAAATTGTAATTTTTTAAATAACGAACCCTATATTCCACATCACCACTAATTTCACACAATAAACCACTTTCTAAATATTTTCTTTCATTACCAATGGTATGCTCGTAATAACATCCTTCTGAATATCTAAATTCAAGTGCGATTGTATCAGAACTATGCTTGTCAGAATCACCTGTAATAATTGGCAGAGAGTCACCATCAACCTGTATCAAAAGAAAACGTTGCCAGTACGCAAGTGGATTAAAGGCCACAACTTTATCAATTAGAATCTCAAAAGTGCGACCAGAGTCACTTTTCAGAAGGAGTTTCCCATTATCATCAAATGTCATTTTGAAGATGTCTTCGTAACTAGACCCCCTCACCTTCCTAAGTGGGGAGCACCTGGAATAATTAATATTCTCAAAAAAATGTTCCAGCCGATTTTGGATAATTTTTTTATCCGTATATATTGTAAAGTCTCTCGTTACTTCAAAAAATGTCATATCAAACTTTTCACTAAAGAAACTTGAGGAGGCTAAATGTGTTTTTTTATTAAGTATATTCTCTGTTTCCAAAGATAGAGCATCAATGTCTAATTCACTTTCTCCAACCTTCTCTGCCATACTCTCATTCTCTTTAGCCACAACTTGACCATTAGTCAAATTATTTTGTTTATTACTTCTCAATTCTTCTTCATCTTGTTTTGTAAGTAGCATATCTAATTTAGCATCCATTGATTCCAAAAATATTTTTTGGGCAGAAACCATAGATTTTGTATTTCCAGATAATTCTACAATTGTATTTTTTAGTTGATTTGCGAATTGATCCATCAATGAAAAACAAAGATCACTATTCATTTCATAATCTAATTTTTTTAAGTTAGTCTTAAATTGTGGGTAGTTCTCATAACTACTGGTCCTCAAATAATAAATTTTAAATAATTCCCCTACAACATCCTGATCCTTCCAAAATTTTTCAATTTGCTCAAAGTCAGGATTTTCTTTATGACGCGACAATAGTTCTTTTTTAAAAACTTCAATGAATTTCTCTAATGCTTTTTTTTCTTTTTTATCTTTAATATCAAAATTATCAAGCAAACTACCAATAGAAAAATCAGCAATTTTTCCAAAAAGATAACTTGCAATTCCCAATTCCACCATATCATTTACCCCACAAACTTCCTTTTATACTTGATATGACTAGCAATATTGCCTTCGACATCTTTCTCGTCCCACAGTTGCAATTCCCATGGGTAATAGAAATTATTCTTATTTTTGAAATAGATATGAATGCCGACATAGTCGTCCTTATCTCGCAGGTACCAGTTTTTCAGTCCATATTTTTCCTGCCAGTCATCCAGACGCTCCATGACCTCCGCGATTTCCTCAGAAGTCAAAATCATACGAGCACCGAAAATATCATTGAGAATGGAGTTGACAGGATATCCCTCATTTCTCTCCTTAAAACGATCAATCTTATCCAAAATCGACTCCGATGTTTTAACACGATAAAAATAGGCAATATCCTTGACATCTGCACGCATCAAGTAATCGTTAATGGACTCGTGTAAGTTGAGTCGATAAGTCAGAATAGGTTGAGTTGGCACCTTGGCAAAGGTATGCTTGAGATTGACTTTTTCAACCTTACCTGTTTCAAAATAATCCTTTGAATACTCCAGATGAATACGGTTAATTTCACTTATTAATCGTTCAACTTTCTCTAACATCTTCTTTCTCCTCGTAAAATAGCAGAGCTACTTTTCCACCTTCCACTGACTTGCTTGCCAGTTTCTGAAATCATCCACATCAGACTTAACTAATTTGAGGCAGGCATTAAGGACAAAGGCATCATCCAACAAACCAGGTCCGAATAGGAAATCAGGCAGAGCATCCAGTGGGCTAAAAAAGTAGATTAAGGCACCGATTGTAGCTAAAATAGCTCCTTTTGGTAAGGCTGTATATTCTCGCTTAACATAGCTTCTAACCATGGAAATCATTCCTGGAATGGCTGAAAACTTGTCCCCGCCAAATGGAAGTCGTGCCAATTTCTTCTCTATATTTTGCAGAAAATGTTCCAATTTCCCTTGATCAGACAACAAGGCCTCTGCCCGTTCTCTAGTCTTGGAGGATTTCCAAGTTTCAAGCGCCTGGTCAAACTTTTCTTCTAATTCCTGTTTGTTTTTAAATGGCTTGCGCTTTCGAGCCCATTCAGTCAGCTGTTTTTGAAAACGGTCAGTTAATTTTACTCTTAGTGGCATAAAACACCTCACATAGTTTGCTTGTGCTAGAATTACAAATCCTCTGTCCGATAGAGGTTGTAACCCTCATAGAAATAAGAATGGTCGATACCTTTGAAATAAGTAGCCTGACCAAGATCGTCAGTCAAAGAATGTAGCAAGAGGTATTTGAGTTCACCTGTTGACACATGGCTTCTAATCATGGCATTGAAATACTCGTCTTTATCAATGTTATTCCAATCAATGACCTTGCCCAAACTAGCCCGAAACATACAATCCAACCAGATACGCATACTGCGTCCATTTCCTTCTCGGAATGGATGTGCAATGTTCATATCCGCATATTTTTCAACGATTTCGTCAAAGTTTTCATGAGGTAGCTTGTCAATATAGGCCAAAGACTGCTCCAGAAAAATCCGGGGAGCGAATTGAAAATTATCCTTGGCAATGTTGACATCACGAATTTTCCCTGCAAAGTCGTAAATATCCTCGAATAAAGCCTGATGAATGTGTGCCAAACCTGCAAAAGTCCCAACTTCTATCTGGAATAACTGACCAGTTTCGAAGAGTTGAGCTGCTTTTTTCTTGCTGATTTGCTCTTCAAGACGGGCTAATTCAGCCGAATTTTCAATCCCCAATTTATTTTCTAACACCATACTACACCTCAATTTTTCTTGAAAAGTTTACAATCTCAAATAAATTCCTAATGAAAAACATTTTTGAATATTAATCATTCTAAAATTTACTCTTTATCATGTAAATTCTCAATAGCTGTTCCAAGTATTGTAGAACTAAATGATTCAATAAAATCTTTTAGCCTACTAATAGAAACTTTAAAATCACAAATGTATTGAGGGGACATAATATCCTTATGATAAACTCTTCCATGAGTGATCTCTTTTTCTGTTAGTTCAATTGCTGACTTATAGACCAATTTTATATTAGTTAATTCAAATCGTATATTCTTATTTAGGATGTTATTATATTCTTTTTCTGTTTGTTTTAGTTCACAAAATGCAATTATTGTAGCTAAATCGTTCAAACTCTCATCATTTAAAAAGTCAATTGTCTTATTTTTCCTATCCAATCTATCAAGTGCTACAGTTGCATTATATAAACTTTTTCGATAGTACAAATCAACTCTCACTTGCTGAATAGTCTGATTCGTTTTTTCCTCCATGTTTCTAACTGATGTTAAAAGATTGAAGTTAATCCACAACGACAGAATTGCTATTAATCCAGACAAAATACCAATAAAGTTAGTAATAGACTCAACAGTATTTTTACTATCATTGTTTTGTGAAAGATAAGTCAAAATACCTGATACTAAAACAGCAATAAACAATATTATTGATATAATTTCTTTATTTTTCAAATCTCTCACCTTAAAACACAGTATTCTCTTCCAAGGTAAACTTGACATTGTCCTCAATCCACTTGCGGCGTGGCTCGACCTTGTCGCCCATGAGGACGGATACACGGCGTTCAGCACGGGCTAGATCTTCAATGGTGACACGGATAAGGGTACGGGTTTCGGGGTTCATGGTTGTTTCCCAGAGCTGATCGGCATTCATCTCACCAAGACCCTTGTAGCGTTGGAGGATAAAGCCCTTGCCAAAATCCTTGCGGAGATCTTCTAATTCTCCGTCAGACCAGGCATAAGCAATCTTTTCTGTCTTGCCCTTGCCTTTTGACATCTTGTAGAGGGGTGGAAGGGCGATGTAAATCCGTCCTGCTTCTACCAATGGTCGCATGTAGCGATAGAAGAAAGTCAGCAAGAGGGTCTGAATGTGAGCACCGTCCGTATCCGCATCGGTCATGATAATAATCTTGTCATAGTTGACATCTTCAATAGTAAAATCTGACCCAACACCTGCACCAATGGTGTAAATCATGGTGTTGATTTCTTCGTTTTTGAGGATGTCCGCCATTTTAGCCTTGGCGGTGTTGATCACCTTGCCTCGCAAAGGTAGAATGGCTTGGAACTTGCGGTCACGGCCCTGTTTGGCAGAGCCTCCGGCTGAATCTCCCTCGACCAGATAAAGTTCGTTTTTGGCTGGATTTTTAGACTGGGCTGGGGTTAATTTTCCTGATAGGAGGCCCTTGTCCTTCTTATTTTTCTTACCGTTTCGGGATTCGTCACGCGCCTTACGCGCAGCCTCGCGGGCGTCACGCGCCTTGATGGCTTTACGAACTAGATTTGAAGCTAATTCCCCATTTTCCAAAAGGAAGAAGGTTAGCTTGTCCGACACAATGCCGTCCACCACAGGACGAGCAAGTGGGCTTCCCAGCTTGTCCTTGGTCTGCCCTTCGAACTGCAAATGCTCTTCTGGTACAAGGATAGAAAGAACCGCAGACAGCCCCTCGCGGTAGTCAGAGCCTTCCAAATTCTTGTCCTTTTCCTTGAGCAAGTTGGTCTTACGAGCATAGTCGTTCATGGCCTTGGTAATGGCCAGTTTGAGACCTGTTTCGTGGGTACCGCCGTCCTTGGTCCGAACGTTGTTAACGAAAGACAGGATATTGTCTGAATAGCCGTCGTTGTACTGCATGGCCACTTGGACTTGGAAACCTGCTTCTTCTCCTTCAAAATAGAGGACTGGTGTCAGGGTTTCCTTATCTTCGTTGAGGTAGGATACAAAGTCCTGCACGCCATTTTCATAGTGATACTCTTCCTGCTCACCAGTCCGCTCATCTGTCAAGGTCATGGTGACTTGTTTGAGCAAGAAGGCTGATTCTTTCAGACGTTCGGCAATGGTGTTGAACTTGAAATCGGTCGTTGAGAAGATGCTATCGTCAGGCATAAAGGTAACTTTTGTACCTGTTTTTGATTTTGGAGCGGTACCAATCTTCTCTAAAGTCGTAACTGGTTTTCCGCCCTGCTCAAACCGTTGCTTGTAAACAGCACCGTCACGGGTAATCTCAACTTCCAACCAGCTGGACAGGGCATTGACCACCGAAGAACCAACCCCGTGGAGACCACCTGAAGTTTTGTAGCCACCTTGACCGAACTTACCACCTGCGTGGAGAACGGTGAAGATAACTTCGACTGTTGGCTTGCCTGTTGCGTGCATACCGACAGGCATTCCGCGTCCACGGTCGGAAACAGACAGGCTACCATCCTTGTTAATAGTCACGTCAATCCGATCACCGAAACCAGACAGGGCTTCATCGACAGCGTTGTCAACAATCTCCCAGACCATGTGGTGCAAGCCATTTCCGTCTGTTGAGCCGATGTACATACCAGGGCGTTTGCGAACGGCATCCAGCCCTTCCAGTACCTGAATGGCATCGTCATTATAGTTATTTATGTTAATCTCTTTCTTAGCCAAAACTGACCTCCATACTTGTCATCCTTACTATATTACAAGTTTTTCAGCATTTTTGCAAAATTTTTCTGCTGACTTTCGGCTGGGACAGGTAAGAAAACGCATTTGAGGAGAATTCAAAGGAAATTGTGCTATAATGGAAGCATGATAGTCAATCTTATTTTATTATTTATTGCATATTTATTGGGTTCTATTCCGTCAGGGCTTTGGATTGGTCAAGCTTTTTTCAAGATCAACATTCGTGAACATGGTTCGGGAAATACTGGAACAACCAACACATTCCGTATTTTAGGTCCAAAGGCTGGTACGATTGTATTTGTAATTGATTTTCTAAAAGGAACTGTAGCAGCCTTGCTTCCGGTCATCTTTCATACTCAAGGGATTTCTCCAATTGTCTTTGGCTTAGTAGCCGTATTGGGGCATACATTTCCTATCTTTGCTCAATTCAAAGGTGGAAAGGCTGTTGCCACATCTGCTGGTATGTTGTTAGGTGTCGCACCTGCTTTCTGTCTCTATCTGGTTGTCATCTTTGCTACTTCACTCTTTTTGACATCAATGGTGTCTTGCTCAAGTGTATTAGCATCAGCTTTAGCAATCTTAGGAGCTCTGCTATTTCCAGCAGTGAAATTTATCCTACCTAGCTATGACTGGCTCTTTACCATTATCATCGTCTTTTTGGGGCTCTTTGTCATCGTTCGGCACAAGGAAAATATCCAACGAATTTTGAAAAAAGAAGAAAATCTAGTCCCATTCGGACTCAATCTAACCAAACAGAAAAAGCGAGTTTAACCACTCGCTTTTAATTTGTATTGACTTCTACCACTTCAATCCTTTCCCCACCAAGCAAAATCAAATGGCAGTCTACACGATCTATCTTGTAGGCTTTTTTCAATGCCTCGGCATAGAGTTGCATTTGAGCTTGGTAACGTTGGCTGACTTGGCTTGGTTGGTCATACTTGTCAGTCTTGTAATCAAAGAGGACAATATGATCAGCATATAGTAGGTAGCCATCAATAATCCCACGAAGGACAAATTGTTCCTGAGATACAGGATCAGTCTGCAAACTTGCAAATGGAGCTTCTCGATGAAGTTTGTCCGTATTAGCTAGAATTTCTCTTCCTAAGTCTGTATCAAAGAAATCTAAAATCATCTGAACATTGATTTTGTCTTTAACCGCTTGCTCAGCATGAACAGCTTCTAGGGCTTCTCTTACCGTATCTTCTGTCACCAACCAAGATAGATCCAAACGTTGCATGAGTTCGTGAACAGCAGAACCGACTTGGGCTCCAGTGATTTTTGGTTTCTTGGAGAAATCTGGCAGGTTGAAGGTCCGTGTTGGCTGGTATTTTTCCATAACTTCCATGCCTTCTTGTTCCAAGATTGGTTCATAAAGTTTTTTGATCTGACTTGGAGTGCGTAAACTTGGTAATTCAATAGCAGCCTTATAGCGTTCGTTCAACTCTTGAACAGAAGACAATTGGTCCAAGGCCTGGGCAATATCTTCTGATTGACGAATATCTTTAAGGCTGGCGTCTTCAAGCTTATTCTTCAATGTCAGTTTACCAATCTTCTCCTCTGTCAAATCCTCATCCGTTACAAAGACTTTCTTGAAGTGCAAGTCTTCTCCTGAGAAGGCCTCATCAATGGCTAGAATCCAGTCTTGGAAGGTCGCCATACTTTCACGAGTTGATTGGGCAAGGACGCCATCTTCCTTCTTACCATCGTATTTTTCAGCTAACTTGTCAGCATTGCCCTTTCCAACCAGATACAGCTTCTTCTCTGCACGCGTTAGTGCAACATAAAGCAACCGCATTTGTTCTGAAAGATTTGCGATTTTTAGCTCTTGGAGATTCTTTTGATAAGGCAGGGTGTTCATTAAGACTCGCACCTGAGGCAATGGGCTAGTTACCTTATCTTTCATATCCGCTAAATATTGGATACCCAGACCATTTTTTCGGCTGATAATGACTGACTGGTAATGGTCTTCCAAGTTAAATCGCTTATCGATGTTCATGAGGAAGACATACTTGAACTCCAAACCTTTTGACTTGTGGATAGTCATAAGCTGTACAGCATTTTGCGGTAGAAACTCTTGTACATCTGCCAAATCCTTATCATTTGCTAAGGCACGGTCAATCATGGCGATGAACCGGGACAAGCCCTTGTAACCTGTTTTTTCAAACTGGTTGGCACGCAGACCTAGTGCATAGAGATTGGCCTGACGCTTGCTGCCATTTGGAAGAGCACCAACATAGTCATAGTAGAATTTTTCATTGAAAATCTTCCAAATCAGGTCATAAATAGAATGCAGTTTGGCATAGGCACGCCAGTTTTCCAAAATAGACAAGAAATCCTTGATTTTCTTTTTCAACTCTCCTGACATCAGTTCAGGATGTTGCCCACTTGCTTGCTGGGCTATTTCCATTTTCTGGTAAAAAAAACCTGTCCCATCCTGCAAGGAAATCCGTGTCAGCTCATCCTCATCGAATCGGAACATAGGTGATTTAAGCAAGGCAACGAGGGCATAGTCATTGAGTGGGTTATTGATAACCCGCAAGGTATCCAGCATAATCATGACTTCTAAAGATTGCAGATAGGAGGCTGCTCCGCCATCTGCCACAATTGGAATCCCATGTTTTTCAAAAATGGACATAATGAGGTCATTGTGCGTCCGCTTTTGTACCAAGAGAGTGATGTCCTTGAAGTCTGCTCCTTCTTCATTGTGAAGACGAATAATCTCTTTTGCAACGACCTCAATTTCACCAGCAGTCAGAGGTGTTTCTTCCTCAGCATCCGTTGATGAATGTGCGCTCTCCTGCTGGTCGTAAATCAAGTATTCCATCTCATGCTTGGGCTGGGCAATTTTTTGACCAGGACTACCAGCAACTAAACTGTGGGTGTCGTCATACTTGATTTCTCCTACTTGACGGTCCATCAGGCGCGTGAAAATCGCATTTGTTGCCTCCAAGACCTCAATCTGACTACGGAAGTTTTCCTTGAGCAAAATCAATTTCCCTGCCTGAGGATTTGCCTGATACAGTTCAAATTTCTCTTGGAAAATCATTGGATCCGCCTGACGGAATCGATAGATGGACTGCTTAATGTCGCCTACCATAAAGCGGTTGTGACCGTTAGACAGCAGGTCCAGCATTCGCTCTTGGCTATGGTTGTTATCCTGGTACTCGTCCACCATGACTTCGTGGTATTTTTCTTGGAAAAACTGGCGGATGTCTGCATTTTCTTCTAAAATACGAATAGCGAAATGCCCAATATCGCCAAATTCAAAAGCTGCTTCCTTGATTTTGACATCCAGATAAGCCTGCGAAAAATCCAAGACAAAGTCACGTAATAATATCAGCAAGGGCAAAGCTTGAACCTGATAATCTTTCAGCAGGGTCAATTCATAAACTTCCTGACCCAAATCTCGTAATTCTGAGATAATCTGGTTCTTGCCAGTATTGTATTCTTCTTTAAAGGCCATCAAATGCTCATCTTTTGGTCGATTGGCATTGGTCAGACCCTTGCCTCTGGACTGGTCATTGATGAGAAGGATTCTTTCAACCCGTTCCATCAAGTCCTTCTGGTCCAGACTATCTAAACCTGTCAGCAAATCCAAAACTTCTTCCACATTTGCAAAATACTTGGCGGAACCAAAGTCATTTCTGCCCCATTCCACATGGTAGCGGAAGAAATCTGCAGCTTGATAGAGCTTGTCTAACACTTTTTCCTTAAAGCCTTGCTCTAAGATCAGCTCTATACGCTCTTGACTGTACAAATCAGCTTGAACAGCCTGCTCTTTCAGCCATTTAGTTGGACTGCTGGTCGATTGGCTAAAATCATGCACCTGATAAACAACCTGACGGAAACCACTATTATCCTTGCGGTTGCCTGAAAAATTGCGAACTAATTTTCGGAATGCACCATTTTCATCCTTTTCAAGATAATCTGCAAAGAGCTGGTCAAAGACCTCTTTTTTCAGACTTGCTTTTTCTGTCTCATCCTGTAAGATCCGAAACTGTGGAGAAATACCAAGGCTATAACCATAGGTAGTCACCAATTTCTGCGTAAAGGAGTCCATGGTCCCAATATCCGCCTTGGTCAAATCCGCCAACTGAGCCGACAAATGCCGGCGCAAGTCCATATTCGTCGTCTCCGCAATGGTTTCATTGAGATTTTTCTCGATCCGCTCCTTCAACTCACCAGCTGCTTTGACTGTAAAGGTCGAGATAAAGAGCTGGTCTATTCCCACGCCACGCTTCAACTTATCCAAAATCCGTTGAACCATGACGAAGGTCTTGCCTGACCCAGCCGATGCAGAGACCAGAACATTCTGACCATGCGTATAGATGGCTTCAATCTGCTCAGGTGTGCGTTTTTGTTGCTTATCAGAATTGGCTTCCGCCAGCTGCACAACCTTGATTTCTTCCGCGCTTAAAAATTGTTCAAAAGCCATTAGTCCTGACCTCCTTTCATTCGTTCCATCCAATCTTGACGCTTGGCCTCTTTGACCAACCGCCGCGCCATGCCCATGTGCCGATCCGCCTCAAAACCAGTGATTGCCTTCAGCTGCTCACCAGCCACCGAACGCCCATCTTTGGTATAAGGGTTAATAGCAAAGCGACCATCCAGGATGGCCTTGGCAGCTTGTTTGTAGAGTTCTTGGTTGTGGTTCAATAAAACCGCAAACTCTTCTTCCGTGTAGAGTTGGTTACGAGTCTGATAAAAATGATTGAGCCCCTGACTTTCCTCCTTCAAGAAAAGCCCCTTGTAAACCAAGCTCGTATTGGCAGCTCCTTCTAGCTGTTCTAAATTCTTCGTATCCTTTAACTTGATAATCGGATCCTGCAAATGCAAATACATAGCTCCAAAAACTGGTTTATCCTTGGTTTCATCCAGCTCTTGTAAGGCTGCCAAGTAGGTCACCAACTGAGGTTTGAGACCATTGTAAAAATCCCCAACTGAAAAAGATTGGTCGCTGGACTTGTAATCCACAACACCGACAGCCTGATTGATTTGCAAGGTATCCAAGCGGTCAATTGTACCATTTACATGCACACTCTTGCCATTTTGAAGGTCAAAAACCAGTGCTTTATCCTGACGGAAACTTTTTTCCTGACCATCAATTTCAACCAAATCATTATCCCGCAAAATGGTTGCACTGGAACGAGCAATCTTATCCAGTACCTCCTCCGTATAGCGAGCATCCGCATCTTGGTTATAGAACATAGCAAATTCTGCCTCGTCACGCGTATGCAGGATGGCCTTGTCCACTTTTTGATCAAAATCTAGCTCAGATTGGTCCATGACCACTCGTTCGAAAATCCGATGCAAGAACAAACCATGCTGAAAGGCAGTCGGATGGATGGATTCTTGTTCCCGCAAGCGAAGAACATTACGGACAAAGTAAAGATATTGGTTGTTGTAGAAATTGGTCAAGCTGGATGCAGAAAGATTGAGCGGCTTATCCTCTGGATATAAAGCAGCCAAGGTATCAGCTGCAAGCTGTTTAGAAGCAATATCACCAGTAATGGTCGGAATTTCAATGCCTTGCGACTCCAATTTCTTCTTCAAATGGCGAACCAAGACTGTCCAGAAGGCCGTCTGCCCTTCCCACTCCTCTTTTTCAAGGCTTGGTCTTTCCGACTCAATCAAACGGGATAAGAGACTCTTGTAGTGACCGATATCTTGCGGACTAAGTGATTTCATCCTTCCACGTTCTTCGGATTTCAGCCCCATTTTTTGAAGAGTTTTAATATAAGGGGAGAGACTATCCTCACCTTCGTTATAAATCTGAGGAGTTGAAATGACTAACTGTTCCGTCGCAGCATTCAGCAGAGACATCATGGCTGCATGGTTCTTCTTGATATTCTCTCGACTGACCAAATCAAAACGTGAAGAACTAGCCGAAACAAGATTGACTTTTTCCATCTCTTCTTCTGTCAATAGACTGGTATTCTTGGCAACTTTTGGAAAATTGGACTGGCCCATTCCGATAGCATAAACATACTTAGCAGTGTGTGGCTCGATCAAATCATAGGATTTGACATTGACCACATCAACCGTTGCAGGAACGGTACGATAGTGACTAGCCTGCATGCCGGCCTGTAAAATAGCCAGAAAATCATCCATTTTCAATTTTTCTTTTCCGAAAATCTGATGAAAATTCTCTAGAATATGGGTAAAACTTTTCCAGACCTGCTCTTCTTTTTCTTGCTCTACTTCACTCAAATTTCGAGACATTTTTTCCATATTTTTAGGAAGCTCAATTGCCTCCAAAAATGCCATAAATTTCTCAAGCAAGGCAGTTCCAGATTGTGGTCCAGCCTTAAACAGCTGGTTCAAAGGCTCCATAATCTTAGCACGTAGGGGTTCCAAGACAGTCAAATCATAGACAAGTCGCTTCTCCTTGACAGTTTCAACATCGTAGTCCGCTCTGCCATTGACCGAAAAAGCCCTCGAAAAAGCAGCCTGCCCCCTCATATCCACAAAGAGAACATAAGACTCAAAAAGGTCCAGCTCTTTTTGGGAAATGCTGGCGTACAAACCAGATTTGAGAAGATTGAGCAAGTCTTCCGCTCGGAAACGATAGCGGCGCAAACGTTCCAAGGACTCCACAAAATGAACCAGGGGATGATGACTCATCTCCTCTGCCTTACCAAAATAGTAGGGAATATCATACTTGTCAAAAATCTTACCAATCTGCAACTTGTAGCTATCCACATCACCTAAGAGCAACAAGATGTCTTTATAGCGAGCCCCTTGATGCACATGCTGACGAATCGCAGTCGCAACCTGCTCCACCTCTTCTTTTTGGTTAACAACTTCCCATAGCTGGATTTTTTCTTGGTCTGCTGGAGTCAAGTCTATCATGGTCCCGCTGTAGTCATAATAGGCTTCCATATTCTTTGAAAATTTACCAATACTGTCCAAGACTGGCTCTTGACCAATATAAGTAGCCTTGGTCTGGAACTGTGCTGATAACTGGCGCAAAAAGTCAACGTTAGCTTGATAAACATTACCTTCAATATAGGTGGCTTGTACAGCTTTCTTGCTGGCATAGGCGCCAATCAGAATTTCCGACACCCGTTCATTTAAAGCACTTACTAAAGCTTCTTCTTCTGCCGAAAAACGAGAAAATCCGTCTACCACCAGTACAATGTTCTTCAACTGTTCATCCAACTGACCAGTTTCCACCAAGCTCGTCAGCTGTGCTAACTTAGACTGATGCTCAAAGCCTTCTTTGGACAAAATGTCTGTTACAGCCAGAAAAATCTTCACCAAATCAGCCTGCTTATCTGGTGACTCCATGGCTTCCAAGTCCAAAATAGACATATTTGCCCGTTGCAACTCTTTGTATAAAGCAACTAGCTGGCTAATGAACACAAAATCTGTCTGTAAACGACCATAGACTTTCAAGTCGCCGTCTTCAAATTGCGACAAAACACGAAAGAAAATCATGGCAAGACCAACATCATCCAGCGGTTGACCTGCTTCTTTCCTTTCAATCATCAAATAGCGGGCCAATTGCCCAAAACGGGTCACGATAATATCAAAAGTTGCCTGTTCAGGTAGGTATTCCAAGACCTTTCGCTCCATCTCAAAGGATAGAGAGTTTGGAGCAATGTAAAAAACTCGCTTACCTTCCTTAGCAAATTCTGCAGCACTATCCGTTAAATACTGCGTCAGAGGATTGCGAATATCTGTATAGACTAATTTCATCTTTCGTTCTCATTCTTTCCTGAATATACTATGTCTAGTATATCAAAATCTAACAAAAAAATGGTCCAATGGACCATTTTTCGGAAAGATAAACTTTCTAACTACTCTTTTCTTGCTCTTTAGCCAAACGCTCCCTCTCCAAACGCAATTTTCGATTGGGATTGAGTGTATTGAAGAGTTCTTCTAATTTCTCAGCATTCCAAACATCGGCAGCTGAGACAAAATTTCCATCCTTATCCTTGAAGGATATCGGTTTATCACCCATACAAACCTCCAATTTTTTTGATAATTGTTTACTGGTCCTAGTTCGATTAGACAGCTGAAACAGTTCCCCAAACTGTTTCACTCCACTGGACAAGTTACGACATGGAGTACAGGCAGTCGATACTACTGCCTGTACGAAATTAGGAAGGTTAGTAGGTAGTCCGCCATAGCGGCTACCGTACTACATCAAGTCCTTTAGGACTTGGCGTAGTTTGACTAGCAAGTTAACTTGCCGTCAAACTGCTTACCTCGCTTTCGAATTTTCAGGCTCGAGCTGCGATGGTCGCTTTCTTATTTCTAGGTGACCAGCTGAAAAAGTCCACTGGACTTTTTCACTCCGCCAGACAAGTTGCGACATGGAGTTCAGGCAGCCGATACTACTGTCCGCCTTAGCGGCTACCGTACTACATCAAGTCCTTTAGAACTTAGATGTGATTCTAAAGTTACGACACGGAACCCAAATGGTCGATACTACCATTTGGGTGAAGTTAGTAAGGTAGCTAGCCAAGGTCCCCTAGGACTTGGCGTAGTTTGACTAGCAAGTTAACTTGCAGTCAAACTGCTTACCTCGCTTTCGAATTTTCAGGCTCGGGCTGAAAAAGTCCACTGGACTTTTTCACTAATCAACAAACTCAAATTCGAACTTGCCGATGCGGACGGTGTCGCCGTCTTTGGCTCCACGCGCACGGAGGGCTTCGTCAACACCCATACCACGCAACTGGCGGGCGAATTTCATGACAGATTCGTCACGGTCAAAGTTGGTCATGGTGAAGAGTTTTTCGAGCTTGTCACCTGATAGAACCCAGCTAGCATCATCTGCACGGCTGATGTCAAATTCTGGCTCATCTGGGTTAAAGCCATAGTAAGCTTCTTCCTCTTGGAAATCTGATTCATCATAAAGCAAGAATTCTGGCGTTTTCTCTAGCAATTCTGCTGTTGCTTCCAAGAGATTTTCCAAACCTTGATGGGCAATCCCTGAAATTGGGAAAATCTGTGGCAGTTCGTCGAATTCATCATAGTTTGCTGCCAATTTTTTCTTAAATTCTTTCAGATTTTCTGCTGCATCAGGCATATCCATCTTGTTAGCAACGATAATCTGCGGGCGTTCCATGAGACGAAGATTGTAGGTTTCCAATTCATTGTTGATGGCTACATAGTCCTCATAAGGATCACGACCTTCACTTGCTGACATATCCAAGACATGCAAGATAACACGTGTCCGCTCGATATGGCGAAGGAATTGGGTACCTAGACCGACACCTTGACTAGCCCCTTCAATCAAACCTGGAAGGTCGGCAACAGCAAATGACTCACCAGATTTAGTACGAACCATACCCAAATTTGGCACAATGGTAGTAAAGTGATAGGCACCAATTTTGGGCTTTGCAGCTGTAATGACACTGAGAAGGGTTGATTTTCCAACTGATGGAAAACCAACAAGGCCAACATCAGCTAGCACTTTTAATTCCAATTCCAATTGGCGCTCTTCACCTGGTTCCCCGTTTTCAGAAATCTCTGGAGCAGGATTTTTTGGTGTCGCAAAGCGGATATTTCCACGACCACCTCGACCACCATGGGCAATGATAAATTCTTGGCCATGCTCTACCAAGTCCGTAATCACCTTACCAGTTTCTGCATCGCGGACAGTTGTCCCCTGTGGAACTCGAACAATTAAGTCCTCCGCTCCACGTCCATGCATTCCCTTGGTCATTCCTTTTTCACCATCGTCAGCCTTAAAGCGACGGTTGTAACGGAAGTCCATCAAGGTTCGCAAACCTTCATCCACAACAAAGACCACATTGCCGCCTCTTCCACCGTCACCGCCCCACGGACCGCCGTTTGGAACATATTTTTCGCGGCGAAAGGCTACCATACCATCGCCACCCTTTCCAGCCTTGACTGTAATCTTGGCTGTATCTAAAAACATACTCATAATTTACCTATTCTTTCTGTCAAAAAGACGCTATACAGCGCCTTCTTAATTCATCAAAGCATTGATTGCCGGCAAAATCAAACCAGCTAATGTCACGACAACCATCACGACAACGATTACTAATGTTACTTTCTCAAATGTTGTTTTCTTGTGTTTTTCTTCACCAAAAGCCATCGCTTTCTCCTTATTTCAGTTTAAATCAGTTTATTTTACCACAATTTTGCCCCTTTTTCAATTCTCATCTTTTGGAGCCAAACATTCCTTCACCTTCTCCGCCACCTTATACGGCACACCAGCTTCTGCGATTTCTTGCAAACTGGCTGACTGGATATTGCCAATAGACTTGAAATGCTTCATCAAAGCCTGCTTGCGTTTTGGTCCTAGACCTTCTATGCCGTCCAATTTTGATGAGAAGGAATTTTTTGACCGAACCTGACGGTGAAACTCAATAGCAAAGCGGTGCACTTCATCTTGAATCCGATGCAGGAGGAAAAATTCCTGAGAATTACGGGGCAACTCCACCACTTCCAGCGGATTGCCAAAGAGCAATTCGTGGGTCTGGTGCTTGTCATTCTTCTGCAAACCTGCAATGGGGATGGACATACCCAACTCCTGCTCAATGACCTGCTTGGCGACATTGACCTGACCCTGACCACCGTCAATGATAATCAAATCAGGCGGTGTCAAACCGTCCCGTAGCACCCGACTGTACCTCCGTTGCAACACTTCCCGCATGGAAGCATAGTCATCTGGTCCCTCCACCGTCTTAATCTTGTATTTGCGGTATTCCTTTTTATTAGGCACACCATTTTCAAAGACCACCATAGCCGACACAGGGCTGGTTCCCATGATGTTGGAGTTATCAAAAGCCTCAATCCGCACAGGCGTCGGAATGCCCAAAAGCTGACCGATATTCTCCACAGCACCGTACGTCTTCTCCAGATTTTTCTCCAAGAGATTAAACTTCTGCTCCAGACTGACACGGGCATTCTTGGTTGCCAGATTGATGAGTTGCTTCTTCTCGCCACGCTGAGGCTTGATGACCTTGGTATCCACCAGAGCTTCTACGGCTTCTTGGTCAATATCCTGCGGTATCAAGACCTCAGACGGTATCAAATGTTGCTGGTCCCTGTAAAACTGACCAATATAGGTCAAAAAGTCTTCGTCCGCATCATTATAATATGGAAAAAGATTGACATTCCGCTCAATCAGTTTCCCCTGACGAACAAAGAATACCTGCACGCACATCCAGCCCTTGTCCACATAGTAGCCAAAGACATCCCGATTCTGCAAGTCATGGGCCATCACACGTTGCTTGGTCCGCAGGGTTGAAATGGATTGCAGGACATCTCGGTATTCCGCAGCCTTTTCAAATTCCAGATTAGCAGCTGCCGTTTTCATCTTGTCCTGAACTTCCTTGACAATCTTATCATCATGCCCCGTCAAGAACTGGGCAACCTCCTTACTCATCTTGTCATAGTCAGACAGGCTGGGCAGGTTTTCCCCATGGGCCAGACATTGCCCCAAATGATAATAAAGACAATACTTGTTCTCAGGCAATTTACACTTGCGGAAAGGATAGAGGCGTTCCAATAGTTTGAGGGTCTGGTTGGCCGCACCCACATCTGGATAGGGACCAAAATACTGACCACCGTCCTTTTTTATCTGCCGTGTAATGATCAGCCGTGGGTGACGTTCCTTGGTAATTTTAATAAAAGGATAAGACTTGTCATCCTTGAGCATG
The DNA here is from genome assembly GCF_002960425.1 of Streptococcus suis. GTDB lineage: Bacteria > Bacillota > Bacilli > Lactobacillales > Streptococcaceae > Streptococcus > Streptococcus suis_S. The sequence continues at coordinate 36,849 of NZ_POIZ01000032.1, forward strand.
ATGTTATAGCGAGGCTTGTTTTCCTGAATCAGATTGATTTCCAGCAAGAGCGCCTCGATATTGGAATCCGTCACGATAAATTCAAAGTCGGCAATTTCAGATACCAAGGCCTCTGTCTTGGTATCATGGGCACCACGAAAATAAGACCGGACCCGATTGCGCAGGTTTTTGGCCTTACCCACATAGATAATCTTTCCGTACTTGTTTTTATGGAGGTAGCAACCTGGACTGTCCGGCAGCAACTCCAATTTGTGCTTGATTAAATCGTTCATAAGACTATTGTATCACAAGTTTATTCAATCAGATACTAGACATTTTCTCAAAAAACATTAAATTTTCACACAATTTAATAACCTTGGATGTCATATTTTCTTACATAACTAATTGGTAGTTTTTGCAATATTTTTCAGATTGTGATATACTAGGACAGTTATTTTATAAATAGAAGGAGTATGAAAATGAAGAAAAAATTACTCATTTTATTGACAAGTATCTTGTCAGTATTCTTTATTTTTACAGGTGTCAAGGCTGACGATACCATTGATATTGTCTTCGATAATGCCTACGCACCATTCGAGTTTAAAGACTCAGACCAAGTTTACAAAGGATTAGACGTTGATATCATCAATGAAGTAGCGAAACGCTCTGGCTGGACTATGAATCAGTCATTCCCAGGTTTTGATGCTGCTGTCAACGCAGTTCAAGCTGGATCTGCCGATGCCCTTATGGCTGGTACAACCATTACAGAACCACGTAAGAAGGTCTTTACCTTCTCTGATCCTTACTTCGATACCAAAATCGTTATTGCTACAACCAAGTCAAACACGATTGCTAAGTACGAAGATCTCAAAGGTAAAACAGTTGGGGTAAAAAATGGTACCGCTGCTCAAGCCTTTCTTGAAGAAAACAAGGATAAGTACGGTTACACCATCAAAACCTTTGATACAGGTGATTTGATGTATAACAGTCTTTCTACTGGTGCAGTCGATGCTGTTATGGATGATGAAGCTGTTATCCAGTACGCAATCCAACAAGGCCAAGACCTTAGTATTGATATCGCTGGAGAAGCGATTGGTTCATTTGGTTTCTCTGTTAAAAAGGGCAGCCAGTATGAGTACCTTGTAGAAGACTTCAACAAGGCCCTTGCTGCTATGAAGGAAGACGGTACTTACCAACAAATCATGAACAAGTGGTTGGGCTCAACAACAGCTTCTGCTGAAACCACTGACTACTCTTCTCGTCTCAGCTTGACTGGTAGCGCGACCGCAAAGGCAACACCGGTAAAATCAAGCTACACAATCGTTGCTGATTCATCATTTGCCCCATTTGAATACCAGGATGAAACTGGTCAGTATGTCGGCATTGATATGGAATTGATTAAGGCTATCGCTGAACAACAAGGTTTCACTATTACCATTCAAAACCCTGGCTTTGATGCAGCCTTGAACGCTGTTCAGGCTGGACAAGCTGATGCGGTTATCGCTGGTATGTCTATCACAGACGCTCGCAAGGAAATCTTTGATTTCTCAGATGCTTACTATTCATCCAACATCCTTCTTGCTGTCAAGAACAGTAGTGACATTGCTTCGTACGAAGATTTGAAAGGTAAAACTGTTGGTGCTAAAAACGGTACTGCTTCTTACACTTTCTTGGAAAGCAACAAAGACAAGTACGGTTATACTCTAAAGGCTTTTGACGAAGCATCTGGTATGTATGACAGCTTGAACTCAGGTTCTATTGATGCCCTCATGGATGACGAAGCTGTATTGCTTTACGCTATCCAACAAGGTCGTGACTTTGCAACTCCAATCCCTGGTGAAAAATCTGGTGAGTACGGCTTCGCTGTTAAAAAAGGCACAAACCCTGAGTTGATTGAAATGTTCAACAATGGTATGGCTGCCCTTGTAGAATCTGGCAAATACGACGAAATTCTTAATAAATATTTCAACGCAACAGAAGAAACAAGTGCAACTACTTCAACCGTAGACGAAACAACCATTGTTGGTCTTTTGAAAAACAACTACGGTCAGTTGCTTTCAGGTCTTGGTATCACAATCGGCCTTGCACTTCTTTCATTTGCCATTGCTATTGTTATCGGTATTATCTTCGGTATGTTCGCGGTTAGTCCAATCAAAGCCCTCCGTGTAACTGCATCTGTTTTCGTTGATGTGGTTCGTGGTATTCCTTTGATGATTGTAGCTGCTTTCATCTTCTGGGGAATTCCTAACTTGATTGAATCTATCACAGGTCAACAGTCACCAATCAACGACTTCGTTGCTGGTACTATTGCCCTATCCCTCAACTCTGGTGCCTATATCGCTGAGATTGTTCGTGGTGGTATTCAGGCTGTTCCTGCTGGTCAAATGGAAGCATCACGCAGTTTGGGTATTTCTTACGGAACAACCATGCGTAAGATTATCTTGCCACAGGCTGGTAAAATCATGTTGCCAAACTTCATCAACCAATTCGTTATCACTTTGAAAGATACGACTATCATCTCTGCTATCGGTTTGGTGGAGCTCTTCCAAGCAGGTAAAATTATCATCGCTCGTAACTACCAATCCTTCCGTATGTATGCAATCCTTGCCATTATCTACTTGGTGGTTATCACGCTCTTAACTCGCTTGGCTCGTAATCTTGAAAAAGGAGGCAAATAATGGCTCAATTAAAAATTAACGTCCATGACTTGCACAAGTATTATGGAAAAAACGAAGTATTAAAAGGTATCACTGCTAAGTTCTATGAAGGCGATGTGGTTTGTATCATCGGTCCTTCTGGTTCTGGTAAATCTACCTTCCTTCGTACCATGAACTTGCTTGAAACCATTACAAGTGGTCAAGTAACTGTTGACGGATATGATTTGACAGATCCTAAGACAGATGTCGATGCCTTCCGAGCTAACGTCGGTATGGTATTCCAGCACTTCAACCTTTTCCCACATATGACTGTACTGGACAACATCACGTTTGCTCCTATCGAACATAAGTTGATGGACAAGGCTGAAGCTGAGAAAGTCGGCATGGAATTGTTGGAAAAAGTTGGTTTGGCTGACAAACGCGACGCTATGCCAGATAGCCTTTCAGGTGGTCAGAAGCAACGTGTTGCGATTGCTCGTGCCCTCGCAATGAATCCAGACATCATGCTCTTTGACGAGCCAACTTCTGCCCTTGACCCAGAAATGGTCGGAGACGTTCTTAACGTAATGAAAGACTTGGCTGAACAAGGTATGACCATGTTGATCGTAACACACGAGATGGGCTTCGCCCGCAAGGTTGCCAACCGCGTTATCTTTACGGATGGTGGTGAGTTCCTTGAAGATGGTACACCTGAACAAATCTTCGATAACCCACAACACCCACGTCTCAAAGACTTCCTTGATAAGGTCTTGAACGTGTAAGCTAAACGAAAAGCCTTGACACAAGTCAAGGTTTTTTGAGTTGCTCCAAAAAATCGTTAGCCTCTTTTCTGGATGAAAATATAAAAATTTCCTTGTCCTTATAAACGGACAGCAGATTGAAAATATTTGGGCGAACCTGCGTTCGAAAATTCTTTACAAACTCTAATAATTCTTCATCAACAGTCATCTCAACCCATGGCATATCCACTCTCGGTTTGCCAACACGACTGTATAGCCCCTCCACGCAAACTGCTTCTGGATAATCTAAAAATAGTATCGTATCACAAGCCGCCATTCGAAGTTCATAAGTCCCCCCATAATTATCATCGATAATCCACTCTTCTTGCCTTAATACTTCTTCTTGACGAGCTTGAAAAACTTCCCTAGCAACTGTTGTCTTGTCCGATAACCAGTTTAACTGATCTAAATGATAGAGGGGCAGTCCTGTAATTTCTTTCAATTTCAGTGAAAAGGTCGATTTTCCGGCACCAGGGCAACCAATAATCATTACTTTCTTCATACTGTTAACCTATAGGACCAACCTTTCTTTGTCTTTTCAACAGCTTCAAAGCCACATTTTTCAAATAATTTTCGAGAACCTATATTCCAATCATAGATTTCTTTGACAAGAATTTCTTTGAAGCCTATTTCGTTGGCTCGCTTTATCATGGTGTTTAATACCTTAAAACCAATTCCCTTATGCCAATATCGCTTATCTCCAACCGCAATAGCAAAATCATCAGCAAACAGCGTCACATCACCAATTGGGATAAACTGATCGTCTTCAAAAATTTCAATAAAGTAACATTCGCCATTTTTAGACAAATAATCATACATACGATCGAGCAAGTCAAGACTATAACGTTCTTGATCACCATCAATGAGCCAGACCAATTCTAAATCTTGATGCCATTCAAAAGCAAAATCATGAATCCCATCATATCTACGAAGCCGAATCTGTTTATCTATTTCTAAAATATCTGCTTGCTCAATTCCCGTGATTGCCATTTCGGATCCTCTCTCATTAACATTAAGTTCATTTTAACATACATCTCTATCAATATCAATAAATGTTATAGCACACTGATTGACAAGCTTTTATCGATATGCTATACTAAAACAAATAAAGCATTGTGAGGTAAGGAGAAATGGACAATAACGAGTAAACTTCATCTAAGTTCTATACTTATTTAGTAGTTTTCTTGCGTCCATTTTTCTGTTTTCTCTATTCACAGAATAGAGTCTTTTTGAGCAGATTTCGACACACTACTAAATAGGTAGTGTGTTTTTTCTTGTAAAGGAGGCCTTATGCTACTAACCACTCAGCACCTATCCCTAGACCACCAAAAAGACCTAAGAAATCTGGTTCAGGACCTGAATCTCAATGTCAACCCTGGCGATAAAATAGCCATTATCGGCGAAGAAGGTAATGGCAAATCCAGTCTATTACTCACCTTGATGGATTCAGCTCTTGTCACAGATTACCTACTCCTATCAGGCAGCATTCACCGATATTTTCACTCGCCAGTCTATATTCCCCAAAGTCTTCCACTGGAAATGGCAGAGCTGACCTTGAACGACTACTTCTTTGGAGATATAGAAAAGGACATTGATTATGGTCTACTCTACCTCTACGCTGACCAGCTGCAATTTGCCAGCGAACGATTTGCCAGTCAACAAGTCATTGGAAGCCTATCTGGCGGAGAAAAACTCAAAATCCAGCTAATCAAATCCCTGGCTACTCCTTCTGACATTATCTTCCTAGATGAACCGTCCAATGACTTAGATTTGGATACCTTGCTTTGGCTGGAAAATTATATCATCACTAGCCCTAAAACCATCCTATTTGTTTCACATGATGAAGATTTTCTTAGTAAAACAGCTACAAAAATCATTCACCTAGAATCTGTTAAAAAGAAAACACTTGCTCAAACAAAGGTTGAAGAATTGGACTATCAAGATTACACACAGAAGCGCCTACAAGCCTATCAGAAACAAGTTCAACAAGCTCGGAACGACCAAAAAGAATTTGACAAGGCTATGAACAAGCACCTACGTCAAAAATCACAGGTTCGCCACACCCTGCTCAACACCCATGATGCTACATTGGGACGGCTCATTGCCAAGAAAATGAAGAATGTCCTTTCGCGTGAAAAACGCTATGAAAGGATGAAGGAAAATCTCACACAAGTTCCTTTTCATCCAGATGCCATCTCCCTCTTCTTCTCAGATATTTCCCCACTACCAGCTAGAAAACAAGTGCTTCATTTAGAAAACTTCCAATTAAACGTTGAAGAGCGACAATTAGCTCAAAATATCCATTTCAACTTAAATGGACAAGAGAAAATTGGCATCATTGGACAAAATGGAATTGGTAAATCCAGTTTTCTAAAGCTAATCTATCAAGAACTCAGGCAACGAGCGGATATAAACTTGGGTTACATGCCCCAGCACTATTCAGAAGTCCTTGATGAATCTAAAACTCCACTTGATTTTTTATTAGCAAATGGCAATCGTGAGCAGGAACAACTGATCTTAACGCACCTAGCCAGCTTACAATTTACACGACAAGAAGTTCATCACAAGATTAGCCAACTGTCAGGTGGACAAAAAGCCAAGTTACTCTTGTTAAAAATGGTCCTTGATCAAGCCAATTTTCTCTTACTAGACGAACCTAGTCGAAACTTCTCTCCTACTTCTCAGCCATATATTCGTCAACTGTTTGCCGATTATCCAGGTGGCTTGGTATGCGTATCACACGACAGACACTTTTTGAAAGAAGTTTGTCAAAGAATCTACCGACTAACTGAGAATGGACTGGAAGAACTAGAGCACATATAAAAAGGAAACTAGCACACGCCAAATTTCCTTTTCTAATGATATTTCGAATGTGTTCGCTTTACAGCTTATAGTTTATCAAGAGCAAGCTGTAAGTCCTCAATCAAATCATTGACATTTTCAAGACCGACAGATAGGCGGATTTGATTTGGCGTCACGCCTGCTGCAATCTGGTCTGCCGGCGCTAATTGAGCATGGGTAGTTGTAGCTGGATGAACGACCAGTGACTTAGCATCAGCAACGTTTGCTAAATTAGAAAAAATTTCCAAACTATCAATAACCTTACGTGCTTCTTCTGCTCCGCCTTTTACTTGGAAAGAGAAGATAGAACCAACACCTTTTGGCAGGTATTTATCCGCCAAATGCTTATAAGGACTATCTGGAAGTGATGGATAATTGACCGACTCTACCTGAGGATGACTAAGTAAAAAGTCAACAATTTTTTCAGCATTAGATACATGACGCTCTACACGGAGAGACAAGGTTTCTAACCCTTGCAAAAGCAAGAAGGCGTTGAATGGAGAAAGGGCAGCACCTGTATCACGAAGTAATTGTACACGAACTGCTACAATAAATGCAGCAGCACCAATATCACGAGTATAACTAATGTTATGATAGCTTGGATCTTCCTCAACAAATTGCGGGAACTTACCAGATGCCGCCCAGTCAAACTTGCCACTATCGACAATCACACCGCCAATTGTCGTACCATGCCCACCGATAAACTTTGTTGCAGAATGAACTGCGATATCAACACCATGAGAAAATACATTAATCAAATATGGAGTTGCGAAGGTATTATCTGAAACAAGCGGGATGTGGTGGTTGTGTGCAATTTCTGCCAATTTTTCAAGATCAGGAATATTGATAACAGGATTTCCCAGGGTTTCAATAAATACAAGTTTTGTATTATCTTGAATGGCAGCTTCTACTGCTTCAAAGTCATCAATATCGACAAAGCTTGTTGTAATACCATAGCGAGGAAGGGTTTCTTTGAATAGGTTAAAAGTCCCGCCATAGAGTGTCGTTGCCGCCACAATGTGATCTCCAGCATGTGCTAATGCTAGAATAGTGTATGTGATGGCTGCCATTCCTGAAGAAGTGGCCAAGGCTCCAATCCCTCCTTCTAAAGCCGCTACGCGATTTTCAAAAGTAGAGACCGTGGGATTCGTGATTCGAGTATAGATATTCCCTGATTTACGCAAAGCGAATAAATCTTCTGCTTCTTGAGCGTTTTCAAAAACATAGGAAGTGGTTTGATAGATCGGTACAGCACGTGATTTTGACGCGGGATCAACATCCTGTCCAGCATGGAGTTGAAGGGTTTCAAATGAAAATTCTCTAGTCATAAAGGTACTCCTTTGGTCTTTTTCTGTATTCTACCCTATTTTTTCCATCTTGACTAATACTTTTTCTATGCAAAAAGGTATAGTTATCAGCTATATCTGCTACCACTTATGAATAACTTTCGTCTGATAAACAGAAATAACACTCTACATTACCACCGACTGCTTAAGATGATAGATACCGACCGTTAAGAAACTTACATTCGTTCACGCAACTTTTCAACGAAGAGATAGGCTGCTGGGCAGATTAAAGTATTCTTTATCGTTAAATTGTTGATTTGGTAAATCTTCTTTCTATCTGTATGCGGAAATTCTCGACAGGCTTTAGGACGAGCATCATAGATACTACAGAGATTGTCGCCTCCCAGGAAGGGACAAGGCATGGATTGGAAAACCTTATCGCCATCTTCATCCACACGCAAGTACATGTCTTCAAAGACTGGTAATTTCATGCGCAAATGCTTGGCAATCCGAGTTATATCAGCTTCTGTAAAAAGCGGCCCGAGCGTTTTACAGCAGTTGGCACATTCCGTACAGTCGATTTCAGAAAAGACTTCTGCATGAATTTCTTGAACTATTCTATCCAGATTTTTTGGTGCTTTTTTTCTTGAGATTGGCTAGAAATTTTCGGTGTTCTCCTTGCTTCTGCTGGGCTAGTTGCTTGTATTTTTCGATGTCTACGCACATAAACTCTCCTTTTCGACCTCTATTATACCACAAACAAACTTTTCAGCTCTGCTATTTTTCAAAAGACTGATGGGCGAAAATCCTGCGGGAAACTTCGGCTACAGGCAGACCGATGATGGTGTGAATATCCCCTGAAATGCCTGCCACAAAGCGCGGATCTAGCTCTTGAATACCATAGGCTCCTGCCTTGTCGAGTGGCTGTTTTTCGTGAATGTAGGACTGAATGACCTCCTCTAATGCTGGATAGTAGTCCACAAAATCAATCTGTGCCAGTGTGTAAAATACATCCAGTGAATGAGCTGTTCGCAGGCAGACAGAGGTCACAACCTGATGGCTCTTACCAAAATAGGAACGTAGCATGGTTTCAGCTTCTTCCAAATCTTGAGGCTTGTTAAAAATCTGTCCATCTGACACGACGATGGTATCTGCAGAAATATAGAGATGACCAGGCAATAAGTCAATATCCGACTTAGCCTTGGAAATCTCACAACAGGTTTTTGCAGCTCGAGTTAAAAAATCATCGCTAGCAAATTCTTTCATAAAGTGCTCTTCAATCCCTCGTTCATCCACTTCAACGGATGCGATTTGTGGTTGCAAGAATTCTAATAACTGTTTACGACGTGGTGAATTACTGAGTAGAACATAGGAAGTAAGAGCAGGTTGGCTTCCTACTTTTTGATAGTCAAATACGGTTTTCATATTTCCTCCATTCAAAAACAGAGCCCGAAGACCCTGTTTCTGTCATATGATTAGTTTGTTTTGCGACGACGAACGGTCACTGCAAGACCAGCAAGACCAAGCCCAATCAAGCTAAGAGCCAGACTTGATTGATCACCGGTATTTGGCAGGCTCGCTGCTGAGCTAGTAGCTGTTTTTTCCTTAGCAGCTGGGGTCGGAGTTGCCAAGACAGGTTTGACAACTGGTGTGGAATCCGATGCAGAATTTACAACCGCTATCTCTACAGTCTGTCCCAATCCTGGCTGGGGTTGCTCCAAGATAGCAGTTGTATCCTGGCTTTGATTAGTAGAAGGAATAACCAGCTGAGGCACCTCCACCTGGTTAACCGAGGTAGCTACATCCGCTCCTTGTTGACCTGTTTGGGCTGCATTTGGTAAATCTTTAATTGTAACAGAAATCGGATTTTCTGAAATAAATGGCCAATCTGATACGAGCACTTTCCCAGGATAGGATAAGGAATCATTAGGGTTTGTTGAATGATACACTTCAACAAAATCCAAATATTTATCTTTATCTGTATCCAAGGTTGAGTCCACAGAAACCAAACGTGAATTTGGATTTACCTCTTCATAAACCGATAAATTAGTAACCTTCAAATAATCTGCAAATACGCTATCCATTGAAGGCCCCTCTTCACGGGCACCACCAAGCATAGTATAGCCATCACCGCCTGCTGCCAAGAAGTCATTAGTAGCTAAATAATAAGTTTTCGTTGAATCCAAGTCTTCATATAGACCTGTTTCAGGATTGAAAATTCCAATTAAGAGAACACGCTTTTCAGCTGGCAAACTAGTATCATAAAATACTTTAGCACCAGAAATGTGTAGGAAGCCACCACTTGCCTCCAAAAGCGGACGTCCATTTTCATCCAATACTGGAGCGCCTGTTTCCTTATCTGCTTGCAAGGTGGCAGATAAAGACTTGGCAAACATATCAGCAATCTGCTGACCAGTCACAGTGATTTGAGAAACAATATTACCAAATGGCAAGACAGCAATAATGTCGCCTTTTGTAACAGGCTGGTCTTTAGCGATAGTGGCGCGAAGACCTCCTCCATTGGTCACAGCAAGGCTTGTTTTGTTTGAGAAACCTGTTTGACCATAGGCATAAATCGCATCTGTCACCGCATTACCCAAGTTGGTTTCGCGAACACGTACATTTGAACGTTCACCATTCAATTCAACTGGATTGTTGGCAATAACAACTTGAGCATTTTCAGCTTCGTACTTGGCTTTGATTTCAGCAACAAGTGCTTCGATTTTGGCATTTGGAGTAACAGTTTTGGCATCCGCAGCAGAAATAAGGCCTGCTTCAGCTAGCAACTGGTTAGATTTCAAGGTGACCTTACCAATGTTGTTCAAGTATGAACCGGTTTGGTTGTAGGTAACGTTGTTGCCATAGGTTGTTGACTCAACTGTATGAGAATGCCCGTCAATCACAATGACACGTTTACCAGCCAATTTGCTGTTTTCAGAAAGAGCCTGTGCCAAGGTAGACCCTCTCCATTCGACAGGAGTTGTTGTATCAACACCCAAGTGAGCAAGGATGATGTAGTTGTTGTACACACGGTTGTCAGCCAAGGCACGCGCTTCTACCTCGTCAACAACTTTATTGACTTCAGTGATTGGGTCAGCAAAAGTAACGCCTTCAACGTTTTTAGGGTGGGTTTTGGTGGCTGTTTCAGGCGTTGTAACACCGATAACAACGAACTCATCACCAACCACAGTTGGAGTTTTATCTACGATTGTTGATGCCTCAAAGACACGAGCACCGTCAACATAAGTATTGGCACTCAAAAGAGGAAAATTCAAGGTTTCTTTATACTTAATCGCCTGGTCCATGCCAAAGTCAAATTCATGGTTACCAACTGCCATGGCATCATAACCAACTTGGTTCATGATATTGGCACGATCTTCACCCTTAGTAGAGTTTGAAATTGGCAACCCTTGGAAGGCATCACCAGCATCTACAACGATGGTATTTTCAACCTTTGCACGCTCTTCTTCAATAATAGCGGCAGCCTTGGCATCACCGATAACGCCAGAACGTGTATCTTCAAGAATACGACCATGCACATCATTGGTGTGGATGATGACTGCTTCAACTGTTTCAACTGGCTCAGTTACTGCAGTTGTTTCAGCAGTTGCAGTGTCTGTTGCTGTTTCTACAGCCCCTGTAGCAGGTGTGCTAGCCTGTTCTGCAGTCGCTTGAGTACTTGGAGCTACTTCTTGACTGGTAGCTGCGGTACCTGCCGTCGTGCTTGATGGTGTCGTTTCAGCAGCCTGTACCTGTTGTGCCAATACGAATGGAGACAACAAGAGAGTAGACAACACTGGTAATAAGAAATCTTTCTTTTTCATAAACAAACCTTTCTTGTGCGTAATTCACAAGACTATTATACACTTTTTTCAAATAAATAAGAATATTGAAATCGTTTTTACAGGAAAAAGGTTCGATAAAAGCGAATTAGTTCCCTAACCCGCTCACATTTTATTGATTAAAAACAATCTGTCCATCTGAGATTGTGTAATAAACCTTCCCTTTCAAGCTATCTCCGATAAATGGTGAATTAGCTGATTTAGAAGCAAAATCGGCAGTGACCGTACGGTCTGCAGTCGGATCAAAAATGACCAAATCTGCAGGTCCATTTTCGGCAAGATAACCAGCATCAAGTCCGTAGAGCTTGGCAGGGTTAATGGTCATCTTCTCCAGCAGTTGCAAGAGGCTTAGGTGCCTATCTTCTACCAAGTGAGTCAGACCCAGTGAAAGCGATGTTTCTAAACCTGTCATTCCTGACGGTGCTTGAGTGACGTCCTCTACATTTTTCTCATCGGCATGGTGAGGGGCATGATCCGTCGCTATAACAGAGATTATGCCAGATTTCAATCCGTCAATCACTGCTAAGCGATCACTTTCCAAGCGTAACGGCGGATTCATCTTGGCATCGGCACCTTTTGTTAGCAGTAAATCTTCTGTCCGTGAAAAATGTTGCGGTGCTACTTCTGCTGAGACATTTGCTCCTAGATCTTGAGCAAATTCAACGACCTTTACAGATTCAGCCTTGGATAAATGCTGGATATGAACACGCGCACCCGTTTCATAGGCAATCATGACATCACGGGCCACCATGCTGTATTCTGCTACGCCAGTCGCACCACAGACATGGAAATGTTTTGCTGCCACTTGCTCGTTGAGCCCCAAAATACCATTCAAATCAGGGTCTTCTTCATGCAGACTGATGAGACAGTCATGTTCCTTGGCTAATTTCATAGCCTGTCTAACCACGCCAGCATTTGTCAAAGGAATACCGTCGTCCGAAAAGGCCACCGCTCCAGCTTCTAGCAAGGCTGGGAAATCGGTCAGGTTTTGCCCGTCGAATTGATTGGTAATAGTTGCCACGCTGTAAATGTGAATGGCTTCTTTTTGGGCAGATTCCAAGACTTCCTTCAGGGTTTCGACAGTCGAAATGGTCGGAGCGGTATTGGCCATCATGACCACAGAAGTAAAGCCACCAGCTGCTGCCGAAAGAGCTCCAGTATGGATATCTTCCTTGTGGGTCTGACCAGGTTCGCGGAAATGCACATGAACATCGACCAAGCCTGGGGCAACCACCAAGCCTGTCGCATCAATGACCTGCTCCACATCTTCCGTAATTGAGTCAGCAATTTTGACGATTTTTTTCTCATCAATCAAGACATCGCAGACTCTATCTAGTCCAGATTGCGGATCAAGGACACGACCATTTTTAACTAATAACATTCAAATTCTCCTTTATCAGACACCTCAACTAACGGAGCCAATCAATTTCCGTGCATCCTTTTGAAGTCAAATAAGCATTTGCTTGTGAGAAAGGTTTACTTCCAAAAAATCCTCGGTAGGCTGAAAGCGGGCTTGGATGAGCTGATTCGATAACCAGATGGTTTGGATTGGTAATCAAGGCTTTTTTCTTGCGGGCATAAGCACCCCAAAGAATAAAGACCACAGGCTGCTCCAAGTCATTGACCACCTTGATGATAGCATCGGTAAACGGCTCCCAGATTTGCCCCGCATGACCATTGGCCTGTCCGGCTGGCACCGTCAAGCAGGCGTTGAGTAGAAGTACCCCTTGCTCTGCCCAGGCTGTCAAATCGTGGTCCTGTTTGACCCCGATATCATCCGACAATTCCTTTAGGATATTTTGGAGAGATGGCGGAGCGGGCACCGAATTGGGTACAGAGAAGGACAAGCCCTGGGCCTGACCAGGTCCGTGATAGGGATCTTGCCCCAAAATAACCACCTTGACATTTTCTAATGCCGTTGTCTGAATGGCAGCAAATACCTTCTCCCGAGGTGGATAAACTGTTCCACCAGCATAAACATGGTCCAAAAATTGATTGATCTTACCAAAATAATGTTCTGGCAACTGAGCCTTAATCAATTCATGCCAGGCTGAATGTTCCATACACAACTCCTAGTTTGAACTTTTTTCTTTGACAATATAAACAGGGCGTTTCTTGGTTTCCAAGAAGACTTTTGCCAAATATTTACCTAGAATACCAATGGTCATCAACTGCAAGCCACCCAAAAACAGGATGATACAGATAGTTGATGGCCAGCCGATTGTTGGATCACCAAATACCAAAGTTTTAAATACAACGAACACCATCAAGACCAAAGACAGTAAGAAAGTGAAAAATCCTGTATAGGAGGCAATATTGAGCGGTGTATCAGAAAAATTGATAATCCCTTCAATAGAATAAGATAGCAACTTCCAGAATGACCAACTGGTTTCACCAGCCACTCGCTCCACATTTTTGTAGGGCAGGTATTCCGTTTCAAAACCTACCCAGGCAAAAATACCTTTTGAAAAACGATTGTATTCTGAAACAGACAAAATAGCATCCACCATGTGACGTCGCATGAGACGAAAATCACGGGCACCGTCTACCACCTCGACTTGACTGATTTTATTCATCAATTTATAGAATAATTTTGCAAAAAAGCTTCGGATTGGAGGTTCACCATCACGGCTGACACGACGGGTTCCAACACAGTCTAAATCTGCATTGGCATCCAACATTGCCTTCATTTCTATCAGCATTTCAGGTGGGTCTTGTAAGTCAACGTCCATAACAGTAACCAAGTCGCCTGTAGCGGCCTGCAAACCAGCATAAAGGGCTGCTTCCTTTCCAAAATTTCTTGAAAATGATAGGTAGCGAACGGCTTGGTCTTGACCAGCCAACTGACGCAGGACCTTTAAGGTTCCATCCTTGGAGCCATCATTAACAAAAATATATTCAAATGGTTCCCCCATTTTCTTACGGACTTTTTCCATCGCCTCGTAAAAATAGGGAATTGCCTCTTCTTCATTATAACAAGGCACGATAACTGAAATCATATTCATTCTCCTCATACAGTCAATTATTGTAAGCTACAAACTTATGAACACCATTATACCATTTTACAGGATAAGTTCCCAGAAATCGTGCACTGAACATTATTTCCTAGTCTTCCTGCCAGGTTTCTTGGTTTTGACGGAATTTTTTCAGCAAGGTCAAGCCATCAGCATTTATATAGCCTTGAACTTTGGCTACTTTGATGAGTTCGGAATAATTGCTGAGCGTTACCAATTTGACACCAGCATTATCAAAATTACGTTCTGCTTTTGGTAATTCGTAAGTGAAAATAGCCACCACACCGATCACATCTGCGCCTTCACGCTCAGCAGCTGCAACCGCATCCAAGACCGAACCACCTGTAGAAATCAAGTCTTCAATGACCACCATTTTTTGTCCTTTGACAATGCGGCCTTCCAACTGATTGCCAACACCATGTTCTTTTGGTTTGCTACGGATATAGGCAAATGGCAAGTTCATTCGGTCTGCAATGATGGCACCGTGAGGAATACCCGCAGTCGCAGTCCCTGCAATGACTTCTACTTCTGGAAATTCTTCTTCAATACGCTGAACAAAGCCGTCTTCAATCAGGTTCCGAGTTTCTGGATATGACAAGGTAATTCGGTTGTCTGTATAAATAGGTGATTTGATGCCTGATGCCCATGTAAATGGCTTTTCTGGACGCAGATGAACTGCCTTAATATCCAATAAGTGTGATGCGATTTCTGTTGCTAATGTCATAATAGACCTCCTTTTAAATGCGTGCCTTCTCTACATGACCATCCCGCCGGATAGCCAAGCTATTCCTAAAGTGTTGTTTTAATGTTCAAATTTCTAGTCCACCATTTCAATCCATGAATCAAAATACTGTTCAATAAAATTGGTTTTCTCTTTTATTTCTGTCACGTTCAGTTTTTCATCCAGACCTGTCAGTACCCATTTATCCTCGACATCGTCTCTTCGATGGACAATTGCGACCAATTTTCCCTCGAAAGATGTCAAAGGTTGCTGAACATCTTTGGAAATGATGTAAACATCCTGTTCTTCATCATCTCCAGCCAATAGATTTGGAACATAGCCGTAATTGATGGGGTACTGGTTGCCAAATTTATCAATAAACCCTATAGGTCTATCAATTAGAACCTGATAAACCTTATTCACAATTCCATTCCTCCTTAATAGCCAGATAGGCCTGGTAAGGATTTTCTGCTCTAGTAATTGGACGACCGACCACGATATAGTCACTACCGATAAGGGCTGCCTCAGCTGGTGTCATCACCCGTTTTTGATCGCCGACCTCGCCACCTGCTGGACGAATTCCTGGTGTCAGACAAACAAAGTCAGAACTGGTCGTACCTTTAATGAGTGAGACTTCATGGGCAGAGCAGACGACACCATCCAGACCTGCTTGGGCAGCCTTTTGGGCATAGTGGACAACCGCATCCTGCAAGCTAGTCTGGATATTTTGGTCACTGCGCATTTCCTCTTCGGAAGTTGACGTCAACTGTGTAACAGCAATCAAGATAGCATCCGACCCCAATCCTCTGCGAGCAGCCTGCATCATTTCCACTCCGCCTGCTGCGTGGACGTTGGTCATATCCACACCCAGCTTGGCCAAGACCCTCATAGCAGACTCAACGGTATTTGGAATGTCGTGCAATTTTAAATCTAGGAAAATGCTGTGTCCGCAATCTTTCAGATAAGAAATAATGCTTGGACCTTCCGCATAGTAGAGTTCCATTCCTACCTTCAAATAGAGCTTTTCCTGAGCTGGAAACTCGTATAGGAAAGCTTCAACTTCTTCTCTTCCTGCAAAATCTAAGGCAATAATTGGACGATTCTCTTTCATAGCTTCCTTTCCAAATCGACACAAAAACCCTGCCAGATTGGACAGGGAGGTAGACGAAATCAGCCTGACCAGTAAATTGTCAAGCTAGTTTATGCTACCTTTCCAGCCTCTCTGGACTTGGTTAAAGGACGATGTTACTTCAATAATACTCTTTTATTTTATTTTTGTCAACGCTTACCCAAGTTCTCTCGAACTTCTTGGCGTAGGTTTTCTAAGGTGTCAATACCATAGACATCCATGCGTTTTGGTAAGTCTTCAATAATCTTTGGACAGGCAAAGGGGTCTGTAAAATTGGCAGTACCAACACCAATTGCTGAGGCCCCTGCAATCATCATTTCAAGAGCCTTGTCAGCCGAATCCACACCTCCCATTCCGATAATCGGTAGATTAGTCGACTGCGCAACCTGACGGATGAGCTTGAGTGCAACTGGAAAGACCGCTGGACCTGACATACCGCCTGTGCCATTTGCTAAGATTGGCTGGCGTGTTTTGAGATTGAATCGCATTCCAACCAAGGTGTTTATCATAGTCAAACCAGAGGCTCCTGCATCCTCTGCAGCCTTGGCCAAGAGGGTGATGTCTGCCACACTTGGTGTCAGCTTAACATAAACAGGTACAGATGAAGCTGCGACTGCTGCTTTTACAGCCTGGTAAGCCAATTCCGGTACCTGCCCAATTAAAAGACCATTATTGCCATGGTCCACATTGGGACAGGAAATGTTCAGCTCAATAGCTTTTACGTTTGGCGCCTTTGAAATTTTCCCTGACACATAGGCATATTCTTCATTGGAAAAGCCTGCTACATTGGCAATGATTGGCAGGTCTGGAAAATGCTGCGCTAGCCAGGGTAATTTTTCGGATAAGACGGCATCAACACCTGGATTTTGAAGTCCAATGGCATTGAGCATACCTGCTGGCGTTTCGGCCACACGGGGAGTCGCATTGCCATAACGGGGATGCCGAGTAGTCGCCTTAATCATAATGGAACCAAGTTGGTTAAGGTCATAGTAGTCCGCATACTCCTGACCAAAACCGAAGCAGCCAGAGGCTGGAATGATGGGATTTTTCAAGTCCAAACCAGGCAGGGAAATCGCTAATCGTTTTGTCATATCAACCTCCTACAAAATCAAGCTACCTGTCGCAAAGACTGGTCCTTCTTTACAGACACGCTTGTTTTCATGCTCCTGGCCCTCTTTAGGTTTGACCACACAGGCGTAGCATGCTCCCGTGCCACAAGCCATGCGAGCTTCAAGGGAGATGTAGGCGTGAGGATGGTCCTGAAAGCGTTGGTCAACATAGTCCATCATAGCAGGTGCCCCACATGAGTAGATAGCCGCAAACTCATCTGTCAGCTCTTCCACCACACGTGCGACCGTGCCTTTCTGCCCATAGGAGCCATCATCCGTTGTGACATGGACTTGGCCGTAGAGTGCCAATTCTTCTTCCAAAATGACAGCCTCCTTGGTGGCAAAGCCAATGACTGACGTGACCTTGACACCACGTTCCGCAGCCTGTTTTGCAACCTCAACTAAAGGAGGAACTCCGATACCTCCACCAATGATGAGAATGTGGTCTCCTTCCTTGAGAAAGCCTACTTCAAACCCTTTCCCAAGCGGTCCCATGACATCCAAATAGTGACCATTTGGCATTTTTGAAAAGACTTCTGTCCCCTGACCTTCCACTCGGTAAATAATCCGACAGTGCGATTTAGCTTTATCAATCTCCGAAATGGAAATCGGTCTTCGCAGGAGCATGGAATCATCAGGAACACGAATATGGATAAACTGACCCATTTTCATATCCTGAACCATCTCACCCTGCAAAGTCATGGCAAAAATACCTGGAGCAAGCTGGACTTGGTCAACAAGCAACATCTGTTCTTTTAAAATCATCTTTTCTCCTATTCTATGAAACACAGAAAACAAGAAAGTCGATATAGAGAAAAAACCTTGCTGGCTAGCAAGGTTACACGAAAAGAAGGCAGTATCTGCCCTATTTATCACGTTCCCTTCTTCGCCTCTCTGGACTCAGTTAAAGGATATATTTTCAGCATTATACATTTTTTAGAATAATTTGTCAAATCATGATACAATAGAAATATGAGAATTCAACAATTATACTATATTATCAAAATCGCAGAAACTGGTAGCATGAACGAAGCTGCCAAGCAACTCTTCATCACCCAACCCAGCCTTTCCAACGCTGTACGTGACTTGGAAAAAGAGATGGATATCAAGATTTTTCTACGCAATTCCAAAGGAATTACTTTGACAAAAGATGGTATGGAATTTCTTTCTTATGCTCGTCAGATTGTAGAACAAACTGAACTGTTGGAAGATCGCTATAAAAACCCGAATGCCAAGCGACAGCTGTTTAGTGTATCATCACAACACTATGCCTTTGTGGTCAACGCCTTCGTATCCCTTTTGAAAGAAACAGACCTAGAAGATTACGAACTATTTTTACGGGAAACACGGACATGGGAAATCATCGATGACGTAAAAAATTTCCGTTCAGAAATCGGTGTCCTCTTCCTCAACCATTTCAACCGTGATGTTTTGCTAAAACTCTTGGACGATAATCGTCTATCTTATACCCATCTATTTACTGCCAAACCACACGTATTCGTCAGCAAGACCAATCCACTTGCCAAAAAAGACTCCATTACTCTTGATGATTTAGTAGAATTTCCTTATCTTAGCTATGAGCAAGGTATCCACAACTCCTTCTACTTTGCTGAGGAAATTTTAGCTCAGGAGCACCATAAGAAATCCATTGTCGTATCCGACCGTGCCACCCTCTTCAATCTCTTGATTGGTCTGGATGGCTATACTATTGCTACAGGTATTCTGAATTCCAATCTCAATGGTGATAACATCGTATCTATTCCCCTAGAATTTGATGACGAGATTGAATTGGTCTATATCCAACACGAAAAATCCATGCTCTCAGATATGGGAGAAAAATTTATCAATTACTTATTAGAAGAAGTTAAATTTGGTAAAAAATAAATCTATTCTTATATAGACATACACAAAACGATATGTTATACTATATTTATGAAAGCACTTGAAAGAAAAAATGAAATAATTCTATTTTCTTTAAGGAAACGCTTTCATTTTTTTTATTTATGTGATATAATCCATGTATAATATATTTTAAGGAGTGGTTAGATGGCTCAAAATAAAATGTTAGCTATGATTCTTGCTGGTGGACGTGGAACACGTCTAGAAGGTTTGACAAAGAAAGTCGCCAAACCAGCAGTCGCATTTGGAGGAAAATATCGTATTATCGATTTCCCTCTCAGTAACTGTGCCAACTCAGGTATCGACATTGTCGGCGTTTTGACCCAGTATGAACCTGTACTGTTGAACTCTTACGTTGCCCAATCACAACGTTGGGGCTTGGATGTTCAAGGTTCTGGTGTCTTTGTCCTTCCTCCAAGTGAGAAGATTGAAGGCTTTGGTCTGTACAAAGGTACTGCTGATGCTATTACACAAAACATCGATTTCATTGATTTGAACGATCCTGAATATGTCTTGATCTTGTCAGGTGACCACATCTACAAGATGAACTATGACAAACTCCTTGATACCCATATCCAGAAGAAAGCAGACGCTACTATTGCCGTTATTGAAGTGCCAATCAAAGAGGCATCACGCTTTGGTATCATGAATACCGATGAAGATTACCGTATCGAAGAATTTGAAGAAAAACCAGCAAATCCTAAGAGCAACTTGGCATCCATGGGTATTTATATCTTCACTTGGAAGACCTTGAAAAAATATCTCCAAGAAGATGATAAATCTGAAACTTCTTCACATGATTTCGGTCATGATATCATTCCGAAATACTTGGAAGATGGTCGTACTCTTATCGCTCATCCATTCCGTGGCTACTGGAAGGACGTTGGTACTGTTAACAGCCTTTGGGAATCAAACATGGACTTGATTGACCATGCTGGTGACTTGGACCTTTCTGACCGTTCGTGGAGAATTTACTCAGAGGACAAGGGCTCTCCAGCTCAAGTGATTGGCTCAACTGCAACTGTTAAATCAGCTTATATCGACAAAGGAGCTGTCATTGATGGCTACGTAGAACACTCTGTCATTTCAACTGATGTACAAGTGAACAAGGATGCTGTGGTTAAAAATTCTGTCCTTCTTCCTGGTGCCATCATCGGTGAGGGAGTTGAGCTAGACTATGTCATCGTTGCTGAAAATGTTAAGATTGCGGATGGAACCAAACTCTCTGGTGACGCTGATAATATCCTCTTGATTGATAAGAATGTAACCAAGTAAGAAAGGACTGCTATGCTAAGAAATACTCTAGGAATTGTAAATATTGAAGGAAACAATGTACATTTTGGTGATGTCATGGAACATCGTGGCGTACAAGCCTTTGGTTTTTTGGGACGCTACAGACTGATTGACTTCGTTCTATCAAATATGTCAAACTCAGGGATTACAGAGTTCCAAGTCTACATGCCTGTTCATATGCGTTCAACCATCCAACACGTTGGTACTGGTAAACACTACAATATCAACAGTAAACGCGGTTCTCTTCGCCTGCTCAATAGTGTAACAGACCCGAACTCAGTTTACCAACATGATATCAATGCTTTTTCTGACAACCTTCATTTTATTGAAAATTCAACCAAAGAATATGTCTTGATTGCACCTTCTTACTTCATCTACAGCCAAGACTTTACAAATGTCATGGAAGAACATGAGAAAACGGGTGCTGATATTACCGTTCTTTATAAGAATATCACCGATGCCAAAGAAAACTTCATCGGTTGCCAAACCTTGAAATTTGATGATAACAAGCGTGTTGTAGCCTTCGAAGAAAACCATGGTAAGTATAAGAACCGTCCTGTTTCACTAGAAGCCTACATCATGAAACGCACGACCTTTATCGAGTTGATCAAGCGTGCTAACAAGGTTTCATCACTCTACTGGTTGAAAGATATTCTTCGCGATACAGTGGATCAATACAAGATCATGGGCTATGCACATCGTGACTTCGTTGCTTGTATCAATAACGTAGAATCTTATTTCAAAACTCAGATTGATTTGATTGACCGTGACACACGTAAACTTCTTTTCAAAAACGACTGGCCAATCCATACACAAACTAGCGACTCTTCTCCTTCTCTTTATGGTCCACTGGCTGAAGTAAAACGCAGTTTGATTGCCAACGGTGCAAATATCAATGGTCAAGTAGAAAACTCCGTTATTGACCGTGATGTGATTATTGAAGAAGGTGTCGTTGTTAAAAACTCAATCATTCTCAATGGTGTAACAATTAAAAATGGTACGACTGTTGAAAATGCCATCATTGATAAATCGACTAAGATTATTCATTCTACTGATATCAAAGGTAGTGAATCAAATCCAGCCTACATTAAAGCACATCAAATCATCTAGGAGAAATCATGACAAGAAAATCTGTTCTCTTTGTTGCATCTGAAGGACTTCCATTCATCAAGACTGGTGGTTTGGCCGATGTTATCGGATCCTTGCCAAAAGAATTGGTAAAACAGGGGTTGGATGTCCGTGTGGTTCTACCACTCTATAAGAAAATTGCTATCAATAACCATGCTGATTTTGACTATGTGTCCAGTTTTGATGTTCGTGCAGGCGACATTCAGTCCATGGCTAATGTTTACAGCCAAGTAATCGATGGTGTTACCTTCTATTTCATTGAACACCGTGACTTCTTTGAACGTGATGAACTGTATGGCTATGACGATGATGCTATGCGTTTCGGTTATTTCCAGCATGCAACCTGTCGTCTATTGGAAGCCTTGGATTTCTTCCCAGATGTCATTCATACACATGACTGGCATACTGCTGCACTTCCATTCCTCTGCCGTACTTTCTATAGCTACCGTGACGAATTCCGTGCTATCAAGCATGTCTTCACCATTCACAACCTGGCTTTCCAAGGCATTTTCCATAAACAAGCCCTTTGGTCTGCTCTGGGAATGGACTACAGCTACTACTTAGATGGGATTGCTCGTTTCCATGACGAATGCATTTCCTTTATGAAATTGGGAATTTTGTATGCTGACAAGGTAACAACCGTTTCAGATACCTATGCGCGTGAAATTTTGACCGAAGAATTCGGTGAAAATATGCAACACGTCCTAGAGCTTCGCAAGCATGATTTGGTTGGTATTGTTAACGGTATCGACTACGATAGCTGGGACAGTCAGACAGACCATTATCTAGTGAAGAACTACGGTCTTGAAACAATCGGAGATAAGAAAGCCAATAAATTGGCTTTGCAGGCACAGTTCGGCCTTCCACAAGACGAACACGTTTTAATGATTGGTATCGTTTCCCGCTTGACTTGGCAGAAAGGTTTCTATCTCTTGACAGAGGTTCTCAGCCATCTTCTTCAAGCCCATGTACAATTTGTCATCTTGGGCAATGGTGAAGCAGATGTTGAAAATGCCTTTAACCATTTCAAACACGCTTATCCTGAAAAATTCGCCTTCTACCGTGGCTATAATGAACCGCTTGCTCATCAGATTTATGCGGCAAGTGACCTCTTCCTCATGCCATCTATGTTTGAACCATGTGGTATCAGCCAGTTGATTTCGATGCACTATGGAACACTTCCATTGGTTCGTGAAACAGGTGGATTGGTGGATACAGTGACACCGTATCATATTGACAGCAAAGAAGGTACTGGATTTACATTCGGTGGTCGTGATGCCTACAATATGCGTCAGGTCTATGATTTGGCCCTCCAAACCTACTACGACCGTCCGGAAGACTGGTACGCTATGGTGAAACAAGCAATGGGACGCGATTTCAGCTGGACTGCTTCTGCTGAAAAATACATCTGGCTCTATCGTGAAATTAGCAGCTAGATAAGATTTGACAACAAACTGAAGAGGAGTGCGACCAGGGTCCACTCCTTTTCAACAAGGAGATTGCTATGACAGAATTTACTGATTTAGATTTATACTATATGAATTCCGGTGAGCACACCACTCTCTACGAGAAAATGGGGGCTCATTTGATAAAGGAGCGCAATAAGATCCTTGGCACTCAATTCCGTGTCTACGCTCCAAATGCCCGTGAGGTTTATCTAGTTGGAAACTTTAACGACTGGCAACGTAGCCATCCAATGCAATGGGAAATTGATGGTGTTTTTCAACTTTATGTAGAAGGCTTAAAATCACTTGAAGATTACAAGTACCTCATCATCACCCATGATGGTCGTGAAATTTATAAGGCTGATCCTTATGCCTTTTTCAGTCAAGTGCGTCCAAATACTGCGTCGACAACCTACAATCCTCGTTACAAGTTTAAAGACGATGTCTGGATGTATCATCGTGTCAACTATGACTTTAAGGAGCAACCTGTTTCTATCTACGAAGTCCACCTTGGTTCTTGGAAGCAAAAATTTGCTAATAAAAACGAAGGCGGTGCACCACTTGAGGCCTTCAATAGTTACAAGGAAATTACACCGCTTCTCATTGAGCACGTCAAAGAAAATAATTACACCCATATTGAGCTCTTGCCCATCACCGAACATCCCCTGGATGCTTCTTGGGGCTATCAGGTAACTGGTTATTACAGCCCTACCAGCCGCTACGGCAAGCCTGATGATCTCAAATACCTAGTTGACCAATGTCACCAGGCTGGGATTGGGGTCATTCTGGACTGGGTCCCACTTCATTTCTGTAAGGATGCTCATGGTCTCTATCAATTTGATGGTAGTTGGTTGTATGAATACCCTCATGAACAGGACCGTGAAAATCACCAGTGGGGAACAGCCAACTTTGACCTTGGTAAAGGCTTGACACGTTCCTTCCTTCTATCCAATCTTAAGTATTGGTTGGAATACTTCCATTTCGACGGTATTCGAGTGGACGCCTTATCTTATCTTCTCTATTGGCGTGGTGAAACAGAAGATGACAAAATCAACCACGGAGCGATTGATTTTATCAAACGTGTCAATGCCATGGTTCATACAGACTATAAGGGTGTCTTGATGATTGCGGAAGATTCGTCAAGTTTCCCTAAAGTAACCCATCCCCTAGAAGAAGGTGGTATTGGTTTCGATATGAAATGGGATTTGGGCTGGATGAACGATACGCTCAAGTTTGTCGAACGTCCGTCTGTCTATCGTAAATACCATTCAAATGAAATTACCTTTGGTATGTATTACAACCAAAATGAGCAATTCCTCTTGCCCTTATCTCATGACGAGGTTGTCCATGGAAAGCATTCCATCATTGATAAAATGAATGGAGATTACGAAGATAAGTTCCATTTGGCGCGTGTCTACTACAGCTTCTACTTTGCCCATCCAGGTAAGAAATTACTCTTCATGGGCAATGAATGGGGCCACATCCGTGAATGGCATGAATACACTGAAATGGATTGGGAGTTGCTTACCTATCCAACCCACTCTAGTTTCTACCAAATGATGAAGACTTTGTCTACTTTCTATCGTGAGCACGATGCATTTTGGAAGTATGATTACCAGGCCTACGACAAGGGATTTAAGTGGGTGAAAATTGATAGCGAAGCTAGTCTCTATGCCTTTTCACGTATGAGTGATGACCAGGAAATCTTGACCATCCATAATTTTAATGATCAGGAATTGTTTGATGTCCACCTGGATTTGCCAGCGGATAGCGAGTACAAACTTGTCTTCTCATCAAATGTCCTTCCAATGGAAACATTTAGCCTCTACCCAGATGAAAACGGAGCTAGAATTACAGTTCCACGTTTGACTAGTTTTTATCTGGAGCGGGTGAAATAATTACCTATAAGAATGAAGTATTGAGCTTCATTCTTTTTTACATGCAAAAACAACCACCGTTTCCGATGGTTGTTCGTCTCATTTATTCAACTGCTGTATAGGTTGCTGCTTTTTCAAGGAAGGTATCAAATTCGCCACTTGCTTTTACTTGAGCGATGACCTTGTCAATTTCGGTTTTTAGTTCTGTGCTTCCTTTTGGAAGGGCGATAACTTTTGAGTTCTCGTCAATAGTTGGAAATTCCACTGCTGCAATGGCAAGGTCGCTGTTTTGTGAAACATAGCCTGCTGCAACTGGAGAATCCATCAAGACTGCTTCTACTTTACCCGTCTTCAATTCATTAACTGCTTCCCCCATTTGTGTCAAGGAAACAATTTTTGCATCTGCCATTTTTTCTTTGGCATAGGTTTCTTGAGTTGACCCTTTTTGAACTGCCAATGATTTACCTGCTAATGCGTCAATACTTGAAATAGTTTCAGCATTCTCTTTCTTAACGAGTAGGACATCGGCAATTTGGTAATAACTTTCAGAGAAGTCAAAGACTTTGGCACGTTCTTCAGAGTAAGATAGCCCTGCGATGGCAATGTCAGCCTTGCCAGATTGAACACTGTTCAAAACGTTGTCAAAACTCATTGATGACACTTCAAGTTTCACACCTAATTCATCTGCAATTTTCTGTGCTAGCATAATGTCAGCACCAACCACTTCATTTTTTCCATCTACAAGTGTTTGGAATTCAAATGGTGCATAGTCAGGACTGGTCGCAACAACCAAGGTTCCTTTTTCCTTGATTTTTTCAAGTGTTGATTGGCTTGATGAAGAGCTGGTTGATGAACAAGCTGCCAATGTAAATCCTGCCAACAGGGTAGCAGCTAGTGTAAGTAGTTTTTTCATGTATGTATCCTCTTATTTCTTTTATTTTTTTATTAAAACGATGTCATTTCTTCTAAAAAATCATCGGGCTTTGAAAGCGATTTTCCCCATATTTTCTCCCTCTTTTCAAAAGATATGTCTAGTATAAAGTAATTTTATACAGTTGTCAATATGTATTTTGTATTTTTATGCGAAATTTATATTTTTTTATTCAAAAAAAATAATCATTAAGCTAATACTATTTAAATAAAAATATAGGGAACATATGACTAATGGATAATCTATGTACTATAAGCATTTTAGATAATAAAATGTTTCCAAAAATCCATTAAATAGTTTATTATGTAAAACAAAAAAGCAAATACAGATGCTATAAGAAGCAGCTCAAGATTATCTACGCCCATTATATCCCTCATTTCTAAAAATATGCGAAATATTTTATAAAAATATCTTGATATAGAACAACAAGATTGTAAATATTTTTACAAATAATTAAAAAATGAAGCAATCCTACCTAAAATTCTTATCCCACGCTCCATCATCATTTTTTCGAGTATAAAAGAACTCAGATAAATCTGGGTCATCCATAACCTTTAGGATTTCTAGCAAATCATAGGCTAAATCCATCTGCGGTAAGTCTGTTTTCTTGACCCAACGCACCTCGCCCTCTTCAGTTGATTGGAGGGTTCCAGTAAACTCCGTCGCCTTATAGAGAAAGACCAGATAGCGATGTCCTTCCTTGTCAGGCCAATGCTTGATACCAACCAGATGAGCATTTGTGATGACCAGACCAGTTTCTTCCTCAACTTCCCGAACAACCGAGTCATAAAAATTCTCACCTTCTTCAACATGCCCACCAGGAAAGGCAACACCTGACCAACGATAGCGTTCAGGGTCCCGAATTTGCACGACGACATTCCCATCCTTATCTTCAATCAAACACATATTGGTCAAGGTAACCGTTTCTTTTCTAGCCATCATATTTCCTTTCTATCCATTTCACACTGAAATAAGCAATCAACTGGTCTACTTTCCCACACAACCAGTCAGCTTTAGCTTCAAAATGAAAACTCATCAATCTATTCTATCAGAAAAAGCCAAGGTAGACTAGCCTTGACTTGTTCTTACCAACGAGGGTTGGCTTCGAAAATCCAGCGGCGCGACCAGCTATGGCTTTGGCCTGGTAGGAGTTTGATGGTCTGGATGATTTCTGGACTGACGATGTGGTCTGTCGCCCAGAGGAGCAGGCTGGTCGGTTTGACATGGTCAATCCCAGTGACACTCGCTTGCGCTCCCTTATGGCTGAGTTTCCAGGTAAAGGTCTCACCAAGGCTTGCCTTGTCCGTGCTAAGAACACTGAGCGAAACGTCGGTCTCGCATTTTTCAAAAGCAATGGTCTTGCCGTCCGCTATAAAGTTGTTGTGGTCATAGCCACCAAAACCTTCAAGACGTTCATGACCTAGGTCATTCATATCTGGCAAGTCCAAACGATAATCAGGCGAGATTGCCATGCCATCAATGCTGAGGAAATTATGACAGTATTCTTCTGTTTCAAACGCCTTTTCACCCACATTGGTAATAGTCGCTTCTAAGATAAGACTATTGTCCTCAATCCGAATGGTCTTCTCAACCTCTGCAGCAATGCCCATGCAAGGGACAGCTTCTGTGAAAAATGTAGCAGAGGTTTCCGTATGGCTATAGGTAACAGGGTAAGGAATGACCTCCTCGTACTTATGGGCAAATTGGTAGCCCAGATCACTATCTTGCTTGATCAAGCCAACACCCAATTTTGGAAAGTAGTCGCCAATCTGGACACCAGCAGCAAAATCCCCAGAAAACTCACAGCAGAGCCCTCTTCCCCCAGAAGATAGATGCCGCAAGTTCATGGGTTCATTGGCACCAAAATGCGTATCTCCATCCAAGGTCACATCTGAAATAAAGCCCGCACGGTCAAAGCGAAAAGTATCATTTGGTCGCTCGCCAGGTTCAGCGATTTCAACTCTCAAGCGATGGTTGGTTAGTAAAATCATAAGAATCCTCCTTGTCTCAGGCTCATTATAGCATAAGAAAAAGGTGTATTCAATATTTGTTATATTATATTTATAATTTTTTTGTCCGCTAAATCTAAAAGCATCCTATATTCTCTTCGATCTTCCCCTAGTTTGACGGTCTTTTCAAGACCATCAAAGCGAAAGCCAACCTTTTCATAAAAGGCAATCGCACGCGCATTCCCCTCCAAGACCCAGAGGGAAATCTGTTTGTAGCTCTGCAATTTTTCCAAAGCCGCCTGCATGAGCTGATAACCAATCTTTTGTCCATAGAAATCCGCCAAAACATAAAGAGCGTATATCTCACCAGCTTGCGACAAGTCCGCCTGGCTGCTTGCACCGTAGCAAACAAAACCAACAACCCGGTCATCTACCAGAGCTACCAAGATATTTTGCGGATAGCGAGCAGCCCAATCTTGGCACCGCTCCAAGGTGTAGGTCTTTTGCAGAAAATCCTGCGGTAACAAACCAGCATAGGCCTCCTGCCAAGCCTTCCAATGAACATAAGCCTTGCCCTGGATTTCATTTTCAGTTTCCATTGGTTTGATAAGCATATCCAATCCTCCACTAGTATAGTCTATTTCTATTATACCCAACAAACATGAATTAGCAATCATCAACTACAAACGGAACTGGCAATAGAAAAGATGGTGCCTGAGAAACAGACAACCATCTTCTTACTCCATGAAAAAACATTCGCTAGGCAGAACGAGCATATGCAACCTACATATGCCCTACCCTATTCCATTCGGATTCCACTATATACTGATTTCTCAAGATAATCTATTTATACTCTTCGACAATCAAAATTAGATGTTGTTGACTTGATTTGATGAGTGAAAAGATCCAGTGGCTCTTTTCAGCCTGTTCCCTTGAAATATAAAAGGAACAGAGTTCTAGCTGCATCTGCGAAGCCTAGTCTGTTTTTGATTTTCATTGAGTATTAGTGATAGTTGGATATGGGGAGAATTTATCATTGATAAATCATTCGATTGGTAAACAAACAGTCTATAGTAAACCCTAAATCTTGAATGGTTTTTCCTAGCTAGAAAGGATGATATTTAAAATACCACTACTAGTATATCACCCCCCCCCCCTCAATTTTCAAGGTTTTTGCTTAAAATTTTCAAAAAATTATCATTATTAGCCTATCTGGTGCTCTAGTCAATGAAAATCATTCTGCCCAGGCTTTCAAGTCTGGCAGAACCTTTGAAAGTTGAAGGTGGAGTGAGCCTATGCTGTCTCTACACCAAGGATAGCACCCCTGTTCCTATCTTGTGCCGTCTAACAAGCGAGAAACTCCACGGATTCTCATAGCAAAAGAAGCCAGCCAAGGCCGACTTCTTTCAATAGATTATGGGTTGAAAATAGATGTTCTGAAATCATTTGTAGCGTTCATCAAGGCTTGATAAATCTTGATTTTCAGCGTTGAAAGTCGGCTCTTGTCGCTGCCGTATGACTTGTTCTGAATATCAGCATCAATCGCTGCGCTAATCAGTCTTTGAAGATCGTCATAGGTCGAAATCACGACTTCCTTGGTTGAATTTGCAACACCTAATTCATACTGTATCGTAAATGGCTTCAGTTTGCCTGCTTTCGCTTTATCGACACGCTCCATAAACATCGCTTTCTTGAAGGCTTCCCAGCTTACATACTCACCATTAAAGACTTGATCTAAGACATGTTTGTCTGTAATCAGACCTGTATTCTTCTTGTTCCAGTTATCATAGGTAATGGAGTTCTGGCTCATAGCATAGTCAGATAATTGATTTGAGGTATACGGTACAAATCCATCTGTGTAACCTTTCGCTGCGATTAACTCAAAGGCCATACGACGGAACATAAAGTCACCTGGTGATCCATTCGGATTGGAGAGGGCTGAATAATTCCCTGCAAACATCGGAACACTGTAGTAGCCATTGCGTTGTAAATCAGTATTGTATTTCACACTTTGATAACCATAACGATCAATAATGCTTCCGTTGATTAGGTCATCAAAAGTAGTCAATTTAGCAGCCTCTTCCTCTGTCAAGGTCGTCATTCGGTTACCAGCATGGGTATTCTTGCCATTTTCTTGAATGTAGTAATTTTCAAGTTTGAGGAACCAATCCTTCTTCAGGCTACTTGGTTTTTCAAGGACTGTCATCCCTTCGATGTAATCCAATAGATAGAGGACATCAAATTGATTGTGGAAATACTCATTAAAGTCCTGCTCGCTATTGAAGCGTGCAACTGGGTCACCGACGTGAACACGATTGGCTGCGTCACTCGTGAAGACCGCATTGAAACCAAGGATTGTCCGATCGACTGAAGATACGTTTTGAAGCAAACCATCTGCAAACAATTCCATACCTTGTCCCATACGACGACCATAGCCGTGGAGGTAGGTAGAACCATCTTGGTTATGGACCATTTCATGAGTGTAGAGAGTCGTACCATAGTTATCTAGCATACTATAGATAACATAGAAGGTTTCTTTCCCGTTGGCATAGGCAGTTTTAGTTCCTCCCTCTGCATACCACTTGTTAATTGGGCCATAGTAATCTTGAATAGCATCCACATCTGCAAGAAGATTACGGTAGATAGCCTGTCCATCTGGGCCATACATTTTGAAACCTTCATTATTGAGCACCGTTCTGAAGAGCTTGTCTCTGTTTTCTTCATCAAGAATCTTATACCAGAAATCAGCATTGTCGCGCTGCATGATAGCTGCTTTATCGACTAACTGACGGACACTATCCCGTTTGGCAGGATCCTTATAATCATCCACATAATGCTCATAAGAACCGATAGCGAGGGTGTTCATGTTACTGATGATAAAGATGTCCTCTTGCGGTAAGGTCAGTAGTGGCAAGAGCATTTGGCGATATTCCCAAGATGGATTGGTGATCTTGTCGTACACGGCAAGTGCATACTTACTGTGCTTCTCTGCAGCATCTTGCTTGGCAGCTGCTTCTGCGACCTGCGACTTGCTTTCAACAACATAGGCTTTGGTTGTTTGTTTGAACCACTCGTTGTCTGTCAGATTTGGCAAGAAGAGTTTGCGATAAGCTTCCACCATATCAAAGAGCGAAGCCTGCTTATTTTGCTTACCAATAGCTGAAGCATAGGTACTTACGTTGTTATGGGCACGAAGAACATCATAGCCACCATTACCGATTGCTAAAATCATATCAAGGGCAGAGGCAGCATCATTTCCAAAGAAATCAGGTTCAAAGATGGTCAAATCTTTGGTATTTACATCCCCGTAATTGATGTCATACCAACGGTTCAAGTAAGTCAAACCGAGAAGAAAGGCTTCCTTATTGTCAGTAATCTTCTCTTTTATGTAGGCTTCAGAAGCCTGTCCTTGACCGTTTAGGCTAGCAACTAAAATCTTACGGACATTGCTCTCTAGGTTAGCTTTCACCTGGTCAAAGCTTTCACCAAAGTAGAAATCTTTAGCTGTGCCAGTCTGTCTATTGGCATCTAATTTAGTCGGATAATTGACAACAGCTTTCATGGCATCTGAATCAAGTACTACACTCGATAGACTATTTACCAAGTCGCTAACAAGGGCGCTTCTGTCATTCAAGAAGGATTCTGGCGTGTAAATCAAGTCCGTACCAGCAATCGTGTATTCTACCACATGATTGTTTTTAAAATCTTCCAGATAAGAAACTGACTTATAATCCACCGTACCATCCGCATAGTGAAGCATAATCTTGTTAATAGTGGCTTTCTCAGTATGGACATCTGCAATAAAGGCTGTATCTTTCATTGGAACAACATCCAACAAGCGAACCTTGTTGAGCTTATCATCTACTGCGATTTTATTTCCATAGTAAACAAGCAATTCCTTGTTATAGAATGGCAGGATTTTCTCCATATTGTAGTAGGCAGTTTCATGGTCAGCTTGCGCCTGCTTCAGGGTCAAGTAATCTACTGAATAATGATTTAGGTTAAGCGGAACAGAATCACTAATTGTCGCTTGAATATTCATAGTTTCCACTTTTGCTTGTGCTTCTTCAGCAGTAATCACTTTGACATTAGTCAAGTCATCTGCCTTGGTTGTAAATCCATCTTTAATCTTACCATTTGGATTTGCAGGTTGACCGATAATGCTTATCGTACCAGTCATATCACTGATAACATTGTTGACGTTACCACTATAAGGAGCATAGGCACCCGTTACTTGGTTGGCACCTGCGATGCCACCGACAATGGCTGCTGATTCAGTCGTCACAATAGAACCAGTTGCGTATGCATTATAGACACTTCCTGGTACATCGTAGACAAGCATGGTACGGCCTACAATACCACCAGCTACTTGATTTGTCGTACCTGGTAGGGTAATGGTCGCATCAACCTTGGCATTTCCGACACTTGCCATCGTACCGTTACCCAAGATACCACCAGTTAGGCTTGCTTCAGTTCCGGTTACTTCAATACTTCCCTTGAAGGATACATCCTTGATAGTCGAGTTGGTTGCGGAATGAACTAGACCAGATACATGTTGTGGACCTTTTAGGCTGGCCTCTACTGCTACGTTTGTGACCGATGCATTATTGGCATTGACAGCAATGGTAGCAAGAGGATTGGTGGTGCTTGTCTGTAAATGAGCATTTTTGATGTCCAAGTTTTGAACTTTACCACCAAGGTTGTAGAAAAGTGGTGCTTTCATGTTACTGATTGAGAAAGCATAGCCATCATTTACTCCGTCCAAGGTACCACTAAAATTCTGAACGTATGAAGCTACGTCACCAACTGGTACTTCACTGGCATCCAAGTGAGCCCCCAGTTTGAAGGTGCCTTTAGAATTTGCTTTCATGGCATCAATCAGAGCTTTGAAAGATGTATAGGTATTGGCATCCGTCGCCATCTTCGGAATGTAAAACTCACGATTTGCAACGTATTGGTTGTTCTTATCCTCTACCAACTGGTCAAAGGAGGAAACCATTTTGAAGACAGCCTTGCCATTCAAAGTCGTTTCCTCAACGCTTGAAACTGGAAGATAGACTTCTTTAAAACGATCGGATGTTACCTTGATAAATAGTTCATTAGCCGATGCTGGAAGTTCTTCTAAAAACTCTTGACCGACATACTTACCATCTTTACGGCGGTAAACCGTCACCGCATCAATATCCTTGATTTCAATCTTCTTGTAAACTAGGTCAAACTGACGCATGCTTTCAAGAATAGCTTCTTGCTCTGAGCTTTGTTCCTGCTCTGCCAT
This sequence comes from Streptococcus suis, assembly GCF_002960425.1. GTDB lineage: Bacteria > Bacillota > Bacilli > Lactobacillales > Streptococcaceae > Streptococcus > Streptococcus suis_S. The sequence goes on from NZ_POIZ01000032.1 coordinate 70,003, forward strand.
TGTATAGAAAATCTTAGTTTTGACTGTATAGTCTGTATAGAAATCAAGATTTTCCAATGTCAACTGACCATTTGGATCTGTAATGGCCTCTTCTTTAACCAAGGCACCTGTATTGTCATAAAGAAGGGCAACAGCTCGGAGGAAGTTAGACGTTTCATCTGTCAACTTGTAGCTGATTGTTGCTGATTTAGCATCATCATTCTCTACCAAATTAGTAATAACAACTTGTGGCACTTTTTCGACTTTTGTACCACGCGCAATGACTTGCTTAACTGGTTCTTTGGTGATTTCTTCTGTTACAGTCGGATTTTCCTGACGAACACCCTTGATGGTTTTATAGGTTGTTGTAATCGTCTTAGAACCATTGACACCTGTTGTTACAACTTTTGTCTTACCTTCTAACAGTGTAGGATCATCAACATACTCCGTTTCAAAGGCAATGTCAACTGTTTCTGTGTCAGTTTCTGTAGCCTCGATTGGCTTGGTACCTTTGAGAACTTCCTTGCTTGTCGGCTCAACCAGAACTTTCTCCGTCACAGTTGGGTTTGCTTGACGAACGCCTTTGACTGTTTGGTAGGTAGTGGTGATTTCTTTGCTTCCAACCTTACCTTCAACAACTACTTGCTCCTCATCTGTGTAGAGGTCAGCTGTTTCGGTAATCTTGGTTTCAAAGGCAATGTCAACTCTTTCTGTGTCAGTTTCTGTACCCTCGATTGGCTTGGTACCTTTGAGAACTTCCTTGGTTGTTGGCTCTTGGGTTACTTTCTCGGTTACTGTTGGATTTGCCTGACGAACACCGTCAATGGTTACATAAGTAGTGGTGATTTCCTTGCTTCCATTTTTACCTTCCGTAAGAACTTGTTCTTGACCAACGTAGAGGTCAGCTGTTTCTGTCGTCTTGGTTTCAAAGGCAATATCAACTGTTTCCGTAACGGTTTCCGTACCTTCAACTGGAGTTGGGGTAGCCGTTTTCGTACCACGCGCTACTACTTGAGGCACAGGCTGAGTAGTCACAGTTTCAGTGACTGTTGGATTTGCCTGACGAACGCCATTTATAAGAGTGTAGGTTGTTGTAACAGTCGCCAATCCATTTTGACCAGCAGTAATGATTTTTTCTTCACCAACTGGAAGGGTCGCATCATCTTGGTAGCTGATTTCAAATGGAATGACTTTTGTAGCTGATTCCGTCTCCGTTGTGACTGTATCAGCTTTCTTTGTACCAAGGCGAACAATCTCAGTCACTGGTGAATTTGTCACCGAACTTGAAATCTGCTCAGACTTGATCAAGACACCATCAGCATAGTAATTCTTAGTGACAGTAGTCCGAACACCTGCAACACCTGTTTGATCCACATTTCGAGTTCCCTCCGCCAAGGTGTCATCATAGATGACTTGACTTTCAAACGGAATAGCCTCCGTGTTGGTCGTCGTATCTTCCGTCAAAATAACTTCTGGTACTTCCTGCGTTGGAGCTGTATCTGGTAGAGCAGTAATGGGTTTGGTACCAATTTTTACAACCTGATTAACAGGGGCTTGGCTGACCGTTTCTGATACAACTTCTGATTGAACCAAGACACCAGCAATGAAGGTTTGCTTGGTTTCAATGGTCTTTTGACCAGCCTGGCCAGCCTGAGCTGTCTGTCTAGTACCTTCTGGAAGAGTATCGTCATAGATTTCCTCAGTTGTAAAGGCAATCGATTCTGAATGGGAAGTGACTTCCTCCGTAACTGCTAAGGCTGGAACTTCGTGTGTTGGTGCCGTATCTGGAACATCCGTTACAATAGGCTCTTCAGCTTTTTTACTGCCAATCTCGATGATTTTTGGAGTAGCAGTTTTGGTAATTTCTGATGAAACTTCTTCTTCCTTCAGAACCTGACCATCTACCAGCGTTTGCTTGATGGTAATAGTCCGCTCACCATTTTGACCTTCTTGAACAATTTTTTCTGTTCCCTCATCCAAGGCAGGATTTTCTACCGTCTGAGTTTCAAAAGCAATAACTTCTGTCTTTGTGAGAGTCTTTTCAGTAATCGCAACAGCTGGCACTTGATGACTAGGTGCCGTATCTGGAACTTCGGTAACCACTTCTTCTACAGGCTTTTTCTCCTCTGCTGGAAGCTCGTCTACTGCTCTGCTATCTTTAAAATAGCCCACATAAACATAGCCTTCAATGTCAGCTGGCGCTGGCAAGGCCTGACCTGCTGATCTTTCTACCGTATGGTTGAATTGAGCCAAAATATGGCTAGTCAAGGCTGAGCTGGTCGGTGCCAGGAAACTTGCACCCGTTGCGGCAAGAATGATAACTCCCGCAAGTTCCTTCTTCCCTTTTTTACCAATCTTTACAGCCAAAACCAGAAGCGTTAGACCTGCTACTGCCATGGCAGCATTCTCTATAACGCCTGTCTTTGGCAAGATTTTTGATTGACTATTGGTATTTGCCACTACAGGTGTCTTGCTCGCTCCTACTGGACGATAGACCAAGTAATAAGTAGCATCTGTCGCTTGAGCCAAACCTGGCAGGTCTCGAATAATCAATTCTTTTTCTGCATCTGTCAACTCTTGCTCAGTTACATAAGTATAATTAATTGACTGGGCACTAATAGACGGTGCCGCAGCAATGGAAGTCGCAAAAAATAGGCTTGTCACCGTCGCTGAAACAAGACCTACCGATAATTTACGAAGTGAGAAACGCTCTTGTTTCTCGTTAAATTGTTTCTTCATTATTTCTCAAATCCCCTTAAGAATATACTCTTCCATTATACTCCCTCAAGTGCAAGGAAACAAGTATTACGGTCCATTACTCGTAGAAAATACGGATTCTATCTAAAAGTAAGAAAGTAGAAATAGGGACTTTGATTATATAACCCAAAAAAATACGGGAAATATTTTAGAAAAAACGACTGGAATCCTTTTCCAATCGCTATTTATCTTCTTTGTTTACATATTCTTCAACTCAATAACCATATCACGAATCTGAGCTGCCAGTTCAAAGTCAAGCACTTCTGCTGCTTCCTGCATTTGACCTTCCAGTTTCTTGATCATAGCCTTGCGTTCGTCTTTGTTGAGGGCATTGAAGTCCACCACTTCTTCCTTGTCCTGAGTGACAGCCTTGGTCACGCTAATCAGGTCACGGATTTCCTTCTTAATGGTCTGTGGAATGATACCATGCTCCTCATTGTAAGCCATCTGGATTTGACGGCGGCGGGCTGTTTCTTCCATAGCCTTGCGCATAGACTCAGTAACCTTGTCCGCATACATAATCACATGGCCTTCAGAGTTACGGGCCGCCCGACCGATTGTCTGGATGAGCCCCCGTTCATTACGGAGGAAACCTTCCTTGTCAGCATCTAGAATAGCCACCAGACTGACTTCTGGCACATCAATCCCTTCACGCAAGAGGTTAATCCCTATCAAGACGTCAAAGACACCCAAACGCAAATCACGGATAATCTCCGTACGCTCCAAGGTCTTGATGTCCGAGTGCATATACTTGACCTTGACGCCCATTTCTTTCAGGTAGTCGGTCAAGTCCTCTGCCATTTTCTTAGTCAGGGTAGTGATAAAAGTCCGCTCACCCTTCTCAACACGGGCATTGATTTCACCCAAGAGGTCATCCATTTGGCCCATGGTTGGACGGACTTCCACTTCTGGATCCAAAAGCCCTGTCGGCCGAATAATCTGCTCGACAACGGTATCAGTCTGCTCCATTTCATAATCACCCGGCGTCGCAGATACATAGACTATCTGGTGGACATGGCTCTCAAATTCTTCCCTGCGCAGCGGACGATTGTCCAGTGCACTTGGGAGGCGGAAACCATAATTGACCAACATCTCCTTGCGTGAGCGGTCACCATTGTACATCCCCTTAATCTGCCCCATGGTCATGTGGCTCTCGTCAATCATAATCAGGTAGTCTTCAGGGAAAAAGTCCAGCAGAGTATATGGAGGCTCGCCCTCGCTTCGCCCATCCATGTGTCGTGAATAGTTCTCAACTCCGTTGGTGTAGCCCATTTCTCGTAGCATTTCAATGTCGTAGTCGGTTCGTTGTTTCAATCGCTGAGCTTCTAAGAGTTTTCCTTCTGCCTCAAAGACCTTGAGCTGCTCTTCCAGTTCCGCCTGAATCTTGGCAATGGCCGTTTCCATGTGGTCATCGTTGGTCACGAAGTGGGTGGCAGGGAAAATCGCCAAGTGGTCCACATCGCCCAAAACCTTACCTGTCAGGCTTTCAATCTCACGAATGCGGTCGATTTCATCCCCGAAAAACTCCACACGGAAGGCGTGTTCATCACGAGAAGCTGGGAAAATCTCCACCACATCGCCACGCACACGGAAGCGTCCCCGTTGAAAGTCGATGTCGTTGCGCTCGAACTGGATATCTACCAAGGAATTAAGCAACTGGTCACGGGAAATCTCCTGACCTGGTCGCAGGCTGACCACGCTGTCAGCATATTCCTTGGGCGATCCCAAACCGTAGATACAGGAAACGGAAGCCACGACGATGACATCGTTGCGTTCGAGAAGTGCTGAGGTCGCTGAGTGACGGAGTTTGTCAATCTCATCGTTGACCGAACTATCCTTCTCGATATAGGTATCGCTAGACGGTACATAGGCTTCGGGCTGGTAGTAATCGTAGTAAGACACGAAGTATTCGACTGCATTCTCTGGGAAGAATTCCTTGAACTCGCTGTAGAGCTGACCCGCCAAGGTCTTGTTGTGGGCGATGACCAGAGTGGGCTTGTTGACGCGGGCGATGACCTGACTCATGGTGTAGGTCTTACCAGTACCAGTCGCCCCCATGAGAATTTGGGCTTTTTCGCCCCCCTCGATATTATCCACCAAGGTTTCAATAGCTTGAGGTTGGTCACCAGACGGGGAGTATTTTGATACAAGTTTGAATTGGTTTTCAGTATTTCGGTTAATCATAGGTCTATTATAGCAAATTTTTCTTATAGATAGGATTTGTGAGTTTCTTAACTTTTTTCTAAAAAACTATTGCATTTGTACTAAGATAGCAGTATAATAACTGTAATTTATTATATTTATCTAGGAGGTTCTTATGATTCAATTTAACCATGTTACTAAAGCCTATGGCGACACCCTGGCCCTTGATGATTTGAATTTGACCATCGAAAGTGGCGAGATTTTCGGCCTGATTGGACATAACGGAGCAGGCAAGACGACGACCATCAGCCTGCTCACCTCCATCATCGAAGCTAGCCAAGGAACCATCACTGTTGACGGACTTCAACTGGAAGAAAATCGGGATGAAGTCAAAAAACGGATTGCCTATGTACCCGACTCGCCTGATATTTTCTTGCACTTGACAGCTTTTGAGTATTGGCATTTTCTCGGCAAGGTCTACGGGGTGGATAAGGAGACAGTAGACCAGCGTATCAACAAGTTGGCTACTCTATTTGACATGACTGCTCGCCAGTATGAGCCCATCGACAGCTTCTCCCACGGTATGCGGCAGAAAACCATTATCATTGGTGCCCTCATTCCCAACCCAGACATTTGGATTTTGGATGAACCCTTGACGGGACTGGATCCCCAGGCCTCATTTGACCTCAAGCAGATGATGAAGGACCATGCCAAAGGTGGCAAGACCGTTCTCTTTTCGACCCACGTTTTGTCTGTTGCAGAACAACTCTGCGACCGTATCGGCATTCTGAGAAAGGGACGACTAATCTTCGTAGGAAGTCTGGAAGAATTGAAATCCCACTATCCTGACAAGGATCTGGAAACCATCTACCTAGAATTAGCAGGTCGCCAGCAAGAAAGTAGAGGTGAGGATTGATGAACAAATCACTGATTTGGGAATTGACCAAAATCAATATCCTCTACTCCAACCCGCAACTGCTAGCTGCCGTTAAGAAAAAGCAAAATAAGAATAAAGATGGGCGATTTTCAGCCTATCGTAGTATTCTTATCCAGCAGGTCTTCCTCATTCTGTTGATGGCTATCCTCTATTCTGCTTTCTTTCTGGGGATTGATTACAAACGGTCCACTGGTTTCTTCTCCCTACAACTAGCTCTTTTTGCCATCTTGGCAACTGTTTATGGATTTACAGGCTTCTTTTCCGTCTTTTACGATAGTAAGGACACCAAACTCTACCTCCCTCTTCCCCTTAAAGCCAGCGAAGTCTTTATCGCTAAATTCTTATCGGCTCAAGGAATGGTTTTGCCCTTCCTTATGCCCTGTCTCTCTCTTCTTATCATTGCCTATTGGCAGATAGCAGGACCAGCCTTTGCAGTATTGGCCTTGCCTAGTTTCGCTATCTTATGGCTTCTGGTTAATCTTCTCAACTTGATTTTCATGCACTTTGTAGGGGAAATTCTTACCAAGAGCCCTCATAAAACAACCATTTCTACCCTCCTCTTGACAGGCTCATCCTTGGTTTCATTAGGGGCTCTCATGTTTCTCCAGTCTCAGCAAACCATTTCCCTTCAATCTGGTGGGATTGTTGAATTTCCAAAAATACCTATTTTTGTCGGTTTTCACTATCTCCTCAGCCAGACCTTGTCAATCGGAACGTTTGTCCATCTAGTCCTGCCAATTTTGTTGATGATCGGTCTGTTCTACTTTGCCTTTCAGACTGTTATTCCAAATTATTTCCAGCAAGTTTTGGCTATTGATACTGCTTCTGCCAAACGCAAAGTCGGCAAGCCGAAGAAATTACCGCAGAATTTAAACCAAGCCCTTATCAAACATCACCTATCTACCCTAAACGACAGCAACCTCATGGTACAGACCTTTTTACAGTCCTTGGTCATGGGAGTAGCCATGTTTCCTTCTATTTCTAAATTTACTGAAGGGGACGGATTGAGTTCTCTTTCTTGGGAATTTTTCGGAATTGCTTTACTGGCTGGATGTTTGTTGGGAAATATGTTCGCAGGTGCTACAACCTTTATCGGAACAGCAATGTCCTTGGAAAAGGAAAACTATCACTTCATCCGAACCTTACCCATTAACTTCAAACAGTTTACGATTCAGAAGTTTTGGGTAATTGCTGCAGTCCAATTCATCCTTCCAACCTTGCTTTATCTGGCCTTAGCCTTGTTTGTTATTCAAGTAAACGCTGTTTTAACCCTCTTCTTCGGTCTAGGAATGCTTGTTTCTGCCCTACTAACTGGACAAATTTATTACTGGAGGGACCAGCGCCTACTCATGCTCAACTGGCAAAATTCCAATCAGCTCTTTGGTCGCGGAGCAGGTCAGTGGCTGATTGCTGGTTCCATCTTGCTAACAATGATTCTCGGATTCATCTTGCTCGTCATCAGTAGTGTAATGACTACCATCATTGGTCCAACCTTAGTAAGCTCTGGACTGGCAACCCTGATAGTCATCCTTTCAGGATTACTCCAGCTATTTTTATACAAGGCTTACTGGAAGAAATTGTAGCAACCATCCCAAACTCTAGCTGTTACAAACTAATCATTTAATAGAAAAGCAACCAGAATTTTCTGATTGCTCAATAATCTAAAATATTATAAAAGAGGCTGGGCAAAAACTAGCCAGTAAATAAAAAATACAGACAGATTGAGCTGCTTCTGATGAAATCCAGCCGTACTGTCTGTGTTTTTCTTTTTATCTCTATTATCTTGGACTAATTTCTTAGCCAATTTCGTGAGATTCATACTCATTAGGAGGAATCCTATCTCAGTTTCAACCACTTTTTGACCTCTGACATGGACTCTGCGCACGCCAAAAACACCCTTCATCCTACCAAATACAGGTTCGACATCCACCTTGCGTTTGGCATAAATGCGGGCTCCCTCTTTACTTGTCAATTCCTCTTTGACTAAGTTCTGTAT